>WFSJ01000038.1 GCA_015486055.1 Acidobacteriota bacterium
ATCCTTTCCGACGTTGGTCCTCAAACAACAGAGAAAATAATTGAGAAGGCCAAGAAAAACCTCAGTGAAAATGCTTCCTCCTATGGAATAAAGCTCGAGCTAAAAAAGGAAATAATGGAGATTCTAAAGGGACTTCCATCTATTGAACACGAGCCCCCAGAAATAATGCTTCTTGTCGGGGTAAACGGAAGTGGAAAGACAACAACAGGAGGAAAGCTGGCAAATATTCTGAAGGAAAAAGGCAAAGTTCTACTCGTTGCAGCGGATACTTTCAGGGCCGCAGCAAGGGAGCAATTAAAGAAACTTGCTGAGGTGGTTGGTGTGGACTATTTTGGAGGGGATGAGTTCAAGGACCCGGCGGCAGTAGGATTTGAGGCAGCAAGAAAGTCTTACGACTTTATAATAATAGATACGGCAGGAAGACTGCATACAAAGGAAAATCTTATGAGAGAAGCTTTAAAGATAAAAAAATCGGTAGAGAAATCGTCAGGAAGAAAACCCAGGGTTTACCTCATACTTGATGGAACAATTGGACAGAATTCTCTTTTCCAGGCAGAGGAATTTTCCAAGGCTCTTGAAACAGATGGGATAATCATCACGAAGCTGGATGGAACTGCAAAGGGAGGCGCAATAATTCCGATAGCCATGAAGATCAAAACGCCTATTCTGTATTTAGGTGTTGGAGAGGGAATGGATGACCTTATTCCCTTTGATGTTTCATCCTTTGTGGAGGCTCTCTTTGGAGCATGAAATTTTTATGAAAGTTGCACTTTCCCTTGCAGAAAAAGGCGCGGGCTGGTGTGAACCGAATCCAATGGTTGGTGCTGTAATTGTCAAGAATGGAAAGATAATATCCTATGGATATCACAGGAAGTTCGGACAACCCCATGGGGAAGCAGTTGCAATTAAAAGAGCAGGGGAAAAAGCAAAGGGAGCCACCCTTTATGTTAACCTTGAACCGTGCTGCCACTTTGGAAAGACCCCTCCCTGTTGTGAGGCAATATGGAAGTCAGGAATAAAAAAAGTAGTTGCATCAATCCAGGACCCGAACCCTTTGGTCAGTGGAAAGGGGTTCTCATTTCTCAAGGAAAAAGGAGTAGAAGTTATAAAAGGAATTCTTGAAGAGGATGCAGAACAGATAAACAGGCATTTCTTATGGTTTCACAGGAAGAAAAGACCGTGGCTCACAGGAAAGATGGCAATGACAGCGGATGGCTCAACGGTGTGGAGGGAACGCTGGATCAGCTCAGAGCAAGCAAGGAAATTTGCCCACTGGCTGAGGGCAACACATATGGGAATAATGGTTGGGATAAACACTGTTCTCGAAGATGACCCCATACTTAATATCCGCCATCCCGCCTTTGCTGAGAAGAAGATAACAAAGATTATCTTAGACACAGAGCTGAAAATAAGGAAAAATGCTAAGGTATTTTCTACAAAGGACCCTATTATAATATTTACAGCATCAAACAGAAAGATAAAAGCGGAGGGGGTGGAAACTGTGAAAATTTCGAGGGGAAAAGGGGGCATCAATATAGAAGAAGTCCTAAAGGCCCTTGCAGAAAGGAAAATTATCTCAGTCCTTGTTGAAGGCGGCGCCACCCTCATGAGCAATCTCATAAAACAGAGAAAGCTGAATGAGCTCTATCTTATACACAGTCCCAAGCTTGGCGGCACAAAAAAACTCACAGTTTCTGGCAGAAAGATTATCTCATCAAAAACGTGGATTAAAGGAAATGAGACATACACTGATTTAGAGCTTGAAGCTGTTTAATCTATGCCTCAAATTGTAGATTATCAAATTTTCCTAAAATAAAAGCAGGGTTCGAGAATCTTTATTAAAAGCAATCTTCCTTTAAAAATCACTGAGAGTCATCCTTCCCTGTATTTTTCCATTGCCTTCCTAAGCTCAGAAGGAATTCTCACAGGACGGGCCTTTTTCATATTAAAGAAAACTCCTCCCTGGCGAGCATCTGCAACGAGTTCCCCATTTCCCTTTACAAATCTGGCCTCAAGGAACCATCTTATTCCCTCAATTCCCGATATCCACATTTTTCCACTTATCCTTTCATAAAGCTTTACAGCCTTTCTGTAGTTTATCTCCGTCCTCAAAAGCACGGGAACTACATTTGGAGGAAATTTTTCCCATCCAAAGTGCCTTCCTATAAGTTCAAACCTGAGGTCCTCAAGCCATCTCAAATAAACCTGGTTGCTCACTATTCCGGCAAAATCTATATCGTAAGTCTTTGGTTCAAATAAAACCTCAGTTACAAAAACTCTCATTACTCCTCCTATCATGTATTTTCTTCAGGGTTTTAATTATTGCTGAATGCACGGCTACAACATGTGCATGGTTCGTCCAAAGGCTGAAAGCTACTACTAAGATAATTGTAAATAGCAATATCATCATCTTTCCTCCTCCATATTAGTTTTACCAAAAACCATTGCATAATGAAAATTCTGGAGAATAAAAGAGGAAATTTACCACAAACGGACTTCTTTGTTAATATGCTAATATTTGTAAGGAGGGGTTATTATGAAAATTTTAATTGGGAGCAAATTTTTATTGCTGAGTATATTAATAGGTAGTGTTTTCGTTTCTTTTAATTTTGGTGCAGAAGACGGGAGAATAAACTCAAAATGGGAATTATGGGCAAGGAAAACCTATCTTCGGGGTGCAAATATATATCAGAGGCACCGTTATCCTGAGCTTGATGGCCCCGAGTTTATGGGAAAAGGGCCTGTAGGTCCCCCTTACACACAGGAAGATTTCAACAGGCTTGCGAAACTTGGAGCCAATTATGTAAACATCTCCCATCCTGGCCTTTTTACAGAAAGACCCCCCTACAAGCTTGACCCAAAGGTTCAGAACAACTTAGATAAGCTCCTGAATATGATTGCAAAGGCAGATATGTTCGCTGTAATTACCTTTCGCACGGGACCAGGACGGAGCGAGTTCTGGGCATTCTGGGGGGAAGATACCGTTAGCGACCCTGAAGATGGATGGTTTGACCCAAGTTATTATAATAATCGGATATGGGGAGACAAAAAGGCCCAGGACGCATGGGTAGCAATGTGGCGTTATACTGCTGAGCATTATAAGAACAACCCTATTGTGGTGGGTTACGACCTTATGTGCGAGCCAAACTCAAACGATGTTGGGAGCTATCCCCTGAGCAATCCGCTGGACATCTGGGACCCTGAGGAATTCTACGGTTCCTATGGTGGAACTCTTTATGACTGGAATCAGCTCTATCCAAAAATAACATCTGCCATCAGGAAGGTTGATCCAAACACCCCTATACTTATCGGTGGAATGGCATACAGTTCTATTGAGTGGCTTCCCTATCTCAAACCAACAGGAGATGACAAAACTGTTTACATCTTCCATCAATATGAACCCTTTCAGTATACTCATCAGATTCCTCCATTGAAAAACACCTACCCCGGAGAGTTTGATATTGATGAGGATGGCAAGAAAGATTCATTCAATAAAAGCTGGCTGGAAAATCTGCTTTCCACGGCGGACAAATTCATGAGTTCAAAAGGAGTTCGTGTTGGAGTCAATGAATTCGGCGCCATGAGGTGGGAACCAGGAGTTTCCCATTTCGTAGGGGATGAAACAGGAATATTTGAAAAGATGGGCATAAACTACGCTATCTGGCTGTGGGAATGCTCATACAGGCCTTATGTGGAGGAGGTAAATGCATTTGATTTTCGCTTCGGTCCCCTTCCCGGTAATACCACCGAGGTAAATACCAGTCCGCTTTTGGAAGTTTTAAAAAAGCACTGGAAGCTCAACACAGCCCGCCCTTCTAATGTTTCTTTCAGCAAGGGAAAACGTTTCAAAAGCAGGCGTTAAAGCAATGGTAAACTTCAATTCCTGAAGAGGCTTTTCCTCTGCTAAGAAAAATAGCAAAAGGCAATTCGTAAAAGCAAACTCAGAAGGCCTGGGGATCTTAATTGTTATGTAGTCTTCTTTAGAAATAGCGAGGGCTATGATAAAATAGCCAGGATGAGTTATAAGATCTATATAGGTCCAAAGGTCTGGGCAGTCCTGGATTTTAACAAGAGAAGAAGGATTACAGCAAGCAAAAAATGGCACCAATGAGTTCTTTACAGCTCAGATTCAAAAATTCTGCTTTCTTAAAGGATTTGATGATAAGCCTTTTATTTATCGGCATTTTTCTTATAAACATTCCAGGGAAATTTCGTTATCCTTTCTCTCCGAGCATTTACTTTCTTATTATTCAGACCTTTGTCTTCATATTATTCCTTATGATGAAGAGAAAAAATAGCAGGCTCGCTTATGCTCTAATTTTCACAGATATATACGCATTAATATTGACCTCCAAAATTATTTACTTTACAAAGCCTTTTATAGTGAAATCAGAGCTCTTAATGAATAGGAAGCCCACAATTTTCTTTTACTGGATTTTTATATTCTTTGCTGCTTTTCTGGCATTATATATATATCTTCTATCCCGACTGCGGCAAAGGAATTTGTTTATAATAATTTTAATTTCCATCTTTTTCACCTTCTTTTACAATTACAAATACCTATACAGGGGGCAAATGAATTTAAAAATTGTTGAAAATAAAGTTTATATCAAAAATATAAAACTTGCCAGCACAAAAGGCCCTTCTATAT
>WFSJ01000039.1 GCA_015486055.1 Acidobacteriota bacterium
AACAAGGGGTGGGGCAAATCTTATCACATATTCGTGGGTTTCTTTGCAGAGAAGGCCCTCATCCATAAGCTTCTCCGCATATTTCCTTGCAGGCTTCTTGAGCTGGACCCCTATAAAAAGGCCCCTACCTCATCGGAATTCTGAGAATATATCGGGGCATTCAAAGATAGGATAAGCAATAAAATTGCAAGCAAACCCAGAATCTTTCTCATCTTTCCTCCTTATAGATTTCTATATTTAAATCTTAAAGTCAGCTCAATGTTTAGTCAAATTCTGAAGATGCGATTTCTATTTCCTGATTTTCCTTGGACGATGGAATCTCTCGCTGTGGCCTGCTGAGCCAGGGAATCCTCTTCTGAAGCTGTTGCTATTAAAGGTGGAACCATTCCTGCGGGATGTTGTTATCTTTGCAGTAGCTGTGCCTGTTGTCTGGCTTGTAATTTTCCACTTGCAAATGCGGTTGTTCCGATTATCAGAGACAATCACATCCCCATTTTCAAAAACCCCCAAACCCCATGGAATACTTAGTTGTCCATCACCGCTTCCCCTGGTGCCAAAACAAGTCCAATTTGAACCATCAGGGGGGAATTTACATACTTGGCCCACACTGTAATCAGTTACATAGACATTCCCTGTTCTGTCAAAGGCAATTGCCATGGGATCAAGCAGATTTCCCTTGAACTCACCCTTCTTTACACCTGGGGAGGAATAGATTACGATTTTTGAGCTTCTTATTGAAACATATATATCCCCGTTCGGGCTCTGTTCTGCATCCCTTGGGAAGTAGGAAGCGCTCCCTCCTGTTGACCATCCTGTTATGTAATTTCCTGAACCGTCGTATTTTAATATTTTGTTGTGTTCCTCGTCTGGTATGTAAATATTCCCTGAAGTATCCACTCCTATGCTCTCCGGTCCCCAAACCCCCAGTGGTTTGCTCCAGTCAAATAGGATTTCCTTTGTAAAGCTGTATAAATTTGCAGAAACGGTAAAATCTGTTACATAAATTCTCCTATTGTAATGGGAATATCTTATTCCAGTTGGGTAAAAACTGAGGGTTACTGCTTTTATGAAATTCCCTGAACTTGTGAATTTCTGGACTCGTCCATTGCTATGATCTGCAACATATATGTTCCCGTTTTCATCTATTGTAAGATCCCGGGGACCATCGAACTGACCATTTCCGCTTCCATAAGAGCCAAAGCAGCTGTCAAAATTGTATTTAAATGGGGCAAGTGTTGCATCTACATTGTATTCCTGATAACCCTTTAGCTCCATCTCCTGCTCCCATTTTCCGTAAAGTTCCCTTTCTACCTTAATCTTGTGTTTTCCAGGGGCTACATTTTCCACTGTGCATGGGGTTGTGCATTTCTCCGTCCCGTCCACATATACTTTTGCCTCAGATGGATTTGATGTTACTCTCAGTGTTGCTGTCCCTTTGTTTAGAAGCCCTCCTTTTCTTAAGAGGAAGTATGCAGCTCCACCTGCTAAGGCAAGTCCTCCAATAAAATAAAAGGCTGTCATTGAGCGCTTTTTCCCCTCTTTTACCTGTGTTCCTGCCTGAGGGGCTGCGATGGGTTTTACTGCTGTTGGCTGGGCAGGTTGAACTGGCTTTACTGCTGCTGGTTGAGCTGGCTGAACAGGCTTTACTGTTGTTGGTTGAGCCGTTGGTGCCTCTTTTACTATCTTTTCAATCTCAACCCTCACGAGTTTTGACCATACAAAGCCTGTCCGTCCATCCTTTAGCTTGACCTTTAGCCATACTCCAAGGTCCTCTGCTAATTTGAGCTTTTCCCCGAATTTTGCAACATAGATTATCTCACCCTTTGTTGAGGGCATTGTCCTTATGTTTGCTCCTGCCGAGATTACAACTGCCCATTTCTTTACCTGGACCTGCTGGGCAAAACCTTTAAATCCCCCTGTAAAAATTAATAAAACTAAGACGAAGGGATAAATCATCCCTTTTGAGAAAAATTTCTTCATCTTTCACCTCCTATTAAAATATTAGAACACGCAGATTAAAAATCAATAAAAACTATCTCCTAAGGATATTAAGGGGAGAAGAAGCGGGCATGGGCCTCTGCCACTATTTCATTTCCTCTCTTTAAAAATGCTTCAAGCTCATGAAGATTCCTTCTTGAGGAAATGAGTCTCCCATAGACCCTGTATTTTTCTCCTGGAATAGCTTTTTTCCTGAAGCGGACTTTTATCTCGCCTGTGTATGCTATCTTCCCTTTGAAAAGGACTGCCTTTGCCATTGCCTCGTCAAGAACAGTGCTTACAATTCCTCCGTGAATTGCATCAGGGTAGCCCTCATAATTTTTGTGAAATACCACATCCGCAAAGGCATATTCACCATCAAAGCTGAATTTCAGCTTCAGCCCTATTGGGTTTGATTGGCCACAGGCGAAGCAGTTGTCGTATTCGTTCAGCTCAGCACCTTCTTTATTCTCTCCATTGCCCAATCTATCTCCTCCTTTGTTATAACAAGGGGTGGGGCAAATCTTATCACATATTCGTGGGTTTCTTTGCAGAGAAGGCCCTCATCCATAAGCTTCTCCGCATATTTCCTTGCAGGCTTCTTGAGCTGGACCCCTATAAAAAGGCCCCTACCTCTCACTTCCACTATATCGGGGTTCTTGAGCTCTCTCAATCTGCCCATAAAATAATTTCCCAATTCCTCTGCCCTCTGAGGAAGTTTTTCCTCGACAAGAACATCTAAAGCTGCGATGCTAACCACTGCCCCCAATGGATTCCCTCCAAAGGTAGAACCATGGTCCCCTGGATTGAATACCCCGAGAACTTCCTTTGAGGAGGCAAAAGCAGATACAGGAAGGATACCACCGCTGAGTGCCTTTCCAAGGATTATTCCGTCGGGCTTTGCATTTTCCCATTCCCATGCGAACATGCGGCCTGTCCTCCCGAGTCCTGACTGAATCTCATCAAGAATGAACAGAACCCTTTCCCTTTCAGTTATTTCCCTCAATCTTTTGAGATAACCGGCAGGAGGAATTATTATTCCCCCTTCACCCTGTATTGGCTCTATAAGAACAGCCACAGTGTTGGGAGTTATCGCCTTCTCTACTGCCTTTGCGTTCCCATAGGGAACCATCACAAACCCTGGAGTAAAAGGGCCAAATCCATCTTTATATTGTTCCTCCGAGGTAAAGGATATTATTGTTATTGTTCTTCCGTGAAAGTTATTTTCTGCGACTATGATTTCTGCCCTGTCTTTTTCAACGCCTTTAACATAATATCCCCATTTCCTCACAGCCTTAAGGGCAGTCTCTACGGCCTCAGCACCTGTGTTCATTGGAAGAACCATTTCCATTCCTGTCATCTCAGCCACTTTCTTTAAAAACAGAGGGAGCTTATCGTTATAAAAAGCTCTTGAGGTCAGGGTTAATTTTTTAAGCTGTTCTTCTGCAGCCTTTACTATCTTTGGATGACGATGGCCCTGATTAAGGGCTGAATACGAGGAAAGCATATCCATATATTTTCTTCCCTCAACATCCCATACCCATACACCTTCTCCTCTTTCTATAACAATTGGAAGGGGAAGATAATTGTGCGCTCCATATTCAGCATCAATTTTCATCAGCTCTTCACTGCTATACATGATCACCTCCATATATCAATAAAAAATTATATCTACCTATTAAGCTTTCGTCAACGATGGTTTCTCCTTAAAGAGAGCGCTCCTTTTTAAAAGGATTTTTAGTCCCATCTTACCTGCCCTTTTTGCAGGGGATGGAGTCTTGAGGTCATGGATAAAGTAACATCCATCTTCTTTCTCTATGAGCTCAAAACCCAAGGAGGAGATTTTTTCCTTCTCCTCACACGGAAATGAATATAATGCCCAGCGAAGCTGAGGAATTATCTTTTCTTCAATCCTCTCGAGGTGTAAAAATTCAAGACCTTTTATTGACTCCTTGTTCCATTTGCTTAATTCTTCAGAGAAAATTTTATCTGTAAATTCAACTTCTGCCATTTCCTTTTCTCCTTCAACTCCTACAGGAAGCGCAGGAGGAAGGCTTATCCTTGGCTTAGGATGAAAACCTTGCGTGAAGGACAATGGGGAACCAGTCCTCCTGAATATTCTTTCCATTGTTTTTAATAGGTCAGTCTGAGTAAGGAAAGTTGCATTCCCCATTTTTTTATAAGTTAAAAGGTAAAGGAATCTTCCCTTTTCTTCCCTCACTGAGAGTCTTTCTTCAAGCTTAACCTTCGTAGGAAATTTCTTAACTGCAATTTTCCAAAAATCGCATCCCTTGCATCTTCCGCAGAGAAGTTCCAGGCATGAAGGGGTCCTCTCCTCCCTGAATGCCTTTTCAAGCTCTTCCTTAAGGTAATTCTTCCTTGGACCGAGCTCCATATGCTCCCAGGGAAGAGGAGCATTAAGAGGAAAGGGGTCTGTGAAAATTTTGGGCTCTAAACCTATCTCTGAAAATGCCTCTTCCCACAAACTAAAATCAAAATTATCAGTCCAAGCCTCAAGGGCTCCGCCCTTTTCAAAAACTTTCCTTATAACTTCTCCAGCCCTGAAATCGGCCCTTGAAAGAAAGGCCTCAAGAAAACTCTGTTCCTTTTTGTGAAACGAAATCCTTATATTTTTTCTCCTTTTTATGAGGTTCAACAAAAAACTTTGCTTTTTCCTCAGTCTTTCTCTGTTTTCAAATCCAAGCCACTGGAATGGGGTCCAGGGCATCGGCACAAAGTTGGAAACAGAGACTGAAAGATGGGGTGCGCTCCCTAAGATCTTCCTTCCAAGGTCGGACACTCTGAATAAAAGCTCAGCTATTCCTCTTATATCCTCTTCCCTTTCTGTTGGAAGGCCTATCATAAAATACAGCTTAAGTCTCCTCCACCCAAGGCTAAAGGCTGTCTCTGATGCCTTCATTATCCCATTTTCGCTAACATCCTTGTTTATTACAGCCCGCAGTCTTTCTGTTCCTGCCTCAGGGACAATTGTGAAGCTCGTTTTCCTTAGCGCCGCTATTATAGAAGCTACATCATCCCTCCTCAATATTTTAGGCCTGAGAGAAGGAAGAGAAACCGATATACTCCATTTTTTAAACTCTGGATAAAGTTTTAAAAGAAGGTTGTGGAAACCCGGAAAATCAGCAGTTGAAAGTGATGAAAAGCTGACCTCCTCGTAACCAGTATTTTTAAGGCTCCTTACCAGGGAATTTGCTATTTTGCTTATATTTCTTGCCCTGAAAGGGGAATAGAACTGAGTTGCCTGGCAGAATCTGCATTTTTGGGGACACCCCCTTGCAATTTCCCAGGATAGCCTGTCAAAAACAGATTCTGCATGGGAAAGCACAGCTTCCTCTGGAAATGGAAATTCATCGAGATCTGGTGCAATCCTTTTTTTTACTCTAACTCCTTCAATATAATAATGGCCGTGGTGATGGAGTTTCCTTTTTCCTTCATCAGGAATGTAAACCCCTTCAACCTGCCGCAGAGCTTCAAGTCTCTCTTCTCTTCCCTTTATTTCCCTGAAAATTGGAATTGTCTCAGAGAAAAATGGCTCCCCATCACCAAGGTAGAAAAAATCAACAAAATCAGTCAATGGCTCGGGGTTTGAAACATTTGGTCCGCCAGCCCCTACGATCGGGTTATCTTCCTCTCTTTCCCTCCTTAAAAGGGGTATTTTGGAGAGCTTGAGCATCCAGAGAACATTTGTATAGTTAAGTTCATAGAGGAGCGAAAAAGAAAAAATGTCAAATTTCCCTATAGGGGTTTTCGTTTCCAAGGAGAATAAAGAGATATCCCTTTTGATTAATTCCTCTATCATGTCAGGACGCGGCATAAAAACTCTCTCAGCAGAGGCATAGGGGAAGGAGTTTATAAGGAAATAAAGAATCTTAAGTCCAATATAGCTCATCCCAATTTCATAAAGGTCAGGGTATGCAAGGGCTATCTTTACTTCAGCATCCTTTTTTACTATGGAGCCGTATTCTCCGCCCAGATACCTTGAGGGCTTTCTCACCCTCTCAAGAAGCTCCTTTATTTCCATCTCCAAGCCAATATGCTGTTTACCACTCCAAGCGAGGCATAAGATGATAAAAGGTCAGAACCTCCGTAGCTCATAAATGGAAGGGGAAAGCCTGTAACCGGAAACAGCCCGACTGCTATAAGAAGATTAAAAACAACCTGAAAAGCCAACCAGCCCGCTGTGAGATAGAGCAGAATTATTGCCCTTTCCTCATCGAGTATTGCCCCTATTTTAAATATCCTGAGAAATAGAACAGCATACAGGAGGAATACTACAATCACCCCTAAGAATCCGAAACTTTCAGCTATAACGGAAAAGATGAAATCAGTGTGAGCCGCAGGAAGAAATTTGAGTTTGGCCTGGGAGATTTCTTTCAATCCCTTGCCAAAGAATTTCCCCGAACCAATGGACACCTTTGATTGATAGATCTGGAATGACCTCCCCCTGGTATCCTCAGAAGGGTTCAGAAAGGAGATTATTCTATCCTTCTGATATCCCTTGAGAAGAAAGAACCATGAAAAGATAAAAATTAGTATGGACAGTGCCAGGGCTGCTTTTACATGAACTTTTTTCATACCGAAAACAATGATGGCACTCAGGATGAAAGATAAATAGATAAAGGCAGTGCCAAGGTCTGGCTGGAAGGAGATAAGAATAATAGGAACACCTGCTATTGCTGAAATCTTTACAAGCCAGGGGAAGGATAAAGGAGAGGGAGCTTTTTTGGTCATTATTTTTGTGAGAAAAAGTGGAAGAATTATCTTCCCAAGCTCCGATGGTTGAAACCAAACTCCTCCTATCTTGAACCAGCTCGATACACCTCCACCTCTCAGAAGAGGAATGAGCGACAATATAAGACCTCCATAGAGCCACGGAGACAAATTTATAAGCTTGTCGTAATCAATTATAACCAACAAAAAAAAGACGATAAGGGAGAGGGTTATCCAGAGAATTTGTTTTACAAAGTATGGTGAATTGCCTCCCTTGCTTCCCCATATTCCCACCAATCCAAGAACGGACAAGAGAATGGAAGAAGTCAAAATCCCGTAATCAATTTCCCTTAATCTTCTCATTGAAATAATACCTTAGTATATCCCCTGCCATTGGCGCAGCTATTTCTCCACCTTCACCAGACCTTTCAATTAATACTGAAATCACTACCTGAGGATCTTTACAGGGAGCTATGCCAAGAAAGATAGAATGTGACTTTACTTCCCTCGTTTTTTCAAGGGCAACTATCTGAGCTGTTCCAGTCTTACCACATATCTCAACCCCAGCAACCCTTGCAGCTTTTCCTGTGCCTTTTTCCACCACTCTTCTCATTCCTTTAAGAACCGCTTCAAATATCCATTTATCCACTCCTGTATTATTAACCTTTCCTTTCCAACCTTTCCCCCCATGGGAAATAAGGAAATGAGGTTGAGGATACCATCCTCTATTGGCTATGGCTGCGCCAAACAGAGCAATTTGAAGGGGAGTGGCTGTCAAATATCCCTGTCCGATGGAGAGAGAAATTGTTTCTCCGGGAAACCAGGGAATACCAAGAGTTTTTTCCTTCCATTGCGGGCTTGGTAGTATACCTGATTTCTCATTTGGAAGGTCTATGCCGGTCTTCCTGCCGAAAGGAAATTTTGAGATTGCTTCCACAAGTTTTTCTATGCCCAGTTTTGCTCCAACTTTATAAAAATAAACATTGCAGGATTTTTCTATCGCTGAATACAAATTCACCCATCCATGGCCTCCGGTTCTCCAGCATTTGAAATTTCTATTCCCAAAATAAAAAAAACCAGGACAAAATATTCTGTCCTCAGGTTTGATTATCCCTTTCTTTAAAGCAGCTATAGCCACTGCTATTTTAAAAACGGAACCTATTGGGTATGTCCCCTGAATGGTTCTTGTATACAAAGGTTCCTGTGGAGAATTCATCATTTTTAACTTGTAATTGTTCTCGAATCTTGACGAAAGCTTATTTGAATTGAAACAGGGAGACGATACCATTGCCAAGACTCCCCCTGTTTTCGGGTTAAGAACCACAACACCACCTTTTTTGCCTTTCATCTTTCTAAAAATAAATCTCTGCAGTCTAAAATCAAGTGAAGTTTTAATTACCTCTCCTTCCTCTGGAAAGGCTTCCTCTTCAAGTTTTAAGGGGTTACCAAGACTGTCTCTCAGCATCATTCTATATCCTTTCTTCCCTCTTAATTCCTTATCATATTCCCTTTCAAGCCCCTTCTTCCCCACAAAATCCCCCATCTCTACACCGAGCTCTTTTATTTCCCTCTTGGTTGCCTCACCCACATAACCCAAAACATGAGATAATATCTCTGGATATGGATAGTATCTAAGGGGTTCAGCCATAATAACAAGTTCTGGAAATTTCTCCTTTATAAATTCAATGCGAGATACCTGTTTCATTGAGAGATTTTCTGCAATCACTATAGGTTTTCTCTTAGGATAATTCTTCTGGGAATGAAATCTCTCAAGGAGAATAGAGGTCGGTATATTTATAACTTTACTTACCTCGGAAAGCGTTTCCGTGGGAGACCTTGAAAAGGCTCTTATTATGGCTAAGGAGAATGAAGCTCTCGTCTCAGCTATAATCCTTCCTTCCCTGTCGTATATTCTTCCCCTTGGAGCTTTGAGTTCTATTCTAAATATAGAGTTCCTCCTGGCAAGTTCTGAATAGAGTCCTCCTTTTATTATCTGGAGCTGGAAACATCTGAGAACTACCAACGCGAAAAAAGCCAGTATCAATTCTGAGAGGAGGCGTGATTTTCCCCTTAATTTTTCAACTCTCTCTTTCATATCTCAAATACACAGGTATATAGAAAATCAATGTCACCAAATCAGCGAAAAAGGAGAATTTTCCTGGATAAGAAAAAATCTTAAGCACCAAGAACGCAAGAAAATCCTTAAAAATCAAAAATAAAAATAAAAAAAGGAAAAGGGACTTCCCTTTTGGAGTGAAATTTTCCCATATTTTCACTATCAAGAGAGAGGCTAAGGTCATTGAAAAACCATAGGTCCCCAGGGGAACCGAGAGGAGCATATCTTCGCTCAAGCCTGCAGCTGTTGCCACAAATGGTCCTTCCTTCTTTCCCGCATAGAAGAAAGTAATCATTGCTAAAAGATCTACGGGAAGAATGTAACCCAAAAAAGAAGATTGATAAATAAAGGCAAGGAAAATCAGGAAAGCTATCCTCAGGGCTACCATCTCAGGATAATTCCCACATATTTTAGATTCCTGAAGTTGAAATAAGGATTTACTTCTATTTTCAGGAAAATGTATTTCCCTCTTCTTACTCTCCCTATCTTTCCTATCTTGACCCCTTCAGGAAATATTCCATCAAGACCTGAGGTAAGAACCTCCTCCCCCTTTTTCGGATATTGGGTTATATAAATATAGTCAAGGAATAGGAGCTTTTCCCCTGTTCCCCTCAGTACCCCTGCACCTTCCTTTATCTCCGCTCCTATTGAGGAATAAGGATTCGTTATGGGTTCTACCGCAGAACTTGAATAGGTTATGGGCTCAACAGTTTTCCCAATAAGGTTCCCTTCCATGTCGATAACAGGGAGGTATTCCCTTACTCCATCTCTTTTTCCCCTATCAATATAGAATTTGAGCCTTGAATTTTCTGGGGTAAGAAATACTGTCTTAGCCACTATCATTTTAAACCTTAAAGGTGGAAATTTTTCAAAAATCTTAAAGTGCTCAAGTTCCTCCCTTAATCTTAGATTTTCCATCCTGAGGCGAAGGAATTTCCTCTTCAAATTTTTCTCTTCTTTTATCGCTTCCGAAGCTTTCCCCAGAACTTTTATCCTATGAGAAATGCCCTCCTGAAAATTAGAAATTGCTGAGTTTACCGAGCGAAAAAAAACTATACCTGACGCCAACGAATCACTGATAAAATTTGAGGAAGATCTGTTTGCGATGATTAACAAAAAGTTAAAGATTATTAGGAAAAAATAGCTTCTGTAGCTGCCATGCAATTTTTTAACCCACAGATAGCTTTTTCAATAGATCCAAATTCTCCAGAATATTTCCAGCTCCAATAACCACGCTTGAAAGTGGGTCTCTTGCAATGGTAACCGGAAGCCCGATTTCCTCGCTTACTCTTTTGTCAAGGTTTTTAAGAAGAGAACCTCCTCCTGTAAGAGTTATTCCCCTTTCCAAAATATCGGCTGAAAGCTCTGGTGGAGTTTCCTCAAGGGTATCTTTTATTGCATCTATTATTAACCTTACAACTGGCTCAAGGGCTTCCTTTACATCTTTTTCACTTATAGTTACATTCTTTGGGAGCCCTTTCTTTAGATCTCTTCCCTTCATATCCATTTCTCTTGAATCTTCAGTTAAATATGCAGAACCAATATCTATTTTTATGTGTTCTGCGCTCCTTTCTCCTATAAGGAGATTAAACCTGTTTTTCATATAGCTTTTTATTCCCTCATCCATCTCATTGCCGGCTATCCTTATCGTCTTACTCCTTACAATCCCTGCTAAGGAGATAACTGCCACATCAGTTGTGCCACCTCCTATATCAGCAATCATGCTCCCAGTCGGTTCTTCAACGGGAAGGCCCGCTCCTACAGCAGCAGCCATGGATTGCTCAACCATGTAAACTTCCCTTGATCTTACTCTTAAAGCTACATCTCTTACCGCTCTTCTTTCCACCTGGGTTATCCCGGAAGGAATGCCTATCACAACTCTGGGCCTAACCCATGTGCTATTTCTCAAAGCTTTTCTCAGAAAGATCTCAAGCATTTTCTCGGCTGCCTCAAAATCGGCAATCACTCCATCTCTCAAAGGCATAATAGCAGACATTTTTTCCGGGGTCTTCCCCAGCATTCTTTTGGCTTCATTCCCTGTGGCCAGAACCTTCCCACTGCCCTTGTCCATTGCAACTATAGAAGGCTCCCTTAAAACAATCCCCTTGCCTTTCATATAAATAAGAGTATTTGCTGTTCCAAGGTCAATTGCGAGGTCTGCGCCCTTTAGGAAATCAAAAAATCCCATTTTAGTCCCCATATATTACCACTTCTTTCTGTTTCTTCGTCATGTTTCCTGCTGAATCCACTGCTTCAATCACAACGGTTTTTACCCCAGATTTATTATAATAAAGGGTAGAATAAAAATTCCCATAGCTATCCGCCCTTACAAGCTTTCCATTTACATATATCTTAACCCCTATCTCTGTTTTCCCTGTTATTATAACAACTCTGCCCTTGGGAGTGATGGTAACATCAAGGAATGGAGGAGTCTCATCTATTTTCGCCAGCTCTTTTTTAAGGTCCTTTACCTTAAAAACCTCTGGCTCTGAACATACATATAAGGGGAAATATAAACATTTCCTCAAGTAGTAAACACCGTTTTTTAGCACAAATTTCTTGAACCCGTTAATTTCCCCGGTAAAGAAATTTTCTGAAAATAGGGGATTTCTTGAGATCTCAACGGAAAAATTTCCTGAACTATTCACAGTCAAATGCCCATTCGAAACAGAAAAATCTGGCTTTGAAATTGATACCTTCATTTTTTCCCCTGCTGAAAAACATTCCCCTTCTCTAAGAGAAATCCTCCCTACCTCAGCTTCTCCTTTTAAAACACATACCCCTTTATCAAAAACAAAACCCTCACCAGCAAAACTCAATGTTCCAAAGCCTGTTTTTATTATAGACTTCCCTTTATACTCAATCCTCCCTTTCTCAAATTTAACCCCTTCTACCAGAAAATTCACATCTGTATTGTCATGAATGAGGAAATATGAACCATTTTTCAGGATCTCAACATCACCGGAACCTGTCTTTACCAGTATTTTCCTGTTTTCGCTTTTCACAAGAACCTCCCCATTTGAGGAAAGGAGCTTCGGCTTGGTTATTAACTGTTGTTCATTGTTTCTTTTTCCCCTGCTCAGTAAGAAAAGAACCAGAAATAATAAAACTGAGGCCAGAAAAAGATACAATATCACTCTTTTCATAAAAGTAATTTATCAAAAATGGTAAGAAATTTCAAAAAAACCTCTGTAATGTTAAGATTTAACCATGAAGATAGGAAATAAAATACTTCTTTACAGCGGCAAAAAATTCCTGACATCCTTTGAGCCGGGAAAAAAGATTCACACTCACCTTGGGAAAATAACACTTCCCGACGAGCTTGAATTCGGGAATATCCTGAATTCTTCAACAGGAAAAGAGTTCTTGGTTCTCAGACCATCCATCTCTGACTTAATGAAGGGAGTAAAGAGAAAAACTACAATAACATATCCAAAGGATGCAGGAATAATGCTTCTTGAGGCAGGGGTGAGGAGCGGATCAATTGTGGGCGAAGCAGGGACAGGCTCAGGCTCTTTTACCCTTCTTCTTTCCATGACAGTGGGGAAAGAGGGAAAGGTCTATTCCTTTGAAAAGAGGAAGGAATTCATAGAGCTTGCCCTTGAGAATCTTAAGGTCTCGCCATGGGATAATTACGAGATAATAGAAAGGGATGTTTACTATGAAGGCTTCGTAGGTCACAAATTCGATTCCCTTTTTATAGATCTTCCAGAACCATGGGAAGTTGTAAAACAGGGAAGAGAAGCAATAAAAGGAGGAGGAATATGGGTCTCACTTTCACCTAATACGGAACAGGTAAAAAAGACCGTATTAACTCTTCAGGAGGAAGGTTTCGTGAGAATAAACAGCTTTGAAACACTGAGAAGGGAAATGGTAGTAAGAAGCTATGGGACAAGGCCTAAAGAGATAATGAGATCCCATACTGGATATATTACAGTAGCCTGGAGGGGAAAATGATTGATAGATATAGCCTTGAGCCAATGAAAACCCTGTGGTCAGAGGAAGAAAAATTCAAAAGATGGATGGAGGTTGAAATAGCAGCTGCAGAAGCAATGTCTGAGCTTGGAATTATTCCGAAGGAGGCTGCAAGGGCAATAAGGGAAAAGTCAGGTTTTGACATCGGTGAGATAGAGAAAAGGGAAAAGATTACCCATCATGATGTTGCCGCTTTCGTTGACGTTATGGCAAAAAAGGTAGGGAAAGAGGGAAAATATATTCATTTCGGGATGACCTCTTACGATGTTGTGGATACAGCCCTTTGTATGATAATGAAAAGGGGCCTTGAAATAATTCTTGAGAAGGCTGAAAAACTGAAAGAAGTGCTGAAAGAACTGGCATTAAAGTATAAATTTACTCCTCAGATGGGAAGAACACATGGGATTCATGCAGAACCAATAACCTTTGGTGTAAAACTGCTGGTTTATTACCAGGAAATGCTGAGAAATATAGGCAGGCTTAGGAGGGCAAAGGAAATAATATCTGTGGGGAAACTTTCCGGAGCTGTTGGCACCTTTTCCCAGCTTCCTCCTGAGGTGGAGGAACTCACTATGGAGAAATTAGGACTTAAATCAGCTTTGGCCTCCACACAGGTCTTACAGAGGGATCGTCACAGCGAAGTCTTATGGTCATTGGTAGTTACTGCCTCTACATTGGAAAAAATAGCCCTTGAGATTCGCAATCTCCAGAGGACAGAGGTTTCAGAGGTGGAAGAACCTTTTAAAGGTGGCCAAAAGGGCTCATCCGCGATGCCTCATAAGAAAAACCCTGTGCGAAGCGAAAGGATATGCGGAATAGCAAGATTGCTCAGGGGCTATTTGATAACTGCCTTAGAGAACAATGCTCTGTGGCACGAGAGGGATATTTCGCACTCTTCTGTTGAAAGGATCATAATTCCCGACTCTTTTCTCATCCTTGATTTTGCCCTGAATGAGGCAGAGAATATCCTTAAAAATTTAAGAATAAATCCTCAAAGGATGAAGAAAAACATCTGGGGAAACTACGGCCTTTTCCTTTCACAGAGGGTACTATTGGCTCTCGTTAAAAGAGGTTGGAGCAGGAACGAAGCATATAGAAAAGTCCAATCTCTTACAATGAAGGCAATGAATGAGGAGAGGGATTTCAGGGAGATCATCAGGGAAGGATTGAAAAATGAAATAGAAAACACCGAAGAATTTTTTTCTCTAAATTATTACTTCAGGCACATAGATAGAATATTCTCAAGGTGTCTTGACGAATAAAACTTTCTGGGCAAGAAGGAAAAGCGAATCGGACAAATTTATGATCTTTCCTGAAACCTTCCCTCCCTCCCACTGAAATTTCCCTAAACAAGGGTACCAGGTAACCTTGTAAGGATAAAACCTGTATACTTTACCTCCCAGGACCAGCAATACAGCCGTTCCCTTTCCCCTAACTTTCAGGAAGAACCTGTAATTACCAGGGGGAAGAGTAAAGGAAAAAGAACGGGAAGAACGGGGAGGAAATGCCTGGGTTTCCTTGAAGTCATATAGGTAAAAATTGCCAAGGTTCAGGAAATTTTTCCCCTCCTCTTTGTATTTTCCTTCTTCGTAAACATCGGGTAAGAAAGTTGAATATATTCTGAGTTTCTCCTCAAGCAAGGGATCACTAATTTTATAAAAAGTATATTTCAAAAACGGCACAACAGCACTTTGGGAAATTGTCCATTCCCCTATCTCTTCCCACTGCTTTGGGAGAGCTTTTCCTATAGATTTTTTGTAAACGATAGCAAGGTCTGCATGACTATTTGCTAAATAATTTTTCAAAAGAGCGACCTTTTTCTTAGGAGGTATGGGAGCTTTTCTTATCCTGTAAACCTCCCCATCCGCAAGCCCTCCAAAATCAACAATTTTAATGTGGTCATTATAGAAGGACACAGCCCCTATATCATTGATAACCACTTTCCCTTCGGGATAAAACATCCCTATAAACCTCGCCATCTGTATATGCTGGGAGTAAATGTTGGAACAGGCGATGGGAACCATGAAGTTTGCAAGGAAGATTTCACCAAAGGAAAACAAAAGAAACCCCAGGAAAACTGCAAAGCCTGTCTTTTGAAATTTCTCCTCAGAGAATATCTCAAGGAGAAACACAAGAATAATAGCAAAGAGATAACTTTGATATCTGGGGGGATTGGTAAAATAGGAAAAGGTTGCATGAATCAGTAGAACGACAGCGGGTAAGTAAAAAAGCGACTTCCTTCTTCTGGAAAAAGCCGCAAGAAGGAGCAAAGCGAAAAATATCAGCACAAAGGGGAGAATTTGATACTGGGAATGGCTAAAATAAATGGAAAACCTATCCTGTGTTTCCTTGAGAAATTGAACAAAAGCTTGGTAAATTTTTCCTCTGAACAGATAAGAAAGAAAAAGGGAATTTCCCTTAATGGAAATAGAAGAGGGGAAAGGTCCCCATCCATGGGCAATGTTTACTACGGCAAAAACCGCTGGAACAGCGGAAGATGTCCCCAACAAAATCAAGGTTTCTTTAAATTTCCTCTCCAAGAACAATACAAAAAGAAAAGGTAGGAGGATGAAATAGGTTTCATATCTCACTCCAACGGCAATAAGGGAAATCCAGTATATTGAAGGCTTTAGCACACTGGTTTTTAGATAACTCAAGATCTCCAAGGAAAGCAGTAGAACGACAATGATATGGAGAATGTGCTCCATTCCTGAGTAAATCAGATGATAAATTGGAAGGACAGCAAGGAAAACAGTAATTATAAAGAAGGAAATGTAAAGATTATACCTAAAAGTGATTTTCCACAGAAGATAAATGAGAATAATGGAGAGAACAATGTTGAAAATAAGAGGTATCCAGGTATTCACGCCAAAGATGAGAAACGAAAAGCTTAGCAAAAGGTCCCAGAGAATGGATGATGCAGCAGGTGTATATTTCCTGGGAGTTATGCCAAAGACACCGTGCTTTGCAAGATTCTTTGAAAGAGCCATATGAATATAAGCATCGTCATAGGAATAGACCATCTCTCCATTGGTCCTTAGGAAAACAGCCCTGTGAACAAGAACAAGGAAAAATACAAATACTAAAAAAATCAGGATAAGGAACTCAACCCTTCTGGAAATCCCCATAGATGAATTCTATATTTTTTACTTAGGAACACTCAAGTTTTGAGGTTATCTTGAAGTGAAGCTTCGCATATTTCTGAAGAAGAGATTTCCCTCCCTTCTTAAGAAGCTGGCAGGCAACCTCCTCAATTTTCTCTGACGAAGATCCTAAGGGAAGCTCTATACCCAGTTTGTCAGACTCCCTTTCCATCCAGGAAACGAATCTGAACCTCGAAAGCACGGAAGCTGCTGCAACAGGTATGTATTTTTCTCCTCCTTCCTCCTCTATAATTTCAATTTTTATGTTCTTTTTTTTAAGAAATCTCTGAAATTCTCCTCTCTTTGAGAATTTGTCCAGTATGGCTATTTCTACATCGTTTCTTGATGAAATTAGGTTTTCTAAGGCTCTTGAATGCGCCCATCCAAGCAACATATTAAGGTTCTTAAACTTAAGGTAGAGAGAATTATATCTCTCAGGGGAAATTAGAACAGTTGAATGGGGATATTTTTCTATTATCACTGCAAGTTCCTTTATCCTTCCCTTAGTGTGTCTTTTGCTGTCCTTCAGTCCTAAGGAATCAAGATGTGATATAGCTTCGCCGCTAAGAGCAACGGCACCTGCAACAATGGGACCGAAATAATCTCCCTTACCGCTTTCGTCAAGACCTGCTATAAGCAATCATTCACCTGAAAGGTATTTATCTATCTCATGGGCTGCTTTTCTCCCATCCCCCATTGCAAGAATCACTGTTGCTCCTCCCCTTGCTATATCACCGCCTGCAAAAACATCTGGTATTGATGTTTTCATGGTATCCCAGTTAACTTTTATCTCTCCCCATTTTTCAAGCTCAAGGCCAGGGGTAGTATTAGGAATGAGCGGATTTGGCTTTGTTCCTATTGCTATTATTACTATATCGACATCTATCAAGTGCTCGGAACCCGGTATGGGTATAGGTCTTCTCCTTCCACTTGCATCAGGTTCCCCGAGTTTCATCCTTATGCATTCAACCTGCTTTACCCATCCATCTTCATCTCCGATAAATCTCTTTGGGTTTGTGAGAAATTTAAACTCTATTCCTTCTTCCTCCGCATGTTTTGCCTCCTCAATTCTTGCTGGCATTTCAACCCTGGACCTTCTATAAAGTATCATGGCATGTTCTGCACCGAGCCTTTTGGCCGTCCTTACTGAATCCATTGCCGTGTTTCCTCCGCCTATAACGGCAACTCTCTTTCCCCTCGGGATTGGGGTATCAAACTCAGGAAATTTAAAGGCCTTCATGAGATTGACCCTTGTAAGATATTCATTGGCAGAATATACCCCATTGAGTTCCTCCCCGGGAAGACCCAAAAACCATGGCGCTCCTGCTCCTGAACCAATAAAGAAGGCCTCGTATCCTTCCTTCCTCAGTTCATCTATAGTGGCTGTCTTTCCGATAACAAAATCTGTGATTATTTCAACTCCCATTTTCTTCATATAATCTATTTCCTTCTCAAGTATTGCCTTGGGAAGCCGAAACTCGGGGATGCCGTATACAAGAACTCCTCCTGGTTTATGAAGGGCCTCAAATATTTTCACCTTATATCCCATTTTTGCAAGCTCACCTGCTGCTGTAAGTCCTGCGGGTCCAGCGCCAACTATGGCAATTTTCTTATTCTTCTTTATCTTTATCTCAGGAACTTCTACTGCACCCTGTGTCCTTTCATAATCTGCAACGAACCTTTCGAGGTTTCCAATAGCAACTGGCTTCTTGCCCATCTTTGTATATATACAGTTTCCCTCGCACTGGTCCTCCTGTGGACAAACCCTCCCGCAAACTGCTGGAAGTGAATTCGTCTCTTTTATAACCTTAACTGCTCCAAGAAAATCGCCAATTTCTATCTTCTTTATAAATGTTGGAATATCAATGGAAACAGGGCATCCGAGCACGCATGTCGGATTCGGACAATCCATACAGCGGCGGGCTTCTGATAAGGCCATCTCTGGTGTATAGCCCTTGTTTACCTCAAAAAAACCTTTTATCCTCTCCATGGGTTCGTTCTCAAGCATTGGAGTTCTTTCAAGGCTCATCCTTTCCTTCACATTCATCTTCTTTCTATTCTCCTTTCTCCATTCCTCATTCCATCTTCCCCTTAATTTATTCTTCAAGTCCTCTGGAAAATGTATGGCACTCTTTTTCATTTTTCACCTCCAAAAATGTAACTCCTTAATTGAGGATAGAATCTGGCAAATCTTTCAAGGCTTTCTCTCTCGTATTCCCTGTAAGCTTTCAGTCTGAGTATAAGGTTGTCATAATCAACAAGATGACCATCAAATTCAGGCCCATCAACACAGGCGAATTTAACCTTACCCCCCACTATAACCCTACAGGCACCGCACATTCCTGTCCCATCTACCATTATTGGATTTAAGCTCACCAATGTTTTAATACCATTTTCCTTGGTCATCTTGGCAACGAATTTCATCATTATCGTTGGTCCGATGGCAATTACAAGATCGGGCCTCAGCCCCTCCTCTATGAGTTCCTGAAGAGCATGCGTAACAAGGCCCTTCTTTCCATAGCTTCCATCATCTGTCCACACTCTGAGGTCATCACTGATGTCCCTCATCTCTTTTTCAAGAATGATAAGCTTTTTCGTTCTTGCACCGAGAATTGTTACAACCCTATTGCCAGCTTCCATCATTCCCTTGGCAATTGGAAAAAGAGGAGCTATTCCAACCCCACCGCCTATAGCTACCACTGTGCCAAATTTCTCAATGTGAGTGGGCTTTCCAAGGGGTCCAACGATCCTGTAAATATCTTCCCCCTCCTTTTTTCTACCCATCCTGTAGGTTGAAGTTCCAACTTCCTGATAGATGAGGTCAATTGTCCCATCGTTGGGGTTAGAATCTACAATGGTAAGTGGGATCCTCTCCCCGTTCTCCTCAGAAATGACTATTACAAAATTCCCTGGCTTCCTTTTCCAAGCAACGAAAGGAGCCTTAACCCTCATGTGCTTTACCTTGTAGGCAATGGGACGATTAAAAATGATTTTATACATAAATCCCTCCTTTTATTGATAAGCGTGCAATGCACCTTCTGCCGAAGGCAGATAATTAACACCAACATAAGTCATAATTATAACAGCAAACCCTATTATGGAAAGGATAGCTGATTTCTTTCCTTTCCATCCTTTAACATACCTCATGTGAAGATATATCAAATACACAAACCATGTTATAAGGGCCCAGTTCTCCTTGGGGTCCCAGCTCCAGAAAGCGCCCCATGCTCCCTTGGCCCAGATAGCTCCCAATGACAATCCCAAGGTAAGGAACATAAACCCATAGAGTATAGCCCTGTAGGAAAAGATATCGTAATCCTTCCACATCTGGCCACTCCAGTGGGCCTCGCCAAGATATCTCCTCTTAGGAAAAGGAAAATAAAGAACACTCATTAAAAAACCTATGAAAAGAAAAGAATATCCTGCAAAATAAAGGACCACATGGGGAATAAACCAGGCAGAGCGAAGCGACGGTGGAAGATTGATCTTCACAAGATCAGTAAATACCATGGAAAACACAAGAACGAAAAGATTAAAAAAACTGACGAATCCTCCGAGAAAATATAGATTTTCGGTCTTTTCAAGAACAAAATATATGAGCGATATGTTCCACACCAAAAATACAAGGGATTGAAACATTGTTTTAAAAGGAGGTTGACCTGTTGAAAGCCATGCTTTCAATATGTAAACTGTAATTAAAGCAAACCCAAGGAGAAAAAGAATGTTTGCCTGAAATTTAAATTTTTTTCTTCCTATGGAAGAAATGTAAAAAAGTCCTCCCAGAAGGAAAGAAAAAATGGCAATAATGTAGATATAACCCTCACTCAATAATCTGTAGTATATTAGCTCCATACTTTCCTCCTGTAGGCTACTGTAAGAAGAGCTCCTATGGACATAAGGACAAAGCCGATATATAAGAGCAGTTCCCCTGGCTCTTTTACAACCATTATCCCTGAAAAGTCAGGGTTCGCTGGGTTATAGTTGCTCTGATAAAACATATATCCTTTATACTTATAGGGATGGTTAACTCGGACCCTAAATATTCTGCTATTAACTTTTAAAACCGACTTATATTCTTTTTCCTGGGGAGGAATAGTGAGTAATCTATAGGCAAATCTCCCGTTGAAATATGGCTCATCGTTGGGTAGCAGAGCGAACTCTTCTCCATCCTCTTTAAAGATGCCTCTTAATATTTCTAATTTAGTTTTCTTCGGAAATACCTTATAAGGAGCTATAAGAGAAAGGCCTTTTGTGTCCATGATGTATGAAATCACATAATTGCCTAGTTTTAGTGCCCTTCTCACGGTTGCAAAAATAAAAGTTTCCTTTTCACCCCTGGGAGTTATTATCCTCAGCTTCACAGCCGGATTCTTCATTTCATTTCCGTCACTAAAGGCCCTCTTTTCCTTTATGTCATATTTGAAATTGGGGTAGAAATCTTCCGGAATTGCTACTGAAACTTTTCCCACAAAAATCGGTTGCCTTTTAATTGGAAGATATAATTTTCTCTCCCGTTCGTTGGCTACGCTTATGAGTCCTGGAAATTCGTCTCCGGTAGAAAAGGCCCAAGCTCCTCGCTGTCCAATTATTATCCTACCTATTGGGAATACTCCCTCCCGTCCTTCTCCCCACAAAACCCTAAGCTCTATGGCAGCATCGCTAAATCCTTTAAATTTTAAACCAAATATTTCTTTACCTATCTCAAGGGGAAAAGTCTTTATAAGACTATATTCTCTCCCTGACTTTAGAAAGACCCCAAGAACTGGTCTTTGTTCATAATACAAAACCTTAAAATCCTGAAGGGTAACTGCAAAAGGAAAATTTACCTTCTTTTCTGTCACTTCTGTGTTTTTCATTGCAAGGCAATCGTTTGTCGGCTTTCCCTTCTCTAAGGGGAAATAACACTTCTTCATTCCCAGTGCATTTACGAGAAAACCTGTAGCCACTATAAGTATGGACAAATGCAATGTAAGAAAAGACATGTATCTAAGATTAAATTTTGGTTTAAGGGCAAATATACATGCAAGAATAGAAACCAAAAGCAACCCGAACAGCACATTAAACCAAAATGTAAAATAAATATTAGTCTTATGTAGAAAGGTCGAATAAGCCACAATGGAAGCCAACACGGCTAAGATTATTCCTGCAGTTTGATACTCTGAAAGGATTTTTTTGACTATGAAAAATGTAATCGTAAGCAATACAATTCCTGCGATTATCTTATAGGTATGGGGAGTGTTTTTCAAAAGGAAGTCAAGGATCAAATCAATTAAAACGAATCCTGCTATAAACTGCACCCTCTTTAAGTTTCTCACGAACATATTACATTCTAAACTTCTGGTCTATTTAAGGTCCAAAAAAGCCCATTACTTCTCTTCAGTGACCTTCTCCCAGCCAGTAATCATAGCCCATATATAGGAGAAAAATGTGCTGCCCGTAGTACTGAGATAAACATGGCCGATCAAATAGGCAAGGAAAAGAAAAGCTCCAATAGTATGAAGCAAGGCGATTAACTTAACAGTTTTCCCAAATATGCTTACAAGTCCCCATTCCCTCCAATGTGGAAAATAGTAATAGAGAAGGCCCGTTATTATCTGAAAGGGTAGAAGGAGATACAATATTCCAAAATACACTATTCTCTGAAGAGAATTAAGTTTATTTTTCCTTGTCTTATGTTCAGGATGTGGTTCACCGCGAAAAATTCCCCATGCATAGAACCTTATCATCGGAAGTAATTTCTCCTTTTTAAAGGTAGGAATGTATTGTTTCCAATTACCAGTCCATACATGCCAGCAAATGGATAAAAGAGTGAGGATTATAAGGCTCCATGCAAAAATTACATGTAATCCATAGGCCCCTTTAAAACCAAAAACAGTAATAACACCATGGACTTCAAATCCTGTCAGCAAGAGCATTATTATCAGAGCTGCCTGTAACCAGTGCCACAATCTTTCAAATCCTGAATATAAATATATCATCTCCTCTCCCATTTTTTCTCCTCCTTATTTCTTCTTGGGAATAAAGAGTCTTCCTAAGCTGTGGATGAATATTCCAATAAGAGCCAAAATTACCAGCAGCCATCCAAGTTTATCCAGCAGATTGTTGGAATCTCTCCCGGGTAGATAAATTCCCGTTAATCCTGCAAGTCTACCATCCCTTGAATGACATTCTCCGCACGAAAGGGCCTTCTCCTTGGGAGCGACTTCATGATTTATCGGCCAGAAGGTATCTGTTTCTACAAAGGAGACCTTTCCGCTGAAAGGGAGCCCCGCATATTTCATGCCGGTTTTTGCAGCCTTTTCCCAATCGTAATCTGCCCAGAAAGCTCCTGAACCCTTAGGACCAAAAAGCTTTGGAGTTATGAAAATTCTATTTACTGGATCAAAGGGTTGTTTTCCCCCATGGATTTTAAAAGGGTATATTTTCGATTTTGGGTCATCTGGACTTCCTAAAGGTTTGTTTATAAGAATAGTCCCTGCGGTTTTCAGTTTATCACCTTCTCTTACATATTTCATAGCACCGTTGTACCACATATAGTGTGGAATAACATTTTTTGCCTCAATAACAAGACCTTCATTAGTGTTGTAAATTACACTACCCTCCTTAGTTTTTCTCAACTCCTTAACAAAGGGTTTCCCATCCTTGTCAAGCTTACCAGCCTGTGACCAGTCCCTATAAAGCTCTGTGGGCTTACACCTGGCAATTGCGGGAATGTGGCAAGCCTGACAGGAAACCCTGTCTGTGTGATTATTAAGGATGGCCTCTTTATGAGGTGAATTGCCATGACATGACTCACAGGTAAGGGTGGGACCCTTGCCTGAAGGTAAAACAAAATTCTTAGGAACTTTTGCTGGGGTTTCATAACATCTCCCGGGAATTTTATGTGCCTTGGTTTCATGACATTTTGTGCATGAAAAATTGAGACCATTGGCATCCATATGAACATCAAGAGATCTGGGAGGATTATACAAACAGGATGAAAGGTCTCCGTGTTTCACATTATTTCCCCCTCCCCCAAAGAAATGGCAGGTTCCACAATTTCTACGGCTTGTAGGCCCCACATTCTTGGCTACATAGTTTAAGTTCACCGCTTTAAAGACCTTACCCTTAAATACTTTATCTTTGTAGGGTGGATATCCTGCATCCGTAGGAAATTTCTTGTATGTGCCTGTGGTATCATGACACACAAGGCAATCTACATTTTTTGGATTCTTAAAATTAAAATTCTTATCCTTCCATCCATACCCTGCATGGCAGCTTGTGCATCTTGGTTCATTGGAAAGAATGGATATACAGAAATTATTAATGGAATGTCCCTTCCCAAGAGGTCTTTTTCCATGTTCTAATGAATTTGGACAGGTCCAGCTCCAATGTATGGTCTTCATCACCTGAGCAGAAGCTTCTGTGTGACACGTAAGACAAGCCTCAGTTACTTCTGGTGCAGATTTAAATTTCTTATTCAGAATCTCAAATTTGTGATGGTCTGCTGTAGAGCTAATAGCTAAAAAATCCCCTTTTTCTGGCTTCCCTTTCTTTGGTTTAGCAGCAAATGTAAAAAGGAAAGAAAGGACAAACATAGCAGAAATCAAAATCGTTCTTCTCATAAGTTTCCTTTTTTAATTTCTATTACCTTAATTATATTAATCAGATTAACAATGCATGTCAATTTTTTATAAGGCTTTAAAGACATGGAGATGATTTTTAACTGACTTTACTCGTATCTCAGGGCTTCAATTGGATTCTGGTTGGCTGCTTTGTAAGCTGGATAAATCCCGAAGAAAAGGCCTACTAAGGTAGAAACCCCGACGCCGAGTATAACACCGAAAGGTGTAACCGCCGCGGGGAAATGCGCCAATGCCTTTGCAAGAAACGAAACGGCAAATCCGAGGAACATTCCCAAAAGGCCCCCAATGAGTGAAAGAGTGATAGCTTCCACGATAAACTGGAACATTATATGTTTTTTCTTCGCACCAATTGCCCTCCTTAGACCGATCTCAGAGGTTCTCTCTCTGAGGGAAACAAGCATTATGTTCATAATACCTATGCCACCCACCAGAAGAGATATTGAAGCAATGAGAATTCCCACAAGGAACACTCCTGAGACTAACTGATTGAAGAGGTTATTAACATATTCCTGGGTATATATTGCAAAGTCATTATCATCCTTTGGCTTTAGCTTTCTCCTCATTCTCATCACTTCTATCATCTCATCCATCGCTATATTCAAAGACTCAGGGCTTTTGGGCCTTGCAAGAATGACCATTCCACCCCACATTCTTCGCTTGGCACTTGGATATTTTTTAAAGAGAGTCGTTATTGGAATTATCACAAGGTTGTCCCGTGATTGACCGAAAAAACTCCCTAATTTCTCCAGGACCCCGACGACCCTGTAGCTGGTATTCCCAATATGAAGGCGTTTGCCAACAGGGTCAACTCCCGGGTAGAGATTTTCCGCAACATCTGCTCCTAAAATAGCAACGTTTGCTTTCCCGGTCTCCTCGCCTTTGGTAAAGAACCTTCCGTTCATGAGATTGACTTTTACAACCTCTGGATAATCAGAACTCGTTCCTATTAGTATTACGCCACTTGTAGTTGAATACCTGGATTTAATAATTCTCCGCTCAAACATTTTTATCTGAGCCGCAGAATCTTCAAGGTAAGACAGCTTCTTAACTGCCTTAAGGTCCTCAAGGGTAAGGTTCTTTCTCATCCTCAGCTTCTTCGGTAATCTCCCCATCCTTATTCCTGGTTCAAATTTGGACATATATATAAGATTGGATCCAACTATTTCCATTTGCTTCTCAAAGCTCACTTTTATTCCTTCTGTCACCCCAACCATGGCAATTACTGTAGTAACCCCTATTATTATCCCAAGGACTGTGAGAAATGCCCTCGTTTTGTTTCTCATCAAAGAGGAAAAGGCTGCCCTTAGAAGCTCTGATAGAAGGGTAAATCTTCTCACATCTCGCCCCTCAAAGCCTCAACAGGACTTAGGGCAGCGGCTTTTGACGAGGGGCATATGCCAAATATTAAACCTGTAAGAGCTGCAATTCCTATTCCGAGCAGGGAGGACCAAAGCTCAATCCTCGCAGGAAGCGGGGAGAAAGAGTTTATCAACACTACAAGAAACCATCCAAGGAGAAAACCCGCAATTCCTCCTATGCTCGTAAGGAATACTGCCTCAAGAAGAAACTGCCCCATTATGTCAGTCTTCCTTGCACCTACTGCTCTTCTTATTCCTATCTCTGGAACTCTTTCTGCAACAGAAACAAGCATTATGTTCATAACCACTATCCCCCCAACAAGAAGGGAAACTGAGGAAATTATAATCATAGCTATATAAAGAGTGGAGGTGAGGCTTTTGTAAATTTTAAGCATTGACTCAGATGTGGTAAATGAAAAGTCATCCGGGTTCTTTGGAGAAATATGCCTAAGGGAACGCAATATCCCCCTGACCTCTTCTGTAGCCTCTTCCATCTTCGCAGGAGTGGATGTGTGAACTTTTATACCTATATCTTTCCTTTTATTAAATACAGTGTAGAAGCTTTTTAATGGGACAAAAATATAATTGTCAAGTGAAATGCCAAGAATCTTCCCCCTCTTAGCCTCAACACCTATTATTCTAAATCTGACACCTTTTATCTTGAGCCATTTCCCTATAGGGTCAACATTTGGGAAGAGGTTTTCCTTCAATGACCAGCCTATCGTAGCTACCTTAGCCCCTGTTATTGCCTCTTCCTCTGTTATGGGTCTCCCATCGTAAAGGTCTCTTACGCCTCCTATTTCTCTTGAAAGTTCGGTCTCACCCACAACAACCACATCATCAAGTTCTTTCCCTCTATAGTTAACATCAGCAGAACCAGAATCAGAAGCTCCAACCTTCTCGCAGGAAACACACAGTTGTTTGATCCTGAAATAGTAAGACATGGGAAATCTTTTCCTCTTTGAATACTTCAGGTAGTTTTTCCATGAGGTTACAATGTCAGGCATCCTCTGAACTGTAAAGTCCGATGTCCCATAAGGGATTATTTTTTTCTCAACATAGTTATTGAGCCCCTGAATTGTGCCTATTATTGCTATTATTGTGGAGACTGCAATTATTATTCCCAGAAGAGTTAAGAATGTCCTAAGCTTGTTCCTCAAAAGGGACCCAGTTGCAAGCCTAAGGGTTTCTCCTATAGAAATTTTCATCAATAAATTATACGGAAAAACTTCATCGCAGTTCGCCGGCAAGGGAAATCTTCACAGGGGAACCCATACTCGAAAAGGCTCTCCCAATATCTTCAACTCTCAGCGAGTCAACGATGGAGGGCAGTTTCCACATATATTCTGGCCCCAATCCAAGGTGAATGAAGAATCCCATATAATATGCTCTGTTTATCTTTCTTTCCCCATACCTCAGGACTCTGGCAGCAAGAGAAATTTTGTATCTTTTAAATTCTTCCTTCCCAAGCTTCATGGGATTAAAAGAGGAGAGAACCTTCTGAGCAGCTTCTTCAACATCAGGCACATCTACTTTTGTTGTTGGAATAAGTAATACCATAAGTCCCTGATGATTTGAAAAGGGATAGAAATAGAAGGAAACAGAATAGGCGAGTCCTTTCCTTTCCCTTACAACTTCCACTATTCTGTCCCTCAATATATGAGCAAGAAGAAGATAGGAAGGATAGCTTCCATTATCCCAGGCAACCTTCCATCCAAGCCCAAATATGCCTCCTCTTATTTTGCCCGAAGGTTTTAAAGAATCTCTAAATGGTACTGAAATTCCCTTCTGGTTCCTTAACCTCTTCAAACAGTCTGGAACAATTTTTCCCCCCACACCTGTGAATATAATATTTGAAGGGGAGAAATACCTGTTTTTGAAGGAAATTAAAGATTTAAATGTGGAAGAAGACACCAATTTTGCATTTCCGTAAAGGGGAAAATTAAAAGGAGGGGAAAGAAGCCTGAACCTCATCTTTTCCTCACCAACCCAGCTCCTTTTTCTACTCAAATATTCAAGCTCACCTAAGATTTTCTTCCTTGCCTCCTTAAAGGCTTTTTCCTTTAAAGGTTGCTCCATTACCCTGCACACTGCTCTGCTAATCTCTTTCTCATCTCTTCCCACAAACCTCATATAGGAATAATCCTTACTGAGATAATAATCATCAAAGGGAAAATATGGATTATCAGTAAATTGATAGCTTATGCCTCTTTCCTCAAGAAAATCCCTGTGTTGCAATTCAAGGGTTTTGAAAAGAAGATGGGCCTGGCCAGGGAAGCTTTCTTTCTCTGCCCTCCTTTCCACAAGAATATGATAGGCTTTTATTTCTTCTTCTGAGCCTATAAGCGCATATCTCAGGCCGTTTTTAAGCTTTTTGAGACTAACTCTGGGAATTTTTTCTGAGAATATCTTCTCCTTAACAGGCTGCTGGATAAGTGCATAATACTTCTTTATCCCTTTCAGGGCTCTTTCCTCATCCTGCAGCGAAGTAGCGTTTATCTCCCTGAGAAATGCCTCTCTTCTCTCTTCGCTGCACAGTATCTCCCACTTGCCAATTTCTCTTGCAAGCTGGAGTTTTTTCTCATTTATGAATATTCTTGAGCTCAGGTATTCCTTCCTTGCCTTTTCAATCTCCTCCTGATTTATGGAGCTTTTGAGAGCTTGTGATATGGATTTTTTCACTTCCTCCTTGTTCAATTCTCTATAAGGGAACCCGTAAAAATGGATAAAGGAAATTCCTCTGTGCTTCTCATAATATGATTCATAGTTATTCATTCCCAGACCTAAGGCAATTTTGTCTCCAATTACAGGGGCTAAAATCTCATACGCTCCAGAACCCTTTTGACAAAGAGAACTTGCCTCAAGAGCAATGTCTATTCTTTTAAGCTTACTATTGGCCAATTCAATCTTATTCCACTTTGGATTAATCTCTGGAAGAGGAATTTCAGCTTCCTTTCTATTTACAGAAAATATTCTTTCAAGTTCGTCCTCTATGTTCTTGAAGTGAAAATCGCCTACGATTACGAGCTTCATTCTAAAAGGCGCATAGAGTTTCCTCCAGAAATTCATCACCCGCTCTCTTTTCAGATTCTTTACTATAGTGGGATAACCAAGGACAGGAGTCTCGTAGGGGGTACCTTCAAGCCAGTTCTCATAGAATTTATAGCCTGAGGACTCCATTGGATTGAGGTAATCCTTCACTATCTCCTGATATACAACTCCCTTCTCCTTTTTGAACTCAGCAGGAGGGAATGAACTCATGAATATCATTTCACTAATAAGCCTCATCGCAGGAATTATCTGGGATGGAGGAGAAGAAAATTCAAAGGAAACAAAGTCCTTTCTCGTAAAGGCATTGTAATATGTTCCAATATTGGCAAAAGCGTTTTCAAGCTCTTCCCTTGACCTTCTAAGAGTTCCGTCAAAGAGCATGTGCTCCAAGAAATGGCTTAATCCCTTTTCACCCTGGGCTTCATAGGAAGATCCTGCCTTTATAGCTATAACCGCCGAGACAAGGGGATAATCATGATCTTCCTGATAGATTACCTCTGCTCCGTTCTTCAAGGTATATCTCTGAAACGAAAACAACAGAGAAATTAAAAAGAAAGAAAGAATTATTTTTCTCATACCACCTGAATGGTGGGCGACAGAGGACTTGAACCTCTGACCACTACCGTGTGAAGGTAGCACTCTACCGCTGAGTTAGTCGCCCACTACACAAAAATTATAAAACTCCCCTTAAGAATGTCAACATTAACACAGGAGTAAGATATAATTTAAAAAGTTTCATTCCAAAGGCAATTGAATTTTCATATTTAAGGAGGTATCATATACAGGTATGGGATTATTAGTTTCACTTGTTGATGCAACTTCCATTGATCGGAACACTAAAAAGATACTGCGCCAGTTTGCGGAGAAGATAGAATATCTTGAGACAAAACAGGTAACAAAGGATGAGTTCAGGGAGCTTAAGGAGGCACAGCAAAGAACAGAGGAGAGGCTCGACAAACTCATCGAAAGAGTTGATGCACTCGCTCAGGCTCAGCAGAAAACCGAGATAGAGATAAGAATGCTTACAATGAAAGTGAAGGACCTTGACAGGAAGTTTGATGAGCTTTCCTCCCAGGTAGGTGGTCTAAGTCACACCATTGGCTACACTCTTGAGAACGAGACGATAAGGGCTCTTCCTGGGCTTCTTTCTGAGGAGGGGTTAGTCTGCGGCAAGCTTACAAGGAAATGGATAAAGCTCCCCTTAAGAGAGGGTAAATACAAATGGGAGGAGATAAACATATACGGTGAGTGTCACCGTGGAAATGAGGAACTTCTTATAATAGGGGAGAGCAAGGCACAATTTGGGCAAAAGGCAGCGAAAGAGTTTCTAAAAAAGATAAAAAAGATGAGAAAAATGATGAAGAAGGAGCTCTTTGCTATAGTCATTGCTCACTCAATTCACCCGGAGGCGGAGGAGATATTTAAAGCAGAGGAAATAAAGTATTACACTTCTATTGAACTTATGGGATGAATTTCTACCTCGATTGTGGACCGAATTTAAAAGGAATAATTTCTCCATTCTTTCGTAAAATATTAATAAAAAAATTCAAGGAGGGTTTCATGAAAAAAATCATAGTTATTTTTGTAGCAGTTTTCCTTTCAGCTCTTTCCCTCTTTGCAATAGAAGGAAGAGTAATGAGATTTCCTACCATAACTCATGGTAAGATCGCTTTTACCTATGGTGGGGATATCTGGATTGTGGGGGAAAATGGGGGAACAGCCAGGAGACTTACAGCCCATCCAGGACTTGAGCTTTTCCCAAGGTTTTCTCCTGACGGTAAATATATAGCATTTACTGGTCAGTATGACGGACATTTTGAAGTTTACATAATGCCCTCAGAAGGAGGAACTCCAAGGAGGCTTACCTACCACGGTGAGATAAAAACACCTGAAAGATTTGGTCCGGATAACCTTGTGATGGGATGGACTCCTGATGGCAAAAGGGTTCTCTTCCGCTCAAGGTTCAAAGTAGTTGATACGTGGTTCGGGAAACTTTACACAGTTGGTCTTAACGGAGCCCTTCCAGAATCCCTTCCCCTCCCTTATGGAGGCTTCGCATCTTACTCGCCCGACGGCAAAAAGATAGCCCTCAACAGAATTTTCAGGGACTTCAGAACGTGGAAGAGATACAAAGGAGGAATGGCTCAGGATATATGGATTTATAACCTTAATAATTATAAGCTTCAGAGAATAACAAATTATGTCGGTTCTGACAGATTTCCTATGTGGTGGAAGGATAAGATATTCTTTCTCTCAGACAGAAGTAAAAGGAAAAGTGACGGAAGAGAAATTCTTAATCTCTTTTACTATGATCTTAAAACAGGAAAGATTGTTCAGGCAACAAATTTCCAGGATTATGATATCAACTGGCCTTCCCTTGGTGATGGAAAGATAGTCTTTGAAAAAGGGGGAAGGCTTTTTGTTTACAACATTGAAAACGGAAAGGTCAGAGAAATAAAGGTTAATATACCAACTGACAGGGTCTGGGCAAGGCCCCACTGGATAAATGTGAGCAAAAATCTGGAGGAAGTTGATATATCTCCCCACGGAAACAGAGCAGTAATTGTTGCAAGAGGTGACATCTTCTCAGTCCCTAAGAAAAAAGGTGATACTGTCAACCTTACAAATTCCTCAAACTCAAGGGAAAAATATGCAACATGGTCTCCCGATGGGAAATGGATAGCTTACATCTCGGAAAAGAATGGGAATCAAGGAATATATATAATCTCAAAGGATGGAGGAAAACCAATCAAGATAACTGATGGAGAAAATGTCTATAAATATCAGCTCATCTGGTCACCTGACAGCAAGAAGATAGCATGGTCAGACAAAAACCTTAAATTATGGTATGTTGACATAAAAGAGAAAAAGCCAGTTCTCGTGGACAAGGCAAAGATATGGGAAATAAGGAGCTATGCCTGGTCGCCTGATAGCAGCTGGCTTTCCTATTCAAAACCCGAAGAAAACAGGCTAAGTTCCATATTCCTCTATTCCCTCAAGGACAAGAAAATCTATAGAGTAACATCCAAGATGACCGATGACAGGAATCCATACTTTGACCCCAAGGGAAGATATCTATATTTCACTTCCTCAAGGGATTACCAGCCAACCCTCGGGCATTTTGAGATGAGCTATACCTACAACAATATGGACAGGATATACGCAGTTCTTCTCCGCTCCGGTATCAAAAATCCAATGGAACCCCAGAATGACAAAGTTAAGATAAAAGAGAAAAAGAAAGGAGAAAAGAAGGAGGAAAAATTTTCTATAGAGCTGAAGGGAATTTCTTCAAGGATAGTTGCTCTAAAGATGAAGCCTGGAAACCTTTCCGGGATAATGGCAAATGAAACCAGAATATTCTATGCAGAGGTTCCAACTGAAGCAATGGGAGGAGAAGAAGAAGGTCCCATAGGAGCTGTCCTTATGGCTTATGACCTTACAAAGAAGAAGCCTGTAAGGGTTATCTCGGGAATTCAGGGAGTTTCGCTCTCGGCAGATGGGAAAAACATAATTTACCGCTCAGGAAATACTGTCGGGATAATCCCGTCAAGCACAACGAATGCAAAGATAGGACAGGGCAAGGTGAATCTTTCAAATATGGAATCCTACGTTGACCCCTTAGCAGAATGGAAGGAAATGTTCATGGAGGCTTGGTCCCTTGAGAGGGATTTCTTCTATGCTCCGAACATGCACGGTGTAAATTGGAAAGGTATGATAAAGAGATGGGGAAGCCTTATCCCTTACATTTCCCATAGGTTCGATCTTAATTACATAATCGGTGAGATGATTGGGGAACTCTCATGCTCACACACCTATGTTGGAGGAGGAGATTATCCAAAATTCAAGCACACAAATGTAGGTCATTTAGGGGCAGACCTTGAGCCCGACAAAGCAACAGGATACTACAGGCTTAAGAAAATTCTTGAGGGAGCAAACTGGGAAAGGAAATACAGAAGTCCTCTTAGGGAACCTGGAGTGAAGGTAAAAGAGGGGGATTATATAATTGCTATTGAAGGAAAGCAGCTCCGCTTCCCAACAAATCCTTATTCTCTCCTTCAGGAAAGGGCAGGAAAGCTCACAAAACTCCTTGTAAACTCTAAACCAACAAAGCAAGGCGCATGGGAAATAAATATAATTCCAATTGCAAATGATATGAGCCTCAGATACTACAACTGGGTCCTCAACAACAAGAGAAAAGTGGAAAAACTCTCAGGTGGGAAAATTGGATACCTCCATATACCAGATATGAGCCTTGATGGGCTCAACGAATTCGTAAAGAGATATTATGCCCAGATAAACAAGCAGGGACTCATAATAGATGTCAGATTCAACGGTGGAGGATTCGTTTCCCAGATGATACTTGAGAGACTTCGCAGGCTCCTTGCCGCAATGGAAGCCCCAAGAAATGCAGAGCCAGGAACATATCCCGATTCTGTTTTCCATGGATATATGGCCTGCCTTGTAAATCACTATTCGGCCTCTGACGGAGACATATTCCCCTACTTCTTCAAATATTACAAGTTAGGGACACTGATAGGAACAAGAAGCTGGGGAGGAGTTGTGGGAATAAGGGGATACAGGCATCTCCTTGACGGTGGATACATAACTACCCCTGAATTCGCCACCTATGGTCTAAAGGGTAAATGGATAATAGAAAACCACGGTGCTGACCCTGACATAGTGGTTGACAATGACCCTGGCTCGGTTATTAAAGGAAGAGACCCACAGTTGGAGAAGGCAGTGGAAATATTGATGAAGAAGATAAAAAAGCACCCTCCAAAGCTTCCTTCAAGACCCAAACCTCCTGTTAAATAAACGTAAAAGGGAGGGATAAAACCCTCCCTTGAAAAATTCCTCTCTGATAAAATAATTTCACTTTTTAATTAATATTTCTGGGCAGGCTCGAGGATTTGGTATTTCTAAATCTTCACTGATATGTTATGGATTCCACTTTAATGACAGGCCTTAAGATATATTTTTCTGAACCTCCAGCCTGAATTACCTCGATGGAATTTTCTGCTTCAAAATCAAGGGTGATTGAAACCGTAGCAGCTTCTTTGACATCAAAAACACATGGGATCTTCGCTTCCCCACTTGGTACCTGAAGCTCGTAAGTATTCCCCCCAATTACAATCTCTCCGCTTTTAACTACAAGCCTTAGCTCTGTGTATTTTCCTGCTTTTAAATCCACATCAGAAATAAGTGTAGGATTGTTAATCAAGACCTTTAAGTCAATGGTTAATTCCCCATTAAATATTGTTTGCCATGATTCACCTGTCTTATGTGCTTCTACAGAAGAAATAGTAATCAAAATTTTATCTACCTTGGTTATATCTATAGGAGTATCTTTAATGAATACCTTCACATTACCTTTGCTGGGGAAAATGGAGCAAGAAGGGAAAAAGAAAAGGACCATAACCACAATCAAAGCGATTAATAAATATCTCTTCTTCATTTCTACCTCCTTATTTTATTATATCACATTGTGTATTTCTATTCTAAACAATTTGTTTGTAGAGTAAAGCTTAGCTTTGCGGGGAGAATATGGGCTTTCCATCCTGTATATCTGCTATTATCCTATCTCCCTCTTTCACCCTTCCCTCAAGTATTTCAACTGCGAGGGGATCCTGAATGTATCGTTGAATTGCTCTCTTCAGCGGCCTTGCACCAAATACCGGATCATATCCCTTCTCAAGCAGGAATTTTTTCATTCCCTCTGTAAGCTCTATACTTATCCTCTTAGCCTCAAGAAGTTTCTCGAGCCTTTCCATCTGGATATCTATAATCTGATAAATCACCTCTCTGCTCAGTGGTTTGAAGATTATTATCTCATCTATGCGGTTGAGAAATTCAGGCTTAAGGCTGTTTCTTAAAAGACCCATAATTTCATTCCTCATTTTCTTCTCATCCCCAATCAAATTCTGTATAATGCTTGAACCTATATTTGAGGTCATTATTATCACTGTGTTTCTGAAATCCACTGTCCTGCCTTTGTTATCCGTGAGCCTCCCATCGTCAAGTATCTGAAGAAGGATGTTAAAAATATCAGAATGAGCCTTTTCTATCTCATCAAATAGAACTATCGTGTAGGGTCGGCGCTTTACTGCTTCTGTAAGTTGTCCTCCCTCTTCGTAGCCAATATATCCAGGAGGGGAACCTATTAGCTTTGAAACAGAATAGGCTTCCATGTATTCTGACATATCAAGGCGAACCATGGCTCTTTCATCATCAAAAAGCTCTTCAGCAAGAGCCTTTGCAAGTTCTGTTTTTCCAACCCCTGTTGGCCCAAGAAAAACAAAGGAACCTATCGGACGGTTCGGGTCCTGAAGACCAGCTCTTGCCCTTCTTATGGCATTGGAGACTGCTTCAAGCGCTTGGGCCTGGCCAACAACCCTGCGGCGTAACCTTTCCTCAAGATGAATAAGTTTTTCTTTCTCACCTTCCATGAGCTTTGAAACAGGTATACCAGTCCAATGGGAAACAATCTGAGCTATCCTTTCTTCATCAACCTCTTCTTTCAACAGACCGCTTTCCCTCTGGATCTCTTCTAATTTATCGTGAGCCCCTTCAAGTTCTTTCTCTACCGTTGGAATCTCCCCGTATTGAATTTTCGCCGCAAGTTCAAGGTTGCCTTCCCTCTGTGCCTTCTCAAGCTGTCTTTTCAGTTCATCTATCTTCTCCTTAAGGTCTCTGGATTTTTTAATAACTTCCTTTTCCGCTAACCACTGTGCTTTCAGTGCCGAGCTCTTTTCCCCAAGCTCCGAAAGCTCCTTTTTTATTTTCGCAAGCCTTTTCCTGGATTCCGAATCCTCCTCTTTTGAAAGGGCCTGCTTTTCTATCTCAAGCTGAATGATCTTCCTTTCTATCTCATCTATTTCTCTCGGCATGCTGTCTATCTCTATCCTGAGCTGGGCTGCCGCCTCATCAACAAGGTCAATTGCCTTGTCAGGAAGAAATCTTCCAGATATGTACCTGTGGGAAAGAACTGCTGCTGCAACAAGGGCGGTGTCCTTAATTCTTACTCCGTGATGAACTTCATATTTCTCCTTGAGTCCCCTCAGTATAGCTATTGTCTCCTCAACTGAAGGTTCCTTAACATAAACGGGCTGAAACCTGCGCTCGAGGGCAGGATCTTTCTCAATATGCCTTTTGTATTCAGTTAATGTCGTCGCTCCTATTGCCCTAAGCTCCCCCCTTGCAAGTGCGGGCTTGAGCATGTTCGAGGCATCCACCGCCCCTTCTGCGGCTCCTGCCCCAACAACTGTGTGGATTTCATCTATAAACATTATTATGCCGCCCTGTGAGTTTACAATCTCATTAATAACTGCCCTGAGCCTGTCCTCAAACTCTCCCCTGTATTTTGTCCCTGCCACAAGGGAACCCATATCAAGAGCAAAAATCTTCTTATTCTTCAGCCCCTCTGGGACATCGCCGTTCACTATCCTCTGGGCAAGTCCCTCAACTATTGCCGTTTTGCCAACCCCAGGTTCACCAACAAGGATAGGATTGTTCTTCGTCCTCCTGGAAAGGATTTGCATAACCCTCCTTACCTCCTCATCCCTTCCTATAACAGGGTCAAGTTTACCCTTGGCTGCAAGTTCTGTGAGGTCCCTTCCAAATCGGCTCAGTGCTTCATATTTCTCCTCAGGATTCTGGTCAGTTACTCTCTGAGTGCCCCTTATTGATGTAAGCGCTTTAAGAACAACATCCTCAGTTGCACCCATCGCCTTAAGGAGCTTGGATGAAGGACAGTCAACGGACATTATGCCTAAAAGAATATGTTCCTGGGCAATATATTCGTCTTTGAACTTTTCAGCATAGGAAAAGGCATTCTCAATTGCCTTTGTTGCCTTTTCTGAAAGGTATACTTCGCTTAAACCTTGAACTTTGGGAAACTTATTTATCTCTCTCTCGATGTCCGTAGCAAGGGTCCCAATATCCACCCCAATCTTTTCAAGAACTCTTCTCCCGACAGAATCTTTATCCTTCAAAAATACCGCCAAAATATGTTCTGGTTGGAGATATTGGTTCCCATAGCCAAGGGCAAGATTCCTTCCTTCCTGAAGAGATTCAGAAGCTTTTATTGTAAATTTATCCCATCTTATCATTCTTTTCCTCCATTTCTTTTAGAATTTTTTTCAGCAAGGCAGAAGAGTCTCTTTTCATAACAAGAAGACCATTCTCTGTATCAACTATCGCAAGGTCTTTAGCCCCAATAACTATGGTTTTCTTATCTGTTACCACCAGGTTTCCCTCCGAATCAACAAAGTAAGCTTCTCCTCTGGTTGCGTTTCCTGCATCATCCTTGTCCATTACCTCCCAGAGTGAATGCCATGAACCAAGGTCTGACCAGCGAAAATTTGCTTCAGCCACAAAAAATCTTGGCAGCTTCTCCATAAAAGCTTCATCTATCGGAAGAGCTTCCATACCCATATAAACTTCCTCCTCCTTGCCTTTTTCAAGTTCTTTATAATAATTATAGAACAATGGAGAGAATTTAGCAAGTCTTTGTAAGAAAATCTTAGCATACCATATGAAGATTCCAGAATTCCATAAATAATTCCCTTCCTGAAGCATTTTTTCTGCCCTTTCCCTGTTGGGTTTTTCCACAAATCCTTCGGCCTGGTAGAAGTCCACACCTTTGAATCTAACTTCTTCCTCTCTTTTGAACTTTATATATCCGTATCCTGCCTCAGGCCTCTTTGGAGGAATGCCAAAAGTGACAATGTCAGCAGTGGCAGCAGTATAAGCAGCATCTATTTCCCTTTGGAATTCCCATTTGTCCTTAATATGATGGTCTGCAGGAAGGAAGGACACGAGAAAGTCACCGTACTCTTCCACAAGTCTTCTCATAGAAAGAATTATTGCAGCAGCAGTATTCCTTCCCACTGGTTCCACTATCACTCTGCCTTCTACAAATGGGAGTTGACGTTTTACTTCCTTCTCCATTCCCCTGACTGTCACAACCCATATATTTTCCTCCCCTAAAAGAGGAATCATCCTCTCGGCGCTTTCCTGAAGCATTGTTCGGCTTGAGGTTATCTTCAGAAATTGCTTTGGACTCTTTTCTACGCTCATCGGCCAGAACCTCGTGCCCTTCCCGCCTCCCATAAGAACTGCTATTCTTCTCATTTCAACCTCCAAAAATAATTATCAGCAAACCGAGAATAAAAAGATAGGGGGCAAAAATATATAGCTTCCCTCTCTTTATTATCCTATCCAGGAGTATCAGCGCAAAGTAACCAACAATGAAGGCTGCAAGAGCCCCGAGCCAGTGGGAAGAAAGGCTTGCAATTCCGACTTTCCTTATCTCTAAGAGGCCTGCCCCCAAAATTGCAGGCACCGAAAGGAGAAACGAGAATGTGAACGCCTCCTGCGGTTCAACACCGAGGTGAAGGCCTGTCGTTATTGTTGAACCTGAACGAGAGATTCCCGGAAAAATAGCACAGGCCTGAGCAACCCCGATAAGTATTGAATCCAGCCAGTTTACGGGTCTTTTCCTGTTTGCCGCCCAGTAGGAACTGAGGATTACAAAACCATTGATGATGAGCAGAATTCCTATAAGAAGAAGCGAAGAAAAGGCTTCCTCAACCTTACTCTCAAAGAAAAGCCCTATTATGCCTGCCGGAATAGAGCCGAGAGTAAGATAAAGAAGATAGCCGAGACTCTTACCTTTAAGCCAGTCTATGATCAAGCGCCAAAGCCTGACCCTGAAGTAAATAAGGACAGCGAGCAAGGTCGCAAGGTGGAGGGCAACCTCCCTTGAGAGATTCTTTGAAAAAATCCCAAAATAATGCTCAAGTATGGCAATATGAGCAGAAGAACTTACAGGAAGAAATTCAGTAAGCCCCTGCATTATACCTATAATCAATTCCTTCATCCGAAAATTCTAACACTAACACTAACGCAGAGAAATCTGTAGTTGAAATTAAGGAGTTTTGGTGTGGCGTCTTAGAAAATTACTGATTTTTATAGTTTGCAATGCGAATAAACCAAATGTTAAAATTTCATTTAAATTAAGAGGGCTAAAGTATGAAAAGTAGTAGGGTTGTTTTTCTTTTTCTTCTTCTTGCTGTATTTTCTTTTGTTCAACTCAGAATTCTTGACGCAGACCCCCCCTATAATTTAAGCAAGGTCTCATCAGGAGAGTTTGGAGACCCAGGAAGTTATTCTTTAAATGCAAGGAATAAAGTGGTCCTCGGTCACTGGAAGTCTGACCAATGGAATCTTATGTATACAAATCCAGTGCCTCATATAATAACCTACTTGGTATTTAGGCTCTTCGGAGTTTCATTCTTTACCATGAATCTCATTCCTCTTTTTTTTTCTCTCTTCACCATAATAGTGATTTTCTCATTATTCCTTAGAATTCTCAAGAACGAAAATTATGCTTTTCTACTGACAGTCGTTTTCTCTTTCCAGTATCTCTTCCTTTGTTATTCAAAAATTGCCAACAGAACTTTACCCATGGCCTTTTTTATTCTTCTTTCTATTTATTTAATGGAGCTTGCCCAAGGCGGAAAAACATATCTTGTTTTCCTCTCCGGAATTTCCCTTTTTCTTTCTTTTCTGTCAAAGGGAAAAATGGCCTATCTCTTCCCTATCTTTCTCTTTGCTCTCCTCATTTATAAGAGGGACTCCCTGAAAGAAAGGGTTAAGGAAATTCTCATTTTCACTTCAGGAATGGGCCTGATTGCTATACCATGGTATTTCCTCCTTTACTCTCCCCACAGGAAAATCTTTGAGAAATTTGGTGAGAAAGCAACATGGCAGATCATGAAAATTCACAGTATCCCAAATGCCATCAGCAATTTCACACATCAGCCATTGTTTCTCTTTTATCCTTACCTGGTTCTAATCTCAGTTCTCGCGTTCTTAGGACTTTTCCTTTCTTCCGACCATCTGCTTAGGAAAGATCTAAATTTCTCATTCGCGCTTTCAATATTCTGGCTGCCAAGCCTATATCTTTTCTTATCTTTCTTTAGTTTGAGACCCATAAGATATTATTTTGAGCTTATTTTTCCGCTTTTTTTCCTTACAGCTTTCCTCTTTAAGGAAAAAGAAGGAAAACCTGATGGGTTCTTTCCATACATTATGAGGGCATGGGTAACAATGGAAATTTTTCTTCTTTTCGTAAGGCTAATCAGGAAGGAAGCTCTTATCTCTTCACCTTTCACATTAACTATTTTTCTCCTCTTTCCATTTTTGCCCGCGCTGGCAAAAATCAGGATAAAAATCCCGACACTTATAGTCATTTTCCTCTTAGTCTTACAATTTTTGATAAGTCTGAGGATATACTCTGCGTATTATTTCCATCCAGAATACAGGATGAAAGAGATATCAGAAGACATCGGGAAGGCATATTCTCCAACAGGATTTGCAGGACTCTGGTCCCCTGTCCTTTCAATGGAGAACAAGCACATCCCTCATGTTTCCTGGCCGACTCATAAAATAAATTACAGTAAGGACTTTCCTTCAAAAAAGAATATTTCTCTTGTGATTGCTCTCACATATAATGGAGAGGTAAATTATTACCTTCAACATTTCTCAGAATTTATGAAAAAGATGAATCCCGTGGCGAGATTTTATGTGTGGAGGACTGACGCCATTCTTTACTCAAAGGAAAAGCCCTCCGGGTTTACTGAAGCGGAGATTATGAAAAGGAGATCAGGCATTGCAAGATTTGACTCTGAAGCTTCTAAAAAATGGGCTCTTTTTTGGGGGAAAAGAACCGAGGGGAAAATCCTCTCCCTTTCGGCTGATTCAGATTACCTTTTTATAAGGCACAAAGGAGGAAGGAGATGCGTTTTTCTTGAAGCATCCGGGAGCAAAACATTTCTTAAAGGGAGAAAAAATTATGGGCTCTCCAAATTCCTTGTTTCCAAAGGAAAAGAAATTATCTTAAGAAAAATGAAAGGATGTGAGCTCTGGATAGATTATTTCCAAACTAAAGGTATCCCAGGGTCTTAAGGTTTTCTATGGTTTTCCTTGGTAATTTTCTCTTTTTCTTTTCCCATGTTGAAAAGTATGGAGCACTTATGTTTTCGTAAACCTCATTGAATCTTCTACTCAATCTAAAGAATTCTATTCCAATGGAGGGTGTAATCTGAAGGGGGTTTAGCTCAAGAGGGTCTTTTTCTATGTTAAATAAATACTCCTTATTTATACCAAGAGCCGAAGCAAATTTATCATTTGTCACAACAAGTTTATATGGATAGCTGATAAGGGCATGCCCTCCTAATGCCAGGATAAGAAGTTTCCTTCTCCTTCTTGGGGAAAGGAGAGATGTTCCCTGAATATCGTAAGGAAGACGGAGCGAGAGGAGCTGTGTAATTGTAGGGTAAATATCCATATTGCTCACGGGAAGAGAACTTTTCCTATGTCTTTTGCCCGGAATCCACACTATCATAGGTATTCTTATGCTTGAGTTAAAGGCAAGAGGGCCGTGGCCGAAAAAGAAGTTGTGTTTCCCCAACTCCTCTCCATGATCTGCACTTATTATTATAACTGTTTTGTTCTTAAGGCCCTGCTTCTCTATAAATTTCAGAACTTCTCCAACATAATGGTCTACCCTTCTTATTTCTCCATCATAAAGAGACAAGTAATAGCCGCTTAAAGGATTTTTCTCAAGATTAATCCAGTTTTTCCTTCCCAGTCCTACAACTATTCTCTTTTTGAGTGAATTTATATTTATGCCTTTTTCCTCTTGCACAAAATACTCAGGGGGAGGAATATAAGGGGCATGAGGGTCAATATAATGAAGCCACAGGAAAAATTTCTTCCCTTTCTTTTCCTTTATAAACTTTATAGCTGCTTCAGTTATATTTTTTGCGGAATTTCCCTTTGCAGGGTCCCTCTTCCACACCTCATCATAAAAATCAAATCCCTGATTGAATCCAAAACTTCTATCAAGATTCCCATTAAACACACTCGCGCCTGTTTCATATCCCTTCATCTTCAAAAGTTCTGCTATGGTGAGGAACTTATCCTTCAGGGTTCCAAGATTTGGCTTTGTTTTGTGGACCATGGGATGAAGTCCTGTTAACATTGACGCGAGAGATGCGGAGGTCTTTGGTATGGGACAGAATGCATCCTCGTAAATAATCGCCTTTTCTGCAAACTTATCTATTTCCGGGGATGTGTTGTATTTATAACCATAACACGAAAGATGGTCGGCTCTGAGTGCATCTATGGTTATTATCAGAAAATTATATTGCTTTTCCCTCCCGCACGAGAAGAGAAGAAAAATCATCACAAAACCAAGAAGGAAAACTTTTAGATTACTCTTTCCCGTTTTATCCTCCTTCAGACAAAATTTTACCACCATTCTTTCAGATTTGCAACACGCTCCCAGTAGTGAAGGTCAAATGCTATCTTCACAGTCAAGGAATAAATTGCAGGCATAGTCAGTAGCAATTTGTCTATTCCAGGTCTGGCCACTTTTCCGTACTGTATAAGTCATAGCGCAACCTTCTCTCCAACACCCTATATAGTCTGAAATCTTGCAAATTCTTCCTTTATCTTTCCTACGCCGCTCTTTTCATTTTTTACATTTCCTCTATCATGCGAGGCCTTGAAATAACACATTTTTTCGTTTCTGTCCTCAATTTTCCTGCAAAGTCCGGTGAAATGATATAATTTCTTCGTGTTCAGGAAGAAAGAGCTTATTTCCGCCGCTCTTATTGTCGGAGCTTTTATAGTTCTCTTTGCCGTAGAGATGTATATCTCTAACATTTCTCCTATGGCAGGCGCCTCGGAAACCCTTCTTCTCTTTTTCCTATGGAACATAGTGATAATACTCTTCCTTACCCTGGTTTTTGTCCTCGGGAGAACTTTCTTCAAGCTTTACATTGAGAGAAAGAAAATGGCTTTGGGAGCGCAGCTTAAAACCAAGCTTGTTATGTTCTTTTTCCTATTCTCACTTGTCCCAACAATAATGATATTTTTCTTTGCATCGGACATAATAGGCAGGTCAGTTGAAAGCTGGTTCAAAACACCAATGGATAAAGTAGTAGAGGAAATAGATTCAGTATCGAAAGAATTTTATGAGAGCTGGAAGCCCCATCTCCTGCATTATGCTAAGTTAATAAGAGGGCAAGTAAAGGGAGAGGAATCTTTTAAAGGACTTTTCAATAAGGTCAGGGGGAAGATGATAGAATATAACATTGACCTTATTAGCATATATGATAGGAATGGAGAAATATTTACATTGCTGAATCCCTCTCTTCCTCTCAGGTCTTACAGGGATGTATCTTCAATGGCTATAAATAAAGGAATGATAGGCGAGGATACATGTGTGATGGACAGGATGGAAAAGGGAGATATTATAAGGTGCATAGCTTCAAAGAGAAGGGCTTCTCATTACATAGTTATTGTAGGAAAATTTGTTCCCCAGAGCATTTCCCAGAAAGTTGCGCTTCTTGAGTCAATCGTAACAAGATATAGGGAAATGAAACTCCTGAGCAATCCAATGAAAACTACTTACATGCTCCTCCTCATACTCCTTTCCATCCTCATCCTTTTTTCCTCATCCTGGGTGGGAATTCATCTTGCGAAAAACATAACCCAGCCTGTCGAGAGGCTTCTTTCCGCGACCGAAGAATTATCAAAGGGAAACTTCTCAGTAAAAATAGAACATGAGAGTTCAGATGAAATTGGACTTTTGGTGAATGCCTTCAACAGGATGGTGGAGGATTTGAGAAAGCAGAGGGGAGAAATAGAAGAGAGAAAAAATTACATAGAAATTGTTTTAGATACCATAAATCCAGGCGTAATCGGAATTTCTAAGGAAGGGAAGATAATTTCAGCAAATCCCTCCGCGAGAAAAATACTCAACCTTGAGGGCAAAATAGGCCTTCCTTTGGAAGAAGCAGTAGAGGACGAGGAGACAAAGAAGATACTTAAGGAAGGAATGGATAAGGGAGTTGCTCTTGATTCAAGGGAGGTAGTGAGGAAAAAAGGTGGGGAAACAAGCCATCTTGTTATCAACTTCGTGCCCATAAGGAAAGGGAAGCAAATAAAGGGGGGCATTGTGGTTATTGAGGATATAACCCCCATAATGAATACTCAGAAGATGGAAGTATGGAGGGAGGTTGCAACAAGAGTTGCCCACGAGATAAAAAATCCTCTTACTCCTATAAAGCTCTCGGCCCAAAGAATCATATCCAAACTCCAATCCCCTAATCCAGACATTAAGGAAATAGAAAGCGCTGCCAAAACAATACTCTCGGAAACGGTCTCCATAAAAAGCCTTGCCGAGGACTTTTCCCAGATGGCTCGGATGCCTCAACTGAGAAGGATGCCCTATTCCCTGAAAAAACTTCTCGGTGAACTCTACGAATCTTACAGGACAACATACTCAGAGATAAAATTTTCCCTTGAAGTAGATGAAAATCTCCCTGAGATTTTGTATTTTGACCCCGATCAGATGAAGAGAGCTGTTAGAAACCTCCTGAACAATGCAGTTGAGGCTGTGGGCAAAGGTGACAGCATAAAGCTCAGAGGAGAAGCCGATCTTGAAAAGGGGATATGGAGGATAATAGTGAAAGATACCGGCCCCGGGATTTCGGATGAAGACAAATCCAGAATTTTTACGCCTTATTTCTCAAGGAAGAAGGGAGGTTCAGGACTCGGTTTACCAATAGTAATGCACATAATAAGGGAACACAACGGCAAAATATATGTCAGAGATAATAAACCGAGGGGAACAGAATTCATAATAGAGGTGCCAGTTTGAGAAGGGGCAAGATACTTGTGGTTGATGATGAGGAGAGCATAAGGAAGGTCCTGAAGGAGATTCTCGAAGACGAGGGATTTGAGGTGGAAGTGGCGGATACAGGTGAGGAGGCCTTGACGCTTGTTGAAAGGAGATTTTTTGACTTAGTCCTTCTTGATATATGGCTTCCTGGAATAGACGGTATTGAAGTATTGAAGAAAATAATGGCAGGAGAATCCCCACCTTATGTTGCTATGATATCAGGACATGGAAACATCCAAACTGCAGTAGAGGCCACCAAACTCGGGGCCTACGGATTCATAGAAAAACCCCTCTCTATGGAGAAGATCATTTTAACAGCCAAGAATGCAGTTAGAGAAAAAAGGCTGGCAGATGAAAACAGGCTTCTCAGGGGAACTCAGGAAGAGGTAAAGCTGATAGGTGAAAGCACAGCCCTTCAGAAAGTGAGAAAATTAATCGAGGAAGTAGCTCCTACAGATGGGGCTGTTCTTATAACAGGAGAAAACGGCACGGGGAAGGAACTTGTAGCGAGGCTGATTCATATTAAGAGCAAAAGGAGAGCAAGAAATTTCGTCCCTTTAAACTGTGCTGCGATTCCGGACGAGCTTATAGAAAGCGAGCTTTTCGGATATACAAAAGGGGCCTTTACCAATGCATTCAAGAACAAGAGGGGGAAACTGCAGATGGCTGACGGAGGCACATTATTCCTTGATGAAATAGGGGATATGAGCCTGAAGACCCAGGCAAAAATTCTAAGGGTAATAGAAGAGCAAAAATTTGAGCAACTTGGCTCCACTGAGTCAGTTGAGATAGATACAAGGATAATAACTGCCACGAATAAAGAACTTCAAAAAGAAATACAGGAAGGGAGGTTCAGAGAGGACCTCTTCTACAGGGTAAATGTTATACCTATAAATATCCGACCTCTCAGGGAGAGGAAGGAGGATATAATTCCAATTGCTAAATATTATTTAGAAATATTCGGGAAAAAATACGGAAAGCTGAGCCTTAAATTTTCCCCTGCCGCCAGCAGAGTAATGCTCCAGTATCCATGGTATGGTAATGTGAGGGAACTGAAAAATGCAATTGAAAGGGTGGTGATCCTCAAGAAGGACGATTGCATAGAGCCAAGCGACCTGAATTTAATTTATAGAAAGGAGGAGGAAAGCATATTTGAAAGATACCAGAAGCTTCAGGATGCAAAGGAGGCCTTTGAGAAAAAATTCATAGAGAGAAAACTCAGGGAAAACAACTGGCAGATAAAGAAAACATCAGAGGCCATCGGGATAGAAAGGTCATACCTTCACAGAAAGATTAAACAATACGGAATAGGAAAGGAAAATGGGAATGATAAGGGTTAGATTTGCCCCATCCCCGACAGGTTATCTTCATGTGGGAGGAGCGAGGACAGCTCTTTTCAACTGGCTTTTTGCAAGAAAGGAAGGCGGAAAATTTATCCTCAGGATAGAAGATACTGATCTGGAGAGGTCCTCCAGGCAGATGAGCATTCAGATATTAAAAGCACTCAGATGGCTTGGATTGGATTGGGATGAAGGTCCCTTTTTTCAGAGCAAAAGACTGAAAATATACACTGGAATAGCAGAAAGGCTATTGAAAGAGGGGAAAGCCTATCACTGCTACTGCACAAAGGAGGAAATTGAGGAAAGGAAGAATAAGGCAGAATCAGAGGGGAAGGCATGGAAATACGATAGAAGGTGCTTGAACCTTACAAAGCAAGAAAAGGAAAGATTCGAGAAAGAAGGCAGACCTAAGGCTGTAAGATTCATAGTTCCAGAGGGCAGGACAGAATTCCGCGATCTTGTCCTTAAAGATATAAGGGTTAAAAATGAGGAAATTGAGGACTTTGTCCTTATAAAATCTGACGGATACCCAACATATCATTTATCCGTTGTGGTTGACGACCATCTTATGAAAATTTCCCATGTCATAAGAGGGGCAGACCATATTGCAAACACTCCCAAGCAGATAATGCTTTACAAAGCGTTGGGGTGGAGCCCTCCCCAATTCGCTCATCTTCCCCTTATCCTCGGCGCGGATAGGAAAAAACTCAGCAAGAGGCACGGGGAAACCTCCCTGCTTTCGTTCAAGAAAAAAGGATACCTTTCCCTTGCAATGTTTAATTTTCTGGCCCAGCTCAGCTGGTCTCCTGGAGAGGAGAAAGAATTTTATGAGGTAAAAGAGCTTGTAGAAAAATTTTCACTTGAGAAGGTTAGGCATTCAAACCCTGTATTTGATTTTGAAAAACTTTCATGGCTCAATTCAAAAATGATTTCATCACTTCCTGTCGAAAAGATATGGGATGAGCTCCTTCCATTCTTTGAAAAAGAAGGCATAAAGGATGAGATTGGAAGAAGGGGAGAATGGTCAAAGAGAATGATATCCCTTGTAAAGGAAAGGGCAAGGAATCTTGAAGATCTCGCCTCAATAGCTAAAAGATATGTGAGAAGCGATTTTGAATACAGGCAGGATGCAGTAAAAAAGTTCTGGAAGAAAGACTCAAGGGAAAGAATTTTAAAACTGAAGGAAGCATTTGCTAAAACTGAACCCTTCACTGCAGATGAGACCGAAAAAGCCCTCAGAGACTTGGCCGACAAAATGGGCGTGAAGGCAGGGGAATTAATCCATCCTCTTAGGGTTGCTCTTATTGGGGAAAGAGTCTCCCCTGGAATATTTGAAGTATTAGAAATTCTCGGGAAAGAAGAAGTCCTTTCAAGAATCCGCAGAGCAGTGAAAAATTGGGGCCAAGTCTTGCATTAACACATTTTCCTGGCCTCTTTCCTCAATCCGTTTTTGGGAAATAGCCCTATTTAGTAAGAAGGGGCCAGGATCTGTCCTTTTTTGAAAGAATAGGTTCCTTTATCGGCCAATCTATCCCTATCTTTGGGTCGTTCCATATTATGCCTCTTTCGTGCCGTGGGGAGTAAAAATTTGTTGTTTTGTATAGAACATCTGCAACCTCCGAAAGCACACAGAAACCATGGGCAAATCCCTCCGGGATATAAAGCATTTTCTTATTTTCCTCAGAAAGATTCACTGCAACCCATTTGCCATAGTAGGGAGAGGTTTTCCTTATATCAACCGCCACATCAAATATTTCGCCGCGAACAACCCTTATGAGCTTTGCCTGAGCCCTTTCTTTTAACTGGTAATGAAGTCCTCGAAGAACACCTTTACTGGATCTTGAATGATTGTCTTGGACATAATTATCCTTTAAACCGAAGGCCTCAAATTCCCTATAATTATAGCTTTCCATAAAAAATCCCCTGCTGTCTTCAAAGACTGTAGGCTCTATAAGAACAACATCAGGAATTTCAAGCTTTGTAAATTTGAATTTTGCCATATCTTTTGGACTCCTCCTTTCTTCCGAATCCAACGCCGCATAACAATTTCCTTCTTCATCTCTGAGGTATTATATATACATATAAAATTTCTTGTTGTCAATAGGGATGTGATGGGTGATGGGTGATGGGTGATGAGTGATGGGTGATGGGTGATCTGTGGAAGAAGATACATTTCATCGTTCATTCCTATCTTCTCTCCTCAGGTAACGAATCAGACCGAGCATTAGTTTCCTGACCGTCCTTATCTGCTCTTCAATGCTATCAAGATTGTTCAGGTAGCCAAGTCTATCGGCTATAAAACGAATTGGGGTCAGATGCTGTCTTCACAGTCAAGTGATAAATTGCAGGCATAGTCAACCTTGCATTGCCACATTTGCCACCTTTCAATTCCTTTTTTAATGTTTCAGTGGCTATTTCTTTCATACTCGGAATCATCTTCGCAAAGTTCCTCTTTGTTCTTCCTTTCTCCATCATTTGAAGCTTCATTTCCTATTACCATCAGAGGATATTCTATCATTTTTTCTCCTCTCTTCCAATCTGGATTCGTGAGAGGGGAAAGTAAAAAATCCACCCTAACCCTCCTTTACGAAAGGAGGGAATATAAGAGGGATATTCCTTATTCTTCCCCCTTTGGAAAAGGG
>WFSJ01000040.1 GCA_015486055.1 Acidobacteriota bacterium
AAAGATTCCTCCTTTAAGGGAAAGAGCGCAGGACATAGAAGCACTTATAAAACATTATTCCCCTCTTTTAAATGAAAGGAAACTCAGCAGGGAAGCAAAACAATACCTTATAAACTACCCCTTCCCGGGGAATGTAAGGGAGCTTATGAACCTCCTTGAAGTTCTTGGAATGGGAGAAGGCGAAGTGAGCCTTGAGGAGCTAAAGGAAACACTTAAACAATACGAGATCTTTCCCGGCAAGCAGGATGAGATAGTGGAAAAGATATGGGAAAGGATAAAGGCAGGGGGAAACTTCTGGGAGCATGTCTGGGACCCATTTATTGCAAGGGAGATAAAACGGAGCGAGGTAAAAGAAATTATAACCAGGGCCTTCAGACAAAGCGAATGGTCACTTAAAGATGCAGCGAAACTCATGGGGATAAAGGAGGGAGAATACAAGAAATTTCTTATTTATCTTAAGCGATACAACCTTCATCCCAAAGATAGGTAACTTAACTGTTGACTTTGGCAACTCAATTGTTACCCAAATTTTTAAGCTTATACACCCTTATAAATAGGAAAAGCAAGGGAGCAGGTAACAAATCTGTTACCCCTGAGTATTTCACCATTTCCTTAAATGTGCTCTACAAGCCGTCTCTTTTGACTTATTCATCTGGCACAGAATTTGCTAATATAATAATGTCCGCTTCGGGTTCAAACCCCATGCGGGCAGAAAAATTTACGGAGGTGTAAAGATGAAAAAGGTTTTTCTGGCCTTAGCTATTCTTTCGCTGGCCTCTATGGGATTTGGAAAGGATTGGAAATATCCAGAATTATCTTTTGAGAAGAAAGTCGTTGACAACTCCTCAATGGAAGCTTTATATCCAGTGAAAATGGAATCAAAAAATCCTGTATCAACGAGCACGGCTAATGTCCAATGTAAAATACCAGCTGTAAGTGAAAACTGTCATAATGAAAGCACACATTTTTATTGGCACTCCATGTGTAAAATATGGGCAGAATTTTGCGATTATACTCCAGATAATAATTGTTACGACCTATCTGTCTATCTAAGGTGTTTAGGAACAGACCATCAATGGTATCAAATTTATCTTACAAAAACAACTCCTTGTGGAGGTCCTATCCCTATGTCATATAATTTACTTGACAAAGGAGGGAAAAGATGAGAAGGATAAAACTTAATTTTAATTATTCTTCTTACAGGTTTTTTGACAGGTGCGGTTATACCCATAAGTAACGGATATTCCGGCCTCCCATTTTATGCGAAGGTTTCCCAGTGGGATGGTTATACTCTTCTCCAATTCAGGCCATATAATTCAAAAGTGCTCATCCTGAAAGAGGGTAGCGGTGAGTGGATTCCGTTTATCTATCAAAACATGAAGAGAAACCCATTACACGCAATTTTTCTCTGGGATAGCAATATTCTCATCATTGACGGAGATGGATTAAAAGTAGTGAATATTCAGGGAAGGATTTTAAAATACATAAGTGTAGCGCAGCTATTAAAGAAGATAGGACTTGTAGACATAACCGATGTTGATTCGATTCCCTCCCAAAGAGAAACCATTGTAAGAGGTTACAGGAGGAACGATAAAGAGGGGAATACGCTCCATATTTTGGATGAGAATTTCAATCTTATATCCTCATTTTCGCCATATTCGGGCAGTTCTGAAGGCAAATTTGCAAGTACTGACTCTCTTTATCCATTTGGGCTCTTTGTGGATAAAAAAAGCTCTTCAATCTACGAATATTTCCCGATGAGCGATCTGGTTCGCATATTTAATTACAAGGGTGAAAAAACAGAAGAATTTCAGATAGCGAGTTCATACAGCCTCGCTGATGGAACTAAATTGCAAATCAGTGCTCATCCACATATCCTTGGGGTCACCGAAGGAGGGCTCATTCTCTATGGCAGAAAGCTGATTATAGGTACATCAAAGGCATTTTCTTCCCCTAATAATACAAGGCTTAAAATAATGCAGGCAGAGAAATATTCCCCCCAGGCAAGACCAATAGCTGTGCATGATGGGAAGATTTATTACTTTTCTCCTGAAAAGCAATCTATAGTTATTGAAGAAATATCTCGATAAGTAACGATACCGAAGGAATTTGTTGGGCAAAGCGAGAAAGCAGGCAACAAAATGCGGGCAAAAAAATTTACGGAGGTGTAAGTTGAAAAAGGTTTTTCTGGTCTTAGCTATTCTTTCGCTGGCCTCTATGGGATTTGGAAAGGATTGGAAATATCCAGAATTATCATACGGGAAAAAGATTGTCACCAAGAACTCTGTGGAAACCTCATATGGA
>WFSJ01000041.1 GCA_015486055.1 Acidobacteriota bacterium
GCCGTAGACTCTGGCTTTAGATACTGGAAGTTTGATGTAACTCAACCGAGCCTTTATCAGATTTATTTCGGAGTTTCATTCAATCCCTCTTTTGCCTTGGTCTCGGTTGGGAAAAGCCAAGATTGGGCCGTAAAATAATTTGGGAAATTCTTACTAATCATATATAATTTTCTTTAGAAGTATTTCAGGAGGTGGAAGATGGCTAAGACTAATCTTGAAGAAGAAATTCATCTTAGAGCGCTTACAGGAATATATGTCGGACAATTTGTTCTGAATTCTTATACAAAAGTTGCAGTAATATCCCAGGGGAACATAATTTGTTCAAGCCTCAGCGCTGCATCAGAGGCCGTATTTATCTCAGACACAGGGGGAAGGACAGCCCACTTCATAGCAGAGGAGGGGAGCGCCACCAGGATTGTAAAGGGGATTCAGGAATTTGCTCCCCAGGCAATTCTCCTGATGTTTGGAGGTGAGACTCCAATGGGAGAGACAAAGAAACTTTTTGTTGGGGTGCTTGAGAAAATGGCGAAGTCTGGCTTTGAGGGAGACATAATACTCAATGTGCGAATTTTTGCAGGAGGAGGACTTCAGGAGGCCCTTAAAAACCCGAAGATAAAGGAATATTTATTAAACAGGGAAATTATTGTATATACATTTGACCTGAATATTGGCCTTTTCTTTGTGAATTGGGTTGAGATGGACGATGAAGGAAGAATCAACCTTGAAAAGATTGAGGAATATCCAGTTACAACAGAGCATGCAGATCTTCTAAACCGTAGCCTCAGAGACAGAAAACTCTCCTGGAAGGATATAAATAAGGAGAAAAGATAGGATAAAATTTGCAGGAGTTGAATTAACACCCTCCATTTGTGCCTGGTTTAGTGAAGCGCAGTAACTTTTGCCAATGAAAGCCCATGAGCAATTATAGGCATTTCATTTGAAAACCCGTGTAAAAACGAGTTTAATAACATTTTCTGAATAGGGACCATATTCCCCTGTGATTCCTTTTCGCTTCCTTCTGAGCTTTTATAAACCTTTCTACATACTTGACATTTGGAGGAAAAGTATAGACTCCTGCATAACCCTCTTTTACCATTAATTCGTTAATCAAGGTGTTTCCTTTCCACACGTAGCCAAGAAGCCTCCCATACTTATCAAAGAGCTCAACATCTGTTTTAATCTTCACTCTTGTATACTTGGGGAGAAAATTCCTAAGATACAATTTTGCTTTCCACCCGAGGGAATATATCTCTTGAGGCTTTTTGTGCCATCTTTCCGCTTGGCGGAGAGCATGTTTTCCAGGTTCTATCTCAGGTGCGTCTATGCCAATGAACCTCACCTTCGTTTTTCCGAACCCCTCAACCCATCCATAGATTGTGTCGCCATCTATCACATATAGAATTTCCCCCCTGTATACGGCACCAATAGCCAACCAGGCCAGAAAGGCAAAAAGAACAATTTTTCTCATAACCATATTATACTCCATTAAATTGATGGAAAAAACTGCTCTTAACTACATGAAACGAACTGACTTAACAGGGTTTCGTAAATCAGGGCTGAAACTTGACAAGAGGGAAGAGTGTTGTTTCATAATAGAAAGGATAAATAATTTAAATGGTCCACTTAGGCCTGATGTTACAATAAATGACAATTAATGTATTAATGGAGGGATTTATGAAAAGAAAAATATTTATCTTTGTAATTATTCTTCTTTGCTTTGGGTCTTTCACATATGCAGGAGACCAAATAGTAAGTGAATTCGGGAATATTTTTCAAATCGTGAGGGAAAAATTCAATAATAGAGAAGTTATGTTTTTCAAGGTAAACAAGCTTCCCCTAAAGGATCTTTACTCAGGGTTGGTCAACGACAACACGAGTTATTTAGATTATCTCCTTGTAAATTACGGGAATATTGATTTTGAGGAATTCTCAAAGATTGACGACCCACAAAAGCTCCAGGAAAAGTTCATAGAGGAGCTGAAAAACAATAAGAAATTTACCGGTTTACTCAAAGATCTTTCGCACTTTTATCTCAATAAGAACGATAAAAAAAGGCAGGTTGTCTCCCTTGATAGATTACTTGAGATAGCTGTTAAATTTTTTGCTGTTACTAATATAAATAAAGACGGAAAGTATATAATGCATATTTGTGTGGGGATGAATCTTATCAAAGAAACGGAAGAAAAGAGGTTGCCCCATGTAGAAGCTTTTTCTTTCAATTCAATAATGGCTGATATGCATAGGAAAGGAAGCATATTAGGGAATCTTTCAGATATTTTGGAAAAACTCTACAAAATCAAATTTGGCATAGATAAGGATAAAAGGCTTTTGAGGGCGCAAGGAGCAATCCTCATGCTAATGAGAGAAAATCCAAAATTGAAGAGACTCTTATTGAAAGAATATAAAAAAAGAAAAGATTATCTTCCTTTTGTGGTAAAAATCAACAATTAATTGAGGAGAGAGATTTTTCTCTCTCTTATCTTTTTCGAGGCCGCATTGAAAAACCATCGTCCCGAACTTTCCGAAAATCCCAGTACTACTCAGCTTTTCGGTGTGGTAAAATAGAGAAAAAGGAGAGATCTATGAATGACAAATACAGGAAAATGGAGGAAATGAAAAAATCAGGTGGGGAGAAAACTATAATATTTCACGGATTTTCCCACGAGGAATTGAATCTTTTGATGAAAACAATAAAAGAGGTTATAGATATTCCGGGGAAGATAATAATGGCGGTCACAACCCCAACCTCTCTTGAATGGAAGCTCAAGGACTTGATCGAAGAACTTTCAAAGGAGCATAGATATTTCAGGGAAAAGAAAGAAAATATTAAATAAGGAGAGTTTATGAGAGTTTTGAAAACAAGAAAAATCTTTTATCTGTTTCTGACTTTCTGGCTAATATTCCCGACTTTGCGCTCTTCTTCAGGGGCTCAATTCGGCAAGAAGATAAAGGCCTTTGAATACTTTGTAAAAAAGCAGAACTTGACTTTTTTTCCTATAAATATTATAAACAAGATATGGAAGGATTTAAATTTCACTGCAAAGTAATCTCTCCTCTTTTTATGACAGGAGCTAATAGAAAGTCCTCTGAACTTCGTCCTTCTGAGTTTAAAGGTATGATGAGATTCTGGTGGAGAGCTGGGAGGGCGGAGCCGGACCCTGAGAAATTGAGAAAAGAGGAGGCTGAGATTTTTGGCGGCGCAGGAAAGGAAGAAGGGAAAAGCAATGTCCATTTGAGAATTTTGCCAGTGAAAATAGATAAGGGAAGGAATTTCTGGGAGGAAATTCTACGTAATAAGCCTGAGGAGAAATTTCATGGGCTTTCTTACCTTTTTTATTCAGCATTGCTTCCTGGAATGGAAAGTGAATATATAAAGCATGGCTCTATATTCAAAATCCTTCTTAAAGGGGAGATTGAAGCCCTTCGCCAGGCCGAAGCTGCCCTTTGGATCTCCCTTTTTATAGGAAGTTTCGGAAGCAGAGCGAGAAGAGGAGCAGGAAGCGTCACTGTTGAGAGGGTTTTCCCTTCAGAACTTGCTCTTTCCTTTATCCCTGAGGGAAATAATGCGCAAGAGCTTTCAGAATGGATTTTGGAGAACTTCAGAAAAGCTCAAAGGATTATCTCAGAGGATGCCCCTGCGGATTTCGTGAGTTCCTATTCAAATCTGAGTTTCTCAAGGTTTATTATTTCCAGCGAAGGTGTTTCTCTGTGGAAGGAAGCCCTTGTAGAGTTGGGAGGAATTTATCAGGAGTTCAGGAAAGAATACCAGAGGGATTTTTTAGATGTTGCCTCTTTTGGCCTTCCAATAATTCATGGTCACAATAAGAGAAATAAGAGAGAGATAATTGGAATGAAGGGAAAAAATAGGATAAAAAGAAGAGCTTCCCCTTTATGGTTTAAAGTGCTCTATTCAGGGGGAAAATATTATTGGATGGTAACAAGATTAGCAGGGGAGTTTTTACCTAAGGGTTGGGTTTTAAAATTCAATGACAGAACGAAGAGCCCCAGTTATGACCTTCTTGAAGTGTTCTGGAAACGACTGAAGGAGAAAGGAGTTGAACACGTACTCTCTAAGCCAAAGAGCCTTGAACGCCTTGTTGAAGAATTAAAGAAGAGTTCGGGAGCTTCAGAAATTTATCTTTTTGGTTCAAAAGCAAGGGGAGACTTTCACGAGAACTCGGATTTAGACCTTGCTGTAAAAGCAAAAAGACCTTGGGAATCCGAATCTCTCGAAGGGAATATTAACATCATAGACCTTGAAAAAAACTCCAGGGAGATAATGGGAAAAGTGAAGAGGGAGGGAGTATTGCTTTATGAGAGAAAAGGTTAAGGGAAACTCGGAGAATTTCAAATCAGCATTGGAAAATTTACAAGAAGCAGCTAAAGAGACAGAGAACAATTTAGAAATAGACGGAGCGATGAAAAGTTTTGAACTTTCCTATGAGCTTGTCTGGAGGCTGATAAAAGCGTATCTTGAGGACCAGCGAATTGTATGCAGGACTCCGAGGGAACGTTTTAGGCAAGCCTTTTCAGTGAAACTTGTAGAATATGAAAAGAATTGGACAGATATTAGAAGAATTCAGCAAAGTATTGGAGAAAGTCAATTATGAATAAGGGATATTTAATTTTCAGTATTGGGCCTGTGCAGGATTTTATCGCGAAGGCGAGGAAGGCGCAGGACTTTTATAATGGAAGTTTTCTCCTGAGCTATCTTTCTTCGGTAGCATGGGATAAACTTCAGGAAAGCTTGACCCCGGTTTATCCGAAAGAAAACCCAAAAGGAAAAGGTGCTTCCATTCCGAATGTAATGCTTTTTGAAGCAGATAAGAAAGATGCAGAAAGCGAGGCAACAAGAGCGGAAAGGGCTGTGATGCAAGAGTGTAATAGAATAAAAAACGAGATTTTCCAGAGCCCTGCCGTGCTTGAAAAAGCAGAAGAGCAGCTTGCGAATTTTCCCGAAATTTATTGGGCATGGGGAAAGGAAAAGGATGAGGTCCAGAGATTTCATGCTGCGGCCAAGAGGGCGAGAATATTTTCCCAGATAGAGAGAGATAGAAGAAGTCAGAAATGTAGCACATGCGGTCAGATGGAAGCCATTTTTTATAGAAAAAAGAAGGGGGAGAGGAAAACTCCAAGGCTTTTAAGCCCTGAAGCCGAGGTTTTTGAATACGATGACCAGAGTATTCCCCTGAAATTTCTCTCCCCAGGCGAGGCACTTTGCGCGGTCTGCTTTGAAAAAAGGCTTTTAGAAAGAGCTAACCTTCCCAATTTTAAAAAGGAATTCCCGTCCACAGCAGAAATAGCTCTTATGAATGTTGAAAAGGCCAATTCTGATTTGTTTAAGAAATACAAAGGGGTTTTCAAGGGAGTCCATTTTGACTATCAGCTTTTCTACAAAGAGAATCTCACAGAGAAATATTTCGAAGCTGAGGGTTTACCTTTGGAGATTCTTAAAAAGGCAGGGGAGGCTCAAAAGAAACTTGAGGATCTTAAGCTACCGAGATATTATGCAGTCTTTCTCGCCGACGGCGATAATATGGGAAAACATATTGCAGAGGGAGATGCAGAGGAAATTTCCTCTGAACTTTTGAAGTTTGCGGCCTCCGTGAAGGATAGGATAACTTTCCCGGCTGGGAGGTGGATTTATGCCGGGGGAGATGATGTCCTTGCATTTTTGAATCTTTCAAATGCGCTGGAGAAAATTGAGGAAGTAAGAAGATTGGCCTTCCCAAAATTTTCTACACTTTCAGCAGCATTGGTTATTGCTCATTACAAAGCTCCCCTCTCAGAGGTTCTCCGTCATGGAAGGGAGACGCTAAAAAACAGTGCGAAAAATGTGGAGGAAAAGGCTGCCCTCGCCATTGAAGTGCTCCGCCATAGTGGCGAGAGAACATTAAGCCTGTTAAAATGGGATGCACTGGAAAATGTCCTTTCTCTTCTTAAATTTCTCCTTTCTGGAGAGGTTACCACAAATTTTATCTATTCACTCAAAGAACTTCATAGGGAAGTGACATTGCTTGAAGAGCAATTTTCAGCTTTATCCACTGCTTACATTGGAAGGTCTATCCCTGTGGGAAAGGAAAAGACCGCTGAGGAAGTTCACAGGATTCTTATGGAACTTTACAGCAAGATGGTAAAACTTAGAAAGAGGAAAGAAAACGAGGAAGATAAATTTGACCCAATAGATAATTTCTTTCAGCTTCTTGACAACATAGCTTTTCTTCGCAGAGAATTAAAGGAGGGGAAATGAAAACCTTAGAATTTTTGCCCCTTGAACCTGTTTACTTCCGTTCAGGAAGACCATTAATTTTCGGGACAGGCATTAGCCTCTTTCCTCCCCCACCTTCAGTTCTCCATGGAGTTTTGAGGGGAATTTACTTGGGGGAGCATCCAGAGCACCTTTCTGAGGTAAAAAATGGAATCTCGGACCCTACATCAAACCTGAAAATAAAGGCCATCTTTTTAAAGCGTGGGGCTTCCATTATTTTCCCGGTTCCCTTAGACCTTTATCTTCCAAAAAATGGCAATGGGAAGACCCTTGAGAAATATTCCTGTGTTCCCAAGGAATATCCTTCAAGCTATCCACTTTCCCATTATCTCTTAGCAAAAGAGCAAGCAGAGGAGAAGGCTGGATTTATAGAAATCGCTGATTTTGAAAGATACATTGAAGGTGAGAGTTCTTTTTCCCTTATAAAAGTGAGTGACCTTTTAAAGGTGGAGGAAAAAATAGGCATAAGGCGGGATTTTGAAAAAAGGACAACAGAGGAGGAAGCCCTTTTCAGTCAGGGATTTATAAGGCTGAATAATGGGATTGGCATTCTTGTCCATTATGAGGGCCTTGAACTTCCAGGGGAAGGGCTTGCCAAGCTTGGAGCAGACGGTAAGGTAAGCTATTTTAGAGAAGTGGACTTTAGAGAGGTGAAATCCCCATCTCCTTCAAAACTTTTTAAAATTTACCTTGCGACCCCGGCCATTTTCAAAAAGGGATGGCTTCCTTCCTGGATAAATGAAGACTTTACGATGGAAAGGGATGGAATAAAGGCAACACTCATTGCAGTATCCACAGGAAGGGGAGAATTCTTCAGCGGGTGGGATATGAAAGAGAAGAAACCCAAGAAAAACTCCAAGGCTGTTCCATCAGGTTCAATTTATTGTTTCAAACTTGAAGAAGGAAACTGGAATGATGTTATTAACACTTTTCACGGGAAAGTAATCTCTGAAAAGAGAGCAAACGAAGGCTTTGGACTCAGTTTTGTGGGGAGGGTTGAATGAAACTTTTTGTTCTTCTTTCCCACGACCTTTCTGAGGAGCAGAAAAAGGAAGCATACGAGAACTTGCACGTAAAGGAGATATTGAATCCTCCTTTAGAACTTAGGAACTTATGGGCCTCCATTCCACCTCAGGCCGAGAGCATAAGACCGTATCTTTCCCCTATATTTAAGTGGCTCTCTGAAGCTAAAGAAGGGGACTATGTTTTAGTTCAGGGAGATTTCGGTGCAGTCTTTCTTGTAGCGGATTATGCCTTTCGCCGAGCTCTCATCCCTATCTATGCCACGACCCGAAGGCTTCACACGGAGGAGAAGAAGGGCGAGCAAGTTCGTATGGTAAAAATTTTCCACCATGCAAGATTTAGGAGGTACGAAAGATGGGAAAAGTCTTAGTTTCCATAGTAAGTGAGCAAACCGTTCCGAATGTTCTTTTTATTAAGGAGATTCCAGCGGATTTCTATCTTTTTGTAACCACAGAAAGGATGGAAAGAAACGGAAGGACGCAGGACATCATAAGGGCAAGCGGGCTGAGAGAAGAAAAAACTTTTAAAACAGTGGTGAAGGAGGATTCCATAAAAGACATTCAGGAAAGGCTCAGTGAATTTTCCGAACAGAAGCTAAAAGACAATGACCGTATTTTACTCAATCTTACCGGTGGAACGAAGATTATGTCCATTGCTGCCTATGAATTTTTTAAAAACAGGGGCAATGCTTATATTTATTACATCCCAATTGGGAAAAATATCTACAGGCAGATATATCCACAGGTTAAACACAGGGAAAATGAGTTAAGATTCAGGATTAGCTTAGAAGAATATCTAAAGGCATACGGAATAGAACTTACTCACGATAGAGGCCCCTTAATGCCATTTGATATTTCAGAAAAGATTTTAAGGCTTACACTTGAGGGGAAATTTTCACAGAGTCTTGCCAAGCAGCTCAGAGGCCTGAGGAGTGATAAAAGATTAAAGAAGAAGAGGAAGATAGAAGTGGAAGAAGTCAAGGACTTGAAAATCCTATTTCCCAAGATATCATGGCCAGAAGAGGTTACTTCTCTGGACAAGTATCACGTGGAATATCTTTCAGGGGGATGGCTTGAGGAATACATTTACTACAAACTCAAGAAATTTCTCCCAAAGGAAAATCTTAAACTCGGTGTTAGAATAAAAAAGCAAGAAGTGGAAAACGAACTTGATGTCATATTTATATCTGAAAATAAACCATGGATCGTTGAAACAAAATCTTCTTTTAAAAATTTGAGGCTTTCAGATGTGTTTTACAAGCTAAATACTTTAAGGAAAACCTTTGGCTTGAATGTTGAAGCTGTTTTAGCCGCACCAGAAGAGGTTAAATCAGGGTTTAAAGAAAGAGCGAACGAGCTTAATATAAAAATCTGGGACAAGCGCATATTGGAGGAAGATAAATTCTTAGAGGGGAAATTAGAACAAATTTTTCAAGGAGGAAGATAATGTTTAAAAAAGGGTTACCATTTTTTATAAGGATTCTTACTCCGCTTCATGCAGGCACAGGGCAGGAACTCGGGGTTATTGACCTTCCAATTCAGCGGGAGCGTCACACAGGCCTTCCCAAAATAGAAAGTTCAGGAGTTAAAGGTGGGATAAGGGAAGTCTTTAAGGAAAAACTGGGAAAGAAGGGAAAGGACAAGATTGAAGTGGCTTTTGGACCCGAAGATGGAAATGACTATGCGGCCACCCTCGGCTTTACAGAAGCAAGGGTCCTTCTCTTCCCGATAAAATCAGCAAAGGGGATTTTTGCCCTTACAACCTGCCCGATGGTTCTTCAAAGGTTCAAAAGGGAACTCTCCCTTCCGAATGTGGATATTAAAGAACCTCCAGAAGTTCCAAAGGAAAACACTGTGCCAGAGGAAAGCGAGATCGTGCTTTCCTCAGATAGTGAAAAATATACAATACTTGAGGAATTCACCTTTAAAGTAAAAAGTGACCCTGCCACGAAGGAATGGGCAGAATGGCTTCAGAAAAACGCAGGTGTTGAAGACGCAACAAAAAAACTTATAGTCCTTCCTGACAATGAATTTAAAACCCTGATTAGCCTTGCGACAGAAGTTATAACGAGAATAAGGATTGACCCCATGACCGGGACTGTAAAAACAGGTCAGCTTTTCACAGAGGAGTTTCTTCCCTCAGAGACTTTCCTTTACTCATTGGCACTTGCCACCCCACTTACTTTTAACAAAGTGAAAGAAACCTTTGGTGAAACATCAGAAGAGATTGCAAACAATATCCTTAACTTTTTTACAGAGAACATTCCTGGTGTAATTCAGTTAGGGGGAGATGCCACAATAGGGAAAGGAATTGTCAAGATAGAAATCGGAGGGGGAAAATGAGCCAGGGCATAACTGAATCTTTAGGAAGGAAGAGGGCACTTAGAGCATATGAATTTGTCCTTAAGGGTTCAAAAAATGAATGGAGGGAAAAATATAAATCCTATGTAGAAAAGCTCCCAATGCTCATAAAGACAAATGGCCTTGCTTCTGCCTTAGCTTTTATTAAAAGCAAAGATGAAAAGGCATGGGAGACTATCTATAAGCAAATAGAGGAATGGTGCAGAGAAAGCCACCTGATTGAGAGGAAGCTCCTTGAGGATGTCCTGAAGGTCAATATGGCAACTTACATCCGGATTACAGAAGAAGTAGTTTCCCTTTTAGAGTGGATGCGTCGCTTCGTTGGTGGAATGATAAAGAAACAGGTGTGAGAAAGTGAAGAAGGGTAAGATAATAAAAAATAGAAAAGGAAAACTCATTGTCAAGGAATCAGAGAAAGGTAGGACATTTTCCCTTGGAAAATATTCCCTGAGCAATGAATACATAAACAAGGAATGTGAATTTAGGACAGAGGGAACTTATGTCTCAAAACTCATAGTGGACGGCAAGGAAATTCCAATTGCACCTCAAGAACCTCATCAGGAGAGAGCTAACCCCCGCAGGGAATTTTCAACCCATGATTTTTATGAACCATCAAAAATAAAAGCCCCGAAACTCACCAAGAAAGTCTTGGAGTCCAATAGAAACTTTCTTCCCGACAACTTTTTCCTCCGCCTTCAGAAATTTTCCAGATGGGAATTTGATCGCGGGGACAATGAGAAAAAACGAAATTGGAAAGCAGGGGAAACAAGAAATCGGAGCAAATCCAATCGCAAGGACAGGAAGGAAAAACCGTTCTTTTACAGAAATGGGAAAAAAAGCATTGAGTTTGCCCCAAAATTTAACATTTCTGAAAATGCACTAAAAAAGATTTCCAAGAACACACAAGAAATTATAGAGAGCTTCAAATCCTTAGGTTATAAGATAGAAGATTTTGAGCTAAGGACCACATGGAGAATGGTTATAGGTCTTGGAAGCCCATCTATTTACGAAACCTCACTGACATTGCACCATATTTATGGAGTGCCATACATACCAGGTTCGGCAATAAAAGGAGTTACAAGGAACTATAAAATAATAAGGGACTTCAATGGGAATGAAAAAGAGGCAGAAGGAGAAGATGAATTCGTAAAATTCTTTGGCAAGGGCGGAGATAAAGGTCAGAAGGGGGAGGCTATTTTCCTTGACGCTTATCCTTCAGAAAGACCCGGGCTTGAAGTTGACATTATGAACCCCCATTATCGTGAGTATTATGAGAAACTGAAACCTCCAGCAGATTATTTATCCCCGGTCCCGATTCCCTTTCTAACACTGAGGAGCAAATTCAGATTTTTGGTTCTCTCAAGGAAGCTTTCAGAAGATGAAATTTCCAGACTTGTTGTCCTTCTCAAAGAAGCCCTCGCAGAGGAAGGCATAGGAGCCAAGACTGCGATTGGCTATGGAATTATGGAATCCCCTGAATTCACATAGATTGGATTTTCAAGGGATCGACGAAAAGAAAAACCCTTGACAGAGGAGGGAAAATGGGGTAAAAACAAAATTGAGGAATGAGGTAGAGATATTTTAGAATCATCTTAATAAAGGAGTATAAGAGGGTTTAAATTGGTTTCCAGCCTACCTAAGAGGATTTAAGACAATTTTCTTCTCCAGCACCCGCTGAAGAAGTTCTAGTTTCCAGCCTACCTAAGAGGATTTAAGACCTGCAGTACCAGCAATTACTGCTGGGTGTTCATCATGTTTCCAGCCTACCTAAGAGGATTTAAGACCTTGTAGAAATTCTTCAGGATGCAAGAGTTGGACAGTGTTTCCAGCCTACCTAAGAGGATTTAAGACGAATTTAGCCCCCCATACGGGGGAGAGTCTTGCCTCGTTTCCAGCCTACCTAAGAGGATTTAAGACTATTCAAGGGAAGGCACATTCACTCGCCCTTTTGAAGTTTCCAGCCTACCTAAGAGGATTTAAGACGCGTTAGTGATTTCCTCCGAGTCCTCTGCCATGCAGTTTCCAGCCTACCTAAGAGGATTTAAGACGGCGTAGTGATAACTGCAGAGTTTAAAACATAGTTCGTTTCCAGCCTACCTAAGAGGATTTAAGACTAGTAAATACAGTCTTAAAGGGAGTAGCAAATTCTCGTTTCCAGCCTACCTAAGAGGATTTAAGACTCATAACTCGTTAATCTCAGGGCATCCATATATATGCCGTTTCCAGCCTACCTAAGAGGATTTAAGACGATTGTTGTGTGATTATATATGTCCTTCCTGAATGGTTTCCAGCCTACCTAAGAGGATTTAAGACTCTAGGGAGGGATCAATTAACAGAATTATTTTCTTCTGTTTCCAGCCTACCTAAGAGGATTTAAGACTAATACCCAGTCCCAACGCCGGAACCGGGAAAGTTCGTTTCCAGCCTACCTAAGAGGATTTAAGACTTTACAGGAAGTTTTACATTCTTGAACCCGTACTCGTTTCCAGCCTACCTAAGAGGATTTAAGACAATTATTCCCTCTCGGACGTCAACGACCCCCTGCAATGTTTCCAGCCTACCTAAGAGGATTTAAGACCCAGCTATCTTTGCAGATGATAAGGTAGATGTCCTCGTTTCCAGCCTACCTAAGAGGATTTAAGACAGTTGTCTCCAGCCCGTGCTGGGGATCAATGAACAAGTTTCCAGCCTACCTAAGAGGATTTAAGAC
>WFSJ01000042.1 GCA_015486055.1 Acidobacteriota bacterium
ATTGCTGTTTCAAACTCCTTCAAGGTTTCCTCCCATCTTTCTCGCATACGATATTCTCCTATTCTGGAATAACAATGATACCTACCCGCACCCACCCCAAACAGGAAAAATTTTTGAAAATGGATTTGACTTTTTGCTTTTCTTTTGCTACATATCATTTTATATGATGTTAAACGAGGATAAACTCTGGCAGGCTAAAAAGGAGTTAGTTGAAGGATGAGCTTTAACACGGCAATACTTTATGATATAGAAAACCTCATAGGTGGTTATGGTAAAGCGGATATGTTGTCTAACCTATACTGTTCCCCTTAAGAAGTGGACACAAGAAAAGTTTAAGGTCATAAGGAAAGAGTCCCCTTTCCGCAGGGAAGGGGACCGCAGCAGGGTTTCCTTTTTTACCCCTTACAGTTTACTATATAAGAGTAAGCTATGAAAGGAGCATAGAATGGCAAAGAGATACTCACCAACAGAAAAAGTGGCTATAATTTTGGAAGTTCTCCGAGGGGAAAACACCTTAGCGGATGCATGCCGCCGCTATGGAATCTCACAGACCATCTTCTACCGGCGGAAAGAAAAATTTCTGAAGGGAGCAGAAGAAGCCCTGAGCGGACCTGAGAAAAACGAAGTAAAGCGCCTTAAAGCAAAACTTCGCTCACTGCAGCGCCTTGCAGGGAAACAAGCTCTCATTATAGAAATATTAAAAAAACAGGACTAAAAATAAAGGAGGTTTAAAATGATAGCCAAAAATAAAAAATTGTCAGTCTTTTTGGCTTGGGTTCTGTTGGCAATATTAATTCCCAGCAGTGTATTTGCCGATGTAAAAGAAGGTAAGGATTTCCCTCTGATTTCTCTTTATCCCGGAGCTAAAAAAACTTATTACGATCAGAAAGAATTTGATGAATATTATATTCTCACCTCTTTAAAGAAATCGGTCGCAGTAAATCTCAAAGAGTGTAAAAAGGTGAAACTGGAAGGAAAAGTTACAAAGGCAAAATACTTATTTCCCCCTAACAGAAGTGCTTATGAAGTATTCAAAAATTATGAACTGGCATTGAAACAAGCAGGTTTCAGGATTCTTGCGGATCTCAGGACCAAGGAAGTTCGTAATTTTGTTGATAGAGACGAAGGCTTCAGCCGGGGATATCCAGGCTTATCGAGTTATACAAGTGAAAATCCAAAAGAACATTTCTATATTTCTGCAAATACCCCTGCAGGAGATGCATATATTACACTCTATGTAGCAGAGGGATACAATGGGCGTCCCGGAGTTATAGCAGTAGGAATGGTTGAATTAAAATCCATGCAAACAGGGCTCGTTACCGCCAGCTTTATAAAAGAGAAAATAGATGCAAACGGGCACATTGCTTTGTATGGTATATATTTTGACTTTGATAAAGCTGATATAAAGCCTGCGTCTGAGCCCACCATAAAAGAAATCGCTAAATTCCTGAAGGATAATCCCACAATGAAAGTATATGTAGTTGGACATACCGATAATGTTGGAAAACTCGAGTATAACATGGAACTATCGAGAAGAAGAGCAGAAGCGGTTGTGAAGGAACTTGTTGAAAAGTATGGGATTAAAAAAGATAGGCTCAAGGCATTTGGCGTTGGTCCTCTTGCTCCAATTGCTTCCAATAAGACCGAAGAAGGTAGGGTAAAAAACCGGCGGGTAGAATTATTAGAGCAATAATAAGTCAGAGCTGGGGTCAGATCTCACTGTTACTTCAAAATAGGAAAAATTTTTTATTTTCCCTGCCCTCTCCCTTGTGCGAGGAAGTCGGAAGGATACTTTAAAGGAGTTTGAAACAGCTGTCAAAACCGTTTCCATTAGCTCTCCATTAGTTTTGCTAAATTCTGGGTTTGGGGGATGCTTTCAAGGACTATTTTTATCACCGAAAGAACCGGAACTGAGATTAGCATTCCTACGACTCCCCAGAGCCATCCCCAGAATATAAGGGAAAAGAGTATAAGAAGAGGGGAAAGGTTAAGGGTCTTTCCCATCCACCTCGGCTCAACTATATTTCCCATTGTCATATGATTGGCTATGAGAAGGATGAGAAGAAAGGTAACAGGGGTGACTTTCCCGAATTTCAAAATTGCAATGATAAGCGGGGGAATGGTAATTATTATGGAGCCTATTGTCGGTATGTAGTTAAATAAAAATGTTAAAAATCCCCATACAAATGCGAAATCTATCCCAAATATCGCAAGAATAAGGCCAACATTAAATCCTGTTATCATGCTCACGATGGTTTTTGCCCAGAGATAGCGGTAAATCTTCGCTGTCATTTCCCTGTATATTTTCATGAACTTGGAAGACCTTCTGTAGGAATATATTTTCTTTATTTTCTTCTCAAGGTTTCCTTTTCCAATAAGCATAAAGAAGAAGAAAAGGAGCATAAGGGTCAAGGCGGTTAAAAACTGCATAAATGAACCCATAGTCTTAAGTGCAAAAGAACCTGCAGCTCCAAGGTTGATGTTTTTTACTATTTCCTCTATCTTAAGGGAGGGATATTTTTCTCCGAGGGCAACAAAATACTTGATTGCTCCCTGAAGTTTAGACTGATATTTAGGAAGGCCATTAGCAAGAATTTCTACGCTTGAATATGTAAGCACTCCGAGGAGTGTAACGACACCGAGAACTATGAAAGCGACAAGAATCATAGCTGCCCAGTGAGGAATTTTCACTTTTTCCATTTGATCGATTAGCGGAGAGAACAGGAAGTAGAGCAGGATTGCAATAACAAACGGAATCATGAAGCTACTGGTTACTTTCAGAAGAAATCCTACGATGAGCAGGAAAATAGTAATCTGAACGAGAAGAGATATCTTTTCTCCAAGATTTTTTATCTCTTCTTCTCTCACATTTATCTCAGCATAGCTTTTATTTTTTTCTTTTCAATAGGGGATATTACCTTCCCATAAAGTTTCAGGTATTTCCTAAGGTATTTTCTTGCCTTTTGTTTTTTACCCATCCTGTAAAGGGTTACTCCTATATTATAAAGAGCATAGGAATGATATGGATTTTTTTCAAGGGCTTTTTCCCACCACTTAACAGCTTCCTCATATTTTCCTCTCATTTCATAGCAGGCCCCCAAGCCATTGTAAGCTGAGGCAAGATTCGGGTCAAGCTCCACAGCCTTTCCGAAGTATTTTTCTGCATCATCGGGTATTTCCATTGAAATAAAAAGAGAACCAAGATTGTTAAATACAAGGGGGTCATCACTGTCTATTGAAAGGGCCTTTTTGTAAGCGGAAAGGGCATCGTCAAATTTTCCCATTCTCCAGTAGGCTATGCCGAGGAAGTTCCATGCCTCTGCATCTGAAGGGTCAATTTCAAGAGCTTCTTTTAGATAGCTCACGGCTGATTCAGGCTTTTGCTCTTCAACAAGAGTTATCCCGAGGGTTGAAAGGAGAGACCGGTCTTTAGGTGTGAACTTCAGCCCTGTTTTGAGGATTTCCTCGGCTTTGTCCAATTCTCCTATTGCCCTGTACATCGTAGCAAGGGATGTGTATGCCTGAACGAACTCAGGCCTTTCCTTTACCACTTCCTCAAGGATGGGAATGGCTTTTTTCACTCTGCCTTCACTGTAAATTTTTATGGCATCCATGAGTTTTAGATGATACGGAAGAAGAAGCTTAAGGTCATCCATCTTCGTGTAAACTTTCTTTTTGCCAGCAGCACCAACCACATATCCAAGGCTTCTGAGTTTTTTCATCTCCTCGGCACTAACTTTGCGTCTTCCTCCTGGGCGGAATCCCTGTTGATACTTTCCTATCATTTTTTTCAGTTCCTTCCCAAGCTCAATTGTGTCATATCCTGAGGCGAGGTTTTTCTCCTCGGAGAAATCTTTATCTATGTCGTAAACTTCCTTGATCGGCAGGTCTATAAACTTCAAGTTTCCCCTTATAAATCCCCGCAGGGGCGCCCAACCCCTATTGTAATAGGCAGAGAGGGATTCAAAATATATCTCCTTGTCCCCTCTCCCCTTTCCGTTCATTTCTGGAATAAGGGATTTGCCCTGAAGAAAATCTGGTTTCTTAATATGCAGGATATCACATACTGTAGGAAAAATATCTATATGGGAAACATCCTTTGAGGATAACTTATGTTTTATGCCGGGATAATACACAATTAGAGGCACATTCAGGGTGGAATTGTATGCGAAATACCCATGGGTCCGCTCATTATGTTCCCCAAGAGCCTCTCCATGGTCTGCTGTTATGACAATTATGGTATCTTTGAAAAGGCCCATTCCTTTAAGAAAATCAAAAAATTCCCCCAGTTGATAATCTGTATATGCTATCTCTCCTGAATAAAGGTCGTCCTTGAATTTCGAATGAAAGGGCTCTGGAGGATTGTAAGGCTGGTGAGGGTCAAATAAATGGACCCACAGAAACCATTTACTTTTCTGCTTATGGAGCCATTTTTCAGCAAGTGATAAGGTCTTGTCTGCTCTCCTTTCTGCAAAGAAAAACTGAAGCCGCTTTCCTGCGCCATAATTGTCATCATAGGTGTCAAATCCTTGGTTCAACCTGAATCGGGAGTCAAGGGGAAATGCGGAAACGAATGCTCCTGTCTCATATCCTTTAGATTTTAAGTATTCCGCAAGGGTTGTGTATTTTTCGGCGAGGACAAAACCAGAATTGTCATGTATTCCGTGCGCTACTGGTGTAAGTCCCGTAAGAATCGAGGTATGAGAGGGAAGGGTCAGGGGAACATGAGCAAATGCCCTTTTGAAAACAACCCCTTTCTTAGCAATGGAGTCCAGGGATTTGGTCTTTACTGGAGAGTCAGGATTTATAGCACTCACATGATCAGCTCTTAGGGTATCAATTGTTATCAGGAGAACATTCCAGTTCCTGGGCTTCTGTGAACAGCCCAAAAGAGTGAAAATGAAGATTCCTATGATAATGAAATATTTTCTCATGATACAATTCTACAAACTTTCCCCTGTGATTTCCACTTAGAGGTCATACTTCTGGGAAAAAATTACTCAGGTTTTCAAAACAAATCTCTGCATATAATTTCTTTGCCACCATAAAATTTGAAGTTGCTAAACTTTACTATCCTTTATTATTCCACTGTCACGCTCTTTGCAAGGTTCCTGGGCTGGTCAACATCATGACCAAGGTAGTCTGCCGCATGATAGGCAAGAAGCTGGAGAGGAATTATATTTAATATAGGGGCTAAATATTCATTTATCCCGGGAACCCTTATTATGTAGTCGGAAAGCTCTGACAGTTCCTTTTCCCCATCCGAAACAAGGGATATTATTTTCCCATTTCTCGACTTAATCTCCTCCATATTTGATTTCACCTTTTTAAGAACGGAACTTTCCGTGGCTATAAAAACTGTTGGAGTCTCCTCGTCAATCAGGGCTATTGGTCCATGTTTCATTTCGCCTGCTGGATATCCCTCTGCATGGATATACGAGATCTCCTTTAATTTCAGCGCCCCTTCAAGAGCAATGGGGTAGTTAACATTCCTTCCCAAATACAGGGCATTTCTCGCAGAGGAAATTTTAACAGCTATTTCCCTTATAATGCCTTCCTTTTTATCTTTCTTCAGAATATCTTCAATCTTTACAGGAAGGGATAAAATTTCCCTGACATATTCCCTTTCTTTTTCATCACTGAGAAAACCTCTCCTACTCCCAAGGTCCAGAGCTAAAAGGAAAAAAAGGGAAAGCTGTGTTGTAAAAGCTTTTGTTGAGGCCACGCTGATCTCAGGCCCTGCATAAGTATGAAAAGTGACATCCGAGATCCTTGTAAGAGTGCTCCCTAAGACATTACAGATTGAAATTATCCTTGCTCCCTTTTCCCTCGCAAGCCTCACTGCACCTATTGTGTCAGCTGTTTCTCCTGATTGACTCACGGCTATAACAAGTGTTTTCTCATTGATTATGGGTTTTCTGTATCTGAATTCAGACCCGTAATCAACATAAACAGGAATTCCTGAAATCTCCTCAAGGTAAAATTTCCCCACAAGGCCCGCATGGTAGGAAGTTCCACAGGCAAGTATAAGTATTCGTTCTATTTCCTCGGGAGGAATCGGGAAATCTCCCTCAAGAGCCACCTTTTCATCATCTCGTTCTAGTCGCGCTCCGATGGTGTCCCCTACTGCTTTCCCCTGCTCGTATATTTCCTTTAACATAAAATGCTTATATCCGCCTTTTTCTGCCTGGGCAAGGTTCCAGGGAACCTTAATAACCTCTTTTTTGAGGCTTTTACCCTCAAAATTATAAGTTTCAACCGAATTCGGGGTCATTTTACACATTTCCCCATCCTCTAAGAAAATCACCCTGTCCGTCCACGGCAAGAAGGCAGGAACATCGGAAGCAACAAAGTTCTCCCTGTCTCCAATTCCAATGACAAGTGGGCTATCCTTTCTTGCAACATATAGAGAGCCTTCTTCAGAAAAGAGGGCAACTATGGCAAAAGAACCTTCAAGTGTCTTCACTGCTTTCCTGAAGGCTTCAATAAAAGTATATTCCTTGAGGTTCTCTTCTATCAAGTGGGCAATAACCTCTGTATCAGTGCTTGAAGTAAAAATATGGCCACTGTCCTCAAGCTCTTTCTTAAGCTCCTTGTAGTTCTCAATTATCCCGTTGTGGACAAGTGCGATCTTTCCTGTGCAATCTGTATGAGGATGGGAGTTCTTGCAGCTTGGCTCCCCATGGGTTGCCCATCTTGTATGTCCTATGCCAACTTCGGAATTGAAGGTGTTCCCTTTAAGTTCTTCTTCAAGCTCTGCTACTCTCCCCTGCCTTTTCTTTATGAAAATCCCATCCTTTATCCTCAAGGCAATGCCCGAAGAATCATATCCTCTATATTCAAGCCTTTTAAGACTATCTACTAATCTGCCCTTAACATTTTTATCCCTTGAAGCTATGCCTATTATCCCGCACATTATTATCTGATTTTCTTCCTTCTTATAATTTTCCACATTGGGAACCCATCCTTGTCCCTTATGTTAAGTTCTTTCCCGGATGCTTTTATCCTCTGGGAAAATATGTAGTATCTACCTTCAACTTTAATTACCATTCCTCTGACCCAGATTTTACTTCCTTCTGCAATTCTTATACCGTGTTTTCGCAGATATGTGGCAGGTCCAAGGTGAAGTTCATACTGAATCCCCTCAGACTCAAAGTCCGCAATATTCCTTCTTATAGAAAGTATTACCCCTTTGAATTCCCTTATGCTTGAACTGTCCCATTCAATAGGGACCCAGACCTTTCCTCCTGCCATAAGAAGCAAGGGAAAAAGTAAAAATACAATCTTTCTCATCTTTTCCTCCAAAAGGGAATTTTAACACAAGGAACTCCCATTACCAATCTTCAGGAAAGGTTCTATATCATCAACTTCCAAAAATTTGAAATTCCTTAGCAAGTTCTTTATCCCCCTTATTGATTTGAAATGGAGAATTATTCTGCCGAGGACATAATAATAAGCTATGTTTGGACCTGGTATTGGAGTGAGTATAAAGGTCAACGGAAAAACAAGAACAAGCCACAGAAGCCATTTCTTCCTCCTTCTCTTCATCTTCTTCAAAATATTCCTAATTTCTTTTTCTTTTAAGGAAGAAGGATAAATCAATTCCCCTTCACTTGCTCCGAAAAGAGCAATCTCAGTCTCCCAGAGAGGGCTTTTCAGCATCGAAACAGTCTTCAGAGGCTTTTCGAACTTGGGAGGAATTTTCTTTTTTTCTTTATAAAGAGCAGGCCCTCTCTGACAGGAAAGGAAAACTATTTTTTCTTTTCTCTGTGTGTTTTCCATGCTTTCTCAAGAAAAATGTCGTATTTTTTAGAGGCAAAATCCGGATATGTCCATGGCAAGGGCATTGGCTTTCCTTTTATAAAAAGAAGCTCAAGATGAGCATAAACCCCTTTCGAGAGCGGCACTCTATGGGAAAATGGTTTGAAGGTGGCAATTATAAGAGAGGGAGTAAAAAGCAGTGCTGGATCAATGTTTATCCCTCTTTTTCCTTCAACTGAAGATTGCTTCTCAAAACCGTATGCCCATAGTTTTGCTTCAACGAGCTTTCCAATTGGAAAATTCCCCTCAATAAGCAGGAATTTTCTTACAAGGTCTTTACCCATTTCCTTGTAATAATACTCAATTGGAAAATTATATTCCTCTGATTTTAGTATCATATTTCCATATTTTCTCTTAACGCAGAGTTCAAATGCATCCAGCCAGCGCTGCTCCCTATAGATTAACGAAAATATCAGAGCTCCCTGTTCAAATTTCCCTGGCTCACTCATCTGCAACTTCTCCAATGAGACTGTGGGGGCCTGCCTCTTTTATATTAATTCTCAGAATTTTTCCGATCGGGTTCCCATTATATTTAAAATTTATGACCCTGAAGGTTGCATCCCTTCCCATAAAAGCCTTTTCGTCCTTTGCGCTTCTCCCGGTTGCAAGGACTTCGACGGTTTTTCCAATAAAACGTTTGTTCTTCCCAAGTTGGATTTTACTTTGAAGCTCCTGAAGCTGGCGCAGCCTTCTCGTCTTTTCTTCCTTTGAAACATCGTCAGCAAGAAACCTTAAAGCATAGGTTAATGGCCTTGGGCTGTAATTAAAGGAATACAAATTATCAAATTCCACCTTTTTAAGCACATCGATTGTCTGGAGAAAATCCTTATAAGTTTCCCCTGAAAATCCAACTATTACGTCCGTCCCGATTGAGGAGTTACGAACCCTTTCCCTTATCTCAGCAGTAATTTTAAGGTATTCTTCCCTTGTATATCCTCTCTTCATCCTTTTAAGAACCCCATTTGAGCCTGACTGGAGCGGAAGATGAACATAAGGGGAAATTGGCTCGCCCTCAGCCATTATATTAATTATTTCCTCTGAAAAATCCTTTGGATGAGATGTTATAAACCTTATCCATTTTATCCCTTTGATTCTTCTTACTCTGTCAAGAAGATTCCAGAATTTATATTCCTCCCATCTCCATGAATCTACATTCTGACCAAGAAGCTGGATCTCCTTAAAACCCTTGTCAACTGCTCTTTTTACCTCATCAAGGACTAAAGAAAGTGGTCTGTACTTTTCTCTTCCTCTTGTAAATGGAACAATGCAGTAAGTGCAGAATTTATCGCATCCCTCCATTATGTTTACATATGCAACAGCAGGTTTTATTCTTACCGACCCTTTGGTCTCCCACCAATTATTATCCCATCGGGTTAAAACAACCTTTTCCCCTCTTTTAGCCTTTTCCACTGTCTCCTTAATATATGAGTATGAACCTGGGCCAAGGACAAAGGAAATATGAGGAAATCTTCTGATAAGCTTTTCCCTTTCCACCTGGGAGACACAGCCAATAATCCCGAGTATTGTGCCTTTCTTTGTCCATTCCTTTGCTCTCCCAATCATTGTATATAGTTTTTGAACAGCCTTTTCTCTTACCGCACAGGAATTTATAATGAAAAGATCAGGGATTTTTTCCCCCGCCTTTTCGTAACCCATTTTTTCAAGATTGAAGGCAAGATTTTCGGAATCGTGCTCGTTCATCTGGCAACCGAATGTATAAATCCTATATGTCATTTAAACTGTTTTTCACCTTTTGAAGCCATTGTTCTTGGAAACGGGGTAGAAAAGAGATCATCCTTATATCCTGCCCCAAGCATCTTCTCCCCCAAGTAGGCTATCATTGCAGCATTATCACCGCAGTATTTTTTTTCAGGAAGATAAAGCTTTAAGCCTGCTTTCCTTGCATAATCTTCTGCACTTATTCTTAGATGTTGGTTCTGGGAAACTCCCCCTGTTATCGACACTGCCTCTGGCTTGTAAATTTTAACGAGGGCATCAAGACGGTTTAAAAGCTGTGTCACAATTGCCTTCTGAAAGCTCGCGAGAAAATCTCTCAGCTTCTCATCATTAAAATTTTCCCTTTCCGAAATTCTCACCGCCTGGGATTTCAGACCGCTGTAGCTGAAATCCAAGGAACCATCTTTGAACCTTGCCTGGGAAAAATTAAATGCTTCAGAATTTCCTCCATCTGCTAATTTCTCTATGACGGGGCCTCCAGGATATCCGAGCCCAAGCTTCTTTGCAACCTTATCAAAGGCCTCCCCAGCTGCGTCATCCCTTGTCCTTGCGACCACCTTAAAATCAAGGTCATTTACAAGGAAAGCAGCGGTGTGCCCGCCGGAAACCACAAGACCCAGCAGAGGAAATTGAAATTTTTTCCCTATCTCCGCTGAGTAGATATGAGCATGAAGGTGGTCAATACCCACAAGAGGTTTTCTCAAACCGTAGGATAGGGCCTTTGCATAGGAATATCCAACGAGTAAAGAGCCTATAAGACCTGGCTTTTTTGTCGCTGCTATGCCATCAATATTTCCGAGAGTTATTCCTGCCCTCTTAAGAGACAATTTAACTATTGGATGAATTAGCTCAAGATGTCTTCTTGACGAGATTTCCGGAACAACCCCTCCGTATTCCTCAAAAAGATTCACTTGGCTCCTGACAATATCAGACAAAATATCTCCATCTTTAACAACAGCTGCTGCTGTCTCATCGCAAGAAGTTTCAATTCCAAGAATTATCATAAATTCAGTATATCACAACATTTTTTGGGCAATATCGCCTTGCCTCGTTACAATAGAAGACTTATCACAAGCAAAATGAATAAGTGCATCTTAGAAAATATCCCTCAAAAAATATATGGAAGAATCAGACTTAATTTATAGATACTTTCTTGGATCGGTGAGTTTACCCTCTAAAACAGAGGCAGCAACTGTTGCAGGAGAAGCAAGGTAAATTTCGGCTTCCCTTGAGCCCATTCTTCCTTTGAAGTTCCTGTTGGATGTTGAAATGGCCCTCTCTCCAGAGGCAATAACACCTTCGTGAGCTCCAAGGCATGGGCCACATCCTGCATTCATAATTACAGCCCCTGCTTCAGCTAAAGTTTCTATTATCCCCTTTTTTAATGCTTCAATGTATATTTTCCAGGAGGCAGGAAATACAAGAAGTCTCACATCTGAGTGAACCTTTTTGCCTCTTAATATCTTTGCTGCTACCTCAAGATCTTCCACCCTTCCGTTTGTGCATGTGCCAATGAGACCCTGGTTGAACTTTATCCCTTCAAGCTCTGTTATTGGCTTCACATTGTCAACTGTATGGGGTGCTGCAACCTGTGGAACGAGGTTAGAAATATCAAATTCAATGACTCTCTCGTATTCAGCATCAAGGTCAGATTTTACAACATTGAATTCCTTCTTTGCTCTTCCCTTAAGATATTCTAAAGTTTTCTCGTCTGCCTGAACATATCCCACCTTTGCTCCCATTTCTGCAGCCATATTCGAAAGCACCATCCTTGAAGCGATTGTGAATCCCTCAACCACAGAGCCTGTAAATTCAACTGCCTTATAAGTTGCACCGTCAGCTCCTATGTCACCAATTATGTGAAGGGCAATGTCTTTGGCATAAACTCCTTCTGGAAGCTTCCCCTCTATGATTATTTTTATCGTGGGGGGCACTTTCATCCACAGCTCTCCTGTTGCCCATATTGAGGCCATCTCAGTTCTTCCTATACCTGAAGAGAAAGCTCCAAGGGCTCCGTAAGTTGTTGTATGAGAGTCCGAGCCAAGCAACAGAGCTCCTGGAAGGGCAAATCCTTCCTCAACAAATACTTGATGGCATATCCCTCTGTTTATGTCATTGAAACTCTCTATTCCCTGCTCCCTGACAAATTCCCTTATGAACTTGTGATTTTCTGCATACTCCACTGTTGAGGCTGGAACAACATGGTCAAGGATGATTACTATTTTTTCAGGAATTTTTACCCTTGGAAGGCCTATTTTTTTGAAATGCCCTGCTATTGCATAGGAATTATCATGGGACATCACAAAATCAGGCTTTGCCATTACAATATCTCCTGTCCTTGCACTTGTCCCTGATTTTTCAGAAAGTATTTTCTCGGAGAATGTCCTTCCCATTTATTCCTCCCTGAAGGGCTCAAAGTTCGCGAAATCGCAGTAATAAACGACAAATGCCTCAGGAGTTCTTCTCAGATGGTCTCCTTCCTTTGAATGAGCTGCAATTATGTGGGATACCTCATCCGGAAGCCCCATCTCCCAAGCAATGGCTGCCCCTGACACAGGATGGCGAAGAAGCTTTCCTCTTTGGCTTTTAACTACCTTGCCCTTCTCTTTTTTATATTCAAGTAGCTTTCCGACATCATGAAGAAGAGCACCTGCAAGAAGAATATCCTTTCTTAAAAGGTTCATTTTTCCATACACCTTTTCATAAGAGGAATAGACTCCAAGAGCACAGAGTGTAACTGCTCTTGTATGCATGAAAAGATTTATCGGGGTGTTCTTAATTAAAAGCGTAAACGGAATGGTCTCAAGGTCTTTTTCCTCCCACCCACCGAGAAGAACGGCCCTTCGCCATGTATCAAGGACTTTTCTCCTGAGATTTTCACTCTCAATAAACTGAATTTCAGGCAAAAGTTCCATTATCTTCATTTAAGACTCCTTTTCTTATATTTTAGCAGAATTTCCTGTTCTTAAACTTTCTCACCAGTTCTCCCAAAAAATCTGAAAATTCCTCAGGGATCTGACTGCAAAGTTCTATTCTTTCTCCCTTTTGAGGATGTATGAAAGAAATGCAATAAGCATGGAGAGCGAGTCTTCCAATCGGTCCTCCTTGCTTCCCATAAATCGTGTCCCCTGCTATTGGGTATCCCATTGAGGAAAGATGAACTCTTATCTGGTGAGTCCTTCCTGTCTTTGGACAAACAAGAAGAGCTGAATAATCTCTCACCTCACCGATTTTTTCATAAAATGTTAAGGCTTCCCTTGTCTTATAGGCTCCAACGGAAAATTTCCCCCTGCGGTGAGAATCTCTTCCAATGGAGAGGGGAATTTCTCCTCTCAATGAAGTGTGACCCTCAACAATCGCGATATAACTCTTTCTTACAATCCTCTCGCTGAATTGCCTCTGTAGGTTCAAATAAGCAGCATCAGTCTTTGCAACGATCATTATCCCTGAAGTGTCCTTGTCAAGACGGTGAACTATCCCTGGTCTCTCTTTGCTTCCCACCCCTTCTATCTCTGGCCTTATTCTCAAAAGGCCGTTGAGGAAGGTTGGTGGCCTAACGCCCGGCGCAGGATGAACTGTGAGACCACATGGCTTATTAACTGCAAGAACCTGAGAATCTTCATACAGAATTTCAAACTTTACATCTGCTGGTTCTATATTCCCTGAATCTTCCTCAATTTCAATTAGAATAACGTCGTCAATTCTAAGTATATAAGAAGACTTTGATTTTGCACCGTTTACAAGAATTTTTCCCTCTTTTATGGCTTTTTGAATCTTTGAGCGAGAAATTTCCAGCCTTGAGGCCAAATACTGGTCAAGCCTCCTGCTTTCCTCAGCCTTCAGCTCTGCCCTTAATCCTCTCATACCTCCTTCTAAAAAGGATTATAGCTATACCAGAAATTATAAGTATGAGGCTTATAAACTGAGGTGTAGAAAGGGAAGTCCAGGGAGAAGAACCATGTATCACCCATCCTCTTCCAGGGTCCCCCCTGTAATATTCATCGTGAAATCTTATTAACCCATAGCCTATAAGATAAAGAGCAGATATGAGCCCGTCAAATTTTTTCCTTTTTCTCACGATGAAATAAAGGATGAAAAACAGGGAAAAATTAAGAAGGGACTCATAAAGCTGGACAGGATGAATCTTTACTCCCAATGGAGTCCCAACATGTTCATGAGCGAACTGGCTGTGAAAAACGACTCCCCATGGGACATCTGTTGGCCTTCCGTAGCAACATCCTGCGGAGAAGCATCCCTCCCTTCCAAAACCATGAGCAAGAGGGACAACAAGGGCGTAAACATCCATGGTTTTCCAAAATGGCATTTTTTTCGCAAACAGTAAAATGACCATAAATACAAAGCCTCCAATTAACCCTGCATAGAAAACGCCCCCTGACCTGAGAAGCTCTTTTAAGTTGCCTGGATAGAAGGATGGATCCTCAAAAATCAGGCCTATTTTTGAGGCGAGAAATGCAACAATTACCGTCCAAAAGGCTATGTCAACTACTATTTTCTTTGAAAGACCAACCCTTCCCGCTTCTCTTGCTCCAAGCCAAAAGGCTGCAATTATTCCAATCGCTATCCAGGACCCATACCCATAAATTGTAATTGGTCCAATCCTAAGAAGAATGGGATACATTTTTCTCACCTCCCATTAAAAAATAAAACACCAAAAGGAGTGAGCCAATAGTTATAATTGAATCTGCAAAGTTGAATGTTGCCCAGTGATGCTTTGCTATGTGGAAATCAAGGAAATCTATAACATATCCTTTAGTTAACCTATCGTAAAGGTTACCTGCTGCGCCTGCTATTATAAGGGCAAGGGACATTTTAGGGAAAGTTCCCTTCTCTACAAAGAAGAGATATACAACAAAGACAGCTGCAAGAAGTGAAAGAACAGTTATCGCCCAGAAAACTGTTTTGTTGCTTATCCCGGAGAGAAATCCGAAAACCATGCCGGTGTTTTTTACGCTCACAAGATTAAAATAGAATGTTACAGGTTTTATCTCCCATGGTTTCAGTTTTAAAGAAATTAACCACTTCGTATACTGATCTATTCCAAAAAGCGCCAGAATAAATATAAAGCCTCTCAAATAGCCTTTCAAATTAACCTCTTCACCACATTTATGCAACGGGGACAAAGATTTGGATGTTCAGAATTCTTACCCACATCAGTATTATACACCCAACAACGCTCACATTTTTCACCCTCTGCTTTTAACACTTCCACCCTCTCTCCTCCTTCTTTTATTTTCCACTGAGAAACAATGAAAAGCTCTAAGAAATACCGACTGTATTTTAAAAGAATTTCCCTTTCCCTCTTATCTGCGTAAAATATCAGCTTCGCCTCAAGGGAATTGCCTATTAGTTTTGTCTTCCTTGCTTCTTCAAGCTCTTTGTTGGCAAGATCCCTGTATTTCAGGAGAACTTCCCACTCGTGTCTTTCCTCTTCGGAAAGCAGAGATTCTTTCTTCTCAGGGAAAAGCTCTAAAAGCACAGATTCTTTCTTTCCCTTAAAAGATGGCAGATAACCCCACGCTTCCTCCGTTGTAAAGGAAAGTATTGGAGCCATAAGTCTGAGGGAATCCCTTGTTATCTCAAATATTGCAGTCTGGGCTGCTTTTCTTCCCTTATCCTCTGGATGAGAACAGTAAAGTCTATCCTTTGTTATATCAAGGTAGAAAGAGCTTAGGTCAACTGTGAAAAAGTCGTAGATAAGATGAGAAATTCTGTAGTACTGGTAATTTCTGTAAAGTTCCTTGACCTTCTCAGAGAGCTCCCTGAATTTTGTCAGAATGAACCTATCTGTTGGATAAAGTTCCTCTTCAGGCAAAGAATTCTTTTCAGGACTAAAGTCCTTTAAGTTTCCGAGCATAAACCTCCATGTATTCCTGATCTTTCTGTAAGCCTCTGTTAACCTTGTTATTATCTCATTCCCAAGCTTTACATCCTCCCTATAATCCAGCATTGAAACCCAGAGCCTCAGAGTTTCGGCTCCATATTTATCAACTATTTCGGAGGGCTCAATCACATTTCCCATGGATTTGGACATTGCTTTTCCCTTTTCATCAAGAACCCATCCATGGGTTATTACTTGGCGGTATGGACTTTCTCCTTCGTTGGCAAGAGCAACAAGAAGGGAACTGTGGAACCATCCTCTATACTGATCATTTCCCTCAAGGTAAACATCCGCAGGCCAGAGATGGTCATCCCTATTCCTCAAAACAGAGTGGGATGTTCCTGATTCAAACCACACATCAACAATGTCGGTTTCCTTCCTGAACTTTGTTCCACCGCATTTTTTACACACCTTTCCTTCAGGTATAAAAGACTCTGGAGGAAGCTTGAACCAGGCATCAGAGCCTTCCTCCTCAAAAACCTTTGCTATCTTTTCTACAACTTCTTCATCAACAAGGGGTTCACCGCACTTTTCACAGTAAAGGACAGGAATAGGAACTCCCCAGCTACGCTGTCTTGAAATACACCAGTCAGGTCTGTTTTCTATCATATTGGAAATTCTTTCCTTTCCCCATTCCGGTATCCATTTTACCCTTTCTATCTCATCAAGGGCTTTCCCCCTGAGTCCTGCCCTGTCCATTGATATAAACCACTGTTCGGTTGCCCTGAAGATAACAGGCCCCTTACAACGCCAGCAATGGGGATAGGAATGGGTAAGTTTTTCCTCAAATATCAAGGCTCCCTTTTCTTTAAGGAGGTTTACAATCTCAGAATTGGATTCCCAGACTGTTTTCCCTTTAAGAAATGGCACTTCATCCGTGAATTTCCCATCCTCATCAACAGGAGAATAGGCAGGAAGTTTGTATTTAATCCCTGTTATATAATCCTCCTCTCCATGACCAGGGGCGGTATGAACGCATCCTGTCCCCTGTTCTAAGGTTACATAATCTGCTATAACTATTATGCTTTCCCTTTCAATAAAGGGATGTTGAGTTTTAAAGCCCTCAAGTTCTTTCCCTTTGAACTTATGAATAAGCTCAAAACTTCTTCCCAGCTTTTTCTCAAGGGGCTCGGCGAGTTTAACTGCCAAAATCAGATATTCATCCTTATCCCTGAAAACCCCATAGTTAAAATCAGGATGGAGAGCTATAGCAAGATTTGCCGGCAGAGTCCACGGAGTAGTAGTCCATATAACAACTGAAATATTCTTACCCGCGAGGTTTGAATTCAGCTTCTCCGCCTCTTTCAGCGGGAATTTAACATAAATTCCAGGGGATGAGTCCTCGTGATATTCTATCTCCGCTTCAGCAAGAGCAGTTTTGCAATGTGGACACCAATATACAGGTTTTTTTGCCCTGTAAACCTCTCCGCTTTCAAAAAAGCCCTTCATGTGCCTTACAACTTCTGCTTCGTAGAACCTATCCATTGTGAGATATGGATGTTTCCAATCCCCTATGACCCCGAGCCTTTTGAAATCTTCCATCTGAATCCTCACGAATTTCTCTGCGTATTTCCTACATTCTTCCCTGAACTTTACCTTTTCCTTTGTTTCCCCTATCTTATGCTCTACTTTTATCTCTATTGGAAGCCCATGGCAATCCCATCCAGGGACATAGGGAGCATTGTAACCGAACATTGAAAATGATTTAACAACGAAGTCCTTCAATATCTTATTAAGGGCATGACCCAGATGAATTCTTCCATTGGCATAGGGAGGCCCATCGTGAAGTATAAACTTTGGGGATTCCTTTCTCTCTTTCCTGAGCTTATTGTATATATTTATTTCATCCCATTTTTTCAGTATTTCGGGTTCCCTCCTTGGAAGGGAGGCTTTCATCGGAAATTTCGTTTCAGGCAGGTTAAGAGTTTCCTTCAGCTTTTTCTTGTCAAGCATTTTTTGCCCTCCTTTTTAAATAGATATTCTCCAATTAAAGTTGGAAAATGTCAAGGAGAGGCTTAATTTCAATGAAAAATCCTTCGTTATTAAACCTGAATTTTTCTGAAACAGGGATAAGATATGCCCAGAAAATTTGTTGTTCTGAAATGAAAACCGGAAAAAACTTTCTTAAAGGCCCTGGAACTTTCCTTGAATTGAAGATATTTGATAGTTTTCTTCTTTCCTCTGCTCCGATTGGCATGTATTTGTCCCCTTCCCTCCAGTTCCTTACCGTTATCGGGAATTTTATCCCTGAAACATAGGCAATGTTACTTTTGGTAAAATCCCCGTGTCCCTTGAATTTTCTTATCTTCATCTTCCATAGGTCCTTTATCTCGTATTCCCCTTCCCCTTCTATTTTCAGAGAAAACTGTTTAACTTTTGGGAGCTTTCCTAAATAGAAAAGAGAATTAGAGAGCCTCATTGCTCTCTCTCCTCCAGGAAGGAAATACTGCTGCCCAGGGGTCAGGCCTAAAATATGCTCTATATGGTCAAAGTTTATCCTTCTCAAGTCCCCGCGCATCTTCCTCAGAAATTCCCGCACGAGCCTTCTTTTAAAGCCAGCATTCAGGGTCTCCCAATTCTCTGTAAGGAGCTTCTTTGCCCTGAGTCTTTCCTCAAGTTCCTTCTGGATAATTTCCTCTATCCATTGGTTCTCCTGGTAGAAAATCATGGCTTCCCTTGAAAGAACCTCCTGCACCCATGGGAATCTTTCCTCAATAAAAGGAAACAATTTGTGCCTGATCCAGTTCCTATCGTAGGAAATATCGTAATTAGAAGGGTCCTGAATGTATGGAATGGAAGTTCTCTGAAGAAATTCAAGGATTTCCTTCCTTGATATGAAAAGGAGAGGTCTTATATATTTGCCCTCCCTTAAAGGATGAATACCCGAAAGCCCTGATATTCCGGAACCCCTTATTAGTCTGTAAAAAAGGGTCTCTGCCTGGTCGGACAGGGTATGACCTGTGGCAATTTTTTTTAGAGAAAGTTCCTTTGTGGTTTCCTCAAGAAAGGAATATCGCAGCTTCCTCGCTGCCTCCTCAATGTTAAGACCCTTTTCCTTTGCATACTTTCTAACGTCTAATTTTTTACTCACAAAGTGAAGGTCGTATTCCTCTGCTCTTGCCTTGCAGAATTCTTCCTCATCGTCCGCTTCCTTCCTCAACCCATGGTTAAGATGTGCAACAGCAAGGCTGTATCCGAACTCCTGGGAAAAGAGGAAAAGAAAATGAAGAAGAACAGTGGAGTCAGGACCCCCTGAAAAAGCAACAAGAATCCTATCCCCGGGTTCTATAAGTTTATGTTTCCTTATTGTTTCCTTGAACTTTCTATAGGGCATAAAAAAAATGGCGGCGGAGGGATTTGAACCCACGACGCTGCGGATATGAGCCGCATGCTCTGACCACCTGAGCTACGCCGCCAGGATAAAGGATTATAAAAAAACACTTGTTCATTGTCAACAACACGCTCTTATGAAGAATCAGGGTAAATGAAAATTCTTTCTTCAAATTCCTTATAAACTTTTGAGGTCTTTCATGATTCTATCGGCCTTTTCAAGGATTTTTTCCCACTGGCCGAGGACAAAAATTTTCCCATCCTCTATCTCTTTTCTCATCCTTTTATCAATACCATCGGGAATTTCATTCTCATCAAGTATTTTTACACTCCTGTCAGGAAGAACCAGAATGTCCACTACAAGGTCCATCCACCTGAATTCCTTAGGAGAAAGTTCTATCCCGCATCCAATGCTGAAATAGTCCCCGAGGAGTTTCCTCTGGGGAGAAAACCAGCGGTAAAGAACAAAGGGCATTTCCTTCCAGAAAAAACCCAGGGAATTTGTTCCCACAGGAAGTAAAATTTCATCCACAAGCATTTCTTTCTCAGTAACATATTTCACTAAGCCAAAATTTCCCTCCAGATGGAGAAGCTGGCAATGGAATATCTCTTCCTTCCCGCTTATAAAAACTTTCCTTTCCAGAACTTTCCTCACCTAAAAAATAATAACTCAAGCTCAGCAATGGTCAAATAAATTCCTTATGGCATTTTTTAGGCTGAAAGCGCATTCTTCCTGCAGAGCTCCAGTTCCCTGAGAATTTCGTCCGCATTTTGATACCTTTTCTCCATATCCTTCTCCATGCATTTCATTATTAGATTATCCAGGCATTCAGGGATTTCTGGATAAATTGAGGAAGGTATTGCTGGTTTTAAATTCAGGATCTTGTATATTACAGATGCTATATCAGTGTGATAAAAGGGGATTTCCCCCGCGACCAGCCAGTAAAGGGTAACACCAAAGGAATATATATCTCCTCTATGGTCGGTTTCCCCTTCCTTTAACATTTCGGGTGGCATAAAATACGGTGTTCCAAATACTTCCCCTGTTGCAGTTAATCGGTGAACTTCTGTGCTCTTTGCCACCCCGAAGTCCATTAATTTCACTCTTCCCTCAAGGTTTACCCTTTTTGTAAGGTTTTTTTCTCCCCCAACTATCATTATGTTTGAAGGTTTTATATCTCTATGAATCACTCCTTTACTGTGAATATAGCTCATACCCGTGAGAATTTGCCTTGCAATCTCAAAGTTCACCTCCATGGGAAGCGGAAATTTTTGCTTCATCAAATCTTTCAAACTTTCCCCATCCATATATTCCATGGCTATGTAAAGATTTTCCCCGTGTTCACCACTTTCTATCAATCTTACTATGTTCGGGTGATTCAGTTTTTTCAGTATTTCCCCTTCCCTCTTAAATCTTTTCAAAAGGTCTTCTTCTGAAAGCTCCCTTCTTATAACTTTAAGTGCAATATCATATCCTGTCTCAATGGATTTAGCCCTGTAAATCATTCCCATCCCACCTCTGCCTATTTCCTCTTTTATTTGATAGGGACCTATGAGTGATTTTTTCTTCTCGTTTATCAAGGTTACCGCGGAATATACCATGAGAACCATAAAAATGACTAAAACCACGGAAACTACCATAGCTCCTGCAAATTCTTTTGTTGCCTTCGAATAATTTTCAAATATCTCTGTTTTTTCCTCTAAAAATCTGTATTTTTCCTCAATGGAAGGGAATTGCTCCCCTTTCACCTCACTGGCAATATGGTAAGCTCTCTTTATAAAAGGATAAGAGAGGAATATATAAAATATCCCTTTCCCCCTTTTTATCTTCCATATAAGGTGAAGAAGCTTCATCCTGTTAACAGGGTTTGAGCTTCTTTTGAGGGCTTTATCCGATAAAGAAAGGGCTTTCTTTGTATCCCCCCTCTTAAGATAAAGATGGGCAAGGGAAAAGGAGGCATCTACAAAGAGGATGTATACGCCATTGCTTTCTGCCATCTTTGCCGCCCTTTCAAGATAGGTTATCGCCCTATCTGTCTCTCCTTTCTTGCTGTAAACCTTCCCTATTCTCGCGGTTGCATTTATAATTCCCAGTCTATATCCGGCTTCCTCAGCTTCTCTCAAGGCCTTCTCGCTCAAAACCTCTGCCTTATCCAGATTTCCGAGTGTTGCTTCTGCATCTGAGAGAATACAGAGAAGATGGTTTTCCAAAGATAAATCCTTTTCTCTGCTTCTTTTAAGATATTCAAGAGCCTCCATTGAGATGTCCTTTGCCTTTGCATAAAGTCCAAGATTCCAGTATCCCAAGGCCAGCGAATCAAGACTCAAAGAAATCCTGAACCAATTTTTGGTCTTCCTGAAAAAATCAATTGATTTATTCAAGATAGAGATCCCCTCCCCCACCTTTCCCAATTTCATTGAGGAAGAACCAACAAGGATAGCCCTATTATAAGCAGAGTTGTAATCTCTCATCCTTACCGCTTCTTCATAGCTTTTTTCCAGGAGTTTAACCTGTTCTTCCATCTGATTCTTCAGCATGTAATATCCGCTCAGATAGTAATAGTAAACGCTCAAAGGGAATTTGAGCCCCAATTTATCCTGAAAATATCCCTTGAAACTTTCGGAGGCGGAAAAAAGCTCATCTGCCCTTCCACTTCTGATTAACGAATTGGCATATAGGGAAAAGGATACTATTAAATCTTCTAATTTTCCCTGCGCCATAGAATCTTTGAAGAACTTCTGAGCGGCTGAAACCTTGGGGTGGTGCCCTCTGTAATAGTCCCTCAGCAGAGAAAGCATTCCTACATTGCATTCTTTCCCAATTTTGTTACAGAGCTCGGAGTCCTCGAAATATGGAAGTGAGACCCTCATAAATTGGAAACTATCTGGTATTTTCCTCAGCTTTTTGACGTATCTAAGGGCAGCGTTCTTCTCTCCTCTTGTTCGGTAATATACAAAAAGGAAAAAGTTCTTCCTAAAACTACCCTCTGGAAAAAGATTCTTCACCCTTAACGCCCCATCTTTAAGATCATGGGCAGCAATATTCGCGAGAGTTACATAGGGAAAGTAAAGATTTTCATCTTTCTCTATTAAGTTTTTCATGGACAGGAAAATTTCCTCTGGATTTCCGCTATCAAGGATTGAATCATAGGTTTTGTAATCTCTTATTGAAGGAAAAACAAAAAATATAATAGATAAAAAAGCTAAAGTTCTCATAATTAGGATTGTAGAACGCAAAGCCTTTCAGGGCAAGTCTTTACTTGTATATTTTAGCTTCTTCCTCCCCTTCCAATACCCTGAGAGCCCCCTCTGCAAGAGCTCTAAGCTCATCCTCCCCTGGATATAAATAAACAGGGGCAATAAAGGAGATTTTTCTCTTTAGAGCATTAACAAACCAGTTACTATTAGCTATTCCCCCTGTTATTATCACCGCATCAACATCTCCGTTTAGAACAGCAGCCATGGCTCCAACATCCTTTGCAACTTGATAAGCCATTGCATCGGCTACAAGAATTGCCTCCTCCTCCCCATCTATGACCTTTTTTTCAACCTTCCTGAAGTCTTTTGTTCTGAGGTAAGAGTAAACCCCTCCCTGTCCAAACAATTTTTTCTTCAGGCTCTTAAAATCATATAATCCTGAGAAGGCAAGTTTAAGAAGCTGCATCGACGGAATTCCCCCTGCCCTATCCATTCCAAAGGAACCCTCTTCCATTGAATTTGTTACATCTATCATCCTGCCAGCCACATGGGCTGAGACCGAATTTCCCGAGCCTAAATGAACAACTATGAGCCTCAGCTTTTCGTAGGCAGTTCGCTTTTCCTTTGCGAATCTTTTTGCAACGGCCTTTGTGTTGAGAGCATGGGAAAGAACAGGCTTTTTTATCTCAGCCATGCCCGTTATCTTAGCTATCTCCGGGAGCTCATCAACACTCACAGGATCAACTATATAAGCATCTGCACCTGCGAGTCTTGCTATCTCATTGGATATAATTGCCCCGAGATTTGAGGCATGTTCTCCCCTTTCTGCTCTGGTAAGATCTTCTATCATCCTCTGATTTACAAGATATGTCCCGCTCTCAACAGGTTTCAGAAGTCCCCCTCTTCCTACAACGACAGAAAGGGATGAGAGCGCAAATCCTCTGCTTTCAAGCTCTTTTTTCACAAGTTCAGTCCTGTATTCCTTCTGATCAACAATCCTTGAAAAGGAGGAGAGCTCTTCAGCAGGATGGTTTATTGTCAACGAGAACATCTCTTTAGAATTTTCATAAACTGCAATCTTTGTTGATGTTGAGCCTGGATTTATTGCGAGTATCCTGTAAGTCTTGTTCATTTTTCACCTCTAAGTAAAAAATACAAAACTCTAAAGGAATTTACAAGAAAATTATAAAACTCAGATCATTTCAGTAGAACATAAAGAATATTCTCCCTCTTTAGGAAAAGGAACCTTTAGAAAAATTTGTAAATAAAGTTGACATTTTTTTAAACGACAGCGTAAACTAAATTTATGGTAATAGTGCTGAAAATTCTTAAACCCTCCATTCCAAAATATATAGCTCTGAAAGAAGGAAAATATGTTATTGGAAGAGAAGAAGGTGCTGACATAATACTTGACAACAATACCGTTTCAAGGAAACACTGTATTTTAAAATGGAAGGATGCCTGGTTCATAAAAGATATTGATAGTAAAAATGGGGTTTATCTGAACGGAAATAGAATAAAAAAAACCGAGAAAATAGAGGACGGAGACAATATAAAAATTGGAAGGATTCCTATCCTCATTGAGATGTTTAACAAGGATGATTACCTTCCCGAACAGATTTGCTCCTCGCCGGTGAATATAAAATTTGAGGAAGATGAAACAGACAGGCTTATAATCAGGGAAAGAACCTCAGACGTGGAAAATCGAATAATGAACCTCACCAAAACAATGCATTCTCTACTCGAAACCGATTTTGAGAGGGAGCTAAGGAATATTTTAAGCAAGAGGGGGATTGAAGATATAGGAGCAATAAGGTTTGAAAAATCGCGACTGACCTTTCTCACCGTTCTTTCATCCTTTAACCCCGAAGAAATTTACAAGGAAAAAAATCCAAAGGAAAATTTTGACCTTCACCTTCCGGATTCCTTCTTCTACAACAGATATCTTGAGAAAGTAGATGGTGGCTATTACATCATTAGCAAATCCATAATAGAGGAAAGAATCCTCTCCCTTCTTGACATGGTCTTCCGGTATTTTTTTCTCCTTCATCAGGAATACCGAAAGATTATTCACAAAAAAAAGGAATTCATACCCAAAGAATATGTTTTTGAATCTCCTATAACAAGAGAAATTCTCGATTACATAGGAGAAATAGCTGGGAAAGATGGAAATGTTTTAATAGAAGGGGAAACAGGGGTAGGCAAGGAGGTTATTGCCAATCTTCTTCACAAATTAAGCCCAAGGGCAAATGCGCCTTTTATAACCTTGGTTTCCACTGCAATTCCCGAAACTCTCGCAGAAAGTGAGCTCTTCGGGGTGAGGGAAAAATCTGTAACTGGGGTAGAAGGAAAGGAAGGGAAGTTTGAAGCTGCAAATCACGGGAGTCTCTTCTTTGATGAAATAGGGGATATGCCCCTTTCAATCCAGGGAAAATTACTCAGGGCAATAGAGCTCGGAGAGATTCTTAAAATAGGAAGCACCAAACCTATAAAAGTAGATGTAAGGATAATAGCAGCTACTAATAGAAACCTTGAAGAAGGTATAAAAGAAGGATGGTTCAGGAAGGACCTCTATTTTAGATTATCATCCTTCAAGGTTCACATTCCTCCCCTCAGGAAAAGAAGCGAGGAAATAATTCCTCTTGCTTATAAGTTCGCCGAGGAATACTCAAAAAGATTCTCAAAGCCATTCAGGGGGATCACGGAAAAAGCCAAGAAATTCCTTCTTGACTACGAATGGCCTGGAAACATAAGGGAATTAAAGGATGAGATGAGAAGGACAATGGCAAAAATAGGCGAGGACGGGGTGCTAAGTGCAAAATTACTCTCAAAACAAATAAATCAAGGTATCCTGAAGAAAGCAAATTCTCCCTCGGACATGGGATTAAAAAGCGTAGAGAAGGAAACCATAATAAAAGCTCTGGAAAAGACAGGCTGGAATAAAACTAAGGCATCTGCACTCCTTGGGATAAGCAGGGTAGGACTTATAAAGAAGATTAAAAGGCTTGAAATAGAAAAGGAAGATAAAAAGTGAAGGGAATATTAATAATTGATTTCGGCTCCCAGTATACTCAACTTATAGCAAGAAGAATAAGGGAGGAAGGAGTTTACTCTGAGATTATATCCTTTCAGGAAGCCGTAAAAAAGATTAGAAAGGAAAAGCCTCTTGCAGTGGTCCTCTCAGGAGGTCCGAGAAGTGTATATGAGAAAGGAGCTCCAAACATAGAGCCTGAAATCCTGAAGGGACTGCCTGTTCTTGGAATATGCTATGGCCACCAGCTCCTTGCAAAACTCCTTGGGGGAAAGGTTGAAATGGGAAAGGCAAGGGAATATGGCTTTGCAAAGCTTAAAATTTTAAGGGAGGATGGAATTCTAAGGGGCGTTGGGAAAAGGATATGGATGAGTCATGCGGATATAGTGAAATCACCTCCTCCTGGATTTACAGTTTCTGCTGAAACAGAAAACACTCCTGTTGCCGCAATGGAAAACAGGGAAAATCTCACTTTTGGAGTTCAATTCCACCCTGAGGTCTTTCATACTGAAAACGGAAAGGCAGTATTCAAAAATTTCATAAAAATTGCGAGAATAAAAAAGAACTGGGAACTTGGAAATTTCATAGATAGAAAAACTGAGGAAATAAAGGAAATAGTCGGGGATAAAAAAGTAGTATGTGCCCTGAGCGGAGGAGTTGACTCAACGGTAACGGCTGTCCTCATCTCAAGAGCAATTGGGGAAAGACTTCACTGCATATTCGTTAATAATGGCCTTTTAAGGAAAGGAGAATTTGAGGAAAATCTCGCAACTTTCAAGGAGAAACTGAAATTGAATGTTAAAGGAGTTGAGGCCTCGCGAGAATTTCTTGATAAATTAAAAGGAGTTGTGGAACCAGAGAAAAAGAGGAAAATAATAGGCCATCTTTTTATAGAAATATTTGAGCAGCAAGCCAAAATGATAGAGGGAGCAGAATTCTTGGCCCAGGGAACAACTTACCCTGACATAATAGAGTCTGCGTCTGTAAAGGGTCCTGCTTCTGTAATAAAGAGTCATCATAATGTTGGTGGACTCCCGGCTGGGATGAAGCTCAAACTCATAGAGCCATTGAGAGAGCTTTTCAAGGATGAAGTGAGGGAAATCGGAAGAAAACTCGGGATAGACCCCCACTTTGTGGAAAAACATCCATTCCCAGGCCCTGGTCTTGCAGTAAGAATAATTGGGGAAATTACAGAGGAAAGGCTGAGAAAACTCAGGGAGGCAGATGCCATCCTTCAAAATGAACTGAAGAGGGAAGGGATATATAATGAACTCTGGCAGGGTTTTGCAATCCTCATCCCAGTTAGAACAGTTGGGGTCATGGGGGATTCAAGGACATATGATGAGGTAATAGCCCTCAGGCTAGTCCAGAGCATAGATGGTATGACTGCAGATTGGTATCTTCCTGCTGAGGAATTTCTCACAAAGGTCTCAACAAGAATAGTCAACGAGGTAAGAGGGATAAACAGAGTTGTCCTTGATATATCTTCAAAACCTCCAGCCACAATAGAATGGGAGTGAGGATTTTCTGCCCCAAATCTTTATCTAATTTTCGTCACGCTCAGAAAGCAGTTCTTCTCGGCTCCTATTGCTTTTCGATCTCCTTTGCAATTTCAATGAAGCGGGACCATGGAATAGCTGGCCAGCTTTCCACAGCAAGAGCGCCGCTCGATCTTGTTATCATTGACACCTTTGCTGCGGTCTCATCACCATCTGCTTCATAAATATCCATAAAGTCATAAGGTCCTAAAAGGGCATAGTGGGCTATCCACTTCACATCTGGACAGAGTGAATCAACCTTTCTCTTCCATTCTTTCCCAATGACTTCTCTCCTTTTTAAATCCTTAGAAATCTCAGGCGTCAATTTCGTCATCAATACATAGATACCCATTTTTTCCTCCTGTTTTTTACTTTACCATCTCCCTTAGAATCTATAAATAAAGCTTAAATTTGCTCCTCTTCCTGGGGCATAAACATTCGGGAAGGAGCTTGGTTCTCTATATTCCTTATTAAACAGGTTTGTTATAGAAATTACAAGTTTTATTCCTTTAAATAATTTAGCACCTCCATAAAGGTCAATTACGGTGAAAGCATCCGCAGGTAGATCTCCTTTAGCCACTTCTTTCTCTTTTGCACTGTATCTTATATAACTCTCCACCCAAAATTTTCCCTTTGCAAAGTTCTTTATGATCTCAAAGTTAGCCTGTAGAGGAGGAATATCCATAAGAAGTTCGTTATTTTCAACATCCTTCCCATATATTTTTGAGAGAGAAAGAATCGTTTGGAAACCCTTCTTAAATTGTCCTGCCACAAAGAGCTCAAATCCGTAAATTTTAGCCTTCCCAAGATTCTTGAAAATTCCGATTCTGTTTCCTGTAGGTTGATTCCACTTTATAGCTATCATGTTCTTTATGTCGTTGTAGAATAAGGACGCCTCTCCGTAAAGCCTAAGGCATTTTTTTGTTTTTCTGAACTTTAACCCGAAATCATAGTTGTAACTTCTCTCAGGAAGAAGCTCAGGACTCCCTATGTTCATTCCACCTGGTGTGGAGCCAATGTAATATTTTTCTTTAACTGAGGGAATTCTGAATCCACTCCCAAAGTTCGCATAAAGATTTACAGAATCTGAAATAGAGCTTGTAAGTCCTAAATTTCCACTGAGTGCACCCTGTTTCCCTTTGCCTTTCTCTCCATTCCCTCTTCTCGCATAATCCTTAAAATAGTCATATCTCAGTCCGAAATTTATAACAAGTCTCTGCGAAAGCGCAAGGGTATTCTGCATGAACATTCCGTAATCTCTCTGATGCGCATTTTCCACATATATTTCCTTTTTTTTATTTAAGAGAGTGTCTTCAGGAAGTTTATACAAGCTCTTTTCTCCTTTAAGATAAATGTTTTCTCTAAAATATCCTTCCATCCCTACAACCGATGAAAGCTTTTCGCTGAAGTCAAAAGTTCCTTCTAAGGAGGCATTATATTCATCTCTACCCATGTCTCTAAAATTTTCTACTTCCTCTTGCTCCTCAGGAATTTTCTTATTGAATTTAACTGTCGTATGAATTTTGTGCCTGTAAAGGAAAAAATTGAGAGAATTCAACACAGGAGATATATTTGTCCAGGAGTATCGGAAGGAGATTATGCTCTGCCCATCCTCGGGATGAATTGCCTTTAGTGAAGGAGAAAAGGTAGGTTTTCCTATATCCTTCCCTTTAGAGTTGAAATAGGAAAAGGAGAATTTATTATTTTTACCCAGCACAAAGTTAAAGTTTCCATGAAAAAATTTCTCATCAAAGCCGGCATTTACCCTCTCCCCTGTCGCTGTTTTGTAATCCTCTGCTTTTCTCCATCCAGAAGAAAGAGCAAATGAAACTTTTTCATTTCCCCCCATAAAATTTGCATAAGTATTGAAACAGGAATTTATAGAAAAATAACTTCCTGCAATTGTTCCTGAAGTTCTGAAGCGAGAATCATAAAAGAAGGGTTCCTTTGTTTTTACTTCTATAACCCCTGCAATTGCCTCGCTACCATATAGAGTAGAAAAAGGTCCCTTCATAACCTCCACCGTATCTATATCAAAGGGATTGATAAAGGATAGGTCTGGTCCAACATTCATTTCCTTATATAGCCTGACCCCATCAAATAGCATCAGAGCTCTTTTCCTTGCCATACCCCTGACGGAGGGAGAACGGTAAAATCCATTACCTGTAAAGTAAATTCCGGGAAGCTTCATTATCTCATCAGTTAAAGTTGAAGATGGCTCCCTCGTTATATCTTTATCTGTGATAATTGCTGTAGAATAAGGAAGTTCAAATCCTGTTCTATCACTTTTGGATGCAGTTACCACAATATCTTCAAGTGGAGCTATAGTTATTGGTTTAAGCTTAAGTTTTACCTCGATTTTAATTGAATTTTGCACCCTGATAATCTCTTTCTTAGACCTATAACCTTCCTTTGAGAATTCTAATTGATAGGTCCCAGGTTTTACAGAAAGGGAAAACTCACCATTTTTACTGGTATAAGTAGAAAGCACAGTGCCCTTCACCTTAATTCTTACCCCTATTAAAGGGTTCCCTATAGGATCACTGACCTTGCCAGAGATCCACACCTTATCCAACGCATAAAGGGTTAATGTAAACCCTAAAAGAAATATCAATACTTTCTTCATATTTATCCTCCTATTTTTTTGTCTCAAATGTTAAAGTTGCAGCATAAGAAAGCCAGTTGCATTCATTCTTTACCTCCTGAGAAGAAGGAAGTTTATATTTTACCTTTATTAAGCAAACACCACTGCGTAAGAACTTTATTTTTCCTATACCTCCCCATCTGTCTGGATAGCATAAGGTCCTCATTGCCTTTGCACACTTTATTGAGGCCACCACTTTGGGGCAACAGGCATTCTTCTAAGATCAATAATATATTGCTTCATGATTTCATCTTCTATCGCTTTGATGGAAATTCGTAATTCTCAAGAGGAATTAGCTTAAATGTGCCCTCAGGAGGTAAGAACAAAATAGTTTTCACCAAAGATTGAATTTTCTGGCTCATTGTCTCAATTTCCTCCTTTGAAGATTTTCCCTTGAGATATCTTTGAATGTAGCTTTTTACTTTTTTCGCCTGCTCTGGCCTAATGATTTTGAACTTGTTGAATATCACCTCAACCGCTTTACCGTTGTCCTTTCTCTGGAATACCATAACCATTTCGCCTGGTTTTTCAGGTTTTAAGGATAGGTCAACGGCAAGATCTCCTCTATTAAGCTCATCCCTTCCATAGAAACTTCTTGCACCTGTAATGTAAGATGCAACATCAAGAAAATCATTTGGAGCCATTGCGGCAACCCGTATCCGGCCTCTTATAGGTGTCCCATTGGGATAAAGTGCATCGAGCGCCATTTTTGTGGCTATGTAAGCAGATGCTATCCCTGGGCAAACATGACCTGTGTAAAGGGCAACATCTGTTAGATGGATGCTGAGCACATTCCTACCCTCCGGCATTGAGCCTACAAGAGATGCCATAGGGTCTATAACCTTTATTGTAGGAGCCTTCCAGTAAAACTCAGGCCACTCATTTTTTGTCTGTGCTCTAACAGACATAATCATGCTAATCACCACGAGAGTTAACGCAAATTTTCTCATCGTTTTCCTCCTTTTAAGTTTATTCTATACTTTATAGTCATAGCTACATTTTATAACAAAAAAAATGAGGTGTCAAGAGCAAAATTTTCATTTTCATAAGAGAATCCCAATCTGATAGATTAAAACAGAGAGGAACCATCCAAGAATAAGACTATAGCTCACTGTAACAAGCGCCCATCTCCATCCAACCTCACTTTTAATTGTAGCAACAGTAGCTATGCAGGGAATATAAATGAGAGACATTACCATAAACGAATAGGCAGAAATTGGAGTGAAGTAATGAGGCAATACATTTGAAAGAATCTTTGCACCGCCAAAAAGCGTTCCAAATGTGCCAACAACGACCTCTTTCGCTAGAATTCCAAAAATCAGAGCTACTGCTGCCTGCCAGAAGCCAAATCCTGCAGGTTTGAATATTGGCGCAATGAACTTTCCAATTTGACCTATTATGCTTTCCCCCGATGCGTATTCGACGCCGACGGGAAGTGAACTCAAAATCCAGATTACAACTACTGTTCCAAAAATAATTGTTCCAGCCTTTGTAAGAAATAACCTGCTTCTAAGCCACATCTCCTGCAGAGAATTTTTCCACTGGGGCAACCTATAAGGTGGAAGCTCCATAATAAGCGGGGCAACTTCCTCTTTGAAAAATATACCCTTCATAACCTTCGCTACAAAAATAGCAAGCACTATCCCGAGGAGATAGAGTGAGAACACTACTATGTCCTCATGCCCAGGGAAAAATATAGACGCAAAAAGCACATAGATGGGCAGCCTTGCTGAGCAGGACATGAGGGGAATCACAAGAATGGTCAAAATTCTGTCTTTCCTTGACTTAAGTGTCCTTGTTGCCATAATCGCAGGCACATTGCAACCGAATCCAAGAATCATGGGTATAAAGGATTTTCCATGCAGGCCAAGAGTATGCATAAACTTGTCCATAACAAATGCGGCACGGGTCATGTAACCGCTGTCTTCAAGAATGGAGATCACAAAGAACAGAAGCAGGATATTTGGCAAAAATACAATAACAGCTCCCGCGCCACTGATCACCCCGTTAGTGATAAAGGAAATTAAGGCATTAGATGCACCAATACCTGTGAGGAGATTTGAAATCCATGAGCTAAGATAGTCAAATCCAGCACTGATTAAGTCAGAGAGCGGACCTCCGAGTGCAAAAACGATCTTGAATGTTAGATACATCATCGCAAGGAAAATGGGAATCCCGAGTACTCGGCTCATTACAACACGGTCTATCTTATCAGAAAGTTCACGCGACGCCTTCCTTCTCCTTTTCCTGGTTACACACTCAGAGACAATCCCCTTTATAAATCCATACCTCGTTTCAATTAAAGAGGTAATAATATCGTTGTCTATTTCTTTTTCAACTTTAGCGGCAAGTGTTTGGATAAAGTTCTCTATATTCTTGATGCCATATTTTTCCCTCACCATGTGCATTATATGCTGGTCTCCTTCAAGAAGTTTCAAAGAAAGCCACCTCAAGTTTCCGTTCACATGATAATTGGAGAGAAGAGTAGAAACTTCTGACACTGCATTCTCGGCTGAGACATGATAGTTTATAAAGGGGCTTTCAGAAACTATCGTGGTAGAACTCGGGTAAGGACATGATTTCTTAAAAGGGCACATGCTGTAAAACGGACAGGTTGTATCACACTCACAGGTTATTTTCATAGATTCGTAGGCAAAAATGATTGCGTCCTTCATCGTATCAATACCAGCCCCCTTGTTCGCAACAGTTTTAACAATCGGTCTTTTAAAAAGAAGGGAAAGTTTCTCCTCGTCAATCTCAAGTCCTTCTGCCTCTGCAAGGTCAGCCATATTAAGGTCAATCACCACATTCATGCCCATTTCAATAAGTTCCATTACAAGATATAGGTTTCTTTCCAGATTTGATGAATCTACAATGCAAACTACTGCATCGGGTTTTTCTTGAAACAAATAGTCCCTTGCAATCTTCTCATCGATAGAAGCAGCAGAAAGTGAATAAATTCCAGGGAGATCCACTACTTCAATTTTGATACCTCTATATGTAAAATAGCCCTCCCTTTTTTCAACGGTTACACCGGGCCAGTTTCCCGTTCGCTGATGGGATCCTGTTAAATTATTGAAGATTGATGTCTTTCCCGAATTTGGGTTACCTGCAAGTGCAATTTTTATCCTCCTCATGCAGTTATCACCTCTTATCTAATAATTCTAACTATTATTTCTTTTGCTATGCCAAGTCCGATACCAAGCCTTGTTTCATCCTCCTCAAGCACCCCAGGACCTCGCATGCCGTTTTGAACAATCCTCCACCTACTCCCAGGTGTTAATCCCATTGCAAGAACTCTCTGTATCATACCTCTTTACTATAGATCGCCGATTTCAACGAGAACAGCCATCATTAAGAGAGGTATCAACTCTTTATATCCCTTTCAATAAGAATCTGGTCAGCCTCTTCCTTTCGAAGCGATAGATGATATCCTTTTATGACTATGTCAGTGGGATCTCCAAAGGGTGCCACCCTTTCCACAACAACCTTCTCACCAGGTATAAGTCCCATGGATAAGAACTTCCGTTTAAGGGAAGCTTTGGCTTTTATTTTCCTAATAGTTGCACTTTCGCCTTTTTTTAAGTCCGAGAGCTTTAAACTGTCACTTCCTTCTGAAGTCTCAGCGAGCAAATGCTGGTGCCACTCCTTAACAATATTGGGATGTCTATCTTCTAAGAATTCAACAAATAGGGAAAGTTTTTTAAAGCTTTCCTCACTTAAGTAATGCTCTATGTTACATCCATCTTTTGATGCAAGCTCCGGGCTCACATTTAAAATTTTCGAGAAGAATTTAACAAGCAGCTTGTGCCTTTCATATATTCTTTCTGCAATCATTGCCCCCTGAGGCGTGAGCTCCACATATTCGTACTTTTCGTGAAAAACAAACCCCTTCTCCCGAAGAACCATAAGAGCCCTATTAACAGATGAAACCTTGTATCCAAAGTATTTCATAATGTCCTTAACTCTAACCACTTTTTTCTCTCTGTTTATAATCAGAATGGCTTCAAGATAATCTTCAAGGCTATGCGTAAGTTCCATTTTTCCCTCCTTTATACCTAAGTAAGAACTTTTTAATAATTATCATTTACCTCCACTTTCTATTTTCCTCTATAAATTATAGCCATTACTACATTACAAACAAAAAACATGAAATGTCAAGTTAGGGGAAGGAAACGGACACATATACGCTGTTATCTACTATGCGATCTCTTGATCACCATAATAAAAATACCCCCCAATATCATAAAAACACAAAGAGTCTGCCCCATAGTAAAAGGCCCTAATATAAATCCTAATTGGGGGTCGGGTTCTCTCACAAATTCAATAAAAAACCGCACTAATCCATAGCCAACAAGATAAAAAGAAAAGAGAAAACCATCAAAATATTTCTTTTTCCTTAAACTCCAAAGAATTATAAAAAGAAATATTCCCTCAAAAAAGGCCTCATAAAGTTGAGATGGATGTCGTAATTTATGCGCTGGGTCTAAAGGAAAATACATTCCCCAAGCCATACTGGTAACTCGACCATAAAGTTCTCCATTTATGAAATTACCTATTCTGCCAAATGTATATCCCAAAGGAATTGCAGGACAAAAAAGATCAGCAAAACGCCAAAAATTTATTCTATATTTACGACAAAAGAAAATAGAAATCAAGATGACTCCGATAACTCCCCCATGATAAGACATTCCAGAAATGCCAATATAATGGAATCCATTTGAGAAATCAAAAGGACATATTATCTTTAATGGATTAGCTATAAAAAATTTTAAATCATAGAATAATACATATCCTAACCTTCCGCCAATTATAGCTCCTAAAATAGCCCATACAAAATAATTTTGTATATTCTCTTTAGAATATTCATAATCATCGTTATTTAATCTATATAGAACAAGTAAATATATAATAGCAAAGGCGACAATATACATTAGGCCATAATAACGTAATTGAAATGAACCAATCTTGATAATATCAGGATTAAGATGTTCAGGTATATGGTTCCACCAGTTCAAAAATTCTTCCACCTTTTATGTCTCCACTCAACATCATTCAATTGTGCACAATAAGTTCTCATGAAGTCCGTTGACCTTCTTAAGCAATTCAAATTAAGTTACATGCGTTAACGTCCTTAAATTAGAAAGAATTATATCGCATAATTTCTGGAATCGCCTCACAAAAAATCCATACTAAATTGCTCAAAGCCAATTATAGAAAGAAAACGCTAAAATCCTTGTTTTTTATTCTTTGCCTAATGTGAGCCAGCATTCCTCGTGTGGATTCCCCATAAGAAAATCCCCACAAAACAGTTTACTTCCATGTGCATTGAACAAAACTGTTCGGTCTGCTAACGCGTATAGCGAAAACTCCACCAACCGCTCTTAGGGCCTTTCTGCCCGCCTGTACCTACAGCCCAGACTCTCCAGCGACCTGGCTGTGCACCTATAAACTCAAAAGTGTAACTTGTTGTAGTAAGATTGCGGACCAATTTCCATGTTCTGCCAACATCAGCGCACCATCTATTGGTTTGACAGCAGTGGAAACAATCTATCTGCACCGTGTAACTAACGGCTCCTGGCACAGGCTTCCATCTCAATGTGGTTCTCCGTGGATAGTGGTTGAAAACAGTCCCATTTGGAGGAAAAATTTGCCTTGGAACGGAAAGTCCAGCAATCCAAGGCATCAGAGCCCGCGTGAAAGTGTAATCAGCTTCGTAATTAGTGCGTCCACTACGGTCAGTAAAGCGCGTGAACACCTTAACTTGCAAGTGGCCTCTCACCAGGCGAATGATCATCAGTTTTTGACCAGAATTTGTGCCAAATACTGCTGAAAGAACCTTGACATTGGAAATCAAGTTAGACGACACACTTGAAGCGTATGCATAAGCATTTGTCCAACCCAAATCGCAATCAGTAGGTTGACATTTTCCCCAGCCTCTGATTCTCACATTAGCCCCTCTCACCTGAATATTCAGAGCAGTAATCCCCCTGGTGTTGGGATTGATGTTCTTCCAGTTTCCTGCAAACTGATTAAGGCCAGCTAAAACAGGGACAGCAGCCAGGGCCAATGCCGAAACACTAAACAGTAAAACTGAAGTTCCTTTTCTCATACAATTCACCTCCTATTTAAGAAATATACAACAAAATTTTTGTTCTCCCTGGATTGGGAAGTAAAGGAGCGGGATGTGCTTAGAGCCGGGTTTTCTTATCTTTCCCTCCCCTTACCATTTTTTCTATCTTTTCGTATATTTCCCTTACCCTTTTCTGAAAGTTTTCCCAGGAGTATTCTTCAAGAAAGAGCTGCCTGGCAGCATTTCCCAATTTTAACCTGAGCTCTGAATCCACCGAGAGTTTTTCCATCGATTCTGCCCAGGCTCTCTCGTCAAGGGGAAGTAGCACAGCCACCTCACTGTTCAGGACCTGGGTGTGGGATTCTATTTTAGATGCAATTATTGGTTTCCCAGCCGCAAGATAAGAGTAAATCTTCATCGGTGTATTTACTCCAACAAGTCTTGGAGAAAGAAGCACATCCGCTGCCTTGAGGTATACATTCACCTCCTCAGGCTGAACAGGTGGATAAACTTTTATTGAAGGTTCATCAATCTTCATTTTTCCCCCGACAAGTGCAAGGAGAAAATTTCCCTTTTTAGCAATTTTAAAAGCCCTTATTAAAAACTCAATGCCTTGATATGATGAAAAATTTCCTGCATAGAGAAAGACGAATTTCCCTTCCCATCCGAGTTTTTCCTTGAGTCCTTCTTCTTCAGGAAATTCATGGAAATACGGAGTGTCTGGAAGAAGAAATACATTTCTATTGAATTTTTCTGCGTATTGAGCAAGGGAAGGACTCACTGCAATTACTGCAATGGCTTGCTTAAGGGCTTTTTTCTCAAGGATTTTCGCAGCTTTCGCCATGAGCCCCTCAAGCTGGGATGAAAGTATTGAGTCCATATCGTAAACATAAGGTATCCCGAAGAGTTTCTTTACAAAAAGAGCTGTAAAATTCGCCTCCTCTACTCCATGTATAAGGTCAAACTTCCTTGCAACTCTGACAGTTTCATCAAACATTGAAAGGTCGTAGAAAAACTTCGTAAAAGAAAATCCTGGAGGAGGTGTCCTTGTAAAGGGGATCCTATCAAGTCTCTGTATCTCAAATGGAATTTCTATATCATCACCAAGAGCAAAGGTGAGAAGTTTTCCCTCAATCTGTCCTTCAAGGGCTTTAAGCAGGTTTGCAACGGCGATAGGTGTTCCCCTCGGGATAAAGAAAGGCTGGGGGGAAAGGAAAAGAACCTTCAAAAACTTCTCCTTATGATTCCCAACGCTCTTTTAAGTCCAAGCCCATCAACAAGCTCTTTACCTCGTTTTCCCATTGTTTCTCTCCTGTAAGGGTCAAAATATAGATCCTTCAGCATGCCTTCCTTATACATAAGCCCTGCCCCTTCATTTACAAATTCCCTACTAATAGGGTCTTCTCTCAAATAAACTGCTGGCGTCCCCACGGTTGCAGCCTCGTACGGTCTTACCCTACCTGAGATAAGGGCCATATCTGCTTCCCAGAATGCCCTTGCAAGGTCGTTCACAGTCCCAAGAACTCTCAGTCTTCTGTGCCTTTTCCTCAGCTCTGAAAGTAAATTCTTTGGAAATTCAAAGTGGGGGGCAAAAATCGGGAAAAGGCCTTCCTGCTCTACTCTCTCAATGGCTTCCTCCACTTCCTCCATATTTGATAGACTTGAAGGTGCAACCAGAACTTTCTTGCCCTTGTTCCTATATTTCTTCTCAAGAAGGTGAAAATGCCTGAACCTTGGATAAATTATCTGATTCTTCCCATTTTCTCTGAGCGGCAGCATTTTTATTCCTTCCTCCCCTTCTAAATCTATGAAAATTGAGTCTTCAGGACAGTTTTCCGGCCTTTCAGAAACATCAAAGACGAAAAGCTCAGCGGCAGGGTATTTTCCCTCAAAGAAAGAAAATGGAAAACCAGAATCTATAAGAAAGGCGGTTGTTTTCCCTCTGCAAAGGGTAAGGAATGAAACCTGATAGGTTCTCCTCAAAGAAGAGGCAAGGAGAAGAGCCCTTTTTAGCCTGCCATAGTTTCCCCTTCCTCCCCAGGAAATAAAATTTATTCTGTTCACCTTTTTTAGTTTATAATCTTTTTATGCGAATATTCAATGTTACTCCCTCAATTCCACCCGCTCTTAAACCAATTGAAGAGCTCGCATACAATCTCTGGCATGTTTGGAATTATGAAGCAGAGGCGCTCTTCTCAAGGATTGATCCTGACCTTTGGAAGGAGGTTGATCACAACCCTGTTGCCCTTTTGAGAAAAGTTTCCCAAGAAAGAATAAATGAACTAAAAAAAGATGACGGTTTCATGTCCCATATGGAGAGGGTTTACAAGGACTTCAGAAGATATATTGAAGAAAAAAAGAGAATCTCTATTGACGGAAGAGAGGTAAATTTTACGGTGGCATATTTCTCTATGGAATATGGAATAGCTGAATCTCTCCCTATATATTCAGGAGGACTCGGAATTCTTGCAGGGGATTACTTCAAATCATCCAGCGACCTCAACCTTCCTGTTGTCGGCATAGGTTTGATGTATCAGAAGGATTATTTCAGACAATATCTAAACCCGGATGGATGGCAGCAGGAAAACATAGTCACCCTGAATGTTCACTCAATGCCAATGAAACTTCTTAGAAATGGAGAAAAGCCTTTGGAAGTTCTTGCTGAACTGGGCGATAAGGAAGTAAAGATTCATGCATGGGAAGTTTCAGTAGGAAGGTTAAAACTTTATCTTTTAGATACAGTCCTAAAAGAAAACTCGCCAGATGATAGAGAGATAACCTCACAACTATATGTTGGGGATAGAGCAACAAGGTTAAAACAGGAGATGGTCCTTTCCCAAGGTGGATTGAAACTTCTGGAAAAATTAGGAATAGAACCAAGGGTCTATCACTTAAACGAAGGACACTGTGCCCTTGTTTCCGTTGAAAGGATGAAAAGACTTATAAAGGAGCAAGGACTCAGTTTTGATGAAGCTCAGGAATTTGTCCGTTCAACAACTGCATTCACTACCCACACGCCTATACCTGCAGGTAATGAGATCTATGATCCCGCACTCATATCAAAATATCTATCAAAGACTGCTAAGGACCTCGGCCTTGAAATGGACAGATTCCTCAGGCTTGGCAGGATAAATCCTGAAAATTCAAACGAGCCCTTCTGTTTTACAACCCTTGCCCTGAAGCTCTCCTATAACAACAACGGGGTAAGTCGCCTTCACGAGAAGACTGCAAAGAAGATGTGGAAGGATATATGGAAGGGAACAGACGAAATGGAAATTCCTATAACTCATATTACAAATGGGGTCCATATTCCATCCTGGATTTCCTCCGAGCATTCAAAATTATACGAGAGGTTCCTTGGCTCCCTGTGGAGTGAAGATCCTGACAACGAAAAAGTATGGGAAAGGGCAAGAAAAATTCCAGATGAGGAGCTGTGGAGAACGCATCAGCTTGCTAAATCCAGACTCATTGAATTCATAAGGGAAAGACTTCACCATCAGCTAAAAAAAAGAGGCGCTCCAGAAAAAGAGGCAAAGGAAGCGTGGAATGTTCTCTCCCCTGAGGCTCTCACAATAGGATTCGCAAGAAGGTTCGTTGCCTATAAAAGAGCATATCTGATTTTCTCTGACCCAGAAAGATTGGCAAAAATACTTAATGATCCTGAAAGACCCGTTCAAATAATATTTGCAGGAAAAGCTCATCCTATGGACCGCGACGCAAAAAACATAATAAAGCAAATAATCCACTATACAAAACAGTCCCAATTTCGCTCCAGAATTGTATTCCTTGAGGATTACGACATAATAACTGCCAAATACATAATGAGTGGGGTTGACCTGTGGCTGAATAACCCAAGGAGGCCGCTTGAAGCATGTGGAACAAGCGGAATGAAGATAGCGGCGAACGCAGGGATAAACTTAAGCGTTCTTGACGGATGGTGGGAGGAAGCATATGATCCTGAGATAGGATGGGTAATTGGCGCAGGAGAAGAATATCAAGACAGGGAATACCAGGACTATGTTGAGTCAAGAACAATTTATGACAGGCTGGAAAATGAGGTCGCGCCAATGTTCTACCAGAGGGATTCCCATGGAATACCAAGAGAATGGGTAGAAAAGATGAAAAATTCCCTTTCAAAAGTTTCAGTTTACTATAATTCCCACAGAATGGTTGAGGAATATCTGAGGAAATTCTACCTTGAGGCAGCAAAAAAATGGGAGGACCTCGGAATGTATGATTTCGGCCCTCTTAAAGACTATATAACCTGGTTAAGACAAATCATGTCTAAATGGGAAAATGTGGAAATTCTTGATTTTAAAATGCAACCATCTGCCAACATAAAAACAGGGGAAAAAATTATGATAACTTCAAAGATAAACACAGGGGGAATCGCGCCCCAGGAGCTTAAAGTTGAAGCCTGTTTTGGGCAGGTTGATTACCAGAATAGGCTCATTGAAAAGAAAAGCACAGAGCTTTCAGTGGAAAAGGAAGAGGGAAATGGAATTTCTACATTCAAAGGAGAGTTTATATGTCAGGAATCAGGTAGATACGGGTTAAAAATAAGGGTTTTCCCTAAGCACGAATTTATGAAGAACCCTTATTATTACCAACTTTATAAGGAAAAGGAGTAAACTATGAAGATCGCATTGGCTCAGATAGCCCCTTGCTTGGGAAAAATAGGGGAAAATTTTGAGAAGCATCGGGATTTTATATTGAGGGCAAAGGAGAGGGAAGCTTCCCTCGTCATTTTCCCGGAACTTTCCCTCACCGGGTATGAACTCATGGATCTTGTTCCTGATGTGGCAATAAAAAGGGATTCTAAAGAGATGGAAAATCTGAAGAAACTTTCAAAGGAACTTCCATTTTTCGCTGGCTTTGTTCTTGAGGAAAATGACCTTTTCTACAATGTGTCTGGATTCTTTAAAGACGGCCAGCTCTCCCATATCCACAGAAAGGTGTTTTTGCCAAATTATTCCATGTTTGAGGAAAAGAGATTCTTCGCAGAGGGAAAGGGATTTAAGGCTTTTGATAGTGATTTTGGAAGGATAGGCGTTCTCATATGCTACGATTACCTTCATCCTTCTTCTTCTTACCTTTATTTTCTTCAGAAAGCAGATATTATAATCGTGCAATCATCTTCCCCTACCAGAGGAATAGAAAAGGATGGATTTTCCTCGGTTAAAATGTGGGATAATATGTCAAAGGTTGTCTCAAGGTTCTTTACAACCTATGTGGCTTATGTGAATAGAGTCGGCTTTGATGGGGGAATGGGATTCGCAGGAGGTTCCCATGCCTATTCTCCTACGGGCGATAAACTTGTTCAGCTTGAAGAGTTTGAAGAGGGATTGGGATTTTTTGAATATTCCAGGAAGGAAGTTAAAAGGGCGAGGGTGCTTTTCCCTGCATTCAGGGATGAAAGGGCTGAGCTAATATTTGAAGAACTCAGGAGGATTCTAAATGAGTATTAATCCTGAAAAGACCGAAAAAATTATAAGGAATTTTCTCACAAAAGAGCTTTCAAGGATAGGATATAGGAAAGGGGTTGTCGGACTTTCAGGAGGGCTCGACTCTGCAACAGTTCTCTTTCTACTCACAAGGTCAATAGGACCTGAAAACTCCATTGCTGTCATAATGCCTCACAAAGTGACCTCCAAGGAATCCGTTGAAGATGCAAAGGAAATAGTGAAACTTCTCGGAGTAAAGCATCATCTCATAGACATAACCCCTATGGTTGAGGCATATTTTGAAATTATGCCAACTGAGAATGAGACGCTGCGCGGCAACAAAATGGCAAGGGAAAGGATGAGCATACTCTACGATATTTCAGCGAGGGAAGGAGCTCTTGTGATTGGAACCAGCAATAAAAGCGAGCTTCTCCTTGGCTACGGCACCATTTTTGGAGATATGGCCTCCGCAATAAATCCAATCGGCGACCTTTACAAAACTCAGGTGAGAGAGCTCGCAAGATACCTTGGGGTGCCAAAGAAAATATTAAAAAAGTCCCCAAGTGCAGAATTATGGGTGGGACAGACAGATGAAGGAGAGTTAGGCATAAAATACGAAGAAGCTGATAAAATTATGCACGAATTAGTAGATGAAAAAAGACCAGAAAGCGAAGTAAGGGAAAAATACGGCAAGGAAAAGGTAAACAGGATAATTGACAAAATCTACAAAAATCACTTCAAGAGATTGCCCCCCCAGATTTTGAAGCTTTCAAAGAGAACGGTGGGAAGAGATTTTCTTTACAGCAGAGATGTCCTTACCTAAAGGGAGACTATTTATAGTTTCAACTCCCATAGGAAACCTTGAGGATGTAACATTAAGGGCACTGAGAGTTCTCAGGGAGGTCGATTTTATAGCCTGCGAGGACACGAGAAGGGCATTGAAACTCTTAAATCACTATGGGATTAAAAAAAACCTTTTTAGCTACTTTTCCCCAAAGGAAACGGAAAAATCCGAGGCGGTAATAAAGAGGCTGAAAAAAGGAAAAAGCGGCGCCCTTATATCAGATGCAGGAACTCCATTAATAAGCGATCCGGGGGATTATTTGCTAAAAAGGTGCATTGATGAAGAAATAAAAATAGAAATTATCCCTGGTCCCTCTTCCCTTACAGCCGCTATTTCTCTCTCAGCTCTCCCAAAAAAGGAAATCCATTTCCTCGGTTTTCCTAAAAGAAAGGGCATGGAAAATTACCTTAAATCGTTGGCACTTCTCAATGGAACTCTCGTATTTTTTGAACGGGCAGAGAGAGTGAGAAATTTCCTTTCTCAAGCCTACAAGATCTTCGGAGAAAGGGAAGCTGAGATACACAGGGAGCTCACAAAGATTCATGAAGAAACAATAAGGGGAAAACTCTCGGCACTCCAAAACTGGAAGGGTAAAGGGGAAATAGTGATAATAATAGAGGGGTGCAGGAACAGGAAAGAACTTTTTGATAAATACGGATTAGAGGAGTTTCTTTCTTCCTTAGGGATAAAGAAAAAAAATATCAAAAAACTCTTGACAAAGATAGACTAAAGTTATATTATAACAATAGACTAAAAAATAAGGAGGTGAACCATGGCAATACTTAAATGGGATCCTTTCAGGGAACTTCAGTCACTCCAAGAAAAAATTGATAGGGTATTTGAGGACAGTCTAAGAAGCAGAGAAACACCCTCTGGAATTTGGGCACCTGCTGTAGACATATACGAAACGGACAATGCTATAATCCTTGAGGCTGAATTACCAGGAGTAAACGAGAAGGATATTGATGTGAAGGTTGAAGACAATATTCTCACAGTGAAAGGCGAGAGGAAAATAGAAAACGAGCGGAAAGAGGAAAACTACTACAGGATGGAACGCTATTACGGAACATTCCAGAGGTCATTCACACTTCCTTCCAACATAGAGACTAACAAAATAAAAGCTGATTACAAAAAGGGAATTCTGAAGGTAGAAATGCCGAAAAAGGAACAGGCCAAGCCCAAGCAGATAAAGATAGAAGTAAAGGAGTGACCATCAAGGGGGGCGGGTTTGCCCCCCACTACACAAAAATTCTTCGGATACACTCATAAGTAGAAGTTGATGTTATAATTTAATTATGAAGTTTAAAACACTTTTACTGTTTACAATTCTTACTGTGATTTTGCTCTGGGTGGGTGAATCCCTGGGGGGGGAAGAAGGGTTAATTCTCGCTCTTCTTTTTGCAGGCGTTTTCAATCTTGGTTCCTATTGGTTTTCTGATTCCATAGTCCTTCGCCTATACAGAGCAAAGGAGGTAGGTCCTGAGGAAGCCCCTCAACTTCACAGGATAGTTGAAGAGCTCGCTACCTCTGCAGGAATTCCAAAGCCAAAAATATACATAGTTCCGCAGCAAGCCCCAAATGCCTTTGCAACTGGGAGATCTCCATCCCATGCAGCTGTTGCAGTAACAGAAGGAATATTGAGAGCCCTTGATGAAAGGGAGCTAAGGGGAGTATTATCACATGAACTGTCTCACATAAGACACAGAGACACATTAATTCAAGCAATGGCAGCTACTCTTGGAGCAGCTATTGTTTTCCTCGCGAGGCTGGCATTTTTCGCATCTCTGTTCGGTCTCGGTGGAGACGACGACAGAGGAAATCCACTAGAGCTCCTTTTAATGCTCATCCTTGCCCCTATAGCAGCTCTTCTTATCCAGCTCGCAATCTCACGCTCAAGGGAATACTTCGCAGATGAGACGGGGGCAAAAATAAGTAGGGACCCTTTAGCTTTGGCATCTGCCCTTAAGAAGCTTGATAGTTACTCTTCAAAAATTCCCATGGCTGGAAATCCCACAACATCTCATCTTTTTATAGTAGCTCCAAGGTTTAGGGATTCATCACTTTTTTCCCTTTTCGCCACCCATCCCCCTACAGAAAAGAGAATTGAGAGACTGAATAAAATCGCAAGGGGGATTTTATGAGGGGAAAAGTTTTAGCTCTATTTCTTCTTCCTTTATTCATTTGTGCAGGGGCTGAGCAGGGGAAAAATATTGAGGGGAGGTTTTTGAAGATAGAAAAAGCGAGCACAAGAAAGATAAAAATATTCCAGAAAAAGGAAAGTTTTACCCAAGATGAGCTTAATTCCTTCATAGCATATAAGTTAAAAAATGCAGAGGAAGGAAATGCTATTGATATAAAGGAAGCAAACCTCAGTATAGGAAAGAAGGATTTCTCTCTTAGAATGATAGGGGTTATGAACAGACCACTTCCTCTTCTTGACATGGAAGCTGCTAACTTAAGGATATTACCGCTTAGCATGAAATTCACCATTGAACAGAAAAGCTATAAATACAGGATTAGGCTAACAGAATTCAAAATAGGAAATGCAGTGCCTTCGGGAAAGCTCGTGCTGATAATACTTCAGAGACTGAAGGAATCTACTGGATTAAATTTTGATTTGAAAAACTGGGGAAGATTTCCCTACGGTATAAGAAAGTTCAAGCAGAAAAAGGAAAAAATAACGGTCTATTATTGATGCTTTCCCCTGAAACAAGCCTCAGGGAAACAAAAGGCATAGGGGAAAGGAGATTTTTCTTATTAAAAGAAAGAGGGTTCTCAAAGGTTGAGGACCTTCTATTATATCTCCCGAAAAAATACGAAAAAAGAGGCAGAATTGTTCCCCTATCAGAAGCAGAAGGAGAAGCAGAGGTTCTTGTAAATGTTATAAAAAGAAAATGGAGAAGAGGCAAAAGGCTGTGGATCTTAGAGGCAGAGGTTGAGGATAGAAGCGGAAAAGCAAAAGTTATATGGTTTAACAAAAAATATCTCCATAAGATAATTTTTCCTGGAACAAAGCTCTACCTTAAGGGAAAGGTGGAAAGAGGAATGGATATAACGATAAAAGCCCCCGAAGTTAAACTTCAGATGGAGGACGGAATAGTTCCGATCTACGAAAGGATAGGCTCCCTGAGTTCAAATACAATACGTAGAATAATAGAGAACACTCTCAGGAATATTGAGATAAAAGAGACCCTTCCAGAGGAAATAATAAGGGAATATAATTTCCCATCAAGGAAGGACAGCTTTGTTTCACTCCATATGCCAGGCAAGAATTACTCCCTTCAAGGCTTAAACTCGGGAAATACAAAGTTCCACAGAAGATTGATATTTGAGGAAGCATTCTTTTATCATCTTTCCCTCCTCTACCTGAGACAAAAAAGCATGATTAAAAAGAATAGAGAATATACAGCAGGGCAAAGCACGCTGAGCAGGATTAAGGCAATATTCCCATTTGAGTTCACAGGGGCTCAGGAAAAAGCACTTGAGGAAATATCTTCGGACCTTTTCTCCCCATATCCCATGAGAAGGCTTCTCCAGGGAGAGGTGGGGAGTGGGAAAACTGCAGTCGCAGTTTCCTCGGCTCTTATTCCCGCAATCTCGGGATATCAGGTTGCATTTATGGCTCCAACCGAGGTGCTTGCAGAGCAGCATTACAAGAGACTCACCCCGATTCTCAAATCCCTCGGGATAAAAACTGCTCTTTTAACAAGCGGGATAAATAGGGAAAGGCGAAGAGAGACAGAATTTAACATAGAGACAGGAAGGGCAGGTTTTATTTTCGGAACCCACGCCCTTCTATATGAGGGAATAAATTTCCACAACCTTGCCTATGCAATTATTGATGAACAGCAGAGGTTCGGAGTTACCCAGAGGGCAAAGCTATACAATAAGGGCAAGGACACTGATTTCCTTCTTCTTTCTGCAACACCCATACCGAGAACCCTTGCCCTTATTTTATACTCTGACCTTAAGCTCTCTACCCTCAGAGAAATGCCAAGGAAAAGGGAAGTTGAAACAAAAGTCCTGAGGGTAAAGAAATTCGGGAGAATCGCTCCTTTCATAGAAGAACTTCTAAGAAAAGGCCTCCAGGGATTTGCTATATTTCCAGTTATTGAAAGGTCAAAGACAGAGCTTATAGATGCAGAAAGAGGTAAAAAAAGATTGGAGGAATATTTCCCGAAAGCAAGAATTGAGCTACTTCACGGGCGGATGAAAACGGATGAGAAAAGGGAAAAAATGGAAAGATTTGAAAGAGGAGAAATAGACATACTTGCTTCAACTACTGTTGTTGAGGTTGGAATAGATATGGAAAGGGCCGGCTTTATGGTTGTATTCAATGCGGAAAGGTTCGGTCTTGCCCAGCTCCACCAGCTAAGAGGAAGAATAGGGAGGGGGAAAAACAGGGGATATTTTTTCCTCCTCTCCGAACTACAGCTTCCCAGGCTCAAATATCTTGAAAAAATCAGCGACGGATTCAAGGTTTCCGAAATTGACCTTAGGCTCAGGGGACCTGGGAACTTAGCAGGTAAAGAACAATGGGGAATTCCAAAGTTCAGGCTTCTGAATCCTCTGCTTCACGAAGAAATTCTATACGCCTCAAAGCAGGAGGCTTCAAAATATCTGAGCTTTATGGAAAACAAATTTTCCAATATAATAGGAAAGGAGATAAGCGTAGGATAATGCTCAGGATAATTTCTGGAAGAATTAAAGGCAAGAGACTCTCGTCTCCAAAGGGCATGGAAATAAGGCCGACCCCTATAAGACTCAAAAGGAGAATGTTTGACATATTGAGCTATAAAATCATAGGTTCAAATTTTCTTGATGGCTTTGCGGGAACGGGAGCAGTAGGGATTGAGGCCTATTCCCTTGGCGCATCCCTTATATATTTCATAGAAAAGGAAAGGGAGGCTGTAAAAATCCTTGAGAAGAATATAAAGAGGATAGGCAATCCCACTGAGGTCCACATAATTAATGATGAGTTTAATATGGGTGTAAAGGAACTCCAGGAAAAGAGGACTCTTTTCGATTTCATCTTTATTGATCCGCCATATCGATTCCTTGACTATGCTAACCCTTTCAAAATATTGTATAAAAAGAATATACTCAAGGAAGACGGGGTAATAATCCTTCAGAAAGAATGCAAACTTAAAATAAAAAAACCTTTCTTTCAGCTCTTTAGAAAGATAAGGGAAGGGAAAAACTGTCTTCTATTTTTCAGGAGGGAACAATGGTAGCAGAAATAATAGCAATTGGCTCTGAACTCCTCAGTCCTTACAGGATTGATACAAATTCCCTTGAGCTTACCGAAAAGCTAATGGAAATGGGAATACGGGTTGGAGGAAAATGTGTTGTTGGGGACAATGAGGAAGACATATCAAGGGCAATAAGAACTGCTGCATCAAGGGCTCAGCTAATAATAATAACAGGAGGCCTGGGTCCAACAAACGACGACAAAACAAGGGAAGGAATATCAAAAGCTCTTAAACTGAATCTTATTTTCAAAAAGGAAATCCATAATCAAATAATAGAAAAATATAGGCAGATGAAGAGGAATGCAGAACCCCCTGATAATCTTGCAAGGATGGCTTTCGTTCCAGAGGGAGCGGAAATAATAGAAAACAATGTTGGAGCCGCTCCTGGCTTATGGATAGAGATGAAGGAAGGGGAACTTTATATACTCTCTCTACCTGGACCTCCCCAGGAGTGGAGGCCAATGTTTGAAGTTGTAAGGGAAAAACTTTCCAGTTTCGGAAATCACTTCTTTTCAAGAAGAAGTCTCAGGATCGCCGGACTTAGGGAAGCAGAGGTCGAGGAAAAAATTTCACCTATTTATACAGGAGTCAAAAATCCATCGGTCACAATCCTCTCCTCTGCCGAGGACATTCAAATTCAGATATGGGGAAAAGCAAAGGAAAAGCAAGAAGCAGAGAGGCTCGCTGAGGAAATGAAGGAAAGTTTCCTTAATGTCTTAGAGGATAATGTGTATTCTCTAAAGGACGAACCTCTTGAGAAAGTAGTGGGGGAGCTTTTGAGGAAAAAAGAAAAAACCTTAGCAGTTGCTGAAAGCTGCACCGGAGGACTCCTTTCCCATAGGATAACGAATGTACCCAAAAGCTCTGACTATTTCCTCTTTAGTGGTGTAGTTTACAGCAATGAAGCTAAAATAAAGGTTTTAGGCGTAAATGAAAAGGACATAAAGGAACACGGAGCCGTCAGTGAGGAAATAGCTACCCAGATGGCAGAAGGTGTGAGAAAAACGGCTGGGGCAGACTTCGGCATAGGAATTACAGGCATAGCAGGTCCAGGAGGTGGAACAAAGGAAAAACCTGTTGGTCTTGTTTACATAAGCCTGAGCTGGGAAGGAGGCGCAGAAACGAAAAGGTTCAGGTTCCCGGGCACAAGACTTCAGGTAAAAACATACGCAACATCCCATGCCCTTAATATGCTGAGAAAGAGGTTGCTTTGAGGCTTTTTATAGCGGTTGAAATCCCTGATGAAATAAAGGATGGGATAGAAAAGGAAATAAAAAGACTGAAAAGATTGGGAGGAAATATAAAATGGGTAAGGAGAAATGCCATTCATATTACCCTGAAATTCCTCGGGGAAGTTGAAAAGGAAAAGATTGAATGGATAGAGAAAACAATGGAAAAAACAGCTGGGGAATTTCAAAGCTTTGGAATATCAATTGAGAAATGTGGAACCTTTCCTCCACACAGCTTCAGGCCAAGGGTGCTATGGGTGGGAATGAAGGACGAAAAGCCTTTGGTCCTGCTCCAGGAAAGACTTGAAACTGAGCTGGCAAAACTTGGCTTTAAGAAAGAGACGCGAGCATTTTTTCCCCATGTGACGATTGGAAGAGTGAAAGGAAATTCTGCAATAAGGAAAGTCGTTGGCGAGATGAGGGCCATAGAAGGAAAGGAATTTGGTAAAATGGGGGCTGATAGAATAACTCTTTTTAGCTCAACTCTGACACCCGAAGGTCCAATATACAAAAAGCTCCACGAGGCTAAATTAGAATGATTTACGCCTTGTATTTAATCTCGTTTCTTTCAGGCTCTATTCCATTCGGGTATATACTTTACAAACTTTTCAGAAGAGAAGATATAAGAGGGAAAGGAAGCGGAAATATAGGTGCAACAAATGTTCTCAGAAGCGGTGGCATATGGATAGGCACAGTTGTGGGAATTCTTGACATAAGCAAGGCTGCAATACCTGCTTTTATATGTTTGAAGAATTATGGCCAGCTTCAAGGGGCAATATGCGGCCTAATGGCAGTCATCGGACACTGTTTCACCCCATTCCTGAGTTTCAAAGGAGGAAAGGGGGTATCTACTTATATAGGTTCTTCCCTATTTTTAACCCCAATTTCGTTAGCACTTTCCGTCCTGATTTTTCTCTCCTCTGCTTTTATTACAGGGATAGTCTCTGCGGGTTCCCTTCTCCTCGCGGCTTCTCTTCCTATCCTGAGCCTTATTCTCTACAAATCCCTCAGGATGGCAATTATCCAATTGCTCGGGACTGTCGTAATATACATCAGGCATAAAGAAAATATAAAAAGAATCCTGAACAAAGGAGAAAGCAAAATATGGAAGGGATTTATATAATAGGGGCAGGAAGCTGGGGAACCGCCTTCAGCTATCATTTGGCAAGGAAAGGGATAAAAGTAAAACTATGGGTAAGGGAAAAAGAACTATTTGAGAAAATAAAGAATGAAAGAGAAAACACATGGTTTCTTCCTGGCTTTAAGCTAAACGAGAAAATTGAACCCTTTAATGACCTTTCTCTCTTTTCTGAGCAACCACCTGAGCTCACATTCCTTGCGGTGCCGACAAAATACATGAGATCTGTCCTGAGGAAATTCCCTGCAAGGCCAAAAGTAGTAGTGAACCTCTCCAAAGGAATAGAGGTGGAGACCCTCGCGAGAATGAGCGAAGTCATAAGGGAAGAACTCGGCATGGTGGAATATGCTGTTCTTTCAGGCCCGACCTTCGCTTTAGAAGTAGCAGAGGGAAACCCAACTGTCGTTGTGGTAGCCTCAAAAAAATATGAGCTTGCGAAAAAGGTTCAGGAAATTGTCTCTGACCAGTATCTAAGGGCATATACATCCGACGATGTTCTTGGGGTAGAGCTCTGCGGAGCAGTGAAAAATGTCATAGCTATAGCTGGAGGGGCTGTAGAAGGCCTCGGCTTCGGGCACAATACACTTGCAGCCCTTATAGTGAGGGGAATTGCTGAGATGAAAAGGATTGCAAACGCAATGGGAGCAAACCCCGAAACAATATCAGGGATAGCAGGAGTAGGTGACCTTGTCCTGACAGCCACAGGAAATCTCAGCAGAAACAGAAAAGTAGGATATGAGCTCGGCAAAGGAAAATCCTTAAAAGAGGTTCTTTCTTCCATGAAGATGGTGGCAGAGGGAATCGAGACATCAAAGGCCATTGTAAAGCTCGCCGGGAAATATGGTGTTGAAATGCCCATATCGGAAAAGATGGTAGAGGTCGTATTTGGAGGGAAAAATTTAAAGAAAGCCTTAAAGGAACTTATGACAAGAAAATTAAAGATGGAAAATGAATAAGCTCTACGTAGAAATTTTAGACAAGAAAGGGAATAAAACTTACAGAATAGAAGGGAATTCTGCCACAATTGGAAGGGCCACGGGAAATGATATAACCATAAAGGATTCCACAGTTTCAAGAAAACACGCGGAGATATTTTTCAAGGAAAACAGATGGTATATAAAGGATCTTAAAAGCACCAATGGAACCTTTGTAAACGGGAAAAAAGTCAAAGGTGAAATGAGGCTTTACGAAAAGGACATAGTGGAAATAGGTAAAAGAAGCATAATTCCTATCAAACTCCCTTCAGGTATGGAAATAGGGAAGGAAAAGATCCCTCAGGATATAACATACTTTATTGGTGACTTAGAAAAGAGAAAATGGGCCAGAATAATGGAAGGGATTGAGGAAATAGGAAAGGAATTGGTGGCCTTATCTTCCTACGATAGAATTCTGAACAGAGTGGCTGAGGTAGCCAGGGAGATCTTAAATGTAGAAAGAGCCTTTGTAGTGCTCAAAAAGGAAAATAAGTTTAAGTTGGCGGCAACATCAGTAAAGAAAGGGATTGAAGGCGGTATTACCATAAGTGAGTCTATATTAAAAAGGGCAATGGAAAGTAAGGTTGGAATAATAACCCAGGATGCACTGAGTGACAAAAGATTCTCCGGGCAAAAGAGCATAATGAACATGAAAATAAGATCTGCAGTATGCGTTCCCATATGGAGAAGGGAGGAAGTTCTCGGAGCTATATATGTTGACAGCTCCATAGACAAGAGAATTCACACTGAGGAAGATGTTGAACTCCTTTCAATCCTCGGAAACTATGTAGCAGTAGTGATAGAACAGAAAAGAATAATGGAAGAACTGAAAAAGCAGCAAAGAATGAGGGAAAGGCTGGAAAAATACCATTCTCCTGCTGTAGTCCAGAGGATATTCAGCAAGGGACTTGAAACAACATTCATCCCCAGAAAGTTCTTTATGGGAGAAGGAACAGTGCTTTTTGCGGATGTAGTAGGATTTACTTCCTTAGTTAGTGAAGGAAAACCTGAGGAAATAGGAAATCTTCTTAACGAGTTCCTTTCAAGGATGACTGACATCGTTTTCAAATATGAAGGCACTCTTGATAAATACTTAGGAGACGGGGTAATGGCAGTTTTCGGAATCCCCATGAAGCAGGAAAACCATGAAGAAAGAGCCCTGAGGACTGCTATTGAAATGCAGAGGGAAATTGAAAATACAAAATGGAAGAAACCGCTAAAAATAAGAATAGGAATAAATTCAGGAGGGGTAATAGCAGGGGATTTTGGCTCTGAAAAAAGACTTGAATTTACTGTCATAGGACACAGCGTAAATATCGCCTCCAGACTCCAGAGTGAGATCGCTCCACCAGGCAGAACTGCTGTTGGGGAAAAAACATACGAGAAAACAAAGGAAAAATTTGAGTTTGAATCCCTTGGAAAAGTAAAAGTGAAAGGAATAAAGGAAAAAATGGATGCATATTTACTTAAGGAGGAAAAGAAATGAGAAAAATTGTAATTTTAACTCTAATGAGCATATTGGTTATACCTATCTACGGGAGGAAAAAGAAGAAAAAAGACGAATTCTATTATTACAATATGGGCCTTTCCATGCTGCAGAAAAAACAACCTAACAAAGCGATTGTATATCTTGCAAAGGCAGAAAATTTAAATCCAAAGAACTTTCAAATATTTCATGCATTGGGCATATCCTATTCAATGGCAGGTAACCTGGACAAAGCTGAGTTCTACTTCAGGAAATCAATATCACTTAATCCTGCTTATGGTCCCTCACATAATCTTTTAGGGGTTATACTTATAGAAAAAGGAAAATACAAAGAGGCTGAAGCTGAGTTCAAGAAAGCGCTTGAGGACATAGGATATCCCACAAAAGAGATAGTGTATTTCAACATGGCAAAGTTGTATTTAAAAATGGGGAATCAAGAGAAGGCCCTTGCATCCCTTGACTTTGCCATAGGAGCTGACAAGGATTATGGAATGGCTTATGCTCTAAAAGGCTATATATACTTTTCAAAAGGGGAATTATCCAAGGCCGAGGAATTTTACAGAACAGCATTAGAAAAGGAAAGAGATAATCCAAGATATTGGTTTGGCCTCGGAGAAGTCCTTGAAAAAGAGGGAAAGATAGAGGATGCTAAGGCTGCTTACAGCAAAGTTCTCGTGGTACCCTCCGATACTGAATTAAAAATAAGAGCAGAGGAAAAACTCAAAAAACTTGAAAAAAAATGAACTCGTTATATTATAAAAGTAGAAAGAAAAAATAGGGGTTAAAAAATGAAAAAATTTTGTAAGTTCTATGAGCTCAAAAAAATAGCGACAAATGCCCTTGGGGAAGTTTACCTCTCTCTCACGAGAGATGAAAAAAAGGAAATTTCCCCGTTTATGGTTGTTAACCTAAGGGAAGAGTTCAACCTTGAAAGAAGATGGAAGGCTCTCACCGATTATCTTGAGTTCAGCAAGACCCTGAACCACCCCAATATCCTAAGATATGATACATGGGGAGAGTGCAAGCAAGGGAGATATGTTGCAGCAAGAGCTAAAGAATATTTCTCACTGGGCTCAATAATTAAAAATTTAAAGAAGAGAAATCTCCCGTTCACTTTTGATATACCAGTTCATGCAATCCTCCAAATTATCTCCGGGCTTCAATACCTGAACAACATTCGCTACAAAGATTCTGCCATCTATCACAATATTCTCTCACCCGATGAGATTCTTATAAATCTTGATGGAGTCGTCTACATAAACAATGCGGGAATTCTTCAAGCCATTTCAGAGGATAGAAAGCTGGCCAAAGACCTCATAGTGGAAAGGAGCACATTCCTTCCCAAGGAACTAATTGATAGAGCGAAACCCTCCCCAAAGGCTGATGTCTATTCGGTAGCATCTCTACTTTTCTTCCTCACCACTGGAAAATACATTTCTCCGGAGAAAAATATTGAACTTCAGCTCAAAAATACTCCACTCATAATGGAGTTCGAGGGAAAGAAGGAAATACCTGAGGAACTTCAGAAGATTCTATCAAACGCCCTCGCACCCGAGGAAACAAGATACCAGAACATTGAAATACTCCGTTCCGCCTTTGATGATTTTATAACCAAAGAGGACATCTCTCCCACCACATTCAATTTGGCCTATTACATGAATACCCTTTTCCATGATGAAGTCCTTGAAGGAGAAAAACTTGTAAAAAGAGAATCTGAAAAGGTCCCTGTAGAGATAGTGGAAGAACCTATCGAGAAGGAAACTGAAAAAGAGGAAGCGGAAAAGAAAAAAGGATTTCCTATGGTAGCCGTTATCGGCAGTTTAGCCGTAATATTAATAGCAGTTATTATTGCTATAGTATTCATGGGAAAACCGAAACAACCCGTAATTTCTCAGGCAGAGCTTGATAAAAGGATCAATCAACTCGTTGAAACAAAGATGAAGGAAAGAGAAGCAGAGCTAAAAAAGGAGTACGAAAATAAATACGGAAAGATAAGCCAGCAGGACGAAGAAAAACTCAAGAAACAGCTTGAAGAAGAGAGAAAAAAGCTTGCAGAGAAGGCAAGAGCTGAGGAGTTAGCGAAGCTCAGGAAAATTCAGCAATCGAAGAAAAAGCCTGTCCTTCCCTCTGTAGAGAAGAAAGTCGAAAAGCCAAAGGAGGAAGTAAAGCAGGAAGAGACTAAGGCAGAAATTCCTCCTCAAAAGACTTCGGAGGTCCAGCAGCAAAAAAAAGAAGAAGTTGAGAAGAAACCCGCAGTGGAAACAAAACCACAGAAAATTTCTGCACCTGTTTCAAAGCCTGAAGTTATACCAGGTTCTGTTGTACCGATTACGGAATTAGATTCTCCTCTCAAACTTGTGAAAAAAATCCCCCCCCGGATTCCTGAGAGGGCAAGGAGGCTCAGAATAAGAGGAAGTGTTATGGCTTCAATCATGATCAATGAAAACGGGGAAGTTGAACAGGTAAGGATCATTCGCGGAACCCCAAAAGGCTATTTTGAAAAGGAAGCAGAAAGAACTCTCTCTATGTGGAAATTTACCCCTCCCAGAAAAAAAGGAGTTGGGGTTAAGGTCTGGAAAGTTGTTACAATAAAATTCTGAGAAAAAGATAGGTTTCCCCCGCAATGAAGGAAATTATAAAGTTAGAAAAGGAATGGGTTATTTTGCATGGAACTTTGAAGAGGGGCTCAAGAAGATTTATCCCAAAGACAAGAAGAATTGCAAGAGAATAATTTACCTCAATACCAAGCCAAATTGAAAATAAAATAAGAACAGAAGCTGAAATTAGGGCTGATATTGTTCCTTCAAAGCTTATTCCCCCTGGTTCCCCTTTTTTTGCTCTACCCATTCTCAAAAGGGAAAAAACGAAGCCTCCAGAGACAGAGCCAATTTCCGTCCCTACAGTATCATAGGTTGCCTCAGCAAGGGAAATAACAGCAGCCTGGGGAAGGCCGAGGATGGAAAAAAGAAGAGCTGGTCCTCCCTTAGCCCAAACGCTTGCCCATTTTCTTTTTACCCCTTCCTTCTCTTTTTCTTTATAGAAGGTTGCCGCCTCAGAAAGCAAGAAAAAACTGAGAAGTATGTAAAAAATCTTAACCCCTCCAAAGAGCAAAATCCCTGACCCAACAAAAAATGCTGAAATTGCTCCCTTCAGGTCCAGAACCTTCAATATAAAAGAAAAGATCGCTAAAATCCCTATTAAAATCAGGATCTTCAATTCAAGTTCGGTGGGAACTTTCAGTTTTACTATGCTTCCCAGCTTGAAAAAGAACAAAAAAGAGAAAGGAACCACCAAATTATCCTCAATCCCTGTCTGCAAAGATTCCAAGATGCCTGTGATAACCACAGAAAAGATTATTATCCAGAGCTCTTTGCTTGAGATATTTCCCTTTATAAGCCAGAAGAAAAAAGGGGATAGAGTAAGCCCTGAAATAATGAATGTGCCAGTCCCTAAATATGTTTTTCTCTTATTCCATGGAAGCTCAGCCTTAGCTCTTCTCCCTACCACCGAAGCGGCACCGTCAGAGAAAGCAAGAAGAGACCATCCAGAAGCTGCAAGCCAGAGATTGCTCCTGCACAAAAGAATCATAAGAAGCACAGAGAGCGGATAGAAAATTATTCCTCTATCCCATTTTCCTCTGAGAATTCTTTCCCAATAGAGAGGGATTATATAGATATTGTGGATAAAGGCTAAGAAGGCAATGATAGAAGCCTGCCACCAGTTGAGCACAAGGAGAAGGAATATTGGAAGTCCAAATCCTATGTGGACAAGTTTCCGCAGATCCTCATCCAAGTTTCCCCCTCCAGTAATTCAGAATATCGAGGAGGGTTTTTTCAATGGGAATTGAAGGTGTCCAACCCGTTATTCTGTTTATCTTTCCTATATCCGCCCAGAGAAGAGGAATATCCGTTTTCCTGAGCTTCGCCCTCTTTATCTTCACCTCAAATTCAAGCTCTGAAAAGGAGATAAGGATTTCCAATATCTCCTTTATAGAATAAAACCTCCCTGAGCCTATATTGTAGATACTTCCTGCTCTTCCTTTTTTGGAGAGCAAATAAAGAACTTCAACCCCATCCCTTACATCTGTGAAATCCCTTATGGCATCAAGGTTACCAACTTCCAGGATGGGTTTCTTTAACGCCTTCTCCCCTTCTGCTATGGATTTCGCAAAGGAGGAAGCAGCGAACCCTGGAGATTGACCTGGCCCTATCTGGTTAAAGAGCCTTACTACCATGGTCTTTATCCCATAAACCCTCTTAAAAAAAAAGGCTGCTTCCTCTGCTGCTATCTTTGAAACTGCATAATGAGAAAGAGGGGATGGTTTTCTATTCTCTTTTATGGGTTGTTCCTTCCTCTCAACATTCCCGTAAATCTCGCAAGAGGATGCAAGAATGAAAATAGGCTTTAATCTCCCGGAAGCCAAATTTTCAAGGACATTAATAGTCCCTAGGAAATTGACCATATAGGTGTTTTTATAATCCTTCCAGCTCTGACCAACATGACTCTGGCCTGCTAAGTGATATACAACATCGGGTTTGAAATCCACAACGTGGGAGAGCCTTCCACGAGTTATGTCCATCTTTACATCCGAAGCTTCACATTTCTCAAGGGAAATTCCTAAAACTTCCTCCCCCTGCGATTTGATTTTGTTATACAGATTTTTCCCGATAAACCCGCAGGAACCAGTTATGAGATATTTCAAACCCTCTCTCTCCAGTAATTCAAGAGGTCCTCAAGAGTTTTTTCTATCGGTATCTCAGGACTCCATCCTGTCTTTTCTCTGAACTTGGAACTGTCTCCAATGAGAACAGGAACATCCGAAGGCCTCAATCTATCAGGTGCAACCTCCACTTTCACCTCAATTTTTGATAAAGAAAGGATGTGGTCGAGAATCTCCCTCATTTTATATCCCTTACCAGAACATATATTATATACATCACCTGGCTCACCTTTTGTTGCAGCCAACCAGTATCCCCTTACCATATCCCTCACATCTGTAAAATCCCTTATTGAATTGAGATTACCAACCCTTATTATAGGTTCCTGTTTCCCTGCCTCCATCATAGCTACCTGTCTGGCAAAATTAGAACAAACAAAAACATCTCCTCTCCTTGGGCCGGTATGATTGAAACCCCTTGTTCTTACAATTCTCATATTGTAGCTTTTAAAATACTGGTACCCGAGGAAATCCTGAGCTATTTTTGAAACTGCATATGGACTTAGAGGTCTTAAAGAATGGGTTTCCTTAATAGGAATTTCCTCCCCATTGACAAGCCCATATTCCTCGCTTGAACCTGCTATTTGAATCACAGGCTCTATCTTAGTTTCCCTTACGGACTCAAAAAGGTTGGTCTCTCCTATTATATTCGTTGTTAATGTCTCTTGGGGAGCCCTCCATGAAGTTGGCACAAAGCTCTGGGCTGCAAGATGAAATATCAGTTCCGGCCTTATCTCCTCAATCACCTTTCTTATAGAGACATAGTCCCTTATATCCCCCTCCACAAGTTTGATCCTCTCTTTCAAATGCTCAACATTTTCCATCCTTGAACGCCATCTGGCTATACCAAATATCTCAACATCTTTGTGGTTTTCAAGAATGTAATCCGCAAGATGGGAACCTGCAAATCCTGTTATTCCTGTTATAAGAATTTTCACTTCTTCCTCCTTTTGTAATTCTTACTGTAATATTCCTTGAATTCTTTTGCCTCCTTCCTCTTTTTCCACCAATTCTGATGGTTTCTATACCAATCTATAGTCAGCTCAAGGGCACCTTCAAAGGTGTGTTGAGGGGCCCACCCAAGGGAACGGAGTTTCTCCGAATTAATTGAATACCTTAAATCATGACCCGGACGGTCCTGAACGAATTCCACCATTGAGAAAGGCTTCCCCATTTTGCTAAGTAAAAGTTTTATAAGGTCTATGTTTTTGAGTCCAAATCCGGAAGACAAATTATAAGCTTCTCCTTCCTTCCCCTCCTCGAGAACTTTCCATATTCCTTCAACGCAATCTTCCACAAAGAGCCATTCCCTCATATTTTCCCCATTCCCATACAGGGGGATTTTTTCCCCCTCAAAGAGGTTTGTTATAAAAAGCGGCAATGCCTTTTCTGGATGCTGGTAAGGACCAAAATTATTTGAGGGCCTTACAATAACCACTGGCATGCTGTATGTCTTATAGAAGGAAAAAGAAAGCCTGTCTGCTCCTGCCTTTGATGCAGAATAGGGAGAAGATGGATTCATCGGATCGTCTTCCCTGAAACTTCCCTCCTTTATCGGGCCATAAACTTCGTCAGTAGAAATATAAATGAACTTCTTTAAATTACCAGCCTTTCTTACAGCTTCCAAAAGGACATAAGTTCCATAGAAATTTGTTAGAGCAAAATCCCCCCCCTCAATTATTGACCTATCCACATGGGTCTCTGCTGCGAAGTGAACTATATAGTCTGCTCTCCTCACGAGGGGTTCCACTATCTTCCAATCCTTTATGTCCCCTTTAACGAAACTGTGCTCCGGGTTGTTTAAAATATCCTGAATTGTATCCACATCGCTTGCATAGGTTAAAAGATCAAGGTTTATGACCTTTGCGCCTCTCTTTAAAGCAGTTCTTGTAAAGTGAGAACCTATAAAACCAGCTCCCCCTGTCACCAAAATGACATCATTCATTATTCATCTCTTGACCACAACATCGTCAGAAGTACCTTCAACACCATCAGGGCCTACACTCCTCAACTCAAAACCATTTTCCATCTTCTTATAAACTATCCTGTTCCCCCACGGATCCTTTGGTGTTCTTCCGAAAACCTCTCTGAGGGTCTCTGGAAGTTCCCCGGTCGTGGTATACCTCGCAGTTATCTCAGCAGCTAAGGTATTTAAATCAGAACGCACAGCTATTGTCTGCGATTGGGTTATTCTTGAAACCCCCTCCTTAGTTTTCACAACCTTTTTTGTGTGGAGCATGGTAAGAGCAAGATAAATCCCTAAAGCAAGAATCAAAATCAAAAATAATCCTCTCATAAAGGATATTTTATACCCTTTGCCTAAGAGTGTAAAGGAATATCCCAGCGGCCACTGAAACATTCAAAGAGTCTATATCTCCTGACATTGGTATAGAAACACGGAAATCGCAGAGTTTTTCAACTGGTTTTCTTATTCCTTTCCCTTCGGAGCCCATGACTATAATAGATTTTGGGGGGAATTTGAAAGAGGGCAGTGATTCTCCACTTTTCTCGGCACAAACAACCCAAAATTCACTGCTCTTTGCCCTTAAGATAAAAGCTGGGAGGTTAGCTGTCCTGTGAATAATGGCACTGAATATTACCCCGGAGGATGCCTTGACAACTGTTTCATTAAGGGGTGGCGAATGCCTTTTCTCTATAACAACAGGGGAAGAAAAAGCATGAGCTGACCTTATTATTGCACCGAGGTTCATTGGGTCTTCAATCCTGTCTAAGCAGAGAACTATATTGCCATTAAGAACTTTCCCTTCTCCTGCAGTTCTTACCTCTGAAATATAAGCCTTTGGGTTTCTTTCAGAAGGTGAAAAGAAAAAGGGAACAGACCCGATTTTTGCAAGTTCCTTTATTTTATCTATTCTGGGGCCCCTTTTCCCTGCCGGGATTATTATCTTTTCAACCTCAGCTTCCGAGGATAAAGCCTCAATTATTGGATTTAATCCCTCAATAACCATTGCTCGTATTTTCTCAGCCTGCCTGCAAGAGAATCTGTATATCCTAAAGCCGAGGCTTTTTCTATCAGTTCTCCGAGAAAAGCAAGCTCAGGCCCTGAACCCCTGCCTGTAAGGGCAATTCTCAAAGGATGGTAAAGGGCCTTCCCCCTGATTTTAAGCTCTGAAGATACCTCCTTCAAGGCAGCCGCAAGGGGCTTACCATGCTCAAGCTTTTCCCTAATTCTTCTCACAACCTTAAGTTCTTCCTTAGTTATCCTTTCCTCTGCCTTATAGTTTATTTCCCTCTCAAGAGCTTCCTGAAGCTCCTTGAGAGTATAAGCCCCTTCCCTAAGCTTCGGAAGAGCGAAGGAGAGAAAGTCCTCACTCAGTTTAATTCCCGTAAATTCCACAAAACGCTTTACAAGTTCTTTATCATCAAGCTTTTCAAGATGCTTATGATTCATCCAGAGAAGCTTTCTGTGGTCAAATACGGCTCCTGCTTTGGAAACCCTTGAAAGCTGGAAGCATTTTACCATCTCCTCCTTCGCCATAATTTCCTTTTCATCGCATGACCAACCAAGGAGAGAAAGATAATTGAAAAGTGCTTCGGGAACTATGCCGTCATCCCTGAACTGAAAAACCGCAGTTGCACCGTGGCGCTTTGAAAGTCTGCTTCTGTCAGGACCAAGGACCATTGGAAGATGAGCAAATTCAGGGGGCTCCCAATCAAAAGCTTCGTAGAGTTTTATCTGTTTTGGTGTATTTGAAATATGATCTTCGCCCCTTATAACATGAGTTACCCCCATGTGATGGTCATCTATTACAACTGCAAAATTATACGAAGGTATTCCATTGGAGCGCATTATAACAAAATCCCCAAAAAGGGAAAGATTAAAGTTCACTTTACCTCTTATAAGGTCGCTGTAGGAAAAGGCCTCATCGCTCATCTTAAATCTTATAGAAGCTAATTCACCCTTTTCAACCCTTTTCCTTGCATCCTGTGGGGGAATGCTCCTGCACTTTCCTGAATATTTATAGGGTATCCCCTTCTCTATTGCCTTCTGCCTTTCCTCCTCTAACTCCTGCGGGGTGCAGAAACAATAATATGCCTTGCCTTCATCAAGAAGCCTCTGGGCATAAGATCGGTAAACCTCAAGCCTCTGGCTCTGTTTGTATGGTCCCTCATCCCAGTTTATCCCCAGCCACGCCAGATCTTTCAGAATCAGCTCTTCGTATTCCTTTTTAGACCTTTCAGGATCAGTATCCTCTATTCTCAATATAAATTTCCCATCCTTACTTTTCGCAAAAAGCCAGTTGAAAAGGGCTGTCCTTGCTCCCCCAACATGAAGATAACCTGTGGGAGATGGGGCAAACCTTACTCTAACCATTCTTCCTCCTCAAAACAGAAACTGCATAACATGAAATTGCTTTACCTTCTCCTATTTCCCCGAGGCCTTCATTTGTCTTTGATTTTATCCCTATCCTGTCAGGCTCAATTCTCAGAACTTGAGAAAGGCTTTTCCTGATTTCCTCCTTATATGGGGAAAGTTTAGGGGCCTCTGCAATGATAACGGTATCTATGCCAACTATCTCATACCCTTTTTCACCGACCATCAACGCAACCTTCTCAAGAAGTTCTATACTCCTTGCATCCTTATAAGCAGGGTCGGTATCTGGAAAGAGCTCACCTATATCTGGAAAGGAAAGGGCACCGCAAAGTGCATCTATTATTGCATGGGAGAGGAGGTCTCCATCAGAGTGACCCTCAAGCCCAAAGCTGTAAGGAATAAGAACTCCTCCAATTATCAGTTTCCTTCCCTCAACTAACCTGTGAATGTCGTATCCAATTCCTACCCTTATCATGCTTTTATTATACATCAAACTTGATTTCTTCCTCCTGTTGAACTATTTTCTTATAAGGTGGAAAACTGCAAAAAACTTGGAGGGAGGATTTTATGGAGACTTTGGAGATAGTAAAAAAACTTATGGAGGAGGTTTCAACCCACAGGGAGGAGTTGAAAAGGGTAAAGGAAGCATTTGAAAGGTACAGAAACTTTTTTGAAAATATACCGGTAGGAATATACAGGTCAACTCCTGAAGGAAAAATTCTTCATGCAAACCCGGCAATGGGAAGGATATTCGGATATGAAAGCCCTGAAGAACTTATGAAAGCAGGTTCCTATGCCCTTTATCTGGAGCCTGACCAGAGGAAGAGGCTGAAAAAAGAAGCAGACAAGAAGGATATCAACAAGTTTGAACTTCAGATGAAGAGGAAGGACGGAAGCAAAGTCTGGGTGAGGGGAACCGAAAAGGTGGTGAAAGACGAAAGTGGTAAAGTTCTTTATTACGATGGTTTTTTGGAAGATATAACTGAAAGGAAAGCAACAGAAGAAATGTATAGAGTAATAATTGAAAATACTCATGATGGCATATACATTTACAGGGGAAATAAATTTCTATTCGTTAACAAAAGGTTATGTGAGTTTCTTGGATACAGCGAAGAGGAGCTTTATAACATGGACATATTTAAGCTCGTTAATCCCGAAGACAGGGAAAGGCTGAAAGACTACGGAAGAAGGAGGGAAAAAGGCGAAGAAGTTCCTTCAATCTATGAGGCAAGGGTGCTGAATAAAGAAGGGCAGGTAAGGACTCTTGAGTTCGCAGTAAGTGCTATAAATTACGGGGGAAAATATGCTGCCTTAGGCGCTGTAAGGGATGTCACCGAAAGAAAACAATTGGAGAAAAAATTAAGGGAGGAAAAGGACAGAGCGAAAAAATATTTAAACATAGCAGGGAATGTTATCGTCCTTTTGAACACGAGTGGGAAGGTAAAATTAGCAAACAAGAGAGCTTGTGAAGTTCTTGGATACACAGAAAGTGAAATTCTCGGGAAAAACTGGTTTGATAATTTCATCCTCCCTGAACAGAGAAAGGAAATCAGGGAAGTTTTCAAAAAGATTCTCAGCGGAGAAATTGAAAGCTTTGAATATTACGAGAATCCTGTCCTCACAAGGGATGGGAAAATAAGAATGATAAAATGGCATAATTCTGTGATAAAAAACTCAAAGGGGAAAGTATTAGAAATTCTCACATCAGGGAACGATATAACTGAACTCAAGGAAAAGGAGGAAAAGCTCAGGGCATCCCTTAGGGAGAAGGAAATTCTCCTCAGAGAACTTCACCACAGGGTGAAAAACAACCTTCAAATAATATCAAGCCTCCTCAGACTTCAAGCAAGACATACTGATGATGAAAGAGTATCCAGGCTCCTGAGCGAAAGCCAGCACAGGATAAATTCAATCTCTCTTATTCATGAGAAATTTTACAGGTCAGAGAGCCTTGCGGAGATAAAACTCGGGGAATACACAAAAAGCCTGATTAATGAGCTTTTCAGGTCCTATGGCACTGACAAAAATAGGGTTCAGGTTGAACTGAGGTTCAAAGAGATTCTCCTGCCAATTGACAAGGCAATACCTGCAGGGCTCATCATAAACGAGCTTGTATCAAATGTTCTCAGTTATGCCTTCCCTGCAGGAAAGAAAGGGAAGCTGGAGATAGGAATAACCTCCCCTGAGAAAAAAATGGTGGAGATAACCGTCAGGGACAACGGTGTTGGAATTCCTGACAGCGTTAGCTTCGATTCCCCATCAACCCTCGGGTTCAGGCTGATAAAAATACTGGTAAATGACCAGCTCAAAGGCGAAATCAAACTTAAAAGGAGGGGAGGGACAGAATTCATAATAAGATTTAGGAGATGAGAATGTCTGAGAAAATCCTTATCATTGAGGACGAGAGGATAACTGCGGAGGACATAAAGGAAATGCTTCAGGAGGTCGGATATGAGGTCTGCAAAATAGCAACAACCTTTAGGGAAGCAGTTAAAATCGCAGAAAAGGAGAAACCCGATCTTGCTGTAGTGGATATAGCTCTCGGAAAGGACAGGACAGGAGGGATAAGGGCTGCGGAGGAAATAAGTTCAAAACTCCAAATTCCCATTATTTATCTTACAGCATACAGCGACAGCAAGACCTTTGAAGAGGCAAAGATATCAGAGCCCTTCACATATCTGACAAAGCCAATTAACGAGAACGAGCTGAAATTGAATGTGAGAATAGCCCTCTACAAGAGCAAGGCCGAAAAAGAACTCAGGAGATTAAACATAGAAAAAGATGAGGCCATTAAAACCCTTGAGAGGTCAGAATCAACCATGAAGGCAATTTTCTCCTCAATGGTTGATTTAATCTTTGTGGTTGACGGACAGGGTAGATTCGTTTTCTACAACAGTCCTGAGAAGCAATTGTATCTGAAGCCTGAGGAGTTTCTCGGAAGAACTACTTCAGAAGTTCTTCCTCCCGATATTTCCTCCAAGTTCAAGGAGGCTTTTAAAAAAAATAAAAAAGGGGAAATAGCAGATTATCAATATGAACTTAAAATCTCAGGAAAGAAGGGATGGTTTTCTGCAAGGCAGTCCCCAATATTTATTGGCAAAAAATTCAATGGAGCTGTTGCAGTGATAAGGAATATTACCCAGATAAAGGAAACGGAGGAAAGATACACAAACCTCTTTAATAGGGTTCCCATCGGACTTTACAGGACAAGTCCTTCAGGGGAAATAACAGATGCTAACCCTGCCTTCCTGGAAATCCTTGGATATTCAACTTTAGAGGAATTAAAAAAGAGAAACGCATATGAGCTTTATCAAGAACAAAAAAATAGGGAAAAATGGAAAAAACTCTTAGAAAAACAAGGAATCCTTATTATGGAAACCCAGCTTCGCAGAAGGGACGGAAAGATAATATGGGTAAAAGAATTTGCAAGGGCAATAAGGAATGGGACAGGGGAAGTGGACCATTACGAGGGTTCTATACAGGACATAACTGATAGAAAGAAGCTTGAGGAGGAACTGAGGAGAAATATAAATTCCATAAGAAAGCTATTTGAGGAAACGGTTTCTACCTTAGGTTCTATCGTGAAGATAAGGGACCCTTACACAGCAGCGCATCAAAGAAGGGTAACTGAATTGGCAGTTGAGATAGCAAAGGAAATGGGGCTTGACGAAAGAAGGATAGAAGCCATCAGAATTGCAGGCCTTCTTCATGATATAGGAAAACTCGCAGTCCCAGCAGAGATACTTGCCAAACCCACAAAGCTTACAAAACAGGAGTTTATGCTCATAAAATCCCATACAGAGGTGGGATACAACATTCTGAAGGAAATAGACTTTCCCTGGCCAGTTGCAGAGATAGTTCTTCAGCATCACGAAAGAATGAACGGGTCAGGATATCCAAAGGGGCTAAAGAACGGGGAAATACTCCTTGAGGCAAGGATACTTGGAGTTGCAGATGTGGTTGAGGCAATGAATTCTCACAGGCCTTACAGACCTGCTCTCGGTATTAAAAAAGCTCTTGAAGAGATAAAAGAAAACAGGGGGAAGCTTTATGACCCGGAGGCAGTTGATGCCTGCCTCAGAGTATTTGAAAAGGGCACTGTAAAATGGGAATCTTCAGTCTGAGGCACACTTGGGGTTATTTTGTTTTTCAGGCTTGTAAAATTTCTGCCTTATGAAATGAAAATCCCTCCGCAACCATGGAAAATAAAAGGATAAACATTGCCACAGGATAATTTGATAGGGAATGCCTGTGGATTATTTTTCTATCCCTTCGTAAATGGAATAAAGACTTCCAAGACCAAAAAGCTGAATTGCCACCAAAGAAGCCCAGAAAAATTTTTTGGGAACGTCCCTAACTTAAAAAATTAAATTTACCATCGTAAAAATAAAATAAAAAGAAGTGTCCTGAAATTCGGACATTAAAAAAACTCTCCCCCTGGTAGAGAGGCAAGTTTTGGCACGGAATTTGCTATAATAATAGTGGAGGTAAAAATGAGATTAAAAGCTTTTGGTTTGATAGCCTTGATAGCAATGACGGGGTTTGCCTTCTCGCAGGGTTCCTCTGCGGATATTCAATATAAATACTTTGCCAGAATCAGTTCCCTTGAAGGACAGGGATTCATAGAAAAAGCAGGAGGGGAGGGCATAGAAGATGCGACAGTGAATATGCCCCTCGGTGAAGGCGACAGAATCTTCACAGGGGAAAATGGAAGGGCTGAGCTATATGTGGGATATTCTACATACATAAGGATGAATAGAGCCACCAAACTCGACCTTATAGTTCTCCCATACACAGAAGATAAAAAAATAGAAATTCGTCTTATAAATGGTGACATATACATAAACAAGCTCAGGAAAGGGCTGAGAGCCTATATAGAAGTAAGAGACGGGGAATTTTTACCAATAGAAAATGGCAGTTACAGAATAAGCTCCAATGGAGAGGAAATCAGATTTGCCGTGGAAGATGGATATGGAGAACTCAGGATTGGAGGCGAAGATATAGACATTGGTTCAGCAGAAATGGTTGTCGTATCAGGTAATAAGATTTACGGCCCAGAAAGGCTTAAAAGATTTGATGATGAATTTGCATCATGGAATGAGGAAAGGAACAGAAACATAGAGAGGGGTTATCGTTATAAGAAATATCTTCCTCCAGAACTCACAGATTACGCATGGGAATTTGAGGACTATGGAAGTTGGAGATATGCGCCACCTTACGGTTGGGTATGGGTACCAAGAAGAATATATAACGATTGGATGCCCTATTACTATGGCTACTGGGAATGGGTCCCTGGAGGATGGTTCTGGGTAGGATACGAACCCTGGGGTTGGGCTGTTTATCACTATGGACGCTGGGGGTGGAGTCCAATATTCGGATGGTATTGGATCCCGGTTCCAAGGTGGGGATACGCATGGGTTGAATGGACCTGGTTTGATGATTACATCGGTTGGTGTCCTATGGATTTCTACGGAAGGCCGATAATAATAATCAACAATGGCTTGTACAACTATTATGACTATGTTCCTATCCACTCCTCATCCTGGATATTCGTAAGAAAGAGTCAATTCGCAGCAAGAAACATAAGGAGAACCGCCCTTAGAAAAGGTCAACTGAGAGCCACAGGAGTTTCAAAAGTCAGGGTATTTTCATCTCAGCCAAAATTAAGGCCGGTTTATGCTGTACAGAAAACCAAGATGGGTTATAAGAAAGTTGTATCCGGAGTTTCTCCAGCCACAGGGTTCTCAAAAGCAACAGCGGTAAGAAAAGACACCTACAAATCCTCTTCAGTATGGTCAACCTCCAAGAAAGAAGCAATACCAAAGGGAGCAATAAGCAAAAAAACCGAGGTCAAGAAGAAAACTTCTGCAGTGAAGGGTTTCACATCTTCAAGCTCAAGCAGCTCTTCCAAGAAAAAGGCCAAAAAGAAGAAAGGCGGGGGAGGATATCCCTCTTCATCCTATAAAGCATCCTCATCCTATGGAATTAGCCATTCCAGGGATGGGGCAAGAGTAAGAACATACAGGGAAAGTAAGAGAAACTCAGCAAAAAGAGATAGAAATTATTACGGGTCATACAGGACTTACATTAGGAACTATTCAGGATATTATCATGGATCAGAAAAAGACAGAAGCGGATATTTAAGGGTGAAAGGAAAGAATAATAACAACTACTATGGATATGGAAATTCTCACAGTAAGAATTACAGTAGAAATTATTCTGGAAGCTATTACGGTTATAACCGTAGCAGAAGTTATGTCAAGCACTATCCGAGCTCTTATAGCAGAAGTTACGAAAAGAAGAGGAGTTCAGGAAGTATTTGGTCCTTTATTTTCGGTTCTTCAAAACCAAAATCCCGTTCATATAGCTCTTCCCACAGTTCTTATGGAAGAAGCTATTCAGGAATAAATCACTCATATAGCTCTTACCGAAGCTCAGGATGGAGCCATTCATCCTGGGGTTCATCAAGGAGCTCAGGTTACAGCTCCAGCCATTCGTCAAGCTATTCTTCAGCAAGAAAAAGGCATTGAGGCACAAAGTAGAGGAGGGTTCCCTCCTCTACTTTCCCATAGAGCTCAACAATATCTTTATTTCTCATCCTTACGCATCCTTCTGAGGCAGGGGTTCCAACCTTTTCTTCTTCAGTCGTCCCGTGTATATAAATAAATCTATCCTTCGTATCAACATGTCCCCCTAAGTTCTTCCCATCCTCCAGTCCCTGAAGCCATAAAATCCTTGTTGTTATAAGGTTCTCTCCAGACGGAATCCTGACTGTTTTCCCTGTCCATTTTCTTTTAACAAAAACAGCTCCAAGGGGAAGTCCATCACCTAACTTCTTGTAAATCTTATGGATTCCTAACGGGGTTTTATAGCTGCCTTTTTCATTTCCTGTGCCAAATCTTGATGTAGATACAGGATAGGACTTTAAAACCTTTTCATCCTTCAGAAGGAGTAACTCCTGATCTTTCACACACACGATTATGTAAGTTTCGCCTTCCCTCAGACCAAACTCCCTGAGCTCCGCTTCTATTTCATTTCTTCTCATGCGAATATGATTATAGCAAGGAAAAGGATTACAAGCACAGGCACTGTAATATATTTATAGACCTTAAAAAGCTTTGCCCCGTAATATTCTGCCGACAGAACCAGGCAGAGATGAAGAGGAGAAAGAAGAACCCCTGAAAACCCACTTATATAAAGCAGGGAAATATAATTTATATTCTGTCCGACTATAGAGACAAAAAGTGGAAAGGCAATCCCTGCAAAGGCAGTATTTACTCCCGTAAGAAATCCTAAGGAAAATGGGATACTCACCATTAAAACTGGAAGAAGCGTCTTTGAACCAGAAATATTGCCTTTTAAAAGTTGGGAAAGGGAGGAATTGAGAACAAATCCTTTAAAAATCATCACCGACGCAATGAGAAGAAGGATATTAACATTGAAAGCTTTCAATAAAATGCGGAATTTTTTATTCAGGGGCACACTTATCAAGAAGGAAAAAATTGTAACTATAAGCAGTGATAAAAGAAGATCTACATTAAAAATAAGGATGAAAACTACAATGGCGAGTATTTCCCAAGTTCCCTTGGCAAGAATAAGAAGTGATTTGCCGGGATTCTCCTTGGGAAGATTATTTCCAACCGAGGGCAGGAAAATTGCCATACTTATATACCCAAGGGCAACGGCAATTATCATGAAATAGAACTGATTCTTCATCAGCTCTACAGTTCTTATCCCGAATATAGCCACAGTTACAATAAAACCCTGGTAAAGGGGCCAGAAAAATTCCCATATATGTCTAAACCAGTAATTTATGAAGGTCTTCAACTCAGGTTTTACTTTCCCCTTTGGGAGTGCCTCGTCAAGCGTGGGTGCAGACACAAGGGCACCTCCAGGCATAGGAAGAAGCCCTATAAGAGCAGGAGACAGGGTTATCGTAAGCCATTTATTGCCAAAAAGTCCTTCCATTCCCCGAACAAGTTTTCTGAGAGAACCTTTAGTCTTTTGTATCTCTACAAGCAAAAGCACAAGATAAATTATCAGAAGCAGCCTTATGGTTGAAAAACTGGTGAGGGAATGATAGACTGAGATAATTATTCCCCTTGCATTCATCCTGAAGAGAATTGCAAGCAAAATTCCCGGAAGCAAAATGGATAGAGATAGATTCGCCTTTATTACAAGGAGGAAAAGAAGAAGCCCGACAATTAGTGCGAGTCTTACCCACATTGGAAGATATTTTAATCCCTTTCAAACCCCATTTCCAGTTTATTGTTTTTCAGGGACAGTCACCAATACGAAAATCACTTTACCCTATAAAGAATTTATCCTTTATGATCTCCTGCTCTTTGCCGCGAAGAGACTCCCAGACATTTTTTGCTGCATTGGACATTGCCTCTTTTTTAGATCTTCCCTCACCTATCTGTTTCAGGAGGACTGGGCCCTCTATTTTCACTTCCACCACAAAGGTCTTTCTGTGCTGAGGTCCCTGCTCTGATATAACTTTGTATTCAGGAGGAGGGAAGCCCTGTTTCTGGACGAATTCCTGAAGGGCGGTGCGGTAATCAGCGGGTCTCCCTGTGGTCTTTGAGATAATTTCCATTTTATCCTCAAGGGCAGACACTACTATTTTCTCTGCTTCCTCAAAGCCTCCGTCAAGGTAAACAGCGGCAGCCCAGGCCTCGAAAACATCGGAAATTATGGAGTCATTGTCCCTTCCCCCGCTTTTCTCCTCACCCTTCGAGAGTTTTATCTTCTTATGAAGCCCGAGTTTCCTTGCTGCTTCTGCTAAACTTTCTTTGGAGACAAGAGCCGCCCGCAGGTTGGACATTTCACCCTCGTCCATTTGAGGAAAATTGAGAAAGAGCCATTTGGAAACGATAAAGTTAACTACTGTGTCCCCTAAGAATTCAAGCCTTTCGTAATTAAAGTTCTTATCTCTTCCCTTCTCATTTGCATAAGAGGTATGGGTCACCGCCATTTCAAAAAGATTTCTATCCTTAAATTTATAGTTCATTTTACTTTACCAACAAAAACTGCAATGTCATCCGGAGGGATTTCCCTCCCAAAGAATCTCTCAGCTTCAGTTAATATTCTATCAAGAATTTGCTGTGGCTGAAGATGAGAATTCTTCTTTATAATTCTCTCAATTCTCTCTGTGCCAAACATTTCAGCTCCACTGCTGGATGGAAGCTCGCTAAGCCCATCAGTAAAAAGAACGAGTATATCTCCTTTTTCTATCTGTATTCTCGTTGTTTTCGTAAGTTTCTCTATATTTTTTAATATACCTATCCCAATACCCGCTGGTTTTATGAGCATTATTTCTTCCAAACCTGTAGTGGAAAAGGGCCTGTATAATATCATGGGCTGATGCCCTGCTCTTGCTACTTCCATTTCCCCTCTGGAGAGTCGAACAGCAGTAAAAGTTATAAAATGAGTAGGATGCAGATGAGGAAAAAGAATCTCGTTTGTCTTTTCAACCACGGATTTAAGAGGAAGACCTGACCTTATAAAAGCAGTAACAACCCCTTTGAGCATGGCTCCGAAAAGGGAAGAGTAAAGGCCCCTTCCCGAAACATCAGCCATCAGTATAAAGCAATTCTCTCCTTCCTTTATTATGTCGTAAAAATCCCCTCCAACTCCTCTTGCTGCAATTGTGAGGGCAGAGTGTTCTAAATATGGGATTTCTTCTTCCTGGGGAGGCATGAGCCTTAGCTGAATTTTTCTCGCTATCCTTATCTCTTCTTCAAGCATATTCGCAATATTTTCACTCTGGGCGAGAGTCCCCAACCTCTTCACCATACCATCAAAGCTTTCCATTATCCTTCCCAGTTCGTCTTTCCTCTTGGTCTTAATTCTAATTGAAAGGTTACCGTTCTTTATTGCTCTTACTGCAAAGGAAAACTTGGAAAGCGCCTTGGTTATATCCATGGTTATAAGAAATCCTCCTCCCATGGCTGCCAGGTTTAGGAAGGAAAGCACGATAGCGAAAAACAGAAAGGAAAAGAACAGAGAGTTGGAAATGGAACTTTTCCCCCTTACTATACCGTTTACAAGGCTTCCAAAAGTAGCTTTAGCGAGAAAAACTGCACCGTCATACTCGTTTCCATCATCAAAGGAATAAACATCTCCAGAAAAAATCACAGGGAAGCTGAATCCTTTACCCTCTGTCTTTGTCCCCATGTTTCTTATATTCACTTTTTTCCCTTGCCTTTGAAAAAGATATGGTGGAAGATAAACCTTTATTCCATACTCATCCATGAAGAAATCCGAAACAGAATTGTTAATGGGAAAAATTTTCCTTCCTCTTCTGTTGACTGCGAGGAAAAATTTCTTACCATTTAAAATTATGCCCTCAAATCCCTTTCTAATTTGAAGATCAGTTTTTACTCCAGCCTCTCCCTTTTCCATTTCCTCAAATTTATAATCAAACCACCCCATGATAAGCGTGCTTGTAAAACCTGCAAACATAACATATACAAGAAGAAATGCCATAATAATTAAGAGAACCACAGGAATAAGTCCTGCAAGAAGGTGGGAAAAAATCAGCCTGTTCTTTATCTTGTAAAGGAATCTTCTGAATACATAAGGGAAAAATATTATAAGGACAAGTAAAAGAAAAATTGATGTGATAAAGATAAAGCTATATAAATTTCTGGCCTTAAAAATTACCGCAAGGAGATAAAGGAAAAGAAGCAAAATTAAGCTTTTTTCCCTCATTCCGCGGCCTTGGAAACAATTTCAGCCATGTGATATGTCCTTATAGGAGAAAAACTTCCAAGGAACATTACACATCCGGGGCATTCTGTTACTAAAATATCTGCGCCCGATTTCCTTATATATTTCCGCTTTTCCCCTCTCAAATTGAGGGATATCAAAGGATGAGATAGGGAAAAGCTGCCTCCAAATCCGCAACAGAGGTCAGGCCTTTCCATCTCATGAAAATTGCTAATTTTTGAGAGAAGTTCCCTTGGTTCCTTCCATATTTTGAGTTCTTTTCTTAAATGGCATGGATCGTGCCATGTGGTTTTTAAATTTAGCTTCCTAAGATCAAGGGAGGAGATATTCTCAAGCACAAATTTGGAAATGGTATATACATTGGAAAGCCCATAGAATCTCTTCAGAGTATTTATGCCAGTTGGACATGGAGAAAGAATAATATCAGGTGAAGCTTCATCTATTACTTTAAGATTATGCTCCCTAATTTTTGAGAACTTTTCCCTATCCCCAAGGGAAAGATAAGGAAATCCACAGCATATTTGTCCCTTTGGAACAGAAAGGTCAAATCCTGCTTCAAGAATAACTTCAGCCATTGAGGCCGCAATGGCCGGGAAAAATTGATTAACAAGACAGCCCAAAAAAAGCATAACTTTCCCCTTCCCTTTTCCCTTACGAAATTCCTGTGTCCTTGAGAGGTAAGGCCTCAAAGCAGGGGAGAAAGGTAATTTCTCAGGAAAAAAAAGAGCAAGGAGACTGGTAATGAGATGGGCCGGGAATGTTTCCTTTGAAATAGAGTCTATGACAAGCTCCTTTAATTTACTACCTCCCCATCTTTTCCTTGCTTCTATCATTATATCTATTGTCTTTATCCCGTTGGGGCAAGCATCCTCACAGCCTCCGCATAAGGAACAATATGATATTATCTTCTCCACTTCTTTCTGAGGGACACTCCCTTCAAGGGCATTTTTTATTATTGTGAGTTTCCCCCTTGGGGAAACAGCTTCATCCCTATCGACATAATAAACAGGACATGCTGTAAGGCAACTTCCGCACTGAACACATACCTCAAGGAGTTTAGAGAGCTTTAAAGACAATCTCCCCCTCTACAAAAGTAAGAACAGGAGCTCCTTTTAACTTCCATCCTTCAAATGGTGTATTTTTGCTCTTTGAAGCGAACTTTTCTGTTTCTATTTTAATTTCCTTTTTGGGGTTAATCACTGTGAGATTGGCTGGTAACCCTTTTTCTATCTTTCCGAATCCTTTAAGATTAAGTATGTTCGCAGGATTGATAGAAAGCAGCTCAACAAATCTTTTTATGCTTATTTTCTTCTTTGAAACGAGCTTATCCCAGATCAAAGGAACTGTTGTTTCAAGGCCAATTACTCCGAAAGGCGCCGCATCAAATTCTACTTCCTTATCGTCCTTGGTGTGAGGGGCATGGTCCGAAGCTATAACATCTATTATCCCACTCCTCAGGCCTTCAACAAGAGCATCCCTATCCTCTCGAGTTCTCAATGGAGGATTCATCTTGAAGTTCGTATTATAGTTGGAAAGAAAAGTTTCATCAAGAAGAAGATGATGGGGAGTTGCCTCAGCAGTGACTCTGACTCCTCTTGCTTTTGCGTTTTTAATAATATTTAGAGTGCTTTTACAGGAAACATGTTGGATGTGGATTTTGGCCCCTGTAAATTCTGAAATAAGAAGGTCCCTTGCCACAATGGATGCTTCTGAAACCCAGGGAATTCCTCTCAATCCAAGCTTCGCAGTGAAGTAGCTCTCATTTGCTACACCGCCTTGGGAGAGTCTAAGATCCTCGGCATGGTCAATATAAGGAAGGTCAAGACTCAGGAGGTATTCAAGGCCTCTTCTTAAAATCAGAGGGTCTCCAACAGGAGAACCATCATCTGAAAATGCAACTGCCCCTTCGGCTGCCATAAGGGCCATTTCTGTAAGTTCTTTTCCCTCTCTTCCTTTGGTGAAGGCACCAACAGGGAAGACATATACCTTGGAATCTTTACCCCTTTCAACTACGAATCTAACCCTCAGGGGATCATCCACCGGAGGCTGAGTATTTGGCATCATTCCAACAGCAACAAATCCTCCCTTTGCAGCGGCCTTCGCTCCGCTCCTTATATCCTCTGCCTCCTCTCTCCCCGGTTCTCTAAAGTGAACATGCATATCTATCAGACCAGGGAAAATTATCATCCTTGTAAGGTCCAAAAGCTCACAGTCATCGCAGGAAAGCCCTTTCCCTATTTCCATTATTTGGCCTTCCTCTATTAAAATATCCCCTATCAAATCAAGCTTATTTAGAGGGGAAACTATTCTTGCATTTTTAAGTAGCCTTCTCATCTTGCACCTCCCAAGAGAAGGGAAAGAACTGCCATTCTGACAGCCACGCCTTTTTCTACCTGCTCAAGAATAACGGATCTCCCTGAATCTGCAACATCTGAGGAGAGTTCTATTCCCCTGTTAATTGGACCGGGGTGCATTACTATTGCATCGGGTTTCGTTGCTCTAAGCCTCCAGGGAGTTAACCGATATCTCTCCCTGTATTCCCTGAGAGTTGGGAAAAATCCCCCCACCATCCTTTCTAACTGAAGCCTCAGCATTATAATAACATCCGCTCCTTCTACTGCCTTGTCCAGGTTGTATTCAACCTTAACGGGAAGGGAAGAGAAATAGGAAGGGAGCAAAGAAGAAGGACCTGAAAGAACTACCTTGGAACCCATTTTAGTGAACAGAAAAGTGTCCGAACGAGCAACTCTGCTGTGAAGAATATCTCCAACAATAACAACCTTCATACCATTGAGTCTCCCCTTCCTTTCAAGAACTGTAAGAGCATCCAGAAGGGCCTGAGTTGGATGCTCATGGGTTCCATCCCCTGCATTGACAACAGAACTTTTACAAAAGGTTGTAAGAAACTTAGCAGCCCCAGACGCTGAGTGTCTTATAACTAAAAGGTCTGTGTTCATTGCCTCAAGGTTCAAAACTGTATCTTTAAGTGTTTCTCCCTTCCTCACAGAAGAAGAGGCAGAGGAGAAATTCATAACATCTGCGCTGAGCCTTTTAGCTGCTATTTCAAAGGAAGACATAGTCCTTGTGCTCGGCTCAAAAAAAAGATTGACCACAGTTTTACCTCTCAGGGTTGGGACCTTTTTTATGGGTCTTTTTGAGATCTCAAGAAAGCTTTTAGCTGTTTCAAGAGTTTCCTTAATTTCATGGGTTTCAAGTTCCTCAATTGAAATAAGATGTTTCCTCTTCATTTATTCCTCCTCTGTTATCAAAACCTCATCTGCCCCATCTACTTCTTTTATTTTTACCCTTACTCTTTCTCTTCTTGAAGTCGGTAGAACTTTGCCTATGTAATCCGCCTGGATTGGAAGCTCCCTGTGTCCTCTGTCAATGAGAACCAAAAGCTGAATTGTCCTGGGTCTTCCAAGGTCAACGATGGAGTCCATTGCAGCTCTTACTGTTCTTCCAGTAAAGAGAACATCATCAATTAATATTATGTCCTTCTTGTCCACAGAGAAAGGTATTTCAGTAGCCTTAACCTCAGGTTGTATTCCCCTCTGGGGTATATCGTCTCTGTAAAGAGTTATATCAAGAATTCCAAGTGGAAGTTCAATTCCCTCGATTTTCTTTATGGCTTTTCTAATTCTCTCTGCTATAAAAGTGCCTCTGGTTCTTATCCCCATAAGGATGAGATTCTCTATATTCCTGTTCCTCTCGACAACTTCGGTTGCTAATCTTGTGATAGCTCTCGAAATCCTCTTCTGATCCATTATCTTTGCCTTTATCTTTTCTGCCATCTTACCCTCCGCTCTAATCCTTCCTCTTCCCCCAGGAGAAATTATAACAATAACAGGAAACTTTTCCCCCTTCAAGTTTATTTTTATCTTTAAGTGTGGTATCTTCTCAATTGTGAATGAGAAAGCCCTTGCTATGCTTTACAGTTCGGCAGCCAAATTTATAAGAGTAAGGGCATATTCTAAATTATGGAATCTTGTCAAGAAAGCCCATTCAGCGGATATTGCTACTGTTTTAGACAAATTGTTCCCTGGGGAAAGGAAGGAACTTTTCCGAGTTATATACAACAATGATATAGAAAAAGCTGCAGATGTAGTTTCAGAGCTTCACCCGGATATTGCTGCAGATCTCCTCATTCAGTCAGAGCTTTCTTCAAGAAATATAGTCGAACTTTTCAGGCTTATGCCAAGTGACGATGTTGTCTCGATAATGGATTCCCTTCCAGAAGAACTCGCCGAGGATATAAAAGAACTTATGAGCCCTAAAAGGACAGAAGAGGTAGAATCCCTTCTGTCATACGAGGAAGATACCGCTGGCAGAATAATGTCAACGGACTTTTACGCTCTGGATCAGAATACAACCGTCTCCGATGCTATAACTGCGATTCAGCTCTCAAGGGAGATTGAATCGGGTTTCTACCTTTATGTGATTAATAGGGAAGAAAAACTTATGGGGGTAATTTCCTTAAAGCAGCTTATACTGAATCCACCATCTACAAGATTAAGGGAAATAATGAACAGAGATGTTATATCTGTTACCGTGGACACTGATCAGGAGGAAGTTGCAAGACAGGTCTCAGCCTATAATCTCGTAGCCATACCTGTTGTGGACCATGAAGGATGCCTTAAGGGTGTCATCACTGTAGATGACATAATAGATATCATTGAGGAGGAAGCCGCTGAAGACCTTCTAAAGATGGCGGGTGTTGAAGAAATTGACAGGATAACAACCTCTCCTGTAAAGTCCATAAAAAAGAGGCTCCCTTGGCTGTATGTAAATCTTATTACTGCCTCCATCGTTGCTTTAGTAATTTCCCTATTTAAGGGAACAATACAAAAATATGCATTAATAGCGGCTTTTATGCCGATCACAGGACTTGTGGGAAATGCAGGGATTCAGTCAATTGCAGTTATGGTGAGAGAGTTGGCTCTGGGAAAAATAACATGGGGGAATGCTAGAAAAGCTCTTTTTAAGGAGGTTTCAGTTGCCCTTGGCAATTCAGTAGGTCTTGGAATAGTTGTAGCCGTTTTCGGTCAAATAGTTACTGGAAAGCCAATAATTGGTCTCATTCTTTTCATTGTTCTTTCAGGGGATATGTTGATAGCTGCAGTAGCGGGAACATTAATTCCGATTATTTGGAGAGCGGTTGGATTCGACCCTGCCTTCGGTCCTGGAACATTTCTCACGATGCTTACTGACGGTTTCGGATACTTTTTGCTCTTTGGCCTCACTTCCTTGTTTATGGGAAAATTCCTCTAATGGGAAGGATAATTCTCAAATCCTTTGTTCTGGATTCCCGATACATATTTGAGATTGACAGAGAAGTGATCCTCCTCACTAAAGAAAGAGGGAAACTTAAAACAATAGGAAAAGGAGGGGCAAAGGTTCCCAACAGGTTCGGTTCATCAATAATCCCTTTTTCTTTTGTTGAGGCTACCATATGGGAAAGCTGGAAAGGAGGCCTCACTCTTGAATCAACTGAACTTATAAGACCAAGCTTCTCAATGCTTTCGGATATAAGGATTTATCCATTCATATCGCCTCTTCAGGAAATTCTTATGCTCGTTCTCCCCGAAAATTTACCAAGGGAAAAAACTTACCGGTTGGTAAAATTAAGCCTTCCTATCTTTAGAAAAAATCCTGTCTCCCTTGCTTTCTACGGGATTTTCTGGGCGCTTAAACTTGAAGGTTTCCCTGTAGAAAGAGAAATTTCAGCGCATTTAAAAAATGATCTCAGGAAAAGTCCTGATAGATTCTCCAGCATTGAAATTTCCCCATCAATCTTAATCTCTCTTTTAGAAAAAACCCAATCCATCCTTTCTCAGAATATAAATTCCCTATTCTATCTTAAAACTCTCTTCAATATCCCTGAGCAACGAAGATAACTTTTCCCTTGCCTCCTCATTTTCCTCTCTTTTAACCACCTCTTCTATTTTGAGAAGAGAGTCCTTCAGAGTCACAAAGTTCTCCCTTAGGGTTTGGGTTAGAACAGATATTTTCTCCGTAAAGCTTCCTAGTAATTCATCATCACAGGGGTTGTATTCAACATTGAAGTTTCCGCTTATCATTGAGTCAATTATTGGCTCAATTTTTTTTATTGGAAGAAATACATTGGTAAAAAGCGATGAGAGCTTTTTTGTGGAAACTGGAAGAACAATCAATAGGGAAGCAATAAAACTTATAAGATAAAGATATTCCTTTCCCAAAAGGGAATATTTTTCCAAGATAAGCAATGTAAGAATGAATACTATGATGGAACTAACTATAGCAAAGAAAAGCAATGTCCCAGCTCGTCTCTTCAATAATTTTTTCTCTTTGTCCAAGCTTTTTCTTTTCATAAATTAAATAATACCGAATTTATCTTGACAAAATCAAATATTTGAGGTATAAATTTAGTCTTGAAAATTAATATGGAGGTGAATTAATGGCAAAAAGAAGTCCATTTGAAATTGCGCAGGAACAGCTTGACAAAGTTGCAAAAATTATCAAGCTTGATCCCGCATCTTATGAGATGCTCCGCTGGCCCATGAGGGAATTGAGAGTAACAATTCCTGTAAAAATGGATGACGGAAGCGTTAAGGTATTTAAAGGGTTCAGGGTTCAGTACAATGATTCAAGAGGTCCTACAAAGGGTGGAATCAGATTCCATCCTGAGGAAACGATTGATACAGTAAGAGCTCTTGCAGCATGGATGACCTGGAAGACATCCATCGTGAACATTCCATACGGTGGATCAAAGGGAGGAGTCATATGTAATCCAAAGGAAATGAGCAAAGGCGAGCTCGAAAGACTCTCCAGAGGATACATAAGGGCTATAGGCCGTTTCGTAGGTCCTGAAAGGGATATTCCAGCTCCTGATGTTTATACAACTCCCCAGATGATGTCCTGGATGATGGATGAATATTCCAAGATAGTTGGTTACAATGCACCGGGGGTTATTACAGGAAAACCCCAGGCAATAGGTGGATCCAGAGGAAGAGAAGATGCAACTGCAAGAGGAGGAATGTTTGTCCTCAGGGAAGCAGCAAAGAAGGCCGGGATAAACCTCATTGAAAACAAGGAAAATTCCCACAGAAAACCTCAAGAGCTTGAGAAACTTCCTGATCCTCAGCCAAAAGCCAATGTGATAAAGGTAGCAATACAGGGATATGGAAATGCAGGATATTATGCTCATCTTCTTGTTACAAGGATGTTTGATAATGTGAAAGTAGTTGCAGTCAGCGACTCAAAGGGTGGAATTTACAATGAGAATGGCCTTCCATTTAATCCTGTCTTCGAGACAAAAACAAAGGAAAAAACAGTAACAAAATACAAGGACGCAAAACAGATATCCAACAAAGAACTCCTTGAACTGGATGTGGATGTTCTTATTCCTGCAGCACTTGAAGAAGTTATAACTGAAGAAAATGCAAACAGGATAAAGGCAAAGATAGTTCTTGAACTTGCAAACGGACCGACTACTCCTGAAGCAGATGAAATACTCTTCAAAAAAGGCATAGTGGTCATTCCTGACTTCTTAGCAAATGCAGGAGGCGTTACAGTTTCCTACTTTGAATGGGTACAGAATATAACTGGTTATTACTGGGACTACGAGGAGGTCTACGAGAAGCTGGACAGAAAAATGAAAGAAGGATATTACGACACAGTGAAAGCAGCAGAAGGACACAAGACCCATAATCGGAATGGAGCTTACATAGTATCAGTTGGAAGAGTTGTGGAGGCCATGAAACTGAGAGGTTGGATATAAGATAGTCACAATTCATAGGGGGGCATTTCCAGATGCCCCCTTTTTTGTTTGACAAAAAAAACCGGTGATGTTAAAATAAATTCATGGTGTTTTTCAACTATGGAACTAAGCAGTTAGCTGCAAAAATTGTTTATTATGGGCCTGGACTCAGCGGTAAAACTACAAATCTTCAGGTTATATACCGTAAAACTCACCCAAGATCAAGGGGTGAATTGATAAGCCTTGAAACCGGAGCTGACAGGACATTGTTCTTTGATCTTCTTCCGGTTGAAGTTGGAAGGATAAAAAATTTTAATGTAAGGTTCCAGTTATACACAGTTCCCGGACAGGTTCATTATAATGAGACCAGGAAAATGGTCCTGAAAGGGGTTGATGGAATAATCTTTGTGGCTGATTCCCAGGAAACCCTTCTCGATTCAAATATAGAAAGTATGGAGAATCTGGCAGAAAATCTGGCTTCTTATAATTTAAAGCTCGAAGACCTCCCATTGGTGATACAATACAACAAGAGGGATCTTCCCGGCATTTTGCCTGTAGAAGTTCTTCAAAAGAACCTCAATCATTTAGGAGTTCCTTATGCCGAAGCAATCGCAACAAGAGGCGTGGGGGTATTTGAGACATTAAAGAGCATATCTCGCCTAACTCTGGCAAGAATAACCCAAAAACTTGAAGAGCAGGAAAAAGTCAGGGAAAAACCTATTGAAATAAAAGAAAAAATAAAGGAGTTTGAGGAAGAGACCACTGTTGTTATGCCCCCTAGAAAGAAGCAGAAAAAAGCAGTGGAAAGACAAGATAAAAAGGAAGTGGAACTCAAAAAAGCACCTGTTCAGGTTGCCCCCAAAACTGAGGAAGAAAAGACAGCAGAGGAGGAAATTGATGTTGAATTCGCAGTTGAGAACGAAAGGCCTGCCACCGAGAATGTGTATTTCAGAAAGATTTCAGTTTCAAGGAAAGAAGCTGACAAACAGCTTGATCAACTTGTCAACACAATACTCGGTGAGACAAAGACAACACCGAGAAAGGTGGGAAAACTGGAAAGAAAGGAATTTCACGAGGTATTCAAGGAAGTGCTCAGGCATGAAAAGACTGTGAAGAAGGATGAACAATTTGATATTCCATTGAACCTATTGGAAGAATCTAAATACATAATGCTGAATATAAAGCCAGAAAAGGGCGGAAAGGAATTTACTCTCAAGATACCCGTAAAAGGAAAAGGCTTTGACATAGTAACCCTTAAATTGAATCTTAAACTTATAGGGAAGTGAAGAAAGGAGGCCTATTTTTTCTTCTTCCCTTCTTATTATTTTACTGTTCTAACCATCCCGTTAAAACAGAACCAAAAGCTTATTATTATGTTGAAAAAGTTGCTCCACCTGCCATAGAACCTGAGGATTTCTCCCCTCCAATTCCTGCTCAGCTCCCGAAAATTTCTACTGAGGAAGAAAAAAAGATAAGCGAGAAAATAAGAACAGAAAAGAATCTATATGAGTATCCCGTTGAAATTAATGATCTTGTAAAGAGATTTGTTTATGCCTATACTACGAAATACAGGGCGTTTATGGAAAGTTCGCTGAGAAGGTCGGGGAAATACATAAGTTTTATAAAGTCCCTTTTAAAAGAGGAAAGCGAGCCCGTTGAATTAGCATATCTGCCAATAATTGAGAGCGGCTTCAGGGAAAAAGCACTCAGCAGGGCAAGGGCAAGGGGAATGTGGCAGTTTATGAAATCTACAGGGAGGCTTTATGGATTAAACATAAATTGGTGGGTGGACGAAAGACTTGATCCAATAAGATCAACCTATGCAGCGGTCAGATATCTGAAGGACCTTTACCAGAAATTTGGGGATTGGAATCTCGCCTTGGCTGCTTATAATGGGGGAGAAAGGAGAGTGGAAAGGGCTATAAGAAGGGGAAAATCAAGGGACTTCTGGAAAATTAAAAAGTATCTAAGAAGACAAACTTTAAATTACATTCCTGCCTTCATGGCTACCGTTATCATAGCAAGCAATAAAGGAGATTATGGATTTACAGAGGCTGACCCATCCTTTGAGTTTGATGAAGTTGAAGTTCCATCCCCAACGGATTTAAGGGTAATAGCGAAATGTGCTGGTGTAAGTTATTCAGAAATCAAGGCCTACAATCCCCACATATTAAGGTTCATCACTCCTGGAAATCTCAATTCATATAAGATATGGCTCCCGAAAGGGAAAAAAGAGATTTTCCTTGCAAATTTCAGGAAGATTCTGCCAAAGGAAAGACTAAAATGGACATGGTATAGGGTGAGAAGAGGAGATTCCTTTTATTCCATTTCAAGGAAATTCGGAGTTTCCGTGACCTCAATAAAGAATGCAAACAATCTAAGATCCAATTTCTTGCGGCCTGGTCAAAGGCTTCTTATACCCCTGAGTTATTCAAGAGGGCCAAGAATATATACCAAAAGAAGAGTAATTAAACCAAAAAAAGGAGACATAATCCATAGAGTAAAAAAGGGAGAAACTTTCTATTCAATCTCAAGAGATTACGGAGTTTCAATAAGGGCCATAAAGAGGAAGAATAATCTTTGGTCAAATCTCTTACGACCTGGCCAGAGGCTAATTATACCTCTAAAAAATTCCGAAAAATTGAAAAAGAGGAAAAAAGAAATTATAGAACCACCTAATGGAGCTACAATTCATGTGGTAAAAAAAGGCGAAACTCTCTATTCAATTTCAAGAAAGTACCGTGTGAGTGTCAGCGAAATAAAAAAATGGAATTCTCTCAGGCATAACTTGATAAAGCCTGGCCAAAGGTTATTAATTTATAAATGAGCAAAATATACGCTGCTTCCCTTTTAGGGATAGATGGGTTCCTTGTAGAAGTGGAAACTGACCTCTCCCCTGGCCTTCCTGACTTGAAGGTCATAGGTCTTGCAGACACAACTATAAAAGAAAGCTCGGAGAGGATAAGAGTTGCCCTTAAAAACATAGGCCATCCTCTTCCATCAAGAAGGATAACTGTAAGCCTCTCCCCTGCTGATTTAAAAAAGGAAGGAGCTTGGTTCGACCTTCCGATAATAACAGCTCTTCTTTCTGCAATTCTAAAAAGGAGTTTAGATGATAAACTCATGTTCGCAGGTGAAATAGGTCTTGATGGCGAGGTGAAACCGATAAGAGGAGCTCTCCCGATGGCTGATATAGCAAAAAGGAAAGGCCTTGGAGGAATAATTGTTCCTTCCAGGAACGCTAGAGAGGCTGCACTCATAAAGGACTTTCCGGTCTACAGAATAGACCACATTCAAGAAATTATTGAATACCTTCTTTATGGAAAAGAACTGAGAAGGGCTTCCAAGCCAGACCTGAGCCTTAAACCCGATTATAATCTGAACATGAGTGAGGTGAAAGGACAGAAAATAGCAAAAAGAGCTATAGAAATAGCTGTGGCAGGGGGCCATAACCTTGCCATGGTAGGTCCACCAGGGGCAGGAAAAACAATGCTCGCAAAGAGAATTCCTACTATCTTTCCCCAGATGGTTGGAAGAGAAATAGAAGAAGTTACAAAAATATACAGCGTTGCAGGTCTTGGAAGGGGGAAATTTATAACAGAAAGGCCCTTCAGATCACCTCATCATACGATTTCACCCGTGGGACTTATAGGAGGGGGAAGATATCCGAGGCCCGGGGAAATTTCTTTGGCTCATAAGGGAGTTCTCTTTATGGATGAGATCACTGAATTCACAAAGCAAAGCCTCGAGAGCCTCAGACAGCCCCTTGAGGGAAAAAACATAACAATAACAAGGGCAGGATACAGTGTTGATTTCCCTGCTGATTTCATGCTTGTTGCTGCAATGAACAGATGCGAGGATAGATATGGAGGGATAGAGATGTATGAGTGCACCCCTTCGGAAAGGAAAAAATATTACTCAAAGCTTTCAAAACCTCTTGTTGACAGAATAGACATCTGGATCGAAGTAGCAAGGGTGGAAACCTCTGATCTTTTTTCAGGAACATCAGGAGAGGAAAGTTCAAAAGATATAAGGGAGAGGGTTAAAATGGCAAGGGAAATCCAGAGAAGAAGACTGGAAAATGATGGAATCTATACTAACTCCCAGCTCAGTCAGAAGAATATAAAGAAATATTGTTCCATTCCAGCCGAGGCAGAGGAGATATTAAAAAGGGCTATTGACTCTTTAGCCCTTTCAGCAAGGTCTCTATCAAGGATATTGAAAATATCAAGGACAATATCTGACCTTTCTGGAAAGGAGAAGATAGGCCTTCCAGAGGTCATGGAAGCAATAAATTACAGGAGAACGGAGAAGATAATATGGAACTGAGAAAATTAATCGTAATTTTATTCCCATTCCTTCTTTTTGCAGGGGTTGAGAAGATTTTCTTCCCGTATTATTTTGCCCTTTATCCATACGGCAGCCTCCTGTATCCTGACACAGGGGAAACAGAAATTTACTTGGACGGCTTCAGGCTTCCTTTCCCTGTTTTCGATGAATATCCCGAGGTGCCACCTTCTAAATTGGGCTTTGAAGGCTCAAGGGATTCAATCTTCCTGAAGGGTAAAAATATCAACAGAGAAATTCTCGGAGGTCCAAGGGGGGATTTTGCCCTTAGATATCCTATATCGTCTTCCCTGATTCAGGCCTATACATTTCAGGGAAGAAAGGGAAGGGAATGGTCCATGCTCGGGTTAAAGGAAGGAAAAAACTACCTGTTCTATCTGAATCTCAAAAGAAATTACTCTCTTTCAAGGGGAGAATGGAGGGATGTTGGGTTCTCGTCCCTTGAGATAAGGGGGAAAAACTACTCATTTGCCTCCTTTATATCAGGTTTTTCATCCACAAATGAAATGGAAAAATTCAGTCTCCTCTCCTTTAATCTGATAGGAAGTTACAGCAAACCGCTTAGCAATAGCATACATATCCTTTTTCTCGGAAGATTTGAGGCCGCTCATGGAAAATATTCATGGAAGGGGGACAAGGAAATATTCTTAAATGATTCTCCCTTGATGAGAATTTCATACTCCGGCTTCTCATACACTCCGAAAAAATTAGATACAGGAATCTTCATCATCAAAAAGATAGGACTTCTAAAGGGAAAAGCAGGAATTTCCGCAATGTATCTCGGAGGAAAATTTTTCTTCCAGCCATTCCTCTCCTCTGTGCTTGGCTCTGGGAGAAACAAACTCTTCATCTCATACAGCGGAATTCCTCCAAAAATAGAAAATCTGAAGGGAATCTCAAGACGGGAGGAAGGAAAATTATATTACTGGTGGGATGGGTCTGAATGGAAAGAAATCGGAAGGGAAACACCACCTAAATGGGAGGACGCTCCTAACTTTTTTAAGAGGCTAACAACAGGGGGAAAATTCTCCAAAAAATGGGGTTCTTTTGAAGCCCAGGCCGGGGTTTTATACATAAGGGATTGGGATATAGGAGAGGATTATGGAATATGGGGAAAAGAGGAGGAGACAAGGGTATTTTTCAAAGGCCAGAAATTTAAAGTCTGGAGGGAAGAGGACATTAAGGGATACAGATATGACAATTTCAATAATCTCTGGAGGGAAAAACTTGGAGGATATCTTGGATTTTCTCTGAAGTTAAAAAAGCTTAATTTAAGCTCATACATTTCGCTAAAAACTTCTAAGGGGAATTATCCATTCTCCCCCTTCTGTTATTATCCGGGAGAATACTGCCTTTATTCATCAGCCATAATGAACGATAGAAACAGGTCCCCTGAGAACGAAAAATACCTTGAGGGAAATCTCCCATGGGGGAACGGGATATCCTCCCTTTTTCTCGGAGAGTATACAGGCAAAAAATTGGAAGCCCTTACATATTTTTATCTATTCAGGAATCCTCCCATAAATTCATTTATCTTAGTTTCAGGTCTTCCTCAGGGAAATTTCTATCTTCCAACTGAAAAATTAGGTAAAAAAGAAGGCATGTGGAATTTCGCATTTGGTGGATATTTAAAGCTGAAATTCAGAAAGTTTAGCTTTGTATTTGAAGGGGAAAATTTCTTCCTTAAATCTCACATTCTGAAAACAAATGTGAATGGGAAAGAAAAGGCTCTCCTTCTTTTTCCTCCTCAGAGAATTCTGATAGGAATTTCCTTCTAATTTATAAATTACAATTTATCTATTCTTTCCAGATAAAGGGATTATCCTCGCTTATAATTCTTGCTTTCCCGAAGGCCTTTTTAAGATAATCGGGAAGTGAAAAACTTGAAAGGAAAAGAGGAACATTAAGATATTTAAGCCCTTCAATTCCCAACGAATTTATTCTTCTTATTACTTCATCCTCATCAAAAAGGAGGGGATCGGTATCCTTTGAGGCAAGGTTAAATCCCCAGGGAGAGCTGAAGGAAAATATAAAGGACCAGTAAGGTCTGACGATGGGAAAGATTTCCTTTAATGTGGCATAAATGGAGGCAAAGAACCCATTATAATAGGGGTCTGCGCTTCCTGACTGGACAGTGAGGATTCCATTATCATTAAGGTGTTCGTGAATGATTCTAAAATATTCTTCTGTAAATAATTTTATTGAAGGACTACCTTCTAAAGGTTCAGTAAGGTCACTTATTATAATATCAAATTTCTCATCGGTCCTTTTGAGAAACTGATATGCGTCCTCAATCCTGAGCTCTGTCTTGGAATCTTCTAAGGCACCTCTCGACCATTCAGGTAAGTACTTTTTACAAAGTTCCACGAGCTCCCCGTCAATGTCCACCATAACGGCTCTCTTAACCGAAGAGGCTCTTAGAACTTCCCTGAGGGTGGCTCCTTCACCACCTCCTATTATAAGAACATCCTTCGGATATCCATGGGTTACAAGGGAAGGAATTACCAAAGATTCATGGAAAACGAACTCATCTACTTCTGCCGATTGAATCTTTTTATCTAAAAACAGGGTTTTCCCGAAAACTCCAAGATTAAGCACATCTACCTTCTGGAACTTGGTTCGACAGCTATATAAATATTCCTTTACATTATATCCATAAAGAAGATACTTCGTGAACTCTTCAAAAAACCATAAGCCCTCGCTCAAGATGCCATTTCCTGCTGGGAGTAGGAGATAATTTCAGGAAGAATTCCCCGTTTTACCTCCAATATTGTCATGTGTTCCGGCCTAAAGCTCTCTTTAAGTATCTTTATAGCCTTGTCAATGTCAATTTTAGGATCACAGTAAAATAAATCTACTGCCGCATAGTTATTTTCCGGCCATGTGTGAATCGTATAATGAGATTCTTTTATTACTACCACCCCTGAAACACCATAAGGAAGAAATTGGTGAAAAAATATTTCTACTACATTTGAATTTGATTCCTTTGCTGCCCTTTCCATTGCCTTTCCCACATAATCAACACCCTTAAGGGTTTGAGAATCACACCCATACATCTCAATTAAAAGATGCAATCCCAAAGCTTCTCTGCTCAATTGGCACCTCCTTAAAGTTTTCTAACTACCAGTTGTCAATGTAAATTTTCCCGTGGTGAAACCTTCGTCGGGAACTCATAAACCCTCCTTTTATCTTTTTATATAACTTTTTGCACCTTACCTGCTTTTAAACATTTTGCACACACATAAACTCTTTTTTTAACGCCATTTTCAAGGATTGTCACCTTATGAAGATTTGGAAGCCATCTTCTCTTTGTAAGGTTATGGGCATGACTGACATTGTGGCCTGTCATTGGCCCTTTACCACATATATAACATCTTCTGGCCACTTTTTACCTCCTTCCGTAAAAAGGAAACTCTATTTTAGCAAATGCTCAGATTGAAGTCAACTATTTTCTCACCACTAAGATAATATTCCCTTTCCTCCCGAGCTGGATTGAATCCCCTATTTTTGCTTTCCCCTGGGAGATTTTCTTACCATTTATGTAAGTTCCATTTGTTGAGTTGAGATCCACAACAAGAAAATCCTCCTTCTGAGGAACTATCTTGCAGTGAGTTTTTGAAATTGTAGGCTCTGAAATTATTATATTTGCCCTTAATGGATCTCTTCCAACTATTGCACCTGCCTTAGATATATTTTCCTCCCCTATTCTTTCCCCTTTCACAAATATATCAACCTTTCCCCCGTATTCCTCAACAACAGTCCCTTTAACTTCCTCAGCTCCAACAGTTGGGGCTTCCTCTGCTGGTTTCTCTATAGTTTCGGATTCTCTCTCAGAAGGTTTCAAAACTATAAAGAGGATTACGAATATAAAAATCACTAAGACTCCACCTACGATGACTGCAACCCCATGCTGTTTCCACATCCTTGTAATCGGTGACATATTTTCTATCTTTCTGAGTATATTGGCCTGGAGCCTCTCAAGATCGGGTTGGCCCTTCATATAAGAAAGAGCTATTGTAACGAGGTCCTTTGCCCTGAAATAATCCCCTTTCCAGTAGGCATCGAAAAGGGCATCGTAGGTTTTTTTGAAGTCTGAGGATTTATTCATTTCTATCCCAACATCCCTTACAAATTCTTTCGCTGTGTTTATGGGGACAAGGAAGTTGAATCCCGCTACCTCCTGAACTACCCCAAAAGGATTTACCTCTGCAGAACCAAGGGTAGCTATCCCTATAACTTTTCCATATATGTCAACTACAGGGCCACCTGAGTTTCCATGTCCAATTGCTACATCGGTCTGGATAACAGGAACTCCCTTATAATCAGCCTTCAGGGAGGAAATGACCCCTTTCGTTATCGAAGGTTGAAGCCTTGTTTTGAAGCTGAGGAAAATATGGGTTAACGGGTCTACCACTCCAGGATAGCCAACTGCGAATATATCCTGATTTAGAACTGCCTTTGAAGAATCCCCGAGAAAAAGGACTGGACAATTGTTCCTCTCTATTTTCAACACCGCTATGTCCTTTCCATTCTCGTCTATAGGTGGGGAATACTTCTTTATCTCATATATATATTTTTTGTTGTTAGAGAGTGTTACCGTAGGAGAAACTTTCAAGGATATAACGGAAGGGTTGTGTCTTCGTAGCCACCTCTGAAAATTACTCCTTGTTATTGGAATGTTTTCCTCTTTCATTTTGTTCAACGCAAAATACATCAAGAGTTTTTCTTTGAACTTCTCGGGGTCCTTCATATAAATCTGATAATCTTCAACGACATGGCCTGATGTCAGAAGATAGCCCTCTGGATGAATGAAAAATCCGCTTCCAGAAGAGCCAAGGGTCATGTCCTGAACGCCAGAGCGCCCGCTATTATCAATATAACTGAATCTTGCCTGGACATACTCCTCAATAAGAACAACAGCAGGTTTTACCCTATAAGCTACCTTCTCTGCTGGGCTCAATTGCTCGCCAAAGAGTAAAGCTATTGGAAGAAAAAGGGAAAACATAAAGAAAGCAAAGAAATTTTTTTTCATTTTTATCCTCCTTTCAGGGATTTTATTATAAATTTTTCCATAAGTTCAACATCCTTCTTATTGGTCTTTTTCCTTCTCAACTTAAACTTCGCCTTTACTTTGCTTTTTGACTCAATGAAAAGTTTAAATTCCTTCTCCCATGGCTTCTTTGTGGGTTTAACTTTCTTAAGTTCCCCCCTTTTTATAATGAACGAGGAACTCTTGGAACCTGCAGGTGAATATTTCAAATATTCTTTTGCAATAATTAACCAACCTGTGCTCTTGTTTTTTCCTATGATCTTCTTCCAGCCGGGAAGAAATACAACTTCAAATTTTACATACCCAAGCAGGGAGAAAGCTCTGCCAAGATATTTCTCAGCTCTTGAATAGTCTCCCACCAGGAAATATGCCCTACCAGTATGAAGAAAAAGATCCCCGCCATCAATTCCCATAGATATAAATTTCTGGCCTTTTGAAGCTGCTTCTGAGAATTTCTCCCTACTGACAAGACTGTATATTTCAGCAGAAGCCTCACTTCCAGAGGGTTTTGTTGTGGTTTTTTTCTTCTGAGGAATTTTTTTCTTCGCAGGAGCTTCAACTTGGGCGGCTGTCTCTTCTCTAACCTCGGTGCTCTTCGGAGCTTCCGCAGAGGGTTGGGATTCAGGCCTCTTTACCTGGGGTTGAGGAGGCCCGGGCAAGGACTGCAAGGCAATACCGCCTGAAGGCTCAGGTTCAAGCCTTCCCCCTGCGAGCTGTCGGTTCCCTGCGCTAGTTTGAAGGGAATAATGCGATACTTTTGATCCTGTCTCTGCCAGCATTATTATCAACATAGAGA
>WFSJ01000043.1 GCA_015486055.1 Acidobacteriota bacterium
ACCTAAGAGGATTTAAGACACTAGAAACTCATTCCAAGACCCTATCCGTCCCGCCGCGTTTCCAGCCTACCTAAGAGGATTTAAGACGCTTTGCGGAGTAAGGAGTGCCGCATCGAGTCTACGAGTTTCCAGCCTACCTAAGAGGATTTAAGACGCCTTCTTGGTCTCTGAAGAACTTGAAGTGAAGTTTCAGTTTCCAGCCTACCTAAGAGGATTTAAGACGTGCATCCATATAGATGCCCTGAAAACACCCTAGAAAGGTTTCCAGCCTACCTAAGAGGATTTAAGACTTTGTGTGCCGTGATTCTGAGTATAGAGACGCTTTAGTTTCCAGCCTACCTAAGAGGATTTAAGACCACTTTCGGAGACGCTTCACGTCTCTCTTTTTGAAATGTTTCCAGCCTACCTAAGAGGATTTAAGACTTGTCGATGCAGGGGACTGAGTAGTCCACCCACATTGTTTCCAGCCTACCTAAGAGGATTTAAGACATGAGGGAACTGGACGGTCGCACCGTCCAACCCCGTTTCCAGCCTACCTAAGAGGATTTAAGACTCTGAACTCGTTTTCTATCCCCTCGATTTTCTCTCTGTGTTTCCAGCCTACCTAAGAGGATTTAAGACAGACTTTGAAAGGGGATGTGGAAAACTTTATGACCACAAATCGGTATCCTGAATTTTCCTCTTGTTTCTTACCTCGCAGCGTTTGGGATATAATGAAGAAATGGGAAAGAAAGCAAGGATAATTAAGGTAGAAGCCTCTGCTGGTGCAGGTAAAACTTATAACCTTGCGGAGAGATATACCACTCTCCTTCTTTCGGATGATTTTCAAAACTCAGATTTGAATAATATCCTTGCCATAACCTTTACAAACAAGGCTGCTAATGAGATGAAGGAAAGGATACTCCGCTGGCTCAAGGAGGCTGCGCTGGATAGGAAAATTAACGGAAAGGGAAGGAGGGAAGAGCTCAGCAGAAAGGCAGGACTTTCCCCTGAGGTTATCGGGAAAAAGGCTATGGAGGAGGTGGAAAGAATAATCCTGAACTATACGGATTTTAATGTAAGGACTATAGACAGCTTCATAAGGAAGATTATCCTTGCATCATCAATAGAAATGGGCCTTCCTCCGAGGTTTGATATAATGACAGACTCTAAGGCTTATGTTGAATACATCGTGGATGAGATGCTGGATGAATTTGAAGAGACTGATAGAGGAAACAATAAGCTGTTGAAATTTATAGAGACTTATATAAGAATTCTCGGGAGAACGAGCTGGTCAGCTAAAAAGATTCTTTCAGAGGAGCTCGGGAAACTTCTGGAAAAAGAGAACGGGAAGGGGAAAATCTTTGGGGAAAGCAGGGAAGATTTTTTGAAGATAAAAAGAGAGGAATACAAGGAGAATTTAAAAAAATCCAAGGAGCTTATTAGAGAACTTCTAAGAGGGATAGAGACTTTTGAAATCAATATTAACCAAAATGCTAAAAAGGCGCTCTCTCGCTTTTTGAATGAAGGGATTAATTATCTGAGAGATTTAAAACCAAAGAGCAATGGGAAAACCTGGTTTCAGGAAGAAAGCCTGGATAATTTTGCTAACAAAAAAAGTAAAGGAAAAGTCCCGGTAGAACTGGAGAATTTATGGGGAGATTTCAGAAATACTTTATCTAAAGCTGCGATTTCATATTCAGTTTTGAACTTTGCACCATACATAAATCTCTTCTCTGATTTTAAGGGGAGACTTGAGGATTACAAAAGGAAGAAAAGGTTTGTTTTTATAGATGAGCTGAACAGCCAGGTTCATAGCAAGCTTGAGGAGCTTGATGTGCCTCAGATTTACATAAATCTCGGGACAAGGTTGTTCCATTTTCTTATTGATGAATTTCAGGACACAAACAGGCTTCAGTGGGAGAACATATGGATGCTAATTGAGAATGCATTCTCAGAGGGCAGGGGAACCCTCTTTCTTGTCGGGGACAGAAAGCAGGCAATTTACAGATTCAGGGGTGGAGACCCTGAGCTTTTCGGCAGGGTTGAAAAATACCTTGAAGCAGTAACAGGAGAAGAAATCCTTCAGAAAAAAACTGACAAAAACTACAGGAGCAGGGAAGAAATTTTGAATTTCGTGGCAAAAGCATTTTCAAAGGAGAGTTTAAATGAGCTTATGAGAATTTACAAGGTGGGATATTTAAATGAGGAAATTATAGAATCATATTCCAATGTTAAACAAAGCCCCGGGGATTCAGAGAAAAAAAGGGGTGGCTATGTTTATTTAAAGAAATTAAACATACCCAAGGAGCAAGGGGATGAGAAAATAAAGGAAAATTTCGTGGAATTGATAGAGAGCTTGAGAACCCGCTACAGGGATGGGGAAATAGCTGTCCTTGTCAGGAAAAAAGAGCAGGCAGCCTCTGTTACAAATTGGCTCACAGGAGAAGGGATAAAGGTAATTTCGGAAAAGACTCTAAGCATAAGGGAAAATCGTATAGTGAGGGAAATGGTATCCTTTCTCAGGTTCCTTGACACCCCGTTGAATGACCTTGCCTTTGCTGAGTTTATAACAGGCGAGATATTCAGCAAGAAAACAAAAATCTCTCAAAGGGAAATTCTTGGTTTTCTTGAGGAAGTTTCAGATAAAAGGGGAAAGCCCCTTTATATAAAATTCCGTTCAGAGTTTTCTGAAATATGGGAAAGCTTATTTTCTGAGCTTTTCAGAAGCGTGGGCTTTCTTCCCCCATACGATCTTGCAGTAAAAATAATGGAAATCTGGGATGTCCAGGAGAATTTTCAGGACTCTCAGGCTTTCATTATACATTTCCTTGAAATTTTAAAGGAAAGGGAAGCTCAGGGGGAAAACAACCTCAAAAATTTCCTTGAGTTCTGGGATGAAGCACCTGATGAAGTCTTTACAATAAACATGCCGGAGGAAAGGGATGCTGTTAATGTCCTTACAATACACAAAGCAAAGGGTCTTGAATTTCCTGTTGTAATTGTCCCGTTTGCAGGAATCTCAATATCTTTTCCAAAACTTCTGGAAAGGGATAAGGATGGGACGATAGAATTTCTTTCCCCGAAAAAGGAGCTGAGAGGAGTATCTACGGAACTTGAAAAGCTTTTTGAAGAGGAAATGGCAAGGCAGTTCTGGGACGAATTAAACACCCTGTATGTTGCTTTCACAAGAGTAGAGGATGAGCTCTATGTTATTGTGCCTGCAACCATAGATAAGAGGAATAATCCAAAAGACCCTTTATTTAGTTTCAGTTTCGGGATGAAGGAAAAATGGGTAGGAGATGAACTGAAGCTCGGCGAGACAATTCAGAGGGAAAAAGGTGAAATTGTAAAGGAGCCAGAATTTGAAATCCGAACAGGAACCGCCTGGGCTGAAAGGCTTGTTGGCAGGGAGCTGAAAAAAGTTCTACCTGATAAGAGAGAAAGAAAAGCAATGGAAAGGGGTGAACTAATTCACGCTGTTTTAGAGAAGATAAAAAATGGAGTCTCCTCAAAGGAGGAGCTGAGAAAATTGATAGACCAGGAGATAAGAGCAAGACTTATTGAAGAAAATTCACAGGAGATTTTGGCAAAGCTCAATAAAGTTATTTCGTCAAACGATGAAGTCTTTAATCTTTCCCCAACAGACAGGGTTTTTACAGAAAAGGAGATAATAAACCAGAAGGGGGAGAGGTTCAAAATTGATAGATTAATAGTAAAATCAGATGAAGTCTTAGTGGTGGATTACAAGACAGGGGAAGAATATAAGGAGGAGCATGAGGAACAAATCAAAAACTACATGGCACTGGTTTCAAGGATATATCCGCACAAAAGGACAAAGGGAATCCTTATCTATGTTGACAAAGAGGAGAAAAGAGAGGTCCAATGGGGAAGATAATTGAACTCCCTTTTTCAGCCGATTTGGTGAAATATCTCGGCGATAGGCTCCTTATAAGTAAGGGAAAAGACCTTTCAAATATTACGGTTGTATTTCCAGGGAAAAGGCCAGAATACTACTTAAGGAAGTTTTTATCAGAGAAGCTCAGCTCACCCTATTTTCCACCCCGTATATTTTCAATTGACAGTTTTATAACTGAGCTCCACAGGGAATTTTTCGGAGATTTCAGGATGATTAACCCGGCAGATGGTGCATGGATAATTTACCAGATTACAAAAGAAGAGGGGCCCTTCAAAAGGGATGAGTTTCAGAGCTTTGATTCGTTTTTCTTCTGGGGAATTAAAATATACGAAGCCTTTGATGAGCTTGACAAGAATCTTATAGAAAGCAGTGAGCTCAAAGGGCTTCTTGAACAACCCCAGTTTATAAATGAGGAATTTGGAATAAATGAGTATCCTGAGGGGATAAGAAATCTTCTGAATTCAATAACAGAGGCAAGGGAGAAATTTCAAGGGAGGGTAGAGGAACTTGAAGCAAAAACAAAGGGGATGATTTACAGGGAGGTTGCAGAGGAAATTCCCAAGAGAGGGCTTCCCTGGGAGGCTGAAAAGATTTATTTTTCAGGTCTTTCTGCCCTTACAAGAAGCGAGGGGGAAATTTTAGGCTGGCTTCTTAAAAATCAGGATGGAGAATTCATTTATCAGGCAGAGGGAAAAGAATGGACGCTTTTTGATTACATAAAGGAATGGAAAGGCTCGGAAATCATAGTGGAAGAATTCCCTGTAGTTGAACCAAAGATAACCTTGCATAAAGGCTTTGATACACACAGCCAGGTTACCTCAGCAGGGCTTATCCTCAAAGGAAAAAATCCCTTCTTGGAGGAAACGGCAATTGTGCTTCCCGATTCGCGGACTCTAATTCCCCTCCTTTCCAATGTCCTTTCATTTCTTCCCTGCGAATACAATATTTCTATGGGATACCCACTTCAGAGGACCCCCGTGTATGCCCTCCTTGACCTTGTAATGAAGCTCCAGGAAAACAGGAAGAATGGGCTTTACTACACTAAGGATTATCTTAATCTTATTATGCATCCGTATGCTAAGAATCTCTACCTCGGAAAGGACCCTATGCCAACAAGAATTCTCATTCATCATATAGAAGAATTACTGATTAAGTTAAATAAACCCTTTATTTCTTTAGAAGAAGTGGAAAACTTGAAAGACAATAGGGGGAAGGAAATTTATGAACTTGCTTTGGTTTTGATAGAAAAAGAAGGAATAGGGAAAGACGAGCTTAGAGGCCAATTGAAATGGATGCATAACCTTTTAATAAGAGGATTGGAAAATTTAACTTCCTTAAAAGAAGTTTCCTTGGCGTTTTCAAACATCCTTGAGGAGCTTCTTAAAAATAGCCCTGCAAGGCTTTACCCCTTCTCAGGAGTTTTCTTCTCAAGGTTTATAAATTTCTTTGAAAATCTTGGGAAATCTCTTTTTGCAAAGGAGAATATTGAGGATAAGGATCGCATATTTTCTTTGATAAGATATTCCCTTCTTCAGGAAAGGGTCCCCTTTGAAGGAATACCGTTAAAGGGCCTTCAGGTCATCGGTCTTCTTGAAACAAGGGCCCTCCGTTTCAGAAATGTTATAGTTCTTGATGTGAATGAAGATATTCTCCCTGCAACAGAGCCCGTTGACCCGATTCTCCCAACCCCTGTAAGGAAACATCTTGGTCTTCCAACATACAGAGAAAGGGAAAACATCTTCAGATATTATCTTATGAGGCTTATAAAGGGTGCGGAGAATGTCCATCTCATTTATTCAGAATCAGAGGAGAGGTCAAAAAGCCGATTCATAGAGGAAATTGTCTGGGATATGGAGAAGAAGAGAGGAGAGGGCCCGGAGGAAAAGACAATTTCATTTGGAGTCTTCCTTACCCCGCAAAAGGAACTTGAAGTTGAAAAGAGCCAGAAAACAATGAAGAAACTCCTTAACATGGAATTCAGTCCAACAAAAATTGACACATACCTGAAATGTCCATTGAAATTCTATTATCAATACATTCTTGGACTTGAGGAAAGGGAAGAAATTGAGACAGATGTTGAAAGCAGAAGGGTTGGAAGCTTCGTTCACAAAGTTCTGCAAAGATTCTACGAACCTTTTATAAGTAAAGACTTGTCCCCCTTATCTCTTGCAGAGGAGAGGATGAACAATGTAATAGAGGAAGTTTTTAAAGATTATTTCAAATATCAGGGCGGTGAATTCCTCCTTCTGAAAGAGGTGGTAAAAGTAAGGCTCGGAAAATTTATGGAAGGAGAGAAAGCAAAGAAGGGATTGAAGATAATAGCGCTTGAGAAGGACTACAATACTCCAATCGAAGTAAATGGCAGGGAAATTACCCTGAAAGGCCGGGTTGACAGGATACACTTATGGGATGGCGAATACACGGTGGTGGATTACAAAACAGGGAGTTCAGCCTCAGTTCCTGCAAAAAACATTGAGGAACCTTTGCATTCAAGGGAGGAAATGAAAAAGCATATTCGTTCCTTCCAGCTTCCGATTTATCTATATCTTTTTAAAAATCAGTATGGTTTTGATGATTATTCAAACATCAATGCTGTCCTTTATCTTATAGGGAATGTCTTCGGCTCATATGAAAAAATGCTTTTTGGGAAGAACTTTAAAGGGGATAGAGGCGAATTGATAGAAGAAATTTTTCTCCCCTCCCTGCGAAACCTTGTATCAGAAATCTTAAACCAAGAGATTCCTTTCACATCTGACCACTCGGATGAACGCCTATGCGAGAACTGTCCATTCCGGACAATGTGAGGAGGCCCATTCGTTTTCCTACCTCTGTGAGGCAAGTTAATTTTTTCCTGTGTCAAACTTTTCTTTCAGTTTTCCCTCAAGCTCTTCTATGGATGAGTAACCTATTTTTTGAAAAAGATATACATAGCTTTCCTCTGCAAGGTTTTTTCCTTCCCCCTTTGCCTTTGAAACATCTTTGAAATAAAGTTCTAATGTTCTGTCCGAGAATGTTTCAAGTTCACAAGAAAGATAGCTTTTAAAACTTTCAGGTTTTGAGCTAAAGATGCGAGGATATTTTACGGAAAGTTTTTCAATCCATTTCCCTTCAATCTCAACGATTTTTTCTATTAGAGGATTTGAGTTCATAGGAGGGATGAGATTGTCCATTCTTGCATATTTTTCCATAAGAAGATTCCTTCCCTCTTTTTTGGCCTGCTGAAGATCACCAAGATAAGAAGAGAGGGTTTCAGCTGAGAGGGGATAGAATCTCGCTTCCCTGGTTATTTTGAAGGTTTCAGGGCGGTCTTTACATTTCTGATTGTTAGTTATCACCTGCTGAAACATTTCGTATTCAAGCTCTATGATTTGTTTCAAAAGCTTTTTCTTAAAAGTTTGCATAAATGTAGCTTTTATCTACCTCTTACTGCCTCCACATCCTCAATTTTCTTGGGCACATATTTACCAAGCACCCTGTGACCGTCTTCTGTTACCAGAACATCGTCCTCTATCCTTATTCCTCCAAATTCTCTGTATCCCTCTACTTTGTCGTAGTTTATGAACTGCTCCAATTTCTTATCCTTCTTCCACTGGTCTATTAGCTCTGGAATAAAGTAAATCCCTGGCTCCACTGTAAAGACAAATCCTGGCTTGAGAGCCTTTGCAAGTCTTAAATACGCAAGACCAAACTGATCGCTTCTGCTTACTGTCTCGTCATAACCAACATAATCTTCACCAAGGTTTTCCATATCGTGGACATCAAGGCCCATCATATGACCAAGGCCGTGAGGGAAGAAAAGAGCATGAGCACCATGGGCAACTGCTTCATCAACATCACCCTTCATAAGTCCTAAATCCTTCAACCCTTTGGTAACAGTCTTTGCTGCGAGCATGTGGACTTCCTTATACATTATACCCGGCTTTACGGCAGAAATGGCATTGAGCTGTGTTTCAAGGACAATGCTGTATATTTCCTTCTGCTTTGTGGTGAATTTCTTTCCCACAGGGAATGTTCTTGTCATATCTCCTGCATAGTGCATGGAGCTTTCTCCTCCTGCATCATTGATCACTATCTGACCTTCTTTCAGAATATTTCCATAACAATGGTTGTGGAGGGTTTCCCCATGGACTGTAAAGATTATAGGAAAAGAGAGGTAGCCTCCCATTGATATGGCTATTCCTTTCTCCAATCCTACAATTTCCCTCTCGAACATTCCCGGCTTTGCGGCTTCCATTGCTTTAAGGTGCATAGAATCTGTTATTTCCATTGCTTTTTCTATCTCCTCTATTTCTTCAGGATTCTTTACAGACCTTAAAGCCACAACTCCTTTTACAAGCTCTTCTGATACGCCTTTTTTTACCTTAGAAGGGGGAACCCCGATTAGGGTTTCTATTTTGACTATATGTTCCCCTCTGTAGGGTGGGAGATAGTGAATTTTCCTGCCCTTTGCTTTTGCTTCATCCAGGAACTCCGCAAGTTTTGAAAAGGGCGCAGTTTCTCTTATACCAACTTTCTCTGCCAGTTCTTTAATTGTAGGTTGAGGTCCCATCCAGACTATGTCCTCAATATCAATGTCATTTCCAAAGATGAATTCTTTTCCTGTGGCAAAATCCATCACTGCAGCAAGTCCTGGCTGGTCCAGTCCGAAGAAGTAAAGGAATGTGCTGTCCTGTCTAAAGTAAGGATAGGTATTAGCAGGGTAATTCATTGCTACCTCATCGTTACCGAGGAAGAGAGCTAACCCTGATTTTACAAGTTCCCTTAACCTTTTTCTCCTTTCCACATAAATCTCAGTTTTAAACATTTATTCCTCCTTTTTTAAAAATTTTCGTGCTCTGTTCTTGCGATTATTTCATTCTGAAGGTCACTGCCGAGATTAACGAAATAATCGCTGTAACCCGCAACCCTTACTATAAGGTTTTTGTATTTCTCAGGATGTTTCTGGGCTTCCCTGAGGGTTTCTGCGCTGATAACATTGAATTGAATATGATGCCCGTCATACCTGAAGTAGGTTCTCACTAAATAGGCAAGTTTGTCAATACCCTCATCGCCTTCAAGGAGCTTTGGCATGAATTTTTGGTTGAGGAGGGTTCCTCCTGTTCTTATATGGTCAAATTTTGCGACAGATTTCACTGCTGCTGTTGGGCCATATTTATCAGCACCCTGAGTTGGAGAAACACCATCGGATAAAGGTTCGCCCGCTTTCCTTCCATTGGGTGTTGCACCTGTAACTTTGCCGAAGTATATGTGGACGGTTGTTGGAAGGAGATTTACCCTGTATTTTCCACCTTTTGTGTTGGGTCTTTCATCAAGCACATTGAAATAGGCCTCAAATATCTCCTTTGCAATCTTGTCTGCATAATCATCGTCATTCCCGTATTTTGGAGCCTCGTTTAACAACATTTGCCTGAGTTTTTCGTGCCCTTCGAAATTCCTCCTTAAAGCTTCCAGAAGTTCTTTCATTTCAAGATTCGCCTTATCATACACATGATATTTTATAGCGGATAAGGAGTCTGTAATAGTTCCCATTCCGACTCCCTGGATGTATGTTGTATTGTATCTGGGTCCTCCATCGTGATAGTCTCTTCCCTTTTTTATGCAATCGTCCATAAGAAGGGACATGAAAGGAGCTGGCATATATTGGGCATAGAGCCTTTCTATTATGCTGTTTCCCTTGATCTTTATATCCACGAAGTATTTTAGTTGTTTTCTGTAAGCTTCCATAAGGTCCTCAAAGCTCTTGAAGCTTTCTGGGTCCCCAGTCTTTATTCCCACTTTTTTCCCTGTAATTGGGTCTATACCATTGTTCAGTGTGATTTCCAGTATCTTGGGCCAGTTCATATATCCTGTAAGGGTGCAGCTTTCCTTTCCAAAGGCACTTATTGTTACGCATCCGCTTGGGCCTCCAAGTCTTGCATCCTCAATATTTTTTCCCTGCCTTAGAAATTCCATGATTATGGCGTCTGTGTTGAAGAAGGATGGCTGGCCGAAGCCTTTCTTTACGACCTTAATTGCCCTTTTAAGAAAAGCGTCGGGATTTTTCTTGCTGAGCTGGACACATACGCTCGGCATCATCATTTCCATTTCCTCAAGGACGTCAAGCACAAGATATGAAAGCTCATTTACGGCATTTGAACCGTCCTTTTTGAGTCCGCCAACATTTATAAGAGAAAAATCCTGATAGGTTGCACTTTGCTCCTCTGTTACCCCCACTTTAGGAGGAGCTGGCTGGTTGTTGAATTTTATCCAGAAGCACTCAAGGAGTTCCTTTGCAAAGTCCTCTGAGAGTTTTCCCTCACCGATGTCCTTTTTGAAAAAGGGATAAAGGTTAAGGTCAATGCGGCCTGGATTAAACGAGTCCCATACATTCAGCTCTGTTGTAACCCCAAGGTGTATGAACCAATACATCTGGAGAGCTTCCCAGAAGTCCCTCGGTGCATGGGCAGGAACATGGGAACAAACATCGGCAATTTTTTCAAGTTCATTTTTCCTTTGAGGATTTTTCTCCTTCTTTTCAAGCTCCTTTGCAAGCTTTGAGTATCTGCCCGCAAGGATTATAATAGCGTCTGCTGCGATTTTCATCGCCTTAAGTTCCTGTTCCTTCCTGTATGCGTCAGGGTCATTGAAATAATCCAGTCGCCCTATCCTTTCATCTATTTCTCTCTTGAAATCTTCCATGCCCCTATGGTAAATCTTATCATCCAATATTGCATGGCCAGGGGCTCGCTGTTCCATAAACTCTGTAAAAACCCCTGCTTCAAAGGCATTATGCCACTCCTCGGTCATTTCAGCAAAGACTCTTTCCCTCATAGTTTTTCCTTCCCAGAACGGAATTATTTTCTCTCTGTAAATCTTCTTTACCTCATCTGAAACCTGAAACCTTGTCTTGTCTCTGCTGTTCATCACCTCAAAGTCCTTTAGAGTATGAGTGCAGAGTTCGGGATATGTCGGAGTTGACCTTGGAGCAGGTCCCCTCTCTCCAACTATCAGCTCCCCTTCATCTATGGAAATCTTCTTGTGCTCCATTATGTATTTAAGAGCTAAGGCACGGGCAATTTGGGTTGATACTCTTTCTGGAATTCCCGATTTATAAAATTCTGTTAAAAGCTCAGCCCTTTCCGATGAAACGTAAGGTTCTGTCCCTACGCTTTTTTGCCTTAATTTTTTTACCCTTCTAGTCATTTTATCCTCCTATTTTTATCTCTAATCCGTATTTCTCAAGCTTTGACTTTACTTCCTCCACCTTTTCCCTGGATGGAGGAGAAATTATATATGGCTTCCATTCCCTTGAAAGTCTCTTAAATTTATTCACCCAGGTATTGTGGTAAGGAAGAAGATTTACACCTTTTAGATTAGGAAGGGATGCAAGGAACTCTCCTGTTTTCTCTATGTTTTTCCTATCGTCGTTTAATTCTGGAATAAGGGGAAGGCGAACATTTACTCTTTTTCCCCTTTTCAGAAGCTCCCTCAAATTTTCAAGAATCAATTCGTTTGGGACTCCTGTATATTTATTGTGCTTTTTGCTGTCCATTATCTTCAGGTCGTAGAGGAAAAGGTCAACATACTCGCTTAGCCCTAAGAGAATTTCCTTGCTGACATAGCCAGAGGTATCAACTGCCGTATTTATATATCTTTTTTTACATTCTTTTAGAAGGGCCTCAAGGAATTTCGGCTGGAAGAAGGGCTCTCCTCCTGAAAAAGTTACCCCTCCTCCTGATTCTTCATAGAAAATTATGTCTTTTTCTATTTCCCCCATTACCTCTTCAGAAGTGACTTCTCTTCCAACAATTTCTATTGCCTTTGGATGGCATACTTTTATGCATTCCCCGCAGAGATCGCATTTTCCCCAGTCAATGGAAATCTCCCTGTCTATGGAAATTGCACTGTGTGGGCAGACAGGCACGCAGTCACCACATTTTGTGCACCTATCCTGCCACAACATAATTTCTTGCTCTTTTTTTATCCCTTCAGGGTTGTGGCACCATGGACAGTGCAATGGGCATCCTTTGAAGAAGATTGTGGTTCTTATTCCAGGCCCATCATGGATGGCATATCTTTTTATGTCAAAGATCATACCTTTAATCAATGGCTTTTTCACTTTATCTTTCTCCAAGAATTGTTGCGAGGGCTTTCTGATATTCTTCCAAAGGATAATATTTAACTATGTAATTCTTCTGTACTTCAAAGGACCAGTGGATATCCCTGATGTAGTCTGCCGCAAGCTTTATATTCCCTTTAGAAAGGAGCTTTAAGAACAGTTCATGCTCTTTGATTGAAGCCTCTTCCCATTCTTTTAGATATCCTTTCTGCCGCGGGAAATCGTAAAGTCTTTTTTTAAGATTGTCCACTATTTTCTTGAGATGTGTGTTTTTACAGAGGTTCAGATAAACATTGTGGAACTGAAGATTCCTTTCATAATAGATATCAAAATTATTCTTATCAATAGCTTCTTTCATCTTTCTGTTGAGCTTTTCCATCTCTTTTATTTTTGACCTTTCAATTTTTGAGAATGCGGAAAGAACAGCTGCCCTTTCAAGAGAACCTATAATTTGGTAGAAATCCTTTATGTCACTTAGAGTTAAGACATTCACGACCACTCCTTTTCTCGGGAGAATTCTGACGAATCCTTCCATTTCGAGCTGGATAAGAGCTTCTCTCAGGGGAGTCTTGCTTATTCCGAGTTGCTTTGCAGTCTTATTAAGATTTATGACTGAACCCGGAAGAATATTTCCCTTACCCATTTGTTTCCTTAAATATTCGTAAACCTGCTGTTTGAGCGACTTAAAATTCAAAAGTCCATTTTCATTTTCCATTATTACCTCATCACTAATATATAATATATCAGATACCACAAAAAGTCAAGTGCTTGCGAGAAAATTTACCACTTTCCTGCTATGAATAAATACATAAGTTACAAAGTCCTTGTTATGATAGTAAAACTTACTTGACGATGGATTGTGAACAAAGTCAATAATCGCAAGAGAAATGAAGATAGTGAATGTTAAGTTGAACTAATTCTTTGTATTCTCGTATTATTATATAATGTGCAAGAAAGGAGGAATTATGAAGAAAAAATTATTGGCATTGATTGTTTTCCTGGCATTTATCGGTTTTAGTTTTGCCATAAGGGATGCTCGGCTACTGAGATTTCCTGATATCAATGGCAACCAAATTGTTTTCGTTTATGCCGGGGATATCTGGACAGTATCGGCTAATGGTGGAGAGGCAAAGAGATTAACCTCAGATATCGGATTGGAACTTTTCCCAAAAATATCCCCTGATGGAAAATGGATTGCCTTTTCGGCAGAGTATTCAGGCTCCAGACAGGTCTATATTATGCCTGCAAAAGGAGGAATTCCAAGGCAGTTGACATATTACAATGATGTTGGAATTATGCCTCCAAGAGGGGGATGGGATTATGCTGTGCTTGATTGGACGCCTGACAGCAAAAATATTCTTATCAGGGCTAATAGAACGCCTTATGGAAGGAGAATGGGGAAATATTACTTGGTAAACATAGAGGGCGGGCTGGAGACCCCTCTTGAGATTCCAGAGGCTGGGTTTGGAAAATTCTCACCTGATGGCACTAAAATTGTTTATACTCCTATTTCAAGAGAGTTCAGAACCTGGAAAAGATATAAAGGGGGAAGAGCTCAGGATGTGTGGATTTATGACCTCGTTCATCATACCTCAAAGCAAATTACAAAGTTTGTTGGAACGGATGAGCAGCCAATCTGGTATAAGGACAAAATATACTTCGTGTCGGATAGAAAAACTGCAAAGCTTAATTTCTGGTCCTACGACTTAAAAACAGGGCAGTTCAAACAGATAACGAACCATAAAGATTATGATGTTCTCTGGCCTTCTGGAAGAGGAGGACTCGTAGTTTATGAGAATGGCGGTTACATCTATAAGCTCAATCTTGACACAGGAAAGACGCAGAAGTTAACAGTAAATATTGATTTTGATGACCCGAATGTGCTTCCCCATTTTGAGAATGTCTCAAAGTTCACCTCCCGATTTGGTTATGCTATATCCCCCACAGGCAAGAGGGCAGTATTCGATGCAAGAGGGGATATATTCACCGTGCCAGCAAAGGAGGGTATAACCTATGACCTTACGAACTCTCAGGGCATAAAGGAGACATACCCGAGGTGGTCTCCTGATGGAAGATGGATAGCGATATATTCTGACAGGACAGGGGAGTATGAAATATATCTTATAGACCCCAAAGGTAAGAAGAAGCCCGTGCAGTTAACTAAAAATACCCATACATGGCGTTATCCTGTAGTATGGTCACCGAACAGTAAAAAACTTTTATTCTACGATAAAACAGAGCAAAAACTCAAGATACTTGATGTGGAGACAAGGAAGATAACAAATATTGACAGCGGAGTTTACTCAGACATTACAGATTACGACTGGTCTCCACAGTCTGACTGGGTAATCTATACGAACCAGGGAAAAAATGGACTTAATGCTGTCTGGGTATATTCCCTGAAAGAAAGCAAAAAATATCAGCTTACAGACAATAGATTCAATGAATTTTCGCCGGTATTTTCAAAAGATGGAAAGTATATCTTCTTCCTGTCAATGAGAGATTTTAATATGGCATTTTCAAGCTATGAATTTGATTTCGTTTACAACAAAGCCACAAGAATATACGCTGTAGCTCTTACAAAAGATGCCCCGAGACTCTTTAAGGAGAAAAATGATGTAGAGACCGTCAAAGCAGAAAAGGGCAAAGCAAAGAAAGCAGAGGAAAATGGTAAGAAACCTTCTTCTAAAGCTAAAGGGATAAAGATAGATTTTCAGGGAATTAATGACAGGATTGTTTCCTTCCCGTTAAAACCCGATAACTATCTTGGCATTGCAGCTTTAAAGGATGGAATTTTATACTTTAAAGACGGTGCTATTTATAAGTTCAATATTGATAAGAAAAAATCCTCTCTAATCATTAAGGGAATAAAGGGTTGGGACATTGCAGCCGATGGAAAACACTTGCTCTATAAGGCAGGCAATAAGTACGGGATAATAGAGATAAAGCCCGACCAGAAAGTTGGCGCCGGGCAGTTGAGTTTGAAAGATGTCACCATGAAAATCAATCCTAAGAAAGAGTGGGAAGAAATGTACAGAGATGGCTGGAGAATTTACAGAGATTGGTTCTATGTAAAAAATATGCACGGTGTTAATTGGGAAGCGATGTATAAAAAATACAGGCCTCTTGTTAAATATGTAAGCCATAGAGCAGATCTTGATTATATCTTCGGAGAGCTTGTTTCGGAACTGAATGTAGGGCATTGTTATGTGCACTGGGGAGATTTCAAGAGACCGAAGAGAATTGACACCGGTCTTCTTGGAGCAGAGTTAAAGGCTGATAAAAGAGCAGGAAGATACAGGATAGTCAAGATTTACAAGGGGGAAAACTGGAGCAAAGAGTTGAGATCACCTCTTACAGAGCAGGGGATAAATATAAAAGAGGGTGATTACATAATTAAGCTTAACAACCACGAAGTAACAATAAAAGATAACCCATATAAATTCCTGGAAAATACAGTTGGTAAAAGGATTCCTATAACTGTCAACTCAAAACCTGTGGAGAAAGGGGCAAAGACATACATTATAAGACCTATAAAAAGCGAACTGGCTCTTTTCCATTACGACTGGGTTAATTCAAGAAAGAAACTTGTTGATAGATTATCTGGCGGAAGAATCGGATATATTTATGTCCCTGATACAGCCGTTAAGGGAAATGCTGAACTCTTCAAGGGCTTCTATGCTCTTAGAGACAAGGATGCACTTATTATAGATGACAGGTACAATGGAGGTGGATGGAGCCCTGGCAAAATGATAGATCTTCTCTCCCGTAAAATTGTGAGCTACTGGCATACAAGAGGGCACAAACTGATTCCCGAACCGTTTTTTGCTGTTGATGGACCGAAAGTGATGTTGATAAACCATTATGCATCTTCAGGAGGGGATAATTTCCCATACTGGTTCAGGAAAGCAAAATTGGGAATTATCATTGGAACAAGGAGCTGGGGAGGACTTGTAGGGTATGGATGGAGTCCTTCCCTTGTGGATGGGGCAGATTTTGCAGTTCCAAGTTTTGGGATTGTCGGCACAACAGGAAAATGGGTAGTAGAGGGTGTTGGAATATATCCAGACATAACAGTTGAAGATAGGCCTGAGGAAGTGGCTAAGGGCCACGACCCAAGCCTTGAGACAGCAGTTAAATACCTTTTAGACCAGCTTAAGAAACATCCGCCGAAAAGAGTCAAGAAGAGCCCAAAAGAACCTAACAGATCAAAATGGTATGAAGGAAAGATAAAGTAAGGATTTATTCGCTGTATTTTTTCAGGCAGTTCTTGACAAAATCAATTGCCCCGTCTGTCTTTTTCCAGAATTTTCCGAATCTTTTCCAGTAATCATAAGCTTCATCAGGACCACCAACTGTTATGTAGCCTTCCATCATATTTTTTGGCTTTCTATGCCTTGTTTTTACAAGTTCCTCAGCAATTAGCGGTAGATATTTGATTGCATCCTTCATTGCCTTTTCTGCCTCAGCCTTCCTACTCAACTGAAGCAAGGCTAATGAACGACCATACAATATACCAGAACCTGCATCTTCAGGATATTTATCGCAAACTTTCAGAACTTCCTCAGGCCGATTCAGAGCAAAATTGCATTCTACTGATAGATAGCGGGCACCCTGATTGTCATTGGGATTTAAAGCTATTAAATTGTAAAAAATTGAGAGGGCTTTTTGGATTTGCCCATTTTCAAGGTAAGTCAATGCTAATGCATGATACGCTCTGAGAAAAGCTCTATTTTCAAGCCAGCCCCATTCAAGGTGGTCCCTTCCAATAGAAAAGTTCTCAGGAAAAGCCTTCATTCCAATATCAACTGCTTTTTCCCAGAGTTTAAGAGCTTCATCATCTTTCCCCTGATAGCTCAAAAGCAGTGCTAAATTATGATAAGCATCAATATGCTCCGGGGACTTCTTTATAAGGGAACGGAAAATCCTTTCAGCTTCCCTGAATCTACCTTCATCCATCAAATCTACGCCCTCATAAAGCTTTCTTGGATAAACTTTTGAACTTGGATACTTAAACCCCCATTCATTTGCGCCCATCTGTTCAAGCTTTAAACCTGCTTTTTTCACAACTGCTAACCTCCCTTTTTAGACTTATCAAAGAGCCTCTTTATATCATCGTGATGATATATTCTGTTGGACTCGGCTTCAGGGGAAGGCTCCGGAATAATCTTCCATCCTTCAATCTCCTTCACCTCAAAAACTGAGTCTATGTGAGGCGTTATACCCTCAATCATACTGGTAACCTTTTCCGCCTTTGCCTTGGCCCTTTCTATATTTTTGTCCACAAGGAACAGAAAATTATGGTGCTCCACAGGGTCTTCTTCAAGATAATAACCCACAAATGCACCAAAAAGTTTTTCCTCAGGGTTTCCTTTATCCCTCAATAGAATTTCCCTTCCATCCGCATAATTTATTTCCATTAAGGAATCAAAATGGAAATTTCCGCCAGCGAGTTCTTCGCTCACCTTATTCAAAGCATCAGTAGGCCCTTTCCCGCTCTTTAGAAAATATCTGTGACTTTCGCTTACCTCTCCATCAAAACCTACTCCTATAAGATAAAGCCTCATCTTAATTCCTCAACTAAATTTTCTCGCAATTTGGATCGTTTTTCAAGAAAAAATTACATTGGGGAGCATGACAATATCCCTTGGCTCTATCATGTAATTGAAATAGGTGTCCAGAGTCTTGCAGGAACTCTTATCTATGGGTAGTCATCGGATTTCCCCTTAAAGTATTCTTTCTCACCTTGTATTTTTATGTCTATATAATCGTCGTAATGGAGAGACCTATATTACTTTCCTTAAGGAAATGTTCCCTTTTACTAAAGTGATGAGGAAATTGAAAATCCGTGTTGTGGAAAAAATGTTCAGACTGATGTTTAAGCTTTTTATCCTCCAATCAAGCATCCCAGAGCGATAGAATTGAGTTTATCCTCTTCAGTTTCGTTTCTGGAAGGAATGAGGAGTGGCACTGCAGCGCCCATTATTATGTGACCAACCGGGAGGTTCATATAGTAGGTGAAGCTCTTTCCGAAGATGTTTCCAGCCTCTATGTTAGGAACTATAAATATGTCAGGGTCCCCTGCAATTTCGCTATTGTATTTCTTTTTCTCGGCAGCCTTCTTGCTTACAGCTATGTCAAGCGCCATCGGCCCCTCTATTATGCTCTCCGGAAATTCTCCCCTTTCCCACATTTTCCTTATTTCTCCAGCGTCCAGTGTAGCAGGCATTTTCTCGTTTACAACTTCTATAGCCGCAAGAAGTGCAATCTTGGGCTTTGAAACCCCAAGTTTGTGGAATGCTTCTATGGCGTTTTTAATAATCTGAATCTTGGCCAAAAGGTCAGGCTCAATGTTTACCCCCCCATCGCTCATTCCTATAAGCTTCTGGCGGTTGTGAAGAGGGTCCTCTGTGAAAAAGACATCGGAGAGAAGATGTCCAGTTCTAAGCCCTTTTTCCTTGTCAAGAGCAGGGTGGAGGAATTCCCCTGTTCTTAAGGCACCCTTCAGGAGGACCTTTGCTCTATTCTGCCTCGCAAGTTCTACCGCCCTTGTAGCAGCCTCTTCCTTACTATCCTCTTCTATTATCTCAGCATCCATTTCCCTTGCGTGTTCCTTTATGAGTTTTTCTATCTCTGCCCTAATTCCTATAAGTATGGGATGGGAAATTCCCAGCTTCCATGCCTTGTAAGCAGCAAGTATTGCTGTTTTGTCCATTGACCACGGAATTGCAACCTCAACTTTTCCTTTATCTGCTGCCCTTTTTCTTACTTCCTCAAAATTCAGCATTTTCCACAACCTCCTTTCCAAGCCTGAAGGCTATTTTATTTGCCTCTATAGCCTTTTTTGGAACTCGTCTCTCTATGATCTTGAGCCATATGTCCTCAGAAATATTCAGGCTTTTGGAGAGAACGCCAAGAAGAGCAACGTTCATTGTTCTCATATTACCTGCTTTTTCTGCAAGCTTTTTTGCATCTACAGGTATTGTTTTAACCTTTTGTTTTAGATATTCTGTTATATTTTCAGGGTATTCCATGGTTCCAGAAGCGACTGGAAGAGGGTCTATGCGATACTCGTTTACTATTATCGTGCCCCCTTTTTTGAGGAATGGAAGGTTTCTCATTGCCTCAAGTTCTTCAAAGGCGAGGATCACCTCTGCTCCTCCCAAGCCAACTATTGGGGAATAGACCTTTTCGCCGAAGCGGACTGTGGAGGTTACATCTCCTCCTCTCTGGCTCATTCCGTGTATCTCGGATTTTTTTACATCATATCCTGCTTCCATTGCAACCTCAGAAAGTAGATTTGAGGCGAGGATTATTCCTTGTCCTCCCACTCCTGCTATTATTACTGATTTTGTTTCCATCCTAATACCTCCTCTCCTGCTTTTCTTGCGTTGTCTGCATTGGGGTCTCTAAGGCTTATGGCATCTACAGGGCATACATCAATACATACACCGCATCCGACGCAGAGGTCTGGATTTATCCAGGTCTTTTTCTCTTTTGTAACCGAAATTGCAGGGCAGCCAAGCTTCCAGCAAAGGGTGCAGGAGGTGCATTTTTCCTCGTCTGCTACCGCATAGGTGTATTTCCTCTTGCGGAGCTCAGGAAGAAGGACGCATGGGCGTCTTGCAATTATAACCGAAGGCTCCTGCCTGTGTATTTCCCGGTTTATGAGTTCCTTGAGACCTTTAAGGTCGAAGCTGTCTATGGTATACACATGCTCTATCCCGATTCCACGGACGAGGCGTTCTATATCTATAGTTCTTCCTGGCACCCCTTTAAGAGTCTTTCCTGAGCCTGGATTGTCCTGATGCCCCGTCATTGCAGTTATTCTGTTGTCAAGAATTATCACAGTGGTTATCCCATTATTGTAAAAGAGGTCCATCAGAGGGGTAACTCCTGAATGGAAGAATGTTGAATCCCCGATTACTGCAACAAGCTTCTTTTTCCTTGGGTCAAGGCCTCTCATCGACTCTGCTATTTCTATTCCAAAAGCATTTCCTATACTTGCTCCCATCTCAACTGTTGTGTCCATTGACGAAAGAGGTGGGAGGGCTCCAAGGGTGTAGCATCCTATATCGCCTGTGACATTAGCTTTGAGCCTTTTTAATGTGTAGAAAACCCCTGTGTGAGGGCATCCCGGACAAAGGGCAGGTGGCCTATGGGGTATCTTTGGAATATCAAAATGTGAGGGGTCTTTTCCTTTTAGGGCTTTCATGACTATTGTTGGATTCAGTTCCCCTGTCATTGGTATTTTATCCTTTCCTATTATTTTTATGCCGAGGTTCATTGCTTTTAAGTGCATCTCAAGGAATGGGTCACCCTCTTCTATAATATATATCTTCTTGACTTTTCCTGCGAATTTTCTTATGAGCTTTTCGGGAAGGGGCCATGTAAGGAGGAGCTTAAGGAATGTGGCATTGGGAAAAACTTCCCTTGCATATTGGTAGGAAATTCCGTTGGCAACTATTCCAATTGATGGATCACCTTCCTCAATTCTATTCCCCCAGAAATTTTCTCCAAATTCTTTTATTTTTATTGTCCTTTCCTCAACAAGTTTATGACGAACCCTTGCATTTGAAGGGAGTAAATTTCTCTTGTGGAAATCAGGGACATAACCCTTTATTTCCACTTCTTTCCTTTCGTCAAACTCCACTATTGAGAGTGAATGGGAGATTCTCGTAGTCGTTCTGACCATCCAAGGGGTGTCAAATTTTTCGCTGAGAACGAGAGCCTCCTTTGTAAGTTCCTTTGCTTCCTGGGAGTCTGTTGGCTCAAACATTGGCATTTTCGCATGGAGGGCATACCAGCGGTTATCCTGCTCGTTTTGAGAACTGTGCATTCCTGGATCATCTGCGCATACGACAACAAGGCCGCCGGTTGAACCTATGTAGCTTGCCGAAAAGAAGGGGTCTGCTGCAACATTAAGACCAACAAGTTTCATCGCAACGAGTGAACGGGCTCCTGCAAAGCTTGCCCCAAGAGCGATTTCAAGTGAGGTCTTTTCATTTACTGCCCATTGGGACCTTATCTCAGGATAATTCCCTATGTTTTCAAGGATTTCTGTTGAAGGGGTACCGGGATAGGCTGTAGCAAAATGTCCTCCCCCTTCCCAAAACCCCCTTGCTATTGCCTCATTTCCAGAAAGTATAGCTTTCATAAAACCTCCTTATGCCATGGCCGCAGCCATAAGGATTGAGTAAAATTTTGAATCCTCGCTGTCAGAGCGGGATGTCAGGATTGCTGGGGCAGAAGCTCCAGCTACCATTGCTGCTATAGAACCACCTCCAAGATATGTAACCGTTTTGAAGAAGACATTCCCTGTTTCTATATCGTGGAAGATAAGTATATCCGCATCCCCTGCAATAGGAGAATCAATTCCTTTTATCTCTGCCGACTCCTTTGAAAGGGCTATGTCAAGGGCTATTGGCCCATCAACTATTGCTCCCTTGATCTGATGTCTTTTTGCCATTGTTGATATTAGAGCCGCATCAACTGTGCCAGGAATTTTTTCAGAAACTTTCTCGTTGGCTGCAATTATAGCAGCCTTTGGTTCTTGAATGCCGAGTTTATGGGCAACTTCTATGCAGTATTTAAGCATTGCAACTTTCTGGTCAAGTGTGGGTGTAGGTATGACTGCAACATCTGAAACTATCAGAATTTTGTGGTAACGGGGAGCATCTACCAGGGTAACGTGAGAAAGAACTTTCCCCGGAGGGAGAAGTCCGTTCTGCTTGTCAAGAATTGCTTTCATATAATAAATTGTGCTTATGAGTCCTTTCATTACCATGTGGGCTTTACCTTCATGAACGAGCTGAACCGCCGTTCTTCCACACTGAGCTTCATCCTTTTCCTCAACTATCTGAAACATGCTGTGGTCAACTCCGAACTTCTTTGCTATAGCCTCTATCTTTTCCCTTTCTCCAACGAGGATAGCATCAACAAATCCATTTCTTACTGCCTTTGCAACTGCTTCAAAAGTATTGGGGTCCTGCCCCCTTGCAACTGCAAGGACTTTTTTTTCTCTTCCTTTAACCAGTTCCTCTAAATCTTTTAATCTTTTGACCATATTAAGCCTCCTTATGTTAATATTCCATTGCTTTTTCCTCTCCTTTGAGAACCCTCAGGGCTCCAAAGGCTAATGCCCTCATCTCATCTTCACCTGGATATACAAGAACAGGGGCTATAAATGAAACTCTTTCTTTGATCCACCCAACGAACATTTCGGAATGAGCAAGACCACCTGTAAGGACAATAGCATCCACTCTTCCCTTCAGGACCGTAGCATCTGCTCCTATTTCCTTTGCAGTTTGATAGGCCATTGCCTGGAATACAAGATTCGCCTTCTCGTCTCCCTGCTTTATCATTTTCCCGACTTCCTTCATATCATTTGTGCCAAGGTAGGAAACTATGCCCCCTCCTCCTGCAAGTTTCTTCTTAAGTTGTCTTTCTGTAAATTTTCCTGAAAGGGCAAGCTTCATTGCATCCCACACAGGGAGGCCACCTGCTCGTTCAGGGGCAAAGGGACCATCGCCGTTCAGAGCATTGTTTACATCAATTACCCTTCCCTTGCTGTGAACTCCGACTGAGATTCCCCCACCAAGATGGACTACAATAAGGTTCACCTCATTATATCTTTTGCCAAGCTTTTTAGCTGCAAGACGAGCAACTGCCTTATGATTAAGGGCATGGAATATTGAGCGTCTCTGTATTTCTGGAATGCCCGAGAGCTTTGCAATTGGTTCCATTTCATCTACAACCACAGGGTCAACAATAAAAGCTGGAATCCCGTAAGGCTTCGCTATTTCGTAGGCAAGAATTCCTCCAAGATTTGATGCGTGTTCTCCCTGAAGTCCTATTCTCAAGTCGTGAATCATCGCCTCATTTACCCTGTAAGTTCCCCCTGGAATCGGTCTTAAGAGTCCTCCTCTTCCAACGACTGCTGAAATTTCCTGAAGATCAATATTTTCCTCTTTAAGCGCGTTCAGAATGACTTTTTCCCTGAATTCATACTGGTCAACTATTTTCTCAAACCTGGAGATTTCCTCCTTTGGATGGAAAAGGTTCTTATTAAATATCTTTTCCTCATCTTCAAAAACGCCTATCTTCGTTGAAGTGCTTCCAGGATTAACAACTAATACTTTATAATTCATAATTCCTCCTTTTTAAGAATCCAAAGAATTATTTTATTTTAAAAATCCTTATCTGTCAAATTTTCCGCTTTTTATCCTTGAGAAGACAGAGGTGAGCTTTTCACTTTCATAAATTTTCTTCTCAATTTTCCCATCGCCTTTTTCCTTGAATCCCACGAGCCTTATCTCCCCCTTTTCTATCTCTATTGCGGTTATAACATGGTCCGGAAATATGCAACATCCTGAGTTGAAATAGACAGGAGCTTCCTCAAGGTTGGAACTTATTCCCTCTTCTTTTATTTTCTTTTCCATTTCTTTTTCAAGGGATTTAATTTCCCTCAAAGTATCCCTGTATTCTTTTGTGGTCTCTTTTAGTTTTGGGATTTTATTAATTTTTTCATTTAATCTATCTGCCAGCCTGTCGATCTTTGCCTTTGATTCAAACATTGGTCTGTGGGTATGCCCTGTAATGATAACGACCTTCTTTTCATTTGCCCATGAATAATAGATCTGTTCAAGATGATTCCTCACTTTGTAAACTTTATAAGGAGAAGTAGAAGTGATTTTAAAGAGTATCTGGATTGGTTTCCAGAAATACCTCACGAAGAAGCGACTTATCTTCCAGATTTTATTGCTTAAAAAGTCTGGTTGATGACCATGAATAAGGAAAAGAGTCTCTCCTTTGTATTTCAGTTTCAATCCCCAGGGATATTTTTGCGGCTTCGGAAGATATTCTATTAATTTTTCTTTCTTCTCTTTTTTTAATTTCTTTTTTATTTTTTCAAGATGCTTTTTCTCAGAAACGAAGATGTCATGGTTTCCCACGATTCTTGTAAGTCTTCCATCTTTTTGAAATTCGGTATGCTTTTCGAATAGTTCCTTATAAGCAGATATTACCTTTTCTAAACTGCACTCCCATAACTCCTCAATATCCCCTAGGAGTATAAGAGTAAACCCGGAAGTTCTGTATTGCTCGAGAGCATTTTTATAAATCCATGCGTTTTCTTTAAAGTCATCGCTCCCCTCCTTTCCATCTCCGATGTGAGAATCACTTAGTATTGCAAGTTTCATTTCCTCACCCAGGTTAAATTCAGGGCTTTTGGTGAAAACTTTGTTAATTTCCTTAAATCCTTTTTTCATATTCATCTCCTTTTTTAATAGAAACTTATAGGATTGAACAATTTGAACTTTTCCTGAGAATTGTCTTATCAAATTCACCCTTCATCTTGTCTTCCTGATTATTATAAAACGAGGAAAGAAAAAATCAATAAATTGGCTGCAGGAAGACTTAGGAATCTTTGTTTTCATTCAAAAAACTTGACAATACTTTCAGTTAATTATTAGCTTATTAATATGAAGGAAGTAAAGATAAATGTTAATGGAAAGGATATAATTGCAAAAGAAGGAGAAATGCTGGCTGCAGCTCTTTTGAGGGCTGGATATAAAAGGTTCAGAAAGAGCGTAGGAGGGGAGGACCGTTCTCTCTTCTGTGGGATGGGAATCTGCTTTGAGTGTTTGGTAAGGGTTGATGGAAGGACCGTCCGTTCGTGTATAACTCCTGTTAGAGAAGGAATGGAGGTGCAATTTGAAGAGAGCTGATGTAGAAAGGAAAGAGGTTGAGATACTTATTGTTGGAGGGGGAATAGCTGGAATTTCTGCTGCATATGTTTTTATGAAAAATCATAAGGACTTTCTTCTTGTGGATGAGTATCCTTTCATTGGCGGACAGTATCTGAGGAGGAATCCCGAATACCAACCCAAAGATACAGAGACAAGAAGGACAGGTTTTAGATTAGAAAGTTCTCTTGAAGGCGGGGAAAATATCTGGACCGAGACTCCCGTTGTAGGTTGCTACAAAGAAGGAGAAATTGCGGTTCTAAGAAAGGGGAAACCGTATATTATAAAGCCACACAAGATACTCATTGCCACAGGGGCAAGGGAAAAATTTCTTCCCTTTCCTGGATGGACATTACCTGATGTTATGAGTGCTGGTGCGGTTCAGGCTTTGATAAAGACCTCAGGCTATCTTCCTGCTAAGGATGTGATTCTTGCAGGAACAGGACCATTCCTTCTTGCTGTTGCCTATGAATTTGAAAAAGCGGGAGGAAGAGTAAAGGAAGTAGCAGAGCTTAACCCTATAGGAAAATTAATTGGTTTTTCTTCTGCTATTTTTGATTGGGAAAAGGGTACTGAAGGAATAAAATATATAGCAAAGCTGTGGAGAAAACTTTCTTATGGTTGGAGGATTGTCGAGGCAAGGGAGAACGGAGGAAGAATTAAGGTTACCTTTGAGAAGAAGGGTAAAAGACGGGAAGAAGAAACAGAACTCCTTGCCATAGGTCATGGGTTTGCTCCAAATATTGAATTTGCTCAGCTTTGTGGGTGTCCTGTTGCTTACAAGCACGAACTTGGAGGGTGGGTGGTAAAGACTGATGATGAGCTTAAATGCACTGATAGAATTTATGCAGCAGGGGAGGTTACCGGAATAGGAGGTGCGAGGAAAGCGTTGATAGAAGGAAAACTTGCTGCCCTCACGATTTTAGGGGTGAATGAAAAGGAAAGGGAAAGTTTGATGAAAACAAGAAGAAAAGAAGTGAAATTCGCAGAGAAATTAAATACTTTTTTTTCTCCTTCTGATAAACTCTGGCTTTCTATTCCTGATGAGACAATAATATGCAGGTGCGAGGATGTAAAAATGAGGGATATAAGGAAGGCCACTGAGGAAGGATTTGTTTTTACAGGGGAAATAAAAGGGGCAACAAGAGTTACAATGGGAAACTGTCAGGGAAGGATATGTTTTCCAATAATTACAGAATTCCTAAGGAGCCTAAGGGGGGAGCCCCCTGAGGCTATGTCTATAAGGCCTCCGATAAAACCAGTGGATTTGGGCGTATTCACTGAATTTGAGGAAAATCAAAGAGCTTCAAAGGCCCTGGAATAAGAAATAAGAAGGGCATTTCTGGTTATGACTTTCCTCACATTCCCATCGCTTTCAAGAATTGGAAGTTCATTAAGGTCAAGCTTTGTAAACCTTTGGAGAACTGATTTTAAGTTTTCATCTTCTCTTACAAGGGCTTCTTCTGTATGGGTTATAAGGTCATGAGCGAGTACCAAAGAGAAAAAAAGCTCATTGCTGTGGAGTATGACTTCTCTTACATCCTGTAGGGATATAATGCCTTTGTATTTTTCGGTTCCATTGCCTTTTACGCACACTATGTTTGCCCTGCTGCCCGAAAAAATATTGAGAATTTTTGGAAGTGGAGTTGCCTCATCCACCCATATAGCTTTGTTGCAATATGGGACAGCGTCTTTAACAGTTAAATTTTCAAGAATGTCAACGACAAAATCGCCAATGTGTGCAGGAGATGAAAGCTTATTCGAAACTTGTTTTTCATATATTGTGACATCCCCGCTTGAGAGAAGCCCGAAGATGATGACGGCAAGTGCTGGAACTATGAGTCCGTATCCTCCTGTCATTTCCATTGTCATGATAAGGCCAGCGAGTGGAACCTTGGCTACCGAAGAAATGTATCCTGCCATACCAACCACCACGAAGGGTTCAACGGGAAGACTAAGGTTAGGAAAGATGGTATTCAAGGCTATTACATAGAGGGCTCCAAGAGTCCCTCCAGTTACTATCGTTGGTCCGAAGATACCGCCTGAGCCTCCCGAGCTTATGCTAAGAGAAGTTGCGAGCATCTTGGCAAACGGAAGGATGGCGAGAACACCGAGGGATAGCCCTCCAACCATGGCGAGCTGAATCCATCCGTAACCTATCCCTAAACAATATGGGAAAAATATGGCCATTAAACCGAGAATGAAACCTCCTATTGCAGGTTTAAACATCCTCGGTATATTTATACTGTGAAATAAATCCCTCACCCCATAAAAAAGCTTGACATAAGGAAATGCCAGAAGACCGAGGAGAATTCCCAAACCAGAATAGAGAAGAAGATGAAACGGCTGGGAAAATGCATATCCTGTTGTTGTAAATATCGGTTTCCATCCGTGAAGAGCTCCAAATATAGAATATCCTATTATGGAACCGATGAGGGTTGGAATTAGCGATTCCATCTCTATGTCCATCTGTGTGTAGAGAACTTCAACCCCGAAGAGCGCTCCTCCAAAGGGAGCTCTGAATATGCTCCCTATCCCGGAGCCAATACCAGCGACCACCAATATTCTTCTCATATTCGTAGGGAGCTTAAAAATGTCAGAGAGGAAGGAACCGAATCCTGCTCCTATCTGGGCTATTGGTCCCTCTCTTCCTGCCGAACCCCCACTGCCTATGGTAATTGCAGAGGCGAGGGTCTTTATTATTGGAACCCTCCATCTTATTTTTCCCTTTTTAAAATGGAATGCCTCAATGGCGCTGTCAGTCCCGTGCCCTTCAGTCTCAGGAGCAAAGGTGTAAATGAAAAACCCGGACAGGAGTCCACCTATGCCTAATATTACAGGAATAAGGAGCTTTTTCTGGGGAAGTATAAAGAATAAAGTTCCTTCTCCTCCTGGTTTTGGAAGCACAAATCCCAGTATGTGAAGCATGAACCATTTTTCAGCCAGCACCAGCATCCAGTCAAACAACAGGGCACCAAGCCCCGAAATTATTCCAACAAGTAGGGAAAACATCAATAGCTCTGTGAACTTGGGCAAGTTTATATTAATTCGCACAAAAAGATTATATAAACTTATTGAGAATTTCTTAAAAAAAATTCTCGGAATAATGAAATGCGGAAGGCATGTAAAACTTCCCTGCCTTCTCCTTCTGGTTATGTAACAACAAAAGTGACAAATTTAGTGTGAGGAATTGTGGGATTAGCATGTTTAGAGGCAGTAGAAAAAGAAGTAAACTATATAATAAAGAGATTTTCCTTTGGAAAATTAGCGAAAGTGAAATTTGAGTCTCTTTTAAATAGGGTAAATATTTATAAAGGTTTTAATGAATTTTTGGAGCAAAATTTAGGGGGAGCTTTCTATTTAAAAACAGAGATAGAGGAAATTAAAAATCCACATTGTAAAAAGATAGGTTAGCCGTATAAAAGGAGAATTCAGGGTATTAATTTGTGGCCATAAAGTTTTCCACATGTCTTTTTCCCCGATCTCTGTAAAAAAATGAGTTTAGGAAAGCAATCCCTCCCCCAAAAGAACTTTCTTTGTCCTTCTTATCACATTACTTCTGAGAATTAAAGAGTCTTTAGTTTCAAAGGCATTAATCCAAAAATAGACTTTTAGTCTCATTCCAGCAGGGGTTAGTTCATCTATCGCAACAAGTGTGGGAGGCTCTGGAAGGACTCCTTCTATTTTCCTCAATTCAGATAGTATGAGCTGTGTTATTTTCTCCTCGTCCTTATCCAGGGCGATAGTCAATCCGAACTCGTATCTTATCAACCCATCCTTTGTGAAATTTATGAGAGGATTCTTAAATATCTGTGAATTCGGTATAAAGACATCTTTACCATCAAAAGTTCTCAGATGTGCGCTGCGAAGATCAATTGCTTCAATCTTACCGATATAACTTCCTGTCTGAATCGTATCTCCAACATTGAAAGGCCTTTTAAAAGCAAGAACTACACCTGCAATAAAATTCTCACCTATATCCCTGAGAGCGAATCCGAGAACAACTGCTGTAACTCCTGCACTTGCCAGAATCCCTCCAGCGAGTCCTCCAAATCCCATTGTGTCTGCTGCCAGTGCTATTCCAAGCACTATAAATCCCCACTTGGAGAGCCTTCCCAGAAAACGGGGGAGGAGCTTATCCTTCATGTGTTTTTCAAGACTTCTCATTACCGCTTTGCCGATGCGGATGCCTATGAAAATAGTAATAAGAAGAACAATTAATCCGGCAATAAATTTCGGCAGGAAGAGAAGAAGAGATTCCCAATGACTCTCTATAACCTTCAAAAATGATTCCTTAAAATTAACCATAAAACACCTCAATATTTTTTCTTAGCCCAAGTTTACCATTTTTCCTGAAATTTTTCCCTTTTGTCCTTCTAATTCTTCCTTTCTTCGGAATCATGGTGATTCTCTTAAAAAGAAGGGTTAGGATATAATTGAAACTCATTTGTATGGGAGGCTGTGATGATTGAAGCTAAGGATTTGAAGAAAACTTACAAAATGGGAAAGACCAGGGTTAAGGCACTGAGGGGAGTTAATTTTTCAATGAAGGAAGGGGAATTCACTGTAATTGCAGGCCCTTCTGGCTCTGGAAAGACAACCCTCCTTAATATAATAGGACTGATTGATTCTCCTGATGATGGGGAAGTGATTTTCAATGGAGAGAATATATCCTCCCTTTCAGAAAAGAAAAAAAGCTGGATAAGAAGGGAAAAGATAGGCTTCATCTTTCAGAATTTCAATCTTATTCCCGTGCTTTCGGCCTACGAAAATGTTGATTTTGCGCTCATAATAGCAGAATTTTCCGCCAGGAAGAGGAAAGCTCTCGTTGAGAAATATCTTAAAAGGGTTGGGCTCTGGGACAGGAAAAAACACAAGCCAGGAGAGCTCTCTGGCGGAGAAAAACAGAGGGTTGCGATAGCAAGAGCTCTTGTAAAGGGACCCTCTCTTGTTGTAGCAGACGAGCCAACTGCAAACCTTGATTCAGAAACAACTGATGAAGTTGTCTCCTTGATGAGGGATATAAACCATGAGGAGGGAACAACATTTCTCATTGCTTCCCATGATCCAATTGTAATCGCAGAGGGGGAGAAAATTCTTAAGATAAGAGATGGGAAAGTTGATGGAGGTGAGACATGAAGCTTTTGAGACTTTCTTTAAGAAATGTTTTTAGGAACAAGAGAAGGACAGTTATAACAACTGCTGTTATAGGTATCGGGGTCTCAATGCTTCTGCTTTCCCTGGCCTATGTTGGATATATAAAATGGGGATATGGTGAAAGCATAATTCACTCAACAACTGGCCATTTCCAAATATTCAATAAGGAATTTCACAGGAAGGGAGAAAGGAAAATCTTAGAGTTCGGTATTAAGGACTGGAAGGAGATATGCGGGAAGTTGAAGTCTTTTGATGAGGTTGAAGTATGCCTTCCGAGGGTGAGTTTCATGGGTCTTGCATCCACAGGAGAAAAATCGGTGGCAGTTATTGTGAATGCAATTCAACCTCAGAAGGAGGTGGAACTCGGCGGTGGATTCATAAATTCAAAACCCCTTGAAGCTCTTTCAAAGGAGCGATACTCCATAGCACTTGGTAAGGCCCTTGCCAAAAGCCTTGGGGTCAAGAAAGGGGATTATGTGACTCTCTTTACCACCACCTCGGAGGGTGCATTAAATGCAATGGATTTCAAGGTTGCCTCAGTCTTCCCTGCTTTTTCAGAAGAGCTTGAGAAAAGGCTTGCAAGGATAAACCTTGAGGATGCATTTGAACTTCTCGGGACCAAAAAGGTTAGAAACATAGCGGTTGGGCTTTATAATACAGAAGACCTTCCAGTAATTATGCGAAAGCTCCCATCGGTTCTTCCCCCCTCTGTATCTGCGAAAGTTTGGAAGGAAATTGCGAAGGATTATCTGAAGGTGATGAATTTCTTCTTTGGCTTTATTGGTTTTCTCACCCTTGTTATTATGATTATTGTCTGGTTTTCTGCGATGAATACGGTTATGATGTCTGTTTTTGAGAGGACTTCTGAATTTGCCGCAATAAAGGCAATGGGAGGGAAGAACTCCTTACTTATGCGGATGCTAACCTTTGAGGGGATTTGGCTTGGAATAATTGGAGCTACAGCGGGCTTCGTCCTTGAACTCATATTTTCATGGCTCATAAACCATACAAGTATAATGCTTCCTCCACCGCCCAACTCTACTCACGGTTATCTTTTAAGGGTCAAAAACTCCCCTGACATCTTCATCTGGGTTGGAATTGCAACAGTTCTTATCGTTGCTCTCTCTTCCTTTCTCCCTTCAATTAGAATATTGAGACTGAAGATAGCGGAGGGACTTAGAAAATGAGAAAAATCATTGGAGTTCTACTTGCATCAGTTTCGCTGCTTGCCTCCGCAGAGACAATTCTAAACAGAGTTGATGGATACAGGGAATTTTCTGATTCATTCTACATGGAGATGACCATAACAATCTTGAGAGATGGTAAGATAAGGGAAAATGCCGGTTTCAGAGGATTCTTCAAGGGAAAGGAGAAAAGCCTTCTTTACTGCGCAAAGGGAAAAAACAGGGGGATGAAGGTTTTAATGAAAGGGGATAATATGTGGCTCTCGCTGCCCGGTTCAAGGAGGTCAATAAGGATAACCCCGATGCAGCGTCTTATGGGGGAAGCATCAAATGGGGATGTTGCAAAAATAACCTTTAGCCAGGACTATGAAGGTGAAGTTCTGGAACAAAAGCAGGAGTTCTATAAGCTTCTCCTTAAAGCAAAGAGGAGGGGGGCGACATACCAGAGGGCGATACTATATGTTAGAAAAAAGGATTATGCGCCCATAAAAGGAGAGTTCTTTCTCCTCTCAGGAAAACACTTCAAAACTGCCTATTACGAGAAATTCGCAATGGTTGAGGGTAAGAGAGTGGCTGTTAGAATAAGAATTAAGGATGAGATAAAGAAAGGATGGGAAACAATTATGGAATTCAAGAATTTCAGAAAGAAGAGCTTCCCTTCAAAATATTTTAACCCGATCTACCTTCCGAGACTTGAGGTGAAATGAGAAGGCTCGTTTTTCTCATCCCGTTTCTTCTCCTTGCGGAGTCCCATCTATATTTGACATTTGACAACTCGGTTACATTTCCCAATAAAACTTCCTTCTGGAACCCGGAAAGCCTATTTCATATTTACAGCGACACTGAGTCTCTCTGGAGTTCAAATCTTGATTTTTCTGCAAGCAAATGGAACTTCCGGGTTTCCCTATCCCCAACAGTAAAAGCAGCGGGTGATGAATTGAAATTCCTCTGGAGGGAAGCATATATAGGCTTTGATAAGGGAAACTTTGAGCTGACGGCAGGGAAGAGAATTATTAAATGGGGAACAGGTTATATTTTAAACCCTGTCGGGGTTATAACTCCAAGAAAGGCAATTTCTGACCCGGAGGACATGGGGAGGATGCTTGAGGGACTATGGATGGGAAAGGTTGATTTTTACGGGGAAAGCTATATGCTTTCAGGGGTTTTGTATAGAAGGGAGGACCTGTGGAACGGGGCATTAATGTTTTATAAAAGCATAAAAGGAACGGATATATACGGAGTTCTTAATTTCCCGAAGGATTCAAAATTTGAGTTCGGGGCTGCATTTTCAAAAGTTTTCGGCACCTCCCTTGAAATTCACGGTGAAGGAACGCTTAAGAGGAAGCCAGGTGCCTTATATCACAGGGTTTTCTTTGAAAACCCCTATCAGAGTTTTTATAGTTTCCCGATTTACGGACCTAAGGGAAAATTCTTTGAGGGACTCTTTGGGATAAACTATACATGGAGAGGGATGAATATTATTGCAGAATATTACCACAAGGATTGGGGGTTTAAAAGAAGCTGGTGGAGAAATCTCAAGGAGAATTTCCAGTATAATCTGGCTCTGGGTAATTTAAGCAACTGCTATTGGGATGCGGATGTGTTAAGCAGGAGCGGAAGCTTCAGGGACTATCTTTTCCTCAGGTTCTGGAGAAAGATTTCTCTCCTGGATATTTCCTATGTGGGCTTTGTGAATCTTCAGGATGGAAGCGGAATAGGGGTGCTTGAATTTCTTTTTAGCCCGGGGGAAGGGCTCTCTATTTTTCTCAGGCCAGTGCTGTTCTACGGGAAGAAGGGAAGCGAGTTCGGAGAAGGATTTTATAAAGCTTCCCTCAGCTTGGGGTTTTACGGGAGTTTATGATGAGAAGATGGAAAGTGCTGCTGGCACTCATCGCGGTTGACCAATTAGTTGCCCTTGTTGTGGCAATATTGATAAATCTGCTTCTCCCCTTTAAGTATTTCCCCAGAATATTTCTTATCTCCCTCATCTTTTCAAACTTCATAGGTTTTACAATATTTGGGCTTCATAGATTATTTCTTGATAGGATGGAAGTTAGCTTAGCCTCCGGGGCTTCAGTCAAAATAGCAAGATTTTTCCTCTCATTTTTTGGCATTATTTTTGGAACGGAACTTGCTGTGCTGTTCATGAACTTCACCTTCTCTCAACCTCCGATTAAATTTAAAAGCACATCTCATCTCTGGCTTCTTGCTGCTAATTTTGGAATAGGAACCCTTGTTTCCCTCTCGTTTATTTCTTATTATCTCCTGAGAGAGAAGCTTGAAAAGCAGAAAGTGGAGAACGAGAGACTGAAGCGGCTTCAGGCAGAAGCGGCTCTTAAAGCCCTACAGGCAAGAATAAATCCTCATTTCCTTTTCAATGCTTTTAATTCTATTCTTTCCCTTGTCCATTCCAGCCCGCAACTTGCAGAGAAGGCAGTTCTATCCCTATCTGAAATCTTCAGGACCGCAATTGACCTTCCAGAAAAGATATCCTTAGAGCAGGAATTTAAGATCCTTAGTAATTATTTAGAGATAGAAAAGATTCGCCTTGCAGATAGGTTGTCCTATGAAATTGAGTTGGAAGAGGGAATTAAAGATTTCAAGCTCCCACCGTTTACCCTTCAGCCAATTGCAGAAAACAGCATTATTTACTGTATAAGCAGAACGAGAGAGGGTGGAAAGTTAAAGGTAAGGGCATGGAGAGATGGGGAAAAAATAAAAATCTCAGTGTGGGACAGCGGATGTGGAAGGGAAATAAAATCAGGATTTGGACTTAAAAGCGTTGAGGAAAGGTTAAAACTAATTCATGAGGATGCGAAGCTTTCATTTAAAATTGATGATGGAACAGAGGTGATTCTCGAGATAAATCCCAAAGGAGATATAAATGAAAAATAGAGCGTTTAAAATACTCCTTTTTGTTCTCATTTCAGTATTTTTCCTTCACGCGAGCCCGGAAAAACTCCGCATAAGGAAGATAAAAATATTTGGAAATTCTTATACAAAGAGGGAAATAATACTCAATTATCTTTTAGTAAAGCAAGGAGAGATGCTCAATGAAGAGGGGCTTAAAAGAAGATTGAAGAGAAGTAAAGAAATACTTGAAAGCACATTTTATTTCTATCGTGTTTCAACAGGATATATTTACTCAAGAAAGGAGAAGAATGCGGTTAATATTATAGTAAATATTGAGGAAGGAGAGCTCTGGAGGCTCTGGGCAGGAGCGATCTATATAGGGATAGGAAAGGAAAATATAGGAGGTCGGGACCTTTCAATTGGTGGTGAAGCAGGAATAAGGCATTTCGGCTTGAGGTTCAGGAAAAACTGGCTCTTTAACACTGATTTTTTCGCAGAAGGGAAAGGGCTATTTTTTGATGAAAAGAGAAATCCCTTTAAGAGCCAGAGGTATAAACTCCTCAACAAATCATTTTCATTTTTTGTTGGAAGGAATTTAAGGCCAGATACAAGGATTGCCATTGGCTTCAGCTCTTATTCTTTGGACTACAAAGATTCTGATATCAGTGGGAATTACTCATTTGAAGATGAGAAAAGAGTTAATGGGATTTTTTACTTCGAGATGGACAGAAGAGATAACAGGCTTTATCCAGAAAGGGGATACTATTTAAAAATTGAAGGTGAAAAGGAGATTGGGGGTAATTTCTCTAATTTATCATTTGATACAAGGGCTTATATCCCTTTAGCTAAGGGTTTATCCGTTGCTTCAATGGTGAAATATGGAGAGCTATGGGGTAATGCGAGCTTCTATGAGCTCTTTAATCTTTATGATGACGAATATTTCAGACTTTCCTGGTTCAACAAGTCCATAGGAGAGGAGATGGTTAAATTAAATCTTGAGCTCAGAAAGAAACTTTTACCAATTGGTTTTTTTAACTCGTGGATTGAAGGAATAGTATTTGGGGACCTGGGCGGAGCATTCCAGAGAGGGAAGATGGGACTTTCGGAATTAGGCTTTGCCCCTGGGGTTGGGGTCCGACTTCATATGCCAATGCCAATTTTTATAGACCTTTCAATAGAAGGAAGCTTCGGTAAATATGGAGGTGTATTTATATCCTTCAAACAAAACTATTAGGAGGTAAAAATGAAAAAGACAATCATTCTACTTCTACTTTCTTCCCTTATTTTCTCTTCGGACTTCCAGACCCTCCTTAAAGAGGGCGAGAAATACTACAGGCAAGGAATCCAGGGAGATAAGGAAGCAGTGGAAAAGGCAATTGAACTCTTAGAAAGAGCTTTAAAGCTGGAGCCAAAAAGCGCTCTTGCAACGGCTTATCTCGGTTCAACATACACATTAAAGGGAAGAGATGCTTCTCAGCCCTGGGATAAAATGAAATTCACAAAAAAAGGTATTGCCCTTCTTGATAAAGCAGTGAGGCTTGAACCAAGCAACATAAAGGTTAGAATAGAAAGGGGAATGAATAGCCTTAACCTTCCCTCTTTCTTCGGGAGACTCCCTGTGGCAAAGGAAGACTTTGGCTTTCTCAGGGGAAAGGCAGATGGAGGAAAACTCCCAAAAGGACTTTCCCAATTTATATATTACCAGGCAGGAAGGGTTTATTTTAACCTGGGAAAATACAAGGAGGCAACCGACCTCTGGGAAAAGGCGGTTAAAATAGATGATAAAAGTGAATATGGCAAAAAAGCCAGGGATAGGCTTTCGGAGCTAAAAGATTGAGGAAAGGAATAGTCAATAAATTTTAAAGGCCGAGCTTCTTTCGAAGGAGTGGATAATAACCTCGGCTGACTTTTATCTTCGTCCCCTCGTCATCTTTTAGCGTTATAATATGTGCTCCTGAGAACCAGGGACTTATCTTCTTTATCTTCTCAATGGCAACCATATAGCTCTTGTGAACTCTACAGAATTTCTTCGGGTCAAGCCTTCTCTCAAGCTCCTTCAGGGTAAAATCACAGAAATATTCCTTATCTTTTGTGACAAGAAAAACATATTTTTCCTCTGCCTTGAAGTAATAGACATCTTCTTCAGGGATGATGAAGATTTCATTTCCGAGCTTTACAGGAAACATTCGCATATACTCCTTTGAGATAGCCTCCAGTCTCTCAAGAACTCTCTCGTTTACTTCTTTTGCCCTTTCAATGGCTTTTTTTAATCTTTCCTTGGAGAATGGCTTCAGTATATAGTCAACCGCGTTTTCCTCAAATGCTTTAACTGCATATTGATCATAGGCAGTAACAAATACCACCTTTGGCCTGAATTTGAGTTTGGACAAAACCTCCATTCCTGAAAGCTCAGGGAGATTTATGTCAAGGAAGACAACATCCGGCTTTAGCTTTTCAATAGCTTTCAATGCATCCTTTCCATCCCCTGCCTCACCAATAACTTCAACACCAAGCTCTGCAAGCAGATTCTTTAATCTTTCCCTTGATGGTTTCTCGTCTTCAACGATGACAGCCCTCATAGTCAAAGCTTAACACAGCTTTCGCTTTTAGAAAAATTTATTCTTGGGCTGAGCACGAAATTGTTATAATAGCTTTCAAGGATAAGAAATGAATAAGAGAAAGAATATCTGGATAACAGGATTCACATCCCTTTTTACAGATATAAGTTCGGAGATGGTCTACCCCATAATCTCTCTTTATATAAAGGCGCTTGGAGGAGGGGCGGCAGTTCTTGGTCTTATTGAAGGGCTTGCGGAATCCACTGCTTCTCTCCTCAAGGTTTTTTCAGGCGCAATCGCAGATAAATTTGGTAAGAGAAAACCCCTTGCCATAAGCGGATATTCTCTATCTGCAATTGGAAAATTTCTTTTTTATCTTGCCACATCCTGGGTTGTGGTCCTTGCAGGAAGGGTTGTTGACAGGATTGGGAAGGGAACAAGAACAGCCCCAAGGGATGCCCTCATTGCAGAGTCAATTGGTAAAACGAGGAGAGGGAGGGCATTCGGTCTTCACAGAAGTATGGATACCGCAGGAGCGGTCATTGGAATAATAGCCACATATTTTATCCTGAGGTTTTTGAACCCTTACCATGGGAATCTAAGGGAGATGATCCCTGCTTTCAAGACCATCATCCTTATAAGCCTTGCTCCTGCAATTGCGGGAATTGCAGTGCTCTTCTTCGCAGTTGAAACAGGAACAGGCGAAAGACAGAGAAAACTTCCTCTTCAGTTAAAAGCTTTCAGAACTTTAGACCCTGGACTTAAAGCAGTCCTTGCCATTGCCTTTATCTTCACCCTTGGAAATTCCTCAAACCAGTTTATCCTCCTGAGGGCGGCGGAGCCAGATCTGAGCTTCACCCCTGATAGAATCATTCTTCTTTACCTTTTCTACAATATAGTCTATATGCTCACAGCCTATCCTGCAGGAAGACTATCTGATAAAGTGGGGAGGAAGCCAGTAATTATAGTGGGATTTCTTACCTACGGAATTACATATTTCATTATTGGCTTTGGTCCATGGCTGATATGGGCGGCCATGGCATTTTATGGATTCTATTCAGGGCTAACAGAAGGAGTTCTCAAGGCCTTTGTCTCTGAGCTTGCGCCTTCGGATAAAAGGGCAACTCTCCTTGGTCTTTATGCAACAATAGAAGGTGTGGGGCTTCTTCCTGCCTCACTTATTGCAGGCTGGCTCTGGCAGGCCTTTGGCCACTCAGTCCCATTTTATTTTGGAGGTTCAACAGGAGTCCTTGCCTCTTTGCTTCTTTTAGTGCTTATTTAGGATAAGTCCTTAACATCATAAAAATATATATTGGAGTCAGAATAGAACGCAGATATGGAGGGCATAAAAGCAGTAAAATCATAGAGATTTGTATTCATGTGAGCAAAAAAATCTGCTGTAAGAAATCCCTCAGATAGTCTATTTAAAAGGGATATTGACAGATGAGGAAGGATAGTTATAATTATAGTATGAAAAACGAAAAGGGAAAAGCAAGGGAAACGACAGGCTCAATTAGAGGGATGTATATCTGCAATACTGCGTATATACTACCAGGCCGGAAGAATATCCGCAATGCAGATATGAACGAGTTAGGCGAAATCACCCGAAGTTTCAATAAAATAGATATCAAAAATAAGTGGTAAACATGGAAAATTGGGCAAAGATAATAATTGGTGACAGCCGAAAGATGATTGAAGTTGAAGACAACTCGGTTCAGTTAATAATTACCTCTCCACCCTATTGGTCTATAAAAAATTATGATGTAAAAGCGCAAATAGGCTATGGTCAAAGTCTTCACGAATATTTGAAAGATTTATACAGAGTATGGAAGGAGAGCTACAGGGTATTAGAGCCGGGGCGAAGATTAGTGATAAACATCGGTGATCAATTTGCAAGGTCGATAATTTATGGAAGATATAAAATTATTCCCCTACATTCAGAAATAATAGCTCAATGTGAGGAGATTGGTTTTGACTATATGGGTTCTATTATATGGCAGAAGAAGACAACGATGAACACTACGGGCGGAGCGAGTGTTATGGGCTCCTATCCATATCCACCCAATGGAATGGTTGAAATAGATTATGAACACATCCTTATTTTTAAGAAACCCGGTAAGAGTAAAATAATTCCAGAAGACATAAAGGAAAAATCAAGGCTTGTTAAAGAAGAATGGAAAGAGTATTTTTATGGTCATTGGCATTTTGGTGGTGCGAGACAAATAGATCATGAAGCAATGTTCCCTGAAGAATTACCTAAGAGAATAATAAAAATGTTCACATTTGTTGGGGAAACTGTTTTAGACCCTTTTTCAGGAAGTGGCACAACATTAAAAGTTGCTTTAGATTTAAATAGGAATGCTATTGGATATGAAATAAACGAGAATTTTTTAGATGTCATAAGAAAAAAGGTCAGAGCAAAAGATCTTATACGTTTTGAAAGAAAAATAGAAATTATAAAAAGGAAAAATCCTGTTGTCGCAGAGACCATTAACTATTTGCCACGGATTAAAGACGCAAAGCCAATAATAGAGCCAGATAAATTCAATTTTAAGAAAGATAGACTTTACAAAGTTGTAGAGATATTAAATGATGGAAAAATTAAGTTAGATACGGGGCTGATTGTAAAATTTATAGGTGTAGTAATACAGGATTTGGATGCAACCAAGCAATATTTAGAGAACTATGTTCTGAAAAAAAAGATTTATTTAAAATTTGATAAAAATTATGTTGCTAATGGAGATTTTGTGGAAGCATACATCTATTTGAAAAACAAAATATTCATTAATTCGTTTTTAGTAAAAAGTGGTTTGGCCATTGCAGACAGGGAGAATAACTACGATTTAAAGAGACAATTCCTCATTTTAGAAATGCAAAATAATCAAGAGGGCATAGGAAACACTACCAAAAAAGAGGCGATTAAAGAGACACAATAGGAGGTTGAATTGTGGAATTTAAAATAAAAGTTGATGAAATAAGGGCATTGATGGAGATAGAAGCCCCTTATTTCCCAAAGTATGCGACACAGATACTGAATTTGGCAAACCAAAATGCTCAAGCTACAAGACCGAAAGTCGTTGGGCAGATGAGTGAATTAATAAAGGAATTCACCGGGAGAACATTAGAAGAATGGGAAAAATGGTATTTAGAGAGATATCCAGATTCCATAGAAAATGCAACCAAAAAGGTTTTAGATATGATTGAAAATTTTAAAGATGCAATGAACCAGATTGATAAAGACATAATTAGACAATGGGTTAGGGATTTGGTAATAGTAAAAACTTTTATTGGTCTTCGATTTCAAGAAGCTGTTTTAAAAAAGATAGCAAATAAATTTAATCTTGAATACAGGTTGTCTAATCCAGAGGAAGAAAGCAAAGGGATAGATGGATATGCAGGTGAATTTCCAATTAGCTTAAAACCATCTACTTACACATCAAAAAAGATGCTATCCGAGAAGTTAGAAGGATATGTAATATTTTATGAGAAGCAGAAGGATGGGTTAAAAATCATTGTTCCTGAAGAATTAGAAAATATGCTCATTAATAAAAGCAAGAGGAATTCAAAATGAAACTTCGGGCAACCCTCCGCTTCGGTGCCATCGCGCTCAGACAGCAGGCGAACATGTAGCTCGCTCATGCTCCCCAAATTTGCCTTCGGCGACTTCTTTTATCCGCAATTCGTTGTCCGAAATTTCCACATAGCTCTTTCCCCAGCCTCTGTCAAAGATGAGCTTAAGTCAGGAGAAGATATTTTTGAAATTGTCTCAATCGCTACACATAGAGGTAGATAATATTACACGGTTGCCCCCATTTGGCTGTTAAACTGAACTTTAACAGCTATTAGAGTGCAAATTGGCTTATAAAGCTGTAGAATTGGCATAGCTTTCCCAAACGTGGCACGACCTTTTAGA
>WFSJ01000044.1 GCA_015486055.1 Acidobacteriota bacterium
AATGTATATAATTATGCGTGGCACGACCAATTTTAGAAATGGAGATGAAATAAATTAAAAATCCACATTGTGGAAAAAATAAGGTGGCTATATAAGAGGAAGATTCAGGGTATTAATTTATCACTATAAAGTTTTCCACATAGCTCTTTCCCCAGCCTCTGTCAAAGATCAGTCAAAGATGAATTGAAGCGTAAAAGTTCAGTTCTTGAAATGGCATGAAATTTCCCTGTTTTTCCAGTTGTTTCCGAAGTGCATTATTATCCCTTTTATTTTACCCGAACTAACAATTTCAGCTTCGGGGCAGGAAATTTCCCTGTCGGTAAAGATGAAAACTCTGCCTTTCCCCTTTCCCCAGAGCCATAGGTTAAAACCTTCTTTTTTTAATTCAAAATCCTGAATTATCGGTGTTGTTGAAAAATCCCCTGGCTCAGGGTTTGGTTTTATAAATGGATAGGCAAATGAGAAAATTTCATAATCTATCTCAAGCTTGAATTCCTGAGAGCCGATTTTTTTTACTGGCTTATGGTCCAAATTTATCTGTTTTTTTACTGCTGATATTTCAGGGGCGAAGTTTAAATTATATCCCTTGAGGTTATAAGCTTTTATCAAGAATTTCAGGAGATTATCCTTTCTAAAATAATTCAGCTCAACGGTTCCCTTTCCTATTCTCAGGTTTTCAGCCTTTAAGTGCTCCCAATGCAGGGGAATTCTGGGACTCAGGTCTATTTCCTTTTTTGAAGCGTCGGCTTTGAATCCAAGAAGCCCTTCAACAAAGGCAGAAACTGTTGTTCCGCTGGACCATATCTGGTTCGGCACAGCCTGATCAAGGGGCCTGTATGTTTCCCCTGAAAGAAGCTCTTCAGCAGACAAGTAATCAAAATCCCTGAAAATGTTCACATTTGCCCTGAGGAGTGATAAGCCGTGATATGGATTTCCATATTTATAGAGGGCAAGGGATGCAAAACCTGTAAGGAACGGCCATACTACTCCGTTGTTGTAACTTACGGGGTCGTAGTATTTTGATCGGGAGCTCAGAAACCTCGTTCCCCAATCGGAGGAAAGCCAGGGGCTTGAAATGAGGCTGGCTGCCTTTCTTCCCCGTGCTTTTCCCACCACTGAAAATCTCATTGGTATTGCAGGCCAGATTGTAATTTCCCTTATCTTTCCTTTTTTCTTCACTGCATAATCGTAGTAACCTTCATCATCATCCCAGAACATTTCCTGGAATTTCTCCTTTGCTCTTCTGAAGTATTTTTCCGAGGAGACCTCATTATTTTTCATTCCAAGGGCCTTCCAGATGTTCTTCAAGGCTTCCCATGCTTTTATTGAAAGCCCTGCAAGAAGGATATCCGTTTTCATCTTCTGTCTCAGAGGTCCTGTCTCAGATGCTCCTGCCCCGGCAAGTTGGGTTTCAACAATTCCGTCTTTGTCTGAGTCGCACTTCATCATCCATCTCATAATTTTTTTAATCCCCAATGAATGTTTTTTTAAAGTTTTTAAATCGCCGCTTCTTTTGAAATATTCATCAAGAAGGATGGCAAAATATAAGGTTGTATCCCCATGAAAATAGGGAAATCCATAGTCTTTAAACCAGTTGACAAATCCTGCTCCCTGGGAAATTTCGTGGGGAATTTTTCCATCCTCTCTTTGATATTTGAACAAGAATTCAATCTCTTTTTTAACCCCGTCAAAATCACCATAATCAAGCACTGCAAGGGAATTTATAACTCCATCCCCTCCAAAGTACCATGCAAATCCAGGCCTTTCCCCCTTTCCTGAAAGCCCATATCCTGCAACAAGTCCTTCCCCAAGCATCTGGTTTTCCACAAAGGCAAAGTTCAGGTTTAAAACTGCCCATTTTAAGGCATTGTTGAATCCAGCCTCAGGTGTTTTTATTCTGAGATGAGTTTTAAGGAATTTCTCTATGGTTGCTCTTCTTTCCTCAAGGCTTTCTGCATATTTGTTTCTGTTTCCCCTAAAATATTTCTCTATTTTCTCATATTTTCCAGCTTCTGCAGTTATTGGGATTACAAAGATGTGCTCCCCTTTCCCAAGGGCTATTCTATATTTCAATCTTCCACCCGGAAGTTTATGGGCAGGCAGCTTCCCCTCCTTTTTCCCTTCAGGGAATCCAACAAAGGCAAAATTTTTCCATTTAGCCTCTGAGAGAAGAAAATATCCTTTATCGTCCCAGTATGTAAATTTGCCGCCCAAGCATGCAGGCCACATTGGCGAAAGATCGGGCCTAAATGAAAATTCCATTTCAATCCCCTTGAGAGAACTAACTCTGTAAACGAGGTAAACCATGGGTTTCCTGTAATCAGGGTATATTTCCTCTTCTATCTTCCATGTATCTCCACCATATATCCTTTTAAAGCTCAGATGCGAGAATCTGTATTTTAAGATTCTTGAATATGGATTTTGCTCAGCTCCATCAACAAATACCATGAATTTAAGGCCGTGAAACACCTTATAAGGGTAAATCCAGACCTCAAGGGCAGAGCCGTCAGCCCTTCCCATAACAGATGCCCTTTTTCCGTAAACGCCGAAGAACGAGTGAGAGTAATTTTTAAAATCTCCTGCCCACAATAATGAGAATGCAATGATCAAAATGAGAAGTTTTTTCATTGTTTTCTCCTAAAAAACTCAACAACCCAGGATGCTTTCCCAAGATTCAGCCAACCTTTTTTTACCTTTACCTTTGCCCCGTTAATTTTCGCTGTAAAATTTCTATATCCTGGTTTTATTTTGAGATCATCAGAATAAACCTTTGCTTTGAATGTAATCTTGCCTTTTTTAAATTTGATGTTTCTGAGAACCGCTTTTCCGTGAAATTCAAGGATTTTTTCCCCGTTTCTGTAAAGAATAAGCTCTTCAGGTAAACCTATAAGGTCATATTTATTTCCCCGAAGTCTCAGATTTTTAATCCTGTTTTTATCTTTTGCAGCGAGATTTCCAACCCTTAAACCGTTAAATGGGGAATAATCTATGAAGTCCTCAAGGAGAGTTAGGGCGAAAAGAGGCCCCCAGCTTTGATATCGGTTTCCTCCTCCTTCCCCTGTTATGGAGTTGTAATTTTCCCTGCACAATCTATATTTTTTCCAGCTTTGAAGGAAAAGATTGGCTCCTTTTCTTGCAAACTCCGCAGCCACAGCATCAAATCCATATCTTTTCAGCCCCTGATAAATAAGGTAATTTGTAGGGGGCCAGATAGTCCCTCTCCAGTATTGCTGCTCCTTAAAGGAAGGATTATCTCTTGATATTGTTGGAACAACAAATTGGCCCCAGAATTCATGGGGATTCAAGAGATGGGCAAGGAGGAAATTTGCCCTTCTTTTAGAGCTTATCCCCGCCAGAATTGGGTAAAAATTGGAGGAAGCCTTTGAGTTTGAGAATTTCCCATTCCAGAACCTGTCAAAGTAGAACTTCTCTTTGGGATTCCAGAGATAGGAATTTATTTTATGAGAGACTCCTTTGTATTCCTCAAAGAACTTTCTGGCATCCTCTTTTTTCCCAATAATTAAAGCCATTTTTCCCATAGCCCAGGAGTCTAAGGCATAAAGGGAAGAAAGGTCTATGCAATCCATTTCAAGAGTATTTGTCCGTTCATTGAAGGGTGCATTATCAAAATTTGGGAGGTCATCCTGACCTGATTCCCATCCAGCTCGCACTCTTCCTGGAACATTTCTCTCCCATTTTGGTATTTTCTTTCCGAGAAGCTCTGTGTCGCTTCCCCATTCATAAAGTCCATTTGAATTCCCATCCCTTTTATGATGCAATCCCACATTATGGCTCCAGTAATTGTGAAATTTTCTTAGAGTCTCATAAGATTTTTTCAGCAAGGCTTTGCTGCCGCATTTCTGGTAAACTTTGAGAACTGTGAAGGCTCCGACAGGCGGCTGGCCTCGATCAGGGCTTCCGTTCCTTGCAGACCTCCAATTGGGGATATTTCCCCATTTATACTGGGTGTTAAGAACAGCCTCAATTTCGTTTTTTGCCAGCTTGCAGTTTTCAACAGAAGCCTCAAGAGCATTGAAGAAAGAATCCCATTCAAACATTGTCCAGAGGTCAGGCTTTCCGTCAGGCGCAGGAAAAATCCATCTCCTTCCCGCAGGAAGATAAATCCTCCCTTTATCTGGTTGAAGAAGCCTCATCCAGAAAATATTGTTTGATATGGATGATATGAGTCCTTCCCATTCTCCTTCAAACCTTGGCCTCCTGTTTTTGTATTCTTTGTATCTTTCCTTTAAGTAATTTTCAACCCATAATCCATTGTGTTTGAAATTTCCGAACCCTGTGTAGAAGTGGAACTTTCTCCCTGAAATTTCTGCAATAATTTCATTCTTTCTCTTCTTTGTCCTTTTAATTTTATCTAAAGGCAAGAAGGAAAAATTTCCATCCTCGGATATGAATCTTCCATGCTTTTCCACAAAATTTTCCCCCATATTCCAGGGTGAATAGAAAATCACATCAATCTTTACACTTTCGGGAATTTCCAGCCATCCAAGAATTCCATTTTTGAACTTTCCATATCTCAGAGTCAAAATGCCCTTTTTTAAAGTTTTTTTCCTTATCGGGGTCTTCCTCCCGAGACCGAAGGGCAGGGTTGTATCAAAACTTACCTCTGCATAGGAGCCGTCAGGGGCAAATGGCCCAGGATTGTGGACTATAAAAAAGGTATCGTAACCGTCTGCTTTCTCATTTCCCCTTCTTATTGCAAATCTGAATCCGTAGATTTTCCCTGCCTCAGACACGACAATACCATTCCAGTATTGAGGGTCGAGTGCGCCGAATTCAAAGGAAAAAACAAAGTTTAAAATTGCAAAAAAAAGGAGGATTTTTTTCATTTTTTCCTCCTCAGGTCATAGATCATTCTTGAGATGAGGGAATCCCAGATGTAATTCTTCGGTGATTTTAAAATTGTATAGTCTGGAGAATAACTTTCCCAGAATCTGTGATTTTTCCTGAGCTGGATTTCCATTGCATTTTCAATTTTTTGAAGAAGTTCCTCTGCGGTTTGACTGTAGCCATAATTTAGAAGTCCTTTAAAGACAAGAAATTCCCATGTGAGCCATACAGGACCGTTCCATCTGCAGCAGGAAAGAACATCAGGCCCATAATATGGATCATCTGCGGAAAGTGTTGGGACTCCGAACTTTCTCCAGAACTCCGCTGGGTTTTTTAAATGACTCATAAGCCGCTCGGCCTGTTTCTTGCTCGCAATCCCTGCCCACATTGGGAGAAAACCTATAATTTCCTTCCTTTTAAGGCTCTTTCCATCAGGGGTTTTGAAGGTCATTGTATCCCTGTGAATATGATAATAAAACCCTGTTTCAGGGTCCCACATATATTTGTTTATCAGTTCAGACAATCTGTCTGCCCTTTTTTTCCACATTTGAGAATCCTTCTTGAGGTTGAGTTCCTCAGCCATGCTCTGGAGGGAGCGCATCTCTTTTACCATCATTGAGCTCAGGTCAAGGGCCTCAACCTGTCCAGGTGCATCAGGTGCTTCCCCAAATATTTCCCATACTGCATTGTATTCATCCCTTACGCATTCAAGCCACACATGGCCTCCCCATTCAAGAAGGCCGTTCTTGTTTGTGTCCCTTTTTCTCAGGATATATTCTGCAAAAGCCTTTCCTGAGCGGTAAGCATCCTTAAGGAAATTTTTATCCTTTGTTATTTTGTAAATTTCCCAGTTAGTCCAGGAGTAAAATGGCGCTGAGGTGGTTTTTCTTCCCTTTATAGGGAATGTCCTTGTAAAGAAGGCACCCACCCTGTATGGAAGATAGCCATCCTTGCCCTGGACAGCAGCGAAATTTCTCTGGGAGCCCATTGCAAGGGCAGGGTCAAGAAGGACAAGAGCCTGCATTGAAAGGCTCTCGTGGAAAACCTGGCCCTCATGTCCCCAGCCCCATGTTGGTTCCCTTGAGAAAACATAATAGCTGTGGGGAAACTGGCCTGCTGAAGGGTAAAATTGCTGCCTTGCAAGATAAAGGCCCTGAAGGAACAGAAGTTTCTCCTCACTGTCTTTGAAATTCAGGGAAGGAGCCTTTGAAATTATCTTCCTGTCCTTAACAATGAATTTCTCCATCTCAATGGAAAGAGCCCTTTTTGCAAGCCCGTTGAGTTTTTCTTCCCCTCCCTTTTGAGCGGTGGCCTTTGCTATCCTGATTTTATTTTCACCAGGGTGAAGCCTGAAAGATACGGCAAAAGCTCTGAGGGTGCCCTTCAAGTTTCTGTTGAGAAAATTATATGATGAAGCTTCAGAGAATATTTTATCGTTGTATATGGAATATCCTCCCCATGAGAATGGCTTTGTGTCTGAAAGCACGAGATTTACCCTTTCTGGCACAAATCCTTTGAGGTTTTTCTGTTGAGACCAGGTTTTAGGAGGCTGGATATAATAAAAGCTCACACTTCCTGTTTTTGGGTTATAGGAGGAGTTTTTTATACTCTGATAATGATTGCCGTAAAAAAGATAAATGAGGAGCTCCTTCTTTGAACTTGACCTTACATTTACTTCTAAAAGAGAAGTCCTTGATGTCCAGACAAAGAAACTCATCCTCACAGATACCCCGGGAAATGGTTCCATCCTCAACTGCACATAGTCAGGATATGAAACCTCAACAGTGGGCTTTTTGTAATAATCCTTGAGCTTAACTGCAAAGAGCTTCCCGAACCTGAAGCCCAAAAAGAAATCCCCTGATGTATCGGTGGAAAGGGATAGCGGCTTATTGTCCCTATAATAGACCAGATGATATCCCTCGTCCACGAAATAATCACTCCTTTCAGGGGCTGCCAGATATGTGGTATAAATTGGGGATGAGGAGCCGCAATTCAGCCTCTCAAGATAATTCCCTGCAAACATAACCAATGGCATAATAAAATAAACAAGTTTTTTCATCAAACCCTCCAGCAAGTATTTTTTCTCATAAGGAAATTGTAAATAAAAATAGTAATCTCTTCCAGAATTAACATTTCCAAGGGCAATCTCATTTGACTCATAAAATTAGGAAATGGCCGTCAGAATTTAGAGAAGGCTCCGAGGACAAAATTGAAGCTATTTATCACATTTGGAGAGGTCGTTATAACAATATATCTAAGGTCTGCCCTTAAACCGAATTTTGAGCTTATGAGATATTTAACCCCTGCCCCTGCATTCGCTGTAAAATCTACCTTTTTTTCTGGAGCCTCAATCGTTACAATGTAACCGAGCGAGGATTCGACTGTTTGATTCTTCACGCCAACTAAGGAGTCAGCTCCTGCACCTATCAATAGATATGGTCTGAACTTTTCACCTGAGAACTGATAAATGAAATTACCTGTTATGCCTATATGTTTTGAGCTATTAATTTTAACTTCATCCTTGTCAGAGGGATCAACAAGGGTTATCCTTGAGCTGTGATGATACCTTATATCAAGTTCAGCTCCTATCTTTCTTGAGAAGTATCTCGTATATGAGATACCAAATGAAGGCGTAATATGAGCAGGCGTTACTGGAAAATCGTTCGCAAAGGGTTCATAATCTTTCTCAGAGCCGTATTTGAGGACATAATTTGCTCCTGTAAAAATTGATATTTGGTTTTTTCCTCCTGCAAAGTCAAATTGAACAATCAAAGCCATAACCAATAAAGGAAGAAACATCCTCTGAAAAGAAAAAGTTAATCCAGAAATTTTCATTTTTATCTCCTTTTCTTTATTGTTTTAGTTCCCTCTATAAATAATGGGGTGTCCGTTATATCCAAAGATAAAATCCCACTATCGCTAAATTTTATCTCTTCATTGCCAAAGACATCTGTTACTTTAACTGCTTTGAAATCAACCTGAAATTTAAACGGTGTTGCTGGTTGGTCCTCACCATGAAAAATATCTCTCTTCTCCCAGACAACAAAAATGTAAGTTCTATCAAATTTGTTTATCCTGTAAAGGAAAATATTCGAGTTTCCCGTGCTGAGCCTTTCAACATTTTTAATTCCATTGAGTTTTTTCTGCATTCTTTTATAGCATTCGTAAGGAACCTTCCTTTTTTGAGGAACAATAGGGCTGTTTTTATTACAAATTACACCGGGATATCTCAAAAAAGCTAATTTATTGAAGATTATATCCCCATATACATCTATATCTCTATTGGGCCCTGCACAGAATTTTCCCTTTGGTGCCCTGATTTCCCATCTCCACTGTTTTTCAACATTGTTTTCAAGCAGTATTAAGCTCCTTTGGGTAATATCCCTGCAAAGTATTCTCTCAACTTTCTTTTCTCTTGAAACGCTTTTCTTGTCCCGGGGGTCATAGGGCAAGAATATTGCAATTTCTTCGGGAAGCAAGCCCAAGTTATCCATATCGTATAAACAATCGTAAAGTTCTTCCCTTGTGTATCCTCTACTACCACACCAATACAATACTTTGTTAAAGGATTTTCCGAATTCCATTGTCGTTGGGCCACCACCTTCAGTGCTAATTACCGGCTTTTTATAATTGTTCCTCTTCATCTCCTGGACAAACCACCCCAAACGCTGTGGAATGTTATAAGCACTGTGGTAGAATCTGAGGTCCATCAAATCAAAGTAGTCCTTAGAATTCGCAATTACATACCTGAAAAAATCAGGATGGTAAGGCACGATGTAACCATTTTCAGTCCCTTTGCCACTGCCACTGGCTGCACAGATTCCAACAACAAATGCTCTTTGGTCAGCACTTTTTACAGATTCATAGAAATATCTTTGCAAATTCACATAAGCCTTTGGCTCATCATAAGGGAAATGCATATTGAGTGCTGGCTCTGTATCCCTCTGCCAGTATTTTATCCTGACATTAACATTTCTTGAAGCTAAATAATTATCCGTATAAGTTACCAATTTATTTATGAAATTTCTGTATGCTTCCTCACATGTTACCCCATATTCCGCCAGGCATGTAACATCATCTTTCAGGGGACAACCTTTCCTTTTCGTAGTGTTCTCGCAGGTCTGGTCAGTAGCCCAGTCTGAAGCCGTAAACACATTTATCAATGCAGTATCTCCATCCCTTAATTGGTCAAGGAAATTATCTAAAATCTTTGTGAAAAATACATATCTTGGGTCATTTGGAGGGTAAGGTTCTATCTCAAGCCATCTTAATTTTATCAATGTTACATCAGCACCCAAATCCCTTATGTAAGGCATAAATATTTCATCTCTAAAGGCATCGCCAAAGGCTATTCCTAACTCTATATCCGAGGGCTTATTATTTTCAACCATTGAAGGCGAAGCCTGTGGGCTATTTTCCTTCGGCTTATTGGCGGTTAAATTGCTGCTGAACATGACAAATACAGCCATCCATAAAAAGGAAAGCAATCTGATTAATAAAAACTTTTTTTTATCCATTTTGTTTCCCTCCTTAAAACTACTTTTTAATAATAAAAATTTTCACTTGGGCATTCAATTCTTTCTCTCCTCTAATTAAGATGAAAAAATCACGGTCTGAGTTCAACTCCCGAGCAAAAAATCAGGGAAATTAGATGTGGTTATCTTGTTCTCTATTTTAGAAAACTCGTGTTAAACACGACTACTTCCTGAGTCCCCTAACCTCGGAAATTGGGAGAGTAAAAGCAATTCCAACATCAGGATGACTGAGGTCACCTATTACTCTTTCTATCTCTTCAAATACTTCTTCCTCAAGTTCCTCAGGTATCACTGAAAAAATTGTTTTCGAAAACGAGGATGTCCCTTCAAAGAATGCCCTGAATCCTGCAAATATCGGCACCTCTTCTTTGAGATAATCCATTGCCCCGATAGAATCAAGAATTGTTCCCCCTGGCACTCCTATCTCTATCAGAGCTTCAAGAAGTTCCTCAAACTTCTCCTTCTTCTTTATAACCGCAATCAGAAGCTTCAAAGTTTTATTTCCTCTTGCCTGAAGGTTTCATAAGCTTCTTTTATGTCCTTTGCCTTTCTTATTTTTCTAACGATCTTCGTGGCCTTTACAAGTCTGGCAAGCCTTGCCAGCATTCGAAGATGGAGATTTGGGTCAGGAGCAGCAGTGAAAAATAGAAAGTTCACAGGTTTTTTGTCAATTGACTGGAAATCAATGGCCTTCTGTAGTGTTATGAGGCCAACTAAAGGTTCTTTTAAGGAGGAAAGAAAATGAGGCACAGCTATTCCATTCCCTATACCTGTTGATTGAATGTCCTCCCTTTTCTTAAGCTCCTCATAGACCTTCTCTTTGTGTTTTACGAAGCCCTCTTCAAAAAGGAGTTCTGCTATGAATTTGAGAACTTCATCCTTAGAAAGTATCTCCTGGTTCAACCTGATAAGTTCCTTTCTTAAATAAGAAGAAAGATTAATCATACCCATATATTACGAAAAAAATGTATAATTTCAAAGCAATGAAAAAGATTCTTTTTCTCCTTCTTTTCACATTCTTTTCGGTTGCTTCCCAGTTCTCCTGGCCTTTGTTTCCGTTCACCGCCCTCACATCAAATTTCTACGAATACAGGACAACTCACTTTCATGGCGGAGTTGACCTCTCAACTTATAGGAAAGAGGGACTTCCAGTAAGAGCAGCAGAGGCAGGGGAAATCTTCAGGATTTTTTACGGATGGTATGGCTTCGGAAAGGCAGTCTACATAAGACATTCAGGAGGATATGTCACAGTTTACGGTCATCTGAGGAAGTTTGAGAACAAAGTATTGGGCCTTGAAGACCTTATAAAAAAGTCAGCAAGGGCAAAGGGAACGAAATATTTAGGGACATGTTATCTAAAAAGAACTATAAAGGTAAAAAAGGGGCAAATTATAGGGTATTCAGGTGCAATGGGAGCAGGAGGACCTCACCTCCACTTTGAAATAAGAAAAGGAGAAATGGAACCTTTAAATCCTCTATTCTTTCTGAACGCACCTATCGGTAAAGTTGTCTTCGGAAAATTTATCCTTGAAATTGCTGACAGTGGAAGCTTCGTTGGGATGAGGCCAACAAGATTTCACGGAAGATTCAGAAAAATCGGGAAAATTTACAGATATGAGCAAATTCCTGTTCACGGCTGTTTCAGGTTCTTTTTGGAAGCGTATGAAAAATGCAAGGGTAGATGTGGAGTTTATTCCATTGAGGCTTACCTTGATGGGAAAAGGATTTTTCATTATAAAGGGGAAAAATTTACATTCAGCGAGAACTACCTTGCAGGAAGAATCTTTAATATAGCCATATCTTCAACAAAGGCACCTTTTTACTCAATCCCTGAATTCGGTTCACCGCCGATTTGCATAAGGAAAGGCAGGCACTCACTCACTATAAAAGGGATAAATGAACATGGGAAAGTAAGTGTTGCTTCTTTGAAACTTGTCCATGTCCTGCCCCCATATAAAAACGGGAAGATAAATACTAAACTTTTAAAAAAGGTTATGGTAAAAAGGGGGGAGGATTGGGAAAAAACGAACCTTGACAAAATAAAAAATGGGGAAGTTTTTAAAGTTAAAGCTTCCTGGGGAAAATACATATCTCCTTGGATTGTTCTTGAAAAAGGAGAAGCCCTTGATTCGAGAGAGACAGTGGAGCCTCTTGGGGTTGAGGAACATATAGGTTGGGAAAAAATTTATGTAGACAATACATTTGCCTCCTTTCCTCTTTACTGTAACAATAGATGTTTTCTTGTGCTATCCCCAAGAGAGAAGGGACGAGTCATGAAGAATGGATTTTCAATTGTGGTAGATGATTCTGTTTCAGATGCAGAATTTTCCATAAAGAAGGGAAGTTTTCCAGGTGTGAAGAAGGCTTCTATAACAAAGGCAAAGCTTTCCCTACCAGATGGGGTTATCCCTGTATCGCCTTTCTTTATTATAACCCCGCAGGAAGCCCTTTTAAGATATAATGGAAAAGTGAAGATTAAAATCCCTGAGGGTTCAGAGCCGAACAGGGTTGGAATTTTCAGAAAGTTCGGGAATGGGTGGGCTTTTCTCGGCGGAGATAGAGAAGGACAATACTGGACCGCAAACACTAAGCTGCTTGGTGGATTCGTCCTTGCCAGGGATATTCTTCCCCCAAAGATAAAGAAAGTCAGACTTTGCAGGTGGGGAATAAGGGCGGTAATAAAGGATAACGGCTCAGGAGTGAACCCTCCGAAGATAGAATTCGTCCTTGACGGGAGGAAATACATTCCTGATTATGATTACGACAGCGGAAGGGCATTCCTTGATATTGAAATCCCTCTCGGTTGGCACATCTTAATCATAAAAGCTCAGGACTTCGTTAAAAATAAAACCTCGGTAGGATACAGACTAAAAGTAATATAAATAGAAGGACAGATAATAAAAATGAGAAAAGTAGATGAGGTCTTATAAATAGTGCAGGTAATTTACAAGATTGATAAGATTTTTGTGGTAACATATTCAACAATAATTGTTCTTGTAGGGTTATTCTTCGCCTTTCTGGCAAAAAGCCTTCTTTTAATTCCAATTACCCTGCTGGTTCTGGCTATTTATCTCTACTTCGCATTAAAAAGGTCATTAAGGCGCTGGAAAGCAGTAAGAAATTCTTTCCCGCAACGATGGAGGGAACATTTAAACAGAATATCCAGATTTTACAGGCTTCTTAACGAAGATAGAAAAAGACATTTTGAAAGAGATGTTCAGATATTTCTTAGCGATTTTCCAATAAGAGGGATTCAAAACAGGGATATAGACCCTTTTCTTAAGCTTACAATTGCCGCAGGGGTTGCAACAGTGCTTCACGGAAGGCCCAATTGGGAGCCACCTACAAGAGATGGGGTTTTAGTTTATCCGAGCGAGCGATTTAACGAGAATTACGAGCTTGGGAAAGGGGACTTTGCAGGAGAAGCGCCAAGAAATGGTCCGATGATAATTGCGGAGGGAAGTCTGATTTTTAGTTTAGAACACCCGGGAAGCGGATACAATGTTATCTATCATGAACTTGCTCACTACTTTGATTGGGAAGACGGCCAGGCAGGAGGTCTCCCGATAAATAGACTTCCGTCCTCTGTCATACCTTACTGGAAAAAGATAATCCATAACGAGTGGCAAAAAGCGATGGAGGGAAACTCTGTTTTAAGGCCTTATGCTGGAAAAAACGAGGCAGAGCTTTTTGCAGTAGCAACAGAGGCCTTCTTTGAGACTCCCCTTCTCCTTCAGAAGCATCACCCTGAGCTCTATGAACTTCTGAGAGATTTCTACAATGTGGACACGGCAGAGTTAATATCTTCCTCCTGAGCAAGATTAAAGTTAATTTATAACTTCAATGAGGCCTGCTGGGAGCTTAAGCCCAGAGAGGCAAATCATTTTTTATACCACTTTATGATGGCATTTACTGTAGCATTTATTACAGGATATACAATAGGAGAAGAGGTCAATAATGGATGGGTACCTATCTGGAGAGTGTCTATTTCCATATCTGTCATTTTCCGCTGTATCATCACGGCGAACATATTTATAAGTTCTCCAACTGAATCTCCTCCTTTAACTTGCGCCCCAAGAAGAAAATGGCAATAGCGGGCAAATATTAGTTTAACGAATACTCTACTTACCCCAGGAAGTTTTCCAGGATGTCTATCCACTGTTCCATAGGTGCCCACAACATAGTCAATGCCAGAGGACTTTGCCTCTCTTTCGGTAAGGCCGACGGAAGCAAACGCGGATTTCCCAATCTTTGTGGAAAAGGTTCCCAGGGTTCCTAAAAATCCTTTAACAACCTTTAATTCGGATAGATTAGAGCCTGCAAGTCTTCCCTGAGCCATGGCAGATGATGCTAACATAAGTTTTGAATATTTTCCTGTAAGGAAGTGACGCTTGGCAACACAGTCCCCCACTGCGAATATATCCTTCTTGGAAGTTCGCATATACTCGTCCACAATTATTCCATATCTCTCATTTATCTCAAGGCCCAATTCCTCAGCCAGGCCCAGATTAGGCCTATAGCCTGTGGCTACAATTACGAGGTCAGTGGGTATCGTTCTTCCATTCTCCAGCTCTACCTCTTTTACACTTGGGCCCTTCCCAATTTTCTTAACGGAGACTCCTATATGAACTTCTGCTCCCCTTTCCCTCAATTCTTCTGCTACCATTTTCCCGAATTCCGGATCCATAGAAAGGGGCAGAAGGGAGGGAAGTATCTCTACAATGACTACTTCTTTGCCTTTTTTCAGAAGTTCATCAGCCATTTCAACCCCTATGAATCCTCCCCCTACAATTAGAACTCTTTGTGATTTTTCTACCCTTTCCTTAAGCTCTTTTAGATAATTTATGTCTTTTTTTACAAAATAGACCCCATTCTCGTTAATTCCAGGGATTGGGGGCACAAAAGGCTTTGCACCGATAGCCAAGACCAATTTGTTCCATTCTACTTCTTCTCCACTTTTAAGAGATAATCTTCTACCATTTGCCCCTATAACTTCGTCAATTTTTACCTCTATTTTGTTCTTCTCTAAAGAAGCATCTGGAAGGATATCGTCCTCTACCTTTTCAAGCGTATGAAGTGTGTACGGAATGCCACATGGAATCAGAGCTGTTTTTTCTTTCCTTATCAACAATATTTCCTTCTCAGGATAAGTATTCCTTGCGGAAAGAGCCGTTGCTACTCCTCCAGGACCTCCACCAATTATTACCACATGATATTTTTTAGCCATTTTTTTACCCCCTGACTTTTTTATCTCAGATATCATTGTAACATAAATTTCTACTTTATAGCTTTTATTCTGCATCAAGTAGTTCTATTCTGGTTCCAAAAAACAAGCACATAGTCATCAGAAATTGACATAAGTCTGAAAATGTAATACATTTAATTTTTACAGGAGGAGAAAAATGGCGAAATGCAAATTCAAAATAGAAGATGGATGGGAATGCCCTGTAGATGCAGTTTCTGGAAAAGATTACTGCTACTGGCATGAAAGAGTAGATGGGAAAGAACCATCTAAGGGAAAATTAGAGAGGTTAAAAAAGCTTGCCATAAGAAATGTATATCTCAGGGAAGCAAACCTCGAAGGAGCTGACCTCAGGAAAGCAAACCTTAAAGGGGCTGACCTCGGATGGGCGAATCTTGAAGGAGCTGACCTCAGAGAAGCGAATCTTGAAGGAGCTAACCTCGGGGGAACCAGACTTGAAGGAGCCAATCTCTGGGGAGCGAATCTTGAAGGAGCTTTTCTCAGAGAAGCAAACCTCAAGGGAGTCAATTTAGGATGGGCGAATCTTGAAAGAGCTGATCTCAGAGGAACTAAAGCTGAAGGAGCTTTTCTCAGAGAAGCAAACCTCAAGGGAGCTAATCTTGGGGAAGCGAATCTTGAAGGAGCTGACTTTTTGGGGGCAAGAGCTAATTTCGAGACAGATTTTACTGGTGCGACGCTTACTCATTCCAATCTTTTCCAAACCTATATAGATAACACAAAAACCTTAAGAAACATCATATTTGAAGACAAAAAGGAGATAAACGAGATAGTGGCCGATCTTGCAGGTAAAAAGAGAAAAAAAGCGATCATAGACATAAAAGAATTAGAAAAAGTCTTTCCTGATATCTACAAAGATCTTTTGAAACAGGGTTTAGTGCGATATGTATTAGTGGAAGACGAAGTTGCTTTTCTTGATATAAAAAATGAATGCTTTTATAGTTTATTAAAAAAGGAAAAATGTTTAGAAGTGAAGGAAAAGGATTTTCAAAAGATAAGCAGCAATATAGACAACCTTTTGTACAGGGTAAACAAAAGGAAATTATACGATGCATCTTATAAAGTTTACAATGTGCTTTATTACTTCTATATCCAGAATGGGGAAACAGATAAAGCCCTTGATATACACTACAGAAGAAGTGAAGCAAAAAGGAAGCTTCTAAAAAACAAAGGGGGCTTGAGTTGGATACGCTCGTGGTTATATGATTGGTTTATACTCAAAGTTCTTACAGGTTATGGAGTGAAAGTTCACATGCCGTTTATCATTTCTTTCTTTATCATTCTTCTCTTTTCTATTCTTTTCTGGTTAACAGGGGGAATTGCTAAATATATAGGGAATGTATCGTATAAACCTGACTATTGGGATTACCTATACCACAGCGCAATTACCTTCACAAGTCTTGGGTATTCAAACATTGTGCCCAACTTAGAAATAGGACATATTGCCCAAGCTCTGTCCGCAGCGGAATCCACCTTAGGGATTTTCATGATTGCTTTGATCATCTTTACGATAACTTTTCGCATGTCTAAATGAAAAATCGGTAAGGTTTAGGTAAAGTTTACTTCCAACCCATCTTTAAAAGGGAATGGAGAGCTCCCTGTTTATTCTACAGCTTTATAAGCCAATTTGCACTCTGGCTGGTGTTAAAGATGAGCTAAAGCTCTTACAAGAAGAATTCCAACGAGACTCAGGGCCAAAAATATCGCCAAGAATAAAAGCCATTCCCTGTAATCACTCATAAATAAATTCTAAATTGAAAGCCTTTATTGTCAAGATCCCGCTCTAAAAATTGCGTATTCTAAAAAGAACACA
>WFSJ01000045.1 GCA_015486055.1 Acidobacteriota bacterium
ATTATGGAAATATAGAGGGTGGATTCTGGGGTTTTTCCAGAAACAACCAGGGAATTTTAGTTTTTCCCCTTTCCTTTTCTCGTTCTTTTTCTTTGTTTTTAGAGATTTCCTTTTTTAATTTTCCTTTTCTGTCTGAGCTGCATTTTTTTTGTTGTTTTCTTTAATATTGTGTGTCACTTCTATTTATAAAAAATACCTAAATTAGAATTCTATACCGAATTTTTTGTGAACAGGGAGCACAAAAACAACAACAAGAATAAGATACCATATAATCCAGTGCATCTTTATGCCAAGGAAATTTATCAAAGTTGATGGATATTTTATCTTCACCCATTTAATTGCCTGATTTCTTATGGGCGGCTCCCAAGGATATAAAAGCATGGAAACCTCTGGGGATGAAAAACGCACAGGGACCATAACATTTCCCTTTAATCCTGAAATTACTTCCTTGGAAAAATTGTAGTTATCCCCTTTGAAAAGAAGATTTCCCTTGCCTTTCCCAAGGATTTTTACTTTATAGTCAACCTCATTCAATGCAGGAATTCTCACCACGGTTTCCTCTTTATAAAAATTAGAAGGGATAAGGGAAATATTGTCATCCTCTACATATTTTACTTTCGCAGTCGTTTCCTCGTCCGGCCTCAATGGTCTTATACCATATCTCCATTCCATTTGGACAAAAAGGAGAAAAAGAACTGGAAGAAGAACCATCAGGGGCATTAGATTCAGGAGAAAATACTTCCCTACATTAAAAATAGAGGAAAAAAACGAGAGAATTATTACTTTCCATTGGTCCTTGTAAATTCTTATAGCCAGAATGTTCGCTTTTATCCTGTTCTTGGCCTTTCTTATCAAGGAAGGCGAAGAAACCCATTTGTAAACAAAGAGGATAATTATTGAGGAGATTATGCTCAACCATAAAACACCAAAAAAAGGGTTAATTCCATTAAAAGGGAAAAGTAAAATGTTCGTTATCTTTGTAGAAAATTTTACCGCTGTTTCCATCAGGAAATGTAGCCAAGGCCCTTCAGCCTATCTTCTTCTGAACCTCCCTCTGAATGCTCTGTATATTCTCTATCAACAAGATGTTCCAGTAGTTCTTCAACTGAGGAATATCCCTTTTTCTCAACTATTTCTTTCGCCTTTTCATAGGCTTCATCGCTGATTTTGATTTTTTTTGCCATTTTTTACCTCCTATATAAGTGACCGCCCCTTCATGTCTGGGGGTGTTTCTATTCCAAATAGTTTTAGAATTGTTGCTGGTATATCCCACATCGATGGGTTTTCATTTTTTATCCTGAAATTTGAGAAAAGACTGGCCTTAACCTTAGCCGGATCTATGCAGTGGTCTCCGCTCCACCAGTCCATATTGTCGTAAACAACCTCCTTTGTCAGACCCCCAATTGCTGAGGAATTATCCATCCTGTAGTTTCTATTGAAACCAACAATAAAATCAGGGGCCCTGTACTGGTAATCCTTTGAAAATATATCCTCGGTAATAAAAACAGCAGTTATCGGCTTTTCCCCTGTTTCCGGGTCTTTTAGGTCAAGAAGTTTCCCTTTTATTTCCTCCATAAGCTTTCTCTTTTCCTGAGGTTTTACGGTCCCTTCTGCTTCCCTCCCCTGAAGATTTATGTAAAGGCCATTAAGCCCAATACAATAAGCCCTGCTTTCACCCCACTTAGCTTCCTCCATTATGGTGGCTCCATCGTAATCTCCTGTGCTCAGCTTTAGATAACCTTCTTTTAATAACCATGTATTTATGTTTACTCTTCTCCTAAATGGTGCAAACCCATGATCGGATACTATTATTATGGGAATATTCTTTGGAACCTTTTTCATGGTGTAGCCAAACACCTTGTCAAATCTTCTGTAAAGTTCTGCCACCATGTTTCCATACCTTCTTGTATCATCAGGATGATAATATGGATGTTTTTTATCGCTTAAGGCCCAGAACATATGCTGACCCTGGTCCAAGGCTGAATAATACATAAATAGAAACCCCTTCTTTAAGGAAAGGAACCTTTCAAGCTCGTATTGATACACTTTGTTGCTCTCATCAAGTATTGACATGGACTGGGTTATGAAGTTGCCAACGGAAAAAGTTAAGTTGCTCAACGCCTTTGTGTCTGCTGGAAGGCCAAGCGTATGAAAAATCCCGAGTTTCTCAGCAAGTTCCTTTGAATAGGATTTTGGCGTTGAAATGGGAAGGGCAGGATCCTTGGGGTCAACGCAGAGAGGAGAAATATAAAGTCTGAATTTTTTATTGGCTTCGAGGAGTATGAGTCTGACTATTGCTTTTATTGATTGAACTCCTGTTATCACCTCAAAATTAAGCTCTATCCAACGGCTCATTTCTCCTTCCTTAAGAAGGATCTCATTACCCTGAATATCTATTCTTGCGCTCCTTGAGTCCCTATCAAGATAAATCTTGAAGGGTATTGTCAGAGGTTCTTCCTCCTCCTTTAGAGGGTTCGCAGGCCCCTCTATTTCTGCCTCAGATTCCCCGTACTCATTGAAATATACATAAAATATCCTCGCTCCTGAAAGGTCCTGCTGAGCCTCTCTTTCATCGCTTGTATAAAGGTAATAAGTTCCATATGTCCCTAAAAGATCAGGGGTCCCTATCCCAGAAACTGTTCTTGCCTTCGTTTCAGAAGGGGGATAATTAGCAGGTACCTTAAAAACCGTTGAATCTATATCGGCTGCCTCAAGATACTCCCAAAAAGCCTTACCACCTCTGTTCAGAACTATCTTTCCCCCTTTTAATGGAATCTTCCAGCTCCCAAGTTTCACAAAATGGCTTGCAGGGATAGAATCAGATTGAGAAAACTTCGGCATATAGGTCTTAGGATCCCTGTGGATAAAATCATAGATTCCATATCCTCCTGGGTCCCTTCCGGTAATGAAGCTCGCCCAAGCTACAGGACTCTGGGGAGGCGGGGTTGTGTTCATTTTGTGAAGGTATCCGCTTTCAAGGAACTTCTTTATGTTCGGAAGCTCTCCATTCATAGCCATTCTGAAGGCAGTATCAGGAGCAAGCCCATCTATTCCAAGGACAAGAACCTTTTGATTAGCCCTGTTTTCTGCCCACAAATTTCTTGAGAAAAAATAAGGAGCTGCAAATGCAGCTGCTGTAAGCTTGATAAATTCCCTCCTTTTCATAGTCTTACCCCCAGATTTTTTCCTTCCACAAAGGAAGGAGTCTTAATTCCGAAAAGCTCGTAAACGGTTGGAGGAATATCTGCAAGAGTGGGATGTTGATTTTTTACCTTTCTATTTGAGAAAAATATTCCTGGTATTTGGTCCGAAGTAAAATCGTGGTCACCACTCCATCTTCTTATATTATCAACAAAAACTTTCCCTCCAACTTTGCCAACCGCAGATTCCCATGAGACCCTATAGCCAACTTTATACCCTACAATAATGTCTGGAGCATTTTTTGTATAGGGTCCATTATATATCTCCTCCCTTAAAAAAACATGTTTTATTGAACTTTCTCCCTTTTCTTCATCATATAGAACTTCAAGCTTTTGTTTTATTTCATTTTTTAGGGCCTCTGCCTCAGATTTATCCACTATCCCATGGGCCTCCCTTCCTTTAAGATTCAGATAAATACCAGCAAGACCAAACCCATAAGCTTTTGTCCTTGACCAATCAACATCCGCGAACCATTTTCTGCTTTCGCTTTTCCCCTCTTTAAGATTTAGATACCCCTCTTCCTTTAGCCACTCGTTTATGTTCACACCCCGGACGAATTTTCCGAACCCATGGTCAGAAACTATTATAAGAACCTCTCCCTTCTTTAAATATTTAACCGTTTCCTTAACTATTCTGTCTGCATCCCTGTAAACATTGTATATCGCCTCTTTCACCTCTTTCTTCTTGCTATCCCTTGGGGCAGGTGAATCTGGAGTTATATATCTCCAGAACATATGCTGTATTCTATCTGGATACTCAAATACGGAGACAACAGCGCCATCTTTTACTTTTTTAAGGGCATCGTAGAAGAATTTTTCCCTCTCTCTATTTGCTCCGTATACCTGTTGAATATAACCTTCTTCATCAAGGACTCCCTCATTAAGTCCCCAGGTATCCTCTGCCATCCCGAGGGTGGCGAACGGACCGTTTTTCTTAGCAAGGTAAACTGCAAATATCGCTGGATGAGAAAGTGGCATTGCCGGCTTCTCCGGATTAAGGTTTATAGGAGAAAGATAAAGACTTACAGGAGAAAGAGAATGAAGGTACCACTGAGAAATTCCGGAGACTTTTACAAGCCCTGCCTTGAAATCCATCTTGAACCAAGGGGAAAGTTTCCCCTTCTCTATGGTCATCTCGTTGTCTTCAGTTTTGATTTTTGCTTTGTCCTCCGATAATGGGACCACCTTAAATTCCTTGTAAAGGGTTTCTCCTCCCTTGAAAGGATTGGGGGGACCGGGAATTCTCCCTTCGTAATAGCCATCATTTTTTTTAAGCTTTATGCAAAGGCCATCTGAGAGCTCAAATACATCATCCTTTTCTTCAGAAAAATAGGTAAATGTTCCCTGAGTTCCTCTGAGGTCAGGAGTTCCAAGCCCTGCAAGTTGAGTTCCATAAAATTTCTCAGGGGGAAATGTAAATGGGACCCTGAGAACTTGAGCATATACGCCGTTGTTTCCTAAGACTTTCCAGAAGGCTTTGCTCTTCCTTAAAAGCTCTATCTTTGGTTTTGAAATGGGTATCTCCAGTTTTCCTAATTTTAAAATCCTTTTTGGCGGAAGAATTTCAGAAGATGAAAGCCTCGGCATATATGTTTTTGGATCCCTTGCAAGAAAGTCAAAAATGTTATGTCTCCCCGGATTAACGCCAGTCGTAAATGTTGACCAAGCAACCGGTGAAAGAGGTGGCTCTGTGCTCTTTAAAGGAAGGAAACTTCCTTCTCTTGCAAGTTTCCCAAAATTGGGAAGTTCTCCTTTTTCTATCAATTTCTTTGTAAGAGAATAATCCATACCATCAAATCCAAGGACTATGAGCCTCTTTATCTTAGCCTTCCTCCTCACCCTTGCCTTTTTAATTCCCCTTATAAGAGCTCTTATAGGGAGAGTTAAAAGATTAAATATAGCTACGAAAAAGGCAAGGAATACGAAGAAAAATGACCCAAGAAAAGCAAAGCCTGCCCCAGGACCAACATATGCTAAAAGTGGAATGGGAAGCAATATAAAAAGAAGCAAAGGATATATTTTCTTAAGATATCTTTCCATTTTTCTCCTCTTAAACAATAATTATACAATCTTTTGGTTTAACTTTCAAGAGTTATCTTAAGGTAATTTCCTTTTCATAATTTCTTGGAAATTAAGGGTTGAAAATCTCTGGGAAAAAGCTCCTCCAGCCTCTTTCAAGTTCGTGGACACTCTCGTTTATTATCTCCTCTCCCCTTAAATGAACGCTTAATCTCTCGCCACCTATTTCTCCTATTTTTCTAACAGGAACACTGGCCTCAATTTCATGGGAAGAAATGACAATCATCCTTGATGGGCTTTCACCAAAGAGATAAAAAACTTCTTCTATTTCAGGATTTATTTTTAGGGTAGCACCCTTCCCTATCTTGAAAAGGGCTTCTGCAAAATTAGGAAGAAGCCCTCCAGGAGAGAGATCAAAGGTATAGGATACCCTTTTTTCTCTTACGAGCCTTATAATTTCCCTGTGAAGTTTTTTCTCTCTTTGGAGATCTATTTCTGGAATTTTCCCTCCCCTTTCACCGAACGCAATCCTTAGATAAACTGAGGAGCCGAGGTCTCTTCCTGTCCACCCCAGAAGGTAAATTCCATCTCCTTCCTTTACTCTTTCAGGCCTCGGAAGATTTGAAACGTCCTCAACAAGGCCAACCGTGCCTATTGCCACAGTTGGTGGAACTGTTCCCCCCTCTGTTTCGTTATAAAAACTGACATTTCCTCCAGTTACAGGAACTTGAAAGAACTCAAGAGCTTCTCTCATTCCATCAATTGTCTCAGCAAATTGCCCCATTATCTCGGGCTTTTCAGGGTTTCCGAAGTTAAGACAGTTTGTTATTCCAAGAGGCTCAGCACCTACTGTTGCAAGGTTCCTGAAACTCTCTGCAACCGTAAGAACTGCCCCTTGCTTTGGGTTGCTCCTCCCCCATGATGGATTGGAATCTATTGTAAGGGCTATCCCCTCTCTCTGTCCCTTTATCCTGAGAACAGACGGGCCTAAGCCCGGAAGAAGCACTGTGTTTGTTTGGACCATATGATCATATTGCTGATACACCCATTCTCTCGATGCAAAATGTTCGCTCGCAAGAATTTTCCTCAGAACATTCCCCCAGTTCTTTTTTCTAAGCCACTTTTTGTCAAAACGCTCGTCATGCTTCGGAGCGCTATATGGCCTGCTATATTTAGGGGCATTTTCTGCCAAGGAATCCAATGGGACATCTGCTGCAATCTCTCCTTTCCACACTGCTCTGAATTTATTATCATCTGTGGTTTTTCCTACAACCGTTGCATTTACTCCCCATTTCCTGAATATACGCCTTATCTCCTCTTCCTTACCGCTCTTCGCAACCATAAGCATTCTCTCCTGGGATTCCGAAAGAAGGAGCTCATACGGGTTCATTCCCTCCTCCCTGAGAGGAACATTATCAAGGTAAAGTTCAACGCCTACACCGCTCTTTGACGCCATCTCTGAAGAAGAAGATGTAAGTCCTGCCGCTCCCATGTCTTGAATGCCGACAATAAGATTCCTCTCCATAACTTCCAAGGTTGCTTCTATTAGGAGCTTTTCTCTAAAAGGGTCTCCTACCTGAACATTCACTTTTTTTTGCTCTGTCTCCTCCCCGAATTCAGCAGAAGCCATTGTAGCTCCGTGGATCCCATCCCTTCCTGTTGGAGCCCCAGCATATATGAGAAAAAGCCCTGGTTCCCCAGCCCTTGCATAGAATATTCTGTCCTTCTCCGCAATCCCAACGCACATAACATTAACGAGAGGGTTGTGGGAAAATTCTTCCTCAAAGTCTATTTCCCCTCCAACTGTAGGGACACCTACCGAATTGCCATATCCCGCGATTCCGCTCACAACTCCCTCCATTATCGTCCTGTTCCCCGGCCTGTCTAAAGGACCAAAATGAAGCGAATCCAGAACGGCAACAGGCCTTGCTCCCATTGTGAAAATATCCCTTAGGATCCCTCCTACCCCTGTTGCTGCTCCCTGATATGGTTCAATAAAGGAAGGATGATTGTGAGATTCAACCTTAAAGACAATGGCTTTCCCTCCAGCTTCAACGATGCCAGCATTTTCTCCCGGCCCCTGAATCAGGTATTTTCCTTCTGTTGGAAGTTTCTTAAGATGAACTCTTGAGCTTTTATAGGAACAGTGCTCTGACCACATCACAGAAAAGAGCCCAAGCTCCACAAGATTTGGCTCCCTGCCAAGGATTTCTTTTATCCTTTCATACTCATCTTCCTTAAGGTTATGCTCCTGTAAAAGTTTTTTTTCTATCATGACTCCCTCACATATTTGGCCGCAGAGAGGAATACCCTGAGTCCATCGGCTGAGCCTAAAAGCGCTTCTGAGGCCCTTTCAGGATGGGGCATTAGCCCAAAAACATTTCCTTTTTTACTTATTATTCCCGCAAGGTCATGAGCAGAGCCATTAGGATTGTTTATATAGCGGAAAACTATTCTTCTTTCCCTCTCAAGCTCAGAAAGAACATCTATCTCTGCAAAATAGTTCCCATCTATATGGGCTATAGGCATCCTTAACCTTTCACCCTTCGTGTAAAGAAGGGTAAATGGGGTCTCATCGTTTTCAACAAGGAGCTCTTCAAAGCTGCATATAAACCTCAATCCCCTGTTCCTCAGCATTGCCCCTGGAAGAAGTCCTGACTCAAGCAATATCTGAAAACCATTGCATATTCCTATTATGAGCCCTCCTTTCTCAGCAAACTTCTTGATCTTCTTCATTATCGGGGAAAATCTGGCTATCGCGCCGCTCCTAAGGTAATCCCCATAGGAAAAGCCTCCTGGAAGGACAACAACCTGGGAGCCCTTAAGATCCAGGTCCTCGTGCCATAAATATTGGGCTTCTTCACCAGCCACTTCCTTTATCACATAATGCGTGTCCATGTCGCAATTCGTCCCAGGATAAACGACAATTCCGAACTTTACCTTTCTACTTCCCATCTAAAATCCTCAATAACAGGATTTGCTAGGACTTTCCTTGCTATCTCTTCAAGAATTCCCTGCGGGTTCTTATCCTTAAGCTCTATATAGAAGACCTTTCCTTGCCTTACATCTTTTATTGAGCTATATCCAAGGGTATAAAGAGCTCTTTTTATTGTCTCTCCCTGTGGGTCAAGGACACCTTCTTTTAAAAAAACTTCAATTTTTGCTCTCATCTTCTCTCCTTAAATATATTGTCTGAATCGGGAAGGGAATATCTATGCCTTCTTTACCGAAGTTCTCAAGGATCTTTTCATTGACCCTGTCCTTCGTTGAAAATACCTTTTTTGGGTCATTAACAGAAAATACAAGTAGGAAATTAAGGGAGAAATCCCCGAATTCGGTAAAAAAGGCAGATGGCGCAGGCTTTCTCATAACATCCTCAACCTCCAGGGCTGATTTCACAAGAACTTTCTTAACCTTCTCAGGGGTAGAGCTATAAGAAACGCCTATATTGACTTTGCCAATGCTTCTTTCCTCCGGAAGGTGATAATTCAGCACCTTTGTCTTCACAAGGGTGGCATTTGGAACAACAAGGACATAGTTCTCAACTGTTTTTATCTTTGTGGAGCGGAGCCCGATCTCAAGGACATCCCCGAACTCTCCGCTTTCAAGCTTCACCCTATCCCCAACCCTGAAAGGCTGGTCAAAAAGCAGTGTAAATCCTGCGAACATGTTTGAAAGGGTATCCTGAGCCGCCAGACCTATTGCCAAAGATCCCACGCCCAAAGAAACTATAAGAGAGGAAATATCATAGTTGAATCTCCTAAGGATTATCATCACTGCTACTGTCCATACAAAGAGTTTTTCCATTGTATTTAAAATGGGAAGAAATCTCCTCAGGAATTCCTTATCTCCGGATGTTTCCTGAAGCCAGTCCATTATGGCTTTGAAAATATTATTTACTGCGATTGTTACAAAAAGGACGGCCAGAACAAATAGTGCCCTTTCAATGACTTTCAAATAGGAGGGAGGAAGCTTTACAAAATAAATAGTTATATACGCTGCTATTACGATAGCTGCAAGGTTAAGGGGAATTTTCAATGCCTTGGCAATAAGATCGTCAAGGTTGGTCTTCGTCTTCTTCGTCAGTCCGGTGAATATCCTTATTAAAATTCTTACAAGAAGAATTCCAACGAGACTCAGGGCCAAAAATATCGCCAAGAATAAAAGCCATTCCCTGTAATCACTCATAAATAAATTCTAAATTGAAAGCCTTTATTGTCAAGATCCCGCTCTAAAAATTGCGTATTCTAAAAAGAACACA
>WFSJ01000046.1 GCA_015486055.1 Acidobacteriota bacterium
ACCTATCTTCCTCAGTTGTTCCCCAAGTCCTGCTCTTTCCCAAAGTTTCCTGAATATGTATGCAGGACCCAGCTCTTTTCCTTCTTCTGCAAAATAGCTCCTGCTGGTTTATCCAGCGTTGTTTGGAGAAGCTAAGGAGTGCTTTTATCATTCTGTCTATCATTCCTTTCTTCTGCAGGTGCTGGAGTCTGCCAAGAAGATAGTTCTTTTGCTTTACTTTACCCTTTTGTTTATAAGAGTGGACGAGATATAGGTAAGTTCTTTTCCTCCCGTCCCTGTTTGTGAAAGTTTTAGTTCTTAAAAACATATGAGTAAGATACCATGTTTTATCGAAAAAGTCAAGAGGAAATTCACATAAATGTATATAATTATGCGTGGCACGACCAATTTTAGAAATGAAGATGAAATAAATTGAAAATCCACATTGTGGAAAAAATAAGGTGGCTGTACAAGAGGAAGATTCAGGGTATTAATTTATACTCATAAAGTTTTCCACACAGCTCTTTCCCCAGGATCGGTCAAAGATGAGTATAGGACCGGTATATCCTGAGCTTACCCAGATCAATCCTACAATCATTTACAGCCATCTCCCTGCCATGTGAAAATAAAGTAGCAGAAACAGCTATTTAACATATTTCATCTTCTGATTTGAAATTTATCCTTGAGAGGGTCTCTGGATAAATCATAAGCGTCAGAGTAAATATCGGTTACTATAGTAAAGCTTAACGCTCAGGGTTCTACTGGCTGTCTCCTTTATTTGCCTGATTCACCAAACACTAATAACAATATATACTTCAAAGCAAACTTTCTTTAATCCAGAGGCCCCACTTCCTTTTCAACTTCTTCAAGAATTTCACAAGATTTAACAAGCTCTTTCATTTTAGTATGATCCTTATACAGTGGTCTATCAATCTCAAGAAAATCTACATGCCTCCTAATAACATCTTTGGCAATCTGTGTTCCTTTTCCTATTTTGTAATCCCTGAGATCAAGAGCCTGTGCTGCAGCCATGTATTCAATACCAAGAATACCGTAAGCATTATCAAGAATCTGCATATTTTTTATAGCAGTATTCATACCCATTGAAACAAAATCTTCCTGATCGGCAGCAGCGGGAATTGATTGAATAGATGCAGGCATGGAAAGAATCCTTTGTTCCACTATCAACATATCTGCTGTATATTGACTGAGCATAAATCCTGACATCATCCCCGCCCCTTTTGTTAAAAATGGAGGCAATCCACTATTGAGTGCAGGATTGTTCAACCTGTTCATTCGTCTTTCGCTCATAACACTAACCATGGTAACAGCAGCACCAGCCATATCCATTGGCAAAGAAACCGGAGTTCCTTGAAAATTGGCCCCAGTAAGTTGAAGCTTTAGCTCGGGGAAAAACACAGGATTATCACCAACCCCATTTAATTCTATTTCAACCTGAGATCTTGCATAATCAAGAGCGTCATGGGCAGCACCAATAACTTGAGGAGTTGAACGCATAGAGTAAGCATCTTGCACTTTTACTTTCAATCGTCCTTCTGCAAGATCCCCTCCTGAAATGATTTTCTGTATGGCTCTGGCTGTGCGAATAGCTCCCTTGAATCCCCTCGCCTCATGCAGAAGAGGTGTATACGGCTTCATGTTTGCCATCAGCGCCTCAAGAGACATAGCTGCTGCGATTTCTGCCTGTTTCAACCACCTCTCAGCATCATATAGGAATATTGCACTCATAGCAGTTAGAAAATTTGACCCATTAATAGTTCCCAATCCATCTCTCGCCTTCAAGCCTGGAGGCTTGATTCCAGCTCTTTCCATTGCAACCTTACCTTCTAAAAGCTCACCTTTGTAATAAGCTTTTCCCTCACCCAACATAAGAAGTGCTATCTGCGCCATGGGAGCAAGGTCTCCCGAAGCGCCAACAGAACCTTTCTGACAAACATACGGAGTCAAACCCTTGTTCAACATTTCAATAAGTGTAAGCGTTATTTCCGGGCGGATACCTGAGTTTCCATTTGCATGAACATTAGCCCTTGAAAGCATTGCTCCCCTGACATACTCTATGGGAGCAGGCTCACCAATGCCAGCAGCATGATTATAAATTAGGTATTTCTGAAATTGTTTCACTTGTTCATCCGTGAGAACAACTTCAGAAAATTCACCTATCCCCGTATTAACACCATACATGATTTCTCGGGCTTGAATCTTTTCCTCGAGCATCTCTCTACAAACCTTAATCCGCTCAAGTGCATCTGGATGAAGCTCAACTTTTTCTCCGTACCGAGCCACTTTGACAAGATCATCAACCGTTAAATTATTACCTGTTAATACAATAGCCATGAGTGGCCTCCTAAAGTAAATTTTAAGCTTTTAGCTCCTAAAATGAGTGATTCTCTTTTCATAAAAAAAATTATATAAATCCTAAAATGAGCAAATTTTCTCATCAGATTTATATTATAGAACATTTTTGGATTTGGAAACAAAAAAAATCATTCACTCTGATTTTGGATGATTTCTCTCTTTTACCCGAGGCGAATGGCTAATGACACGAGGGGGATTCCTAACATTCTTCCGTTTTGTGAAAGACAATTACAACAATTGTATATTTTAGCTACTCCATCAAACCTCACTCTTGAGGGCAGAAATTGCCCTCTATCTATTTAATATGAACTCCTTCGGATATTTGATGGCACAAGAAAGGATTTATCCTTTATCTGAAAGAACGAAATTCTATTGTGCCTCTTTCTGGTAGGAAAAAGGAAATTGCTCTCAGAAATGTTGGTTACTTGTTGATCGTGAAGACAGCATCCGACTTTGAATTTCCCCTTATCTTAATTCTTCGTTCGGTAATGCTTAAGATCATCTCCAACATTTTAGTGTATGTAATTCCTGCAATTTGTGCCATTTTAGCAAGATGTCCATCCCAGCACCAACCAGGATTGGGATTTGCTTCAAGAAACTTTGGGGTCCCATTGGCATCCAGTCTCCAATCGAACCTGGCATAGTCCTTAATTTTTAACCGAGCAAATAATTTTAAAGACATTTCAATGATAAAGTTTTCCATTTGCTCAGGTAAATTAGCTGGTATAGATTCCAATTTCCAATAAGGAGAATTAGGAAGCCACTTCGATTCATACCCGCTTATATGTGGATACTCAGGGGGTAGAGAAGAGTAATCTGCTTCTATTATAGGTAAAATTCTATAGGACTCTGGAGGATTCCCTATTATTCCAACACTCAAGTCCTTTCCCGGGAGGAATTCTTCAATGATGATTTCTTTATCATACCCTAATTTATATCGAAGTTCCGAAACAGCATCAAATAATTGTTCCATATTGTTAACCACGCTACTTTGAGTTATCCCAAAACTGCCGTCTCCAAAAGCAGGCTTTACTATTCCAGGGAAATTAAATGGAAGCTCAAAGGTGCTGTCTTCAGAGGTCACGAAAATTGATGCTGGAACTGGAATATTCATTTCCTTTGCTATCCCTTTTAATATCAATTTATCAAAACAATTAACAATAGCTTGGGGGCCAGAACCAGTATAAGGAATATCCAAAATTTCCAGCAGAGCAGGAATATGTGGTTCCTTTAAAGGGTCATTTTCGTAGCCCTCATCACACAAATTAAGTACAAAATCAACTTTTGGTTTTAGCTTTTCTAAATCGTGGATTAAACTGGCATGCTCAGTAAGATAATAGAAATTATAATCTTTAAGCTCTTTTAGGGCTCCTTTAAGACGGTCTATAGCATAATAATCATCCTCATCAAAAACAGAGTTGGGTTTAACTATGTCCTTTTTTGAAGGATCTCCCAGAAGTACTACTACATTTTTTGTTCTTGAGGTCTCTTTAGGCTTTCCCGACCATTCCTTTTTCACTGTGGCAGTTATAATTATTCTTTTTTCCATCATTCCTAAATCTTGGTTTCTCTGCGAATTTGGAGATATCTGCCCATGAAAGCTTATCTGACTGAATTTAGCCTTATCAAGAATTTCCGAAAGCAATTCCCGGGAATAAAGTCTCTCCGCGTAGAATTGGTCTGCAACCACACCCTTATTTACATAAGTTATTACCTCGCGAGATATGAGACGTTGTTTGTCCACAGATAGAGACCGTTCCCTGCATACAAAATACTTTTTGCCTATCCATTCCCAACTTCTGGGTTGAAAATTTTCTCTTAGGTAATTTCCATCTGCAACATCAATCAGCAACTTTCCCCAAGGCTTAAGGACACGGCGGACTTCTTCAAGAACTCTCAGATCATCATGTATGCTTTCGAAATATCCAAAACTGTTTCCCAAAATCATAACCACATCAAAATTATCAGTTGGATATGAAAGTTTTCGCGCATCTCCTTCTTTAAATTTAATACACAGATTTTCTTTCCTTGCTCTATACTTTGCCTTTTGGATTAAGTAGCGAGAGCGGTCTAACCCATATAAATGTTTAAACCCTCTTCTGGCAAGCTCAAGAGAATGTCTTCCCTGACCACAACACAGATCGAGAATCCTATCCTCTTTGGAAAGCTGTAAGACACTGGTAAAAAGATCCACTTCCTGCTTAGTAATTTTTTGATCTTCCACTACATCTGCATCTGTTTTCAAATATAGAGAATTGAAGATCCTACTCCACCAATCCTGTGGAACATATTCTTCCAGATTCGACACAGGACCCAATGACTTTCCCGATTTCCTTTTCCCTATCCTTTTTAACAATGCCCCTCGGGGTGGTTCTTGACTCATCTTCCCTTCCATTATAGTTTATTTTTCTCACTCTAATACCAAAATCTTTTTTTGGATCACACTTGGAATTTTACACCTAAAAACAATCTTTCAAGCCCACGAATTGCTTCCCAAAAAATTCCGCATACAGTTATTCTATTCTGCTAAATCTTCTAATTCATGTTCTACAAATTCCGTAAGTATCGGAGGCTCTTCCACAGATCTGCCTGCTTCGTAGCCAAATTCACCCTGAACTTTCTCAGCCACATAGGAAAAGATAAGTCCAACATCAATGTTAACAGGGCAGGCTTCTGTGCAGAGCCCGCACCCAACACACGATGGTGTTATATGGGCTAATCTTCCCCATTGGAAGAAAATAGGGTCCTCTGGCATTCTGACTGCTTCCTTTGAATTCAGCATACTAAGATATGTTTCGGAATCCCACGTGAGAGATGGAGATTTGAAGAAACACTCTTTACAAAAACATATTGGGCAATTTTCCATGCAGTTTTTGCAGTTTATACACTTACTGAAGAATTTTAACTGACCTTCCATTCCATCGTATTGTTCTTTAAATTCTGCGAACTGTTTTTCTCTCTCGGATTTGTGCTCCTCAACTAAACTTTTAATTGTATTGTCCCTTTCAGGTGTAACTTCTTGAAGGGTTAATCCCATATCTTTTATGAGTTTCTCTCCTTTTTCGGAAGTTGGAATGACCCATACTCCATTCTCTGCTCCAAAATAGGAAAGCGTGATATCCCCAAATTCAGGAGAAATATGCAAACATCTCTTACATGCACTTCTTAATCTTGTTTTATCATCTGGAAGCTCAGAAGGATTGTCCAAGTAGTTAACTCTTTCATAAGTACCTCCACAGTCTATACCGATTAAAAGGATATTATCCATCTGAACCTGTTTGTATTTTATAAGTTCTACCACCCCCCTTATCTCGCATGGTCTCAGCACAATGGCAATTGGGTCCTTTGAAGGTTTATCCTTGGTAAATTTTGATAATATAGTTGCGCCGCTTGAACCCATAAATGGGACAAATACCTTTGATTTCTCAATATCTTCCGGTTTCTTTAGTAAATAATGCCATACCCCTTGGCCTTCAAACATTTCTTTCTGGAGTATTATACCTTTGACTATCCCTTTCTTTATAATTTCTGCCAAAAAATGACCAGCAGATAAGTTAGGATTATTCTCTTTTATTAATGCGCCTTTTGACATCTGCTATGCCTCCTATTTCCATTTTTTTGAGAGAGTAGAGGGTCCCATTTGCTTGAGTTTTTCTGTAAATTCTGTTACTACACGTTGAAACTTTTTCCCCTCTGAAGCACTTATCCATGCAAGCAAGAGCCTTTCTGGCTCAAGCCCTAAACTCTCAAGAATCGTTTTTATTATCTTTACCCTTCTTCTTGCTTTCAAGTTCCCTGTAATATAGTGGCAATCACCTGGATGACAGCCTCCAATCATAACACCGTCAGCACCCTCTCTTAGTGCCCTTAAAAGGTATACAGGATCAACTGTGCCACTGCAGGGCACCCTTATAGGTCTAACATTCGGAGGATATTGAAGTCTTGATGTTCCTGCAAGGTCTGCTGCTGAAGATGTACACCAGTTGCAAAAAAAGCCAACTATCTTAGGTTCAAACTCTACCATTGAAACCTCCTTATTTCAAAATAGATTGTATAGCTCTCAACATAGATTTTTGTTCATACAGTCTGACTTCTGCCGCGCCAGAAGGACATGCAGAAACACAGGCTGCACAACCTTCACACAATATTTCCTTAACTTTTGCTACCTTTTCATCCACATCTATCACTCTCGCTCCATACTGACAAGCATCCACACAGAGCCCACAGCCTGCACATTTTTTGTAGTTCGTATATGAAACCATTCTACCTGCAGCAGGAGAGATTTTCTCACTTTTTACCAGTGCTAATGCTGAATAGGCGGCATTTTCCCCATCTATAATTTCCTCTTCTTCTGTCATTGGTTTGTGAAGGGGTCCGACTATGAATATCCCATTGGTAGCAAGAGCATGAGGCCTTAATCTAATATTTATATCATCATAAGGATCATCAAGGTATTTTACAGTTCCATCAGGATTTGTGTCCAAACCCAACCTTTCAGCCAAGGCAGTTCCTGCTCGATAATCTCTGCTAATTATAAAAACAACTTCAGCCCCATTGTTTATCAGTGCTTTCTTTGCTGTTTCTAAGTCCCACTCAATAGGATTGAAAAAGCTTACCTCAACTCCTTCATTTATAAGGTCGATCCATTCTTCCCTTTCCTTTCCTTTTATTGGCGTTACCGGAAAAGCGATAGAAACCCGCTTGCCTTCTTTGTGAAGGTTTCTTGCCAATTCCATCGCTTTAGGACAGGTATATCTCGAATCAGAACTGTACCCTGCCACTATGTCTCCGCATATGAGACCAATCTTTGAATACGGTTCAGCATCCTTTTCGTTGTATTCCACTTTTCCAGATGGACCGAACAGGATAGCGCCTGCATTTATGTATTTCCTGCCCTCATTACTGTGAATATGAACTATAAAGTTACCTGCGTAGCCTTCTAATTTGTCTATGTTTACATTCTCAATTATCTCTACACTTCTCATGCTTTTTAAGTTTGATAACAATTTTTCCCCGAGTTCTGTATGAGGAGAAATATTTCCTTCATTGAGTATAACCACAGGAAAGCCGCTTCTTGCTAAGGAAATTGCTCCCGACATAGCTCCAATTGAACTCCCAATAACAATTGTCCTATTGTTAAAATTATCCACCGGCAGTGGATATTCTTTCCTGTCCCTTAATTTTTCTATTCCTGCTTCTATAATACTTATCGACTTTTCAAAGCCATTCCCAAATTCTTTCAGCTGCACAATCTCCATCAGTGATGGGTTGAGACCTGCTTCCGCAAGGGTAACAGAAAAACTATTTCCCCTGAGAAAAGGTGAGCAAGCAGCTATAAGTACTCTATTTATTCTATTCTTCTTTATTCTTTCCTTAATCTTCTCCCTTCCCTCTGGCAAACAAAGATAATCTATTACATCAACATAATCTGCTAAATTATTCAATCTATTTGCTATCTCTTCTGTTTTAACATTAAGATTGTATTCTGCCCCGCATCTGCAAAGGAAAATTCCAATTTTTGGTTCTTCCTCGGAGACATCTCTAAATTCAAATCTTTGAGGGGCCATTTTCGGCAGGGGAGGTAAATATTCCAAGGCTTCCACAACAATTGCACTTCCATCAAAAAGGGAATCTGTATTAGACTTTGGCGAATGAGCTTCACCTACTGCGAAAATCCTTTCCTTCTCTGTCTCAAGTTTTCTTTTCCCAGTTCTAAAATACCCGTCTTCAAGGTTAATCCCAAGAATTTTGGCTAACTTTTCATTCTTCTCAGGAGGTTTTCCAGCAGAGGAAAGAACTACCCAATCGTAGCTCTTACCATTTACTTCAGGACCTTCTGATACCTTATTTTTCCTGTTGTATATGAAATTTATCCCCTTTGACCTTGCAAAATCCATATAGGCGATATTTCCCTTACCATAAAAGTTGGGCAAACTGAAGTAAATATCAATTTTGGCATTAGGTTTTGCCCCTTTTATAGCCAGGGCAGTATTGATAGCTGATGTGAATTCAAAGTAATTGTAAAAAGATTTGGACTCAAGCGAAGGGGTTGCAACATATGCAACCCTATTCACAGGTTCTCCGTTGTGCTTTAAAAGCGCATCAGGATTTTCTCCAATACCTGAGAAGAGATGTTCTACCTCTCCTGTGGAAAGAACCCCGTCAATCTTTCCGTATCCGTAAGCAGCTATTTCCTCTTCATTAGGGACATATTCACTTCCTACAATAAGAACATCCGCTTCTACTCCCTCTGTTTTTTCTTCAATATAGGGATTAATAGCTCCCACTGGACAGATAGATTTTAACTCATCACAATCAGGACAATTCTTTTTGTCAAGAAGGTAAATACCCCCAAGAGGCCTTGGAATATATTTTACCCCTTTCCCTATACATTTCCCGCACTCTATACATTTCCTCTCATCTATCTCAGGAGGTTTGTGCTTTACTTCTACTTTTATCTTACTGTCTAAATATTTGATTCCTGTTATGTCAGCATTATGCCATATTTCTATATTTGATATCCCCTTCATGGCAAGCCTGAGACAATTATTACATATGTTCCTCTCCTCAAAAGCAAGGAGCTTATTTTTAACAGCGCCAATATAATCACCGGTGTTAAGCAACAGGACACTATATCCTATCTTCCCGAAATTATATGCCGCCCTCAGGCCTGCTATATTGGTTCCATAAATGATAACATCCTTTTTCATTCCTGCCATCCTGTAAGTGCAAATCCTACGAATGGATCAAGTTCCTTTCTGTGCTTTTTTATCAGCTCAAAGTTTCTGTAATCAGGAAATAGAATTGGAGATATCTTCTTTGTTTCTATGCCAGCATCCCTTAACTCCTTTTCCCACTTTCTAACATGTTCAAGGCTTAATTTCTTTCCGATGTTATTTTTTAATGCATTCTCTGCTGCATAGATACCTGCCCTTCTCCCAAATACATTGTAATCAAGAATGGAATTCCCCATAAGCCTGTTCTTTCCATGGACGCCGCCTGATGCCTCACCAGCAACAAATAAATTGGGTATATTTGTCTCTGTTCTTCCATTTATCTCTATCCCGCCATTCTGGTAATGAAGTGTGGGATACACAAGCATGGGTTCCTTTCTTATATCAATGTCAAAGCGGTGAAACTGCCTTAACATGGCAGGGAGTTGTTTTTCTATTGTCCCAGGACCGCTAATTTCTTCTATAACAGGGGAATCCAGCCATATTCCTACTCTTCCTGTAGGAGTTTTAACTCCTCTACCCTCGGCGCACTCTCTAATAAATGTAGATGCTTCAACATCTCTGGGCTCAAGTGGAAATACAAATAATTCACCAAATTTATTGACAGGCTGTCCTCCAAGTCCTCTCACTTTCTCTGTTATAAGGAAACCGAGCACCTGTTCAGGATATGCAGCTCCAGTTGGATGGAATTGGACTGTATCCATATCTCTCAGTTTTGCACCAACCCTGTAAGCAAGAACAAGACCGTCAGCAGTTGCACCATAATGGTTTGTCGTTGGAAAGCCCTTTATATGCAGCCTTCCAAAGCCCCCTGTTGTTATCACTGTTGATTTTGCCCTCACAATTATATACTCACCAGTTTCGCTCTGCATCAGCAAGGCTCCGGCAACCCTACCCTCCTCATCTGTTAGCAGTTCTATTGCGGGGGAATACTCAAGAACTGTGATTATGTCAGGATGACTTTTCACTTCATCCCTCAATGTTCTCATTATTTCCGCACCTGTATAATCCCTTGATGAAAGCAATCTTCTTCTTGATGTTCCTCCGCCTGGTTTTGTCTGGAGATGACCATCTTTTTCTCTATCCCACATAACTCCGAGATGCGAGAGGAATTTAGCAATCATGGGGGCTTCTGATGTGAGTATCTTTACTAATTCAGGCTTATTTTCGAAATGGCCCCCTCCGATTACATCAAGATAATGTATAACAGGAGAATCATGTGGATTTACAGCAGCCTGCATGCCACCCTGAGACATCATTGAATTTGCATCTCCAATCCTTAATTTTGTTGCGAGCAGAATTCTCTTAGCACCCTGTCTCATTGCCCATATTGCTGCTTCTGCTCCTGCACCACCTCCTCCTATGATTAGAATATCCACATCAAAGTCTGGATTTGAAAGGTCTATATCATCAGGATTTATTCTTGAATGGGATTCAAGAATGTCCACAATCCTTGCAGTGAGCTTTTCATTCTTGTTGGGCCCCAACCTTATAATTTTTTTAGAATCCGGCTGATAATCAGGATGATATTTAGAAAGCACCTCTTCTCTCTCTTCCATTGTTAAAGCATTGAAAATTTTCAAACCTTTTCTTGCAAGTTCAACTCGTTTCGGCCTTGTTTTTTTAACAAGATTTAAAGATTCCTGCATGCTCTCTGGATAACCACTCATATTCAAAAACCTCCTAAGTTATCTTAAAATTAATGTCTCTTTCAACATATCTTTTTCTAAGCTCTTCTTTTGAAAGCGACATAATTTCTTTGAATTGCTCTTCAAATTTTCCTTCCTCTATCTCTTTTAGCCTTACTTCAAGGAACTCAGACTTTGGAGATAGATACCTTCCATAAAGCCTTCTCGCAAGAATTGCTATGTTATACTGAGCCATCTCAGCAGGGCATCTCATCGTGCATAAACCACACATTATACAGTCAAAGGACATATTCGCTGCCATTTGGATATCACCACGCATTATTGCTTGAATGTAACCCATAACATCAAGTTCCTGCGGACATACCTTGGAACAGGCATTACATCCAAGGCATCTAAATACTTCAGGGTAAAACTTCTGAAATGTCGTTACATCGGGTTTTAGTTTCTCTATGTCATAAGTTGCCTTTTGAGCAGGAGTAAATGGTATCTGTGTTATATACATTCCGGGCTGAACTACAGTCTGACAAGCAAGTCCACCTCTCAATTTGTAATCTCCTGGAAGCCTGTAAACAGTAGCACAAGCCCCGCAGAATCCTTCTCTACATCCCACCCCTCTTTTCAGCTGATAACCTGCATATTCAATAGCGTTTAGGATAGTAAAACCTTCCGGGACCTCATATTTTTGTCCCATTATAAATACAGGAATTCTCTTTTCTTTTGTTGGCTTTTTTTCTCCCTTTTCAGATTCTTCTCTCATGAAAAGCCTCCCTATGCTAATAATTTTCGGTTAAAACTTCTATCATTTCAATCACTTGCTTCTTTGTGAGGTTTCTCAATCTCATAGCCCCTGAAGGACAAACTGCTGCACAGGCACCGCATCCTTCACAAAGGGCTTCATTAACAACTGAAATATTCTTTTTCTCGTCAATTCTAATTGCATCATAAGCACACTGTTCCTTACACAATCCACACCCAGCACATATTTCTGTATCAACTTCTGCAACTATTGGTTCCCTCTTCAATTTTGGTTGTGAAAACATAGTAAGAACCTTGGCTGCTGCACCTGATGCCTGAGAAACTGTATCTGTTATGTCCTTTGGGAATTGAGCGGCCCCTGCTATAAATATTCCTGCTGTTACTGTTTCAAGGGGTCTCAATTTAAGATGCGCTTCACTAAGCCATCCATATTCATCTGTTGGTATCCTCAATTTGGCAGCAAGTTTCTTTATCTCAGGCGGGGGAACCATGGCAGTAGCAAGAACAACAAGGTCTGTTTCTATCTCCACCTTTTGACCTGTGAGTGTATCTGCTCCCCAAACAACTACCTTGTCTCCCTTTCGGAAGATCTTGGAAACCTTACCTCTAAGGTATATTAAATCTCCTTCTTCTCTCACCCTCTGGACAAACTCTTCATATCCCTTTCCGTTAGACCTTATGTCAATATAAAAGTTATAAGCCCTCCCATCTGGAACAGCATGTTTATACAACATAGCCTGCTTGGCTAAGTACATACAGCATACTCTTGAGCAATATGCAACCCCATGTTCAGGGTCTCTTGAGCCAGCACAGCTTACAAAAACAACTGATTTTGGAATTTTTCCATCAGATGGTCTTTTGGGCACGCCTGCTGTTGGTCCTGAGGGAGCAAGCAATCTCTCAAATGCCAAAGCATCAATGACATCCGGCACTTCTCCTCCACCATATTCAGGCAGTTTTTTCATATCCATCAATTCAAATCCTGTGGCTACGATAATTGCCCCCACTTTAACCTCAACAATTTTCTCATTACTTTCTAACAGGTTTATTGCATCTGCTTCACAAACTTCTACGCACTTACTGCATACAGGTTTCTCTCTTGGTTTAACTTTCCCTGCTTTCACCCTCTTCTGAAAGTTAACCTCTATGCAGTATTTTTCATCCACTACAGCCACAAGTGGAACTGCCTGTTCATTTGCCATATATATTGCTCCTCTTTTGGTCAATCCCCTGTCAAATTCATTCGGAGCTTTAACAGGACAAACTCTCAAGCAATCAGTACAGCCTGTGCATTTATCAAAATCAACATAGGAAGCTTTCCTTTTGATTTTCACATTAAAATTTCCGAGGTATCCTTCTACAGATTCAACCTCTGAATATGTCATGAGATGTATATTTGGATGCTGCGAGACATCTGTCATCTTAGGTGTTTCAATACACTGAGGACAGTCAAGGGTGGGGAACGTTTCAGAGAGAAAAAGCATTTTTCCCCCTATTGTTGGGCTTTTTTCAACAAGATAAACTTCGTAACCTGCATCAGCCACATCAAGGGCAGCCTGAATACCTGCAATCCCACCACCTATTATAAGAACTGCCTTCGTAACAGGAACCTCGTAAGGAATATAAGTCATATTGTTCTTAACCCTTTCCACTGTTGCTCTAACAACTGCTATAGCTTTTCTCGTTGCTATTTCAGGTTCATGTTCATGGGGCCATGATACCTGCTCACGGATATTGGCTATTTCTACTCTATAAGGATTGAGTCCCGCTCTTGCAGCAGCATTCCTGAAAGTTTTTTCATGAAGTGAAGGAGAACAGTTTGCAATAACAACACCATTTAATTTATGCTCTTTGATAGCATTTTCAACAACCTTCTGTCCGGGTTCAGAACACATAAAGACATAAGTAGTGGAGAAAACCACACCGTCAAGCTTTTTTGCTTCTTCAGCAACCCTTTTAACATCAACAACGCCAGCTATGTTTAAGCCGCAGTGACATACAAATACACCTATCCTGGGTTTTTCTGCCATTATAATAGCCCCCTTTCTTTTAGTGCTGGCCTTGGGTCAACAAAATGAGGTTCAAACCCAAGTTTTTCTTCCTCAAATCCGAAGGCTAAAGCCATCAGTTGGGTGAAATAAAGGATGGGCATAAATTCGAAATCGTGATGCCGTTCCTTAGCAATATCCTGTCTTCTATCAAGGTTAAAATGGCAAAGAGGACAACTCGTTATCAGGACATCCGCGCCCATTTCTCTTGCTGTATTCAGAATTAAATATGTCCTATCAGCAATGATGTCCTTTTGAGAAACGGTCTGATAAGAGCCGCAGCACTCTGTCTTAACAGGAAGGTTGACAACTTTTGCCCCAAGGAGTTTAACTATATCTTCCATTACTGTGGGACTTTCCACATTGTCTATGGCTACTTCTTTGGGCCTCAGTAACAAACATCCATAATATGCAGCCACATTCAGTCCTTTTAGGGGCTTCTTTACCTCCTTTTTTATGTTGCTGTATCCAACCTCATCTCTTAATATTTCCAGAAAATGCTGGACTTTCACACTACCATCATAGGTGGCATTCTCAAGATACATGATAGCATTTATAACATCTAATTTATCCTTATTCTTTCTAACATAAAGATTAGCCCTTTTCAAAGTGTTATAACACATGGAGCATAAAACAACCATCCTTTCTCCCCCTGCCTTCTTAACCCTCAACATATTCCTCACAGGTGCCACTTTATGCATAACATTGTCACTGGATAGCCCATAAACTGCCCCACAACAGATCCACTTAGCCAATTCCTCAAACTCAATATCAAATTTACTTGCGACCAACTTAGCAGTATCCTCAAAGTTTTTTGCAGTGGATTTTAATGTGCATCCAGGATAATATGGAATCTTAGTGCTCATCTATTTCTCCTTAAGGGGTCATTTTTCTAAAAGCTGATACAAACGCTATAGGTGGAAGAATTTCTCTCTCTTCCTCTTGTATCTTGTTAGGATGAACATAATCAAAATTGGTTCTCAACTTCATAAGCCTGAGAGCTTCCATTATAGCTGCTATGTCTATCCCCTTGGGACATCTTACAGAACATATAAAACAGGAAAGACAAACCCATGGAGTATTTGATTCACTTACCTTCTCAACCTCCCCGAGTTGTAGAAACTTCATGGCCTGGGAAGGAACTATATCCATAAGGCCTGCACTCGGGCATCCTGAAGTGCATTTTCCGCATTGGTAACAGCTGTATATGTTTTGCCCACTAATACGAATTACTTCATCCACCTTCTCTAAATTGCTTTCGGTAACCTTGAGCTCACTCAATTTTCTCCCTCCTTAATCCTAGGCTAAAAGAAATCTTGGGCATAACTGAAAAATGAAATATATAATTGCAAGATAACATTTATTCATAAGAACTATAATTTATTACGCATTTCTCCATCTGTCAAGTTTTTTTTGTTTTCCATTAATTTTCTTGCGAGAAATTCACCTGTCAATTTCCAGATAAAATCAGTTATTCCCTGATTAAAAGCGTGATTGTGCTCTTCCCACAAAAAATGAAAGGTTTGGAGGCTAATCTTTATAGAATTCATTGTTTCCCCCATTATCTTATTTGCATCAGATAGATGAGCGGAAACAAGGTTGGCAACAGTTTAAGAATAATGCTGCATTTTATATCAGGATATGTTATATTTATTTCATGCTTTCAAGTGTATCAAAAGTTAAAAAACTATATGAAATAAAAGTGAGAAGCTAAAGGAGGGGTAATATGATAATAGAAGATGTAAAGGCAAGGGAAATTCTGGACTCAAGGGGCAATCCAACTGTGGAAGCTGAGGTTTACCTTGAAAGTGGAGATGTTGGATGGGCAGCGGTGCCTTCAGGTGCTTCCACTGGAAAAAAGGAGGCCATTGAGCTCAGGGACGGCGACAGAAACAGGTTCGGGGGAAAAGGCGTGCTTAAAGCTGTAGAAATAGTTCAGACAATAATCGGTCCCAAATTAAAAGGAATCCCGGCGTATGAACAGAGGAGGATAGATAACCTTATGCGTAAGCTTGACGAAACCCCCAATAAGAGTAAACTGGGAGCAAATTCCATACTCGCTGTTTCCATGGCTGCTGCAAGAGCAGCAGCTTCTGCACTTGATATGCCACTTTTTGCATACATTGGCGGTTCGCTCTCGCATACACTTCCAGTTCCAATGATGAACATAGTAAACGGGGGAGCACATTCAGATAACAATCTTGACTTCCAGGAATTTATGATAGTTCCCGCGGGATTCTCCTCATTCAAAGAGTCTCTAAGGGCTGGGGCGGAGATATTTCACACTCTTAAATCAATTCTAAAGGAGAAAGGATTTTCTACAGCTGTCGGGGACGAAGGGGGATTTGCCCCAAATTTAGATACAAATGAGGAAGCTGTAAAATTTATAGTTGAAGCAATAGAAAAAGCAGGTTACAAACCAGGGGAAAATGTCTTCATTGCTATGGACATCGCAGCATCTGAACTGTGGGAGAATGGAAAATACAAATTTCGCTGGTCAACAGGGGAAGAGTTAACTTCTTCGGAACTCATTGGGGTCTATGAGGAACTCATCAAAAAATATCCGATTCCAATAATAGAAGATGGCCTTGGGGAAGACGACTGGAAGGGTTGGAAAGAGCTCACATCAAGGCTCGGAGGGAAAATAACCCTTATCGGGGACGATATATTTGTTACTAATCCCTCTATAATAAAGAAAGGAATTGAAGAAGGCATAGCAAATTCAGTTCTTATAAAGCTAAATCAGATAGGCACCCTAAGTGAAACAGTTGACGCAATTAAGCTTGCTCACAGAAACGCTTATAAAACGGTCATTTCCCATCGTTCAGGGGAGACAGAGGACACATTCATAGCAGACTTTGCCGTTGCAATGGAAACAGGATTAATAAAGACTGGTTCTGTATCCAGAAGTGAGAGGATAGCAAAATACAACAGGCTCCTCAGGATAGAGGACATTCTGGGAGATACAGCCTATTTCCCCGGTAAGGAGGTAATTAAGCTCTGAAAAAGCCATCCTTAGCAAGCCAGATATTAATAGGATTCTTTGCTGGATTCATCTTCGGAGCAATAGCAGGAAAATATGCTTTAATAATTTATCCTATAGGGGAACTGTTCCTGAGGCTTATAGTCATGACGGTAGTTCCCCTTGTATTCTTTTCCCTATTTGCTTCAACTGCAGGACTTGGTGATGTAAAGAAAATCGGAATCCTCGGCGGCAGGATAATTGTATATTACATAATAACAACCGCCATTGCCATAACAATAGGTATTTCCCTTGCAAATATCGTAAAGCCTGGGACAGGTGTCCATCTTAAGGAACTACCGAAAATTGGGGATATCCTTGGAAAGGTAAGAGAAACGAATCCATCCATAGTTAAAACAATCGTCAATATGGTCCCCACAAACCCCGTTAAAGCTCTCGCAGAAGGGAATATGCTTCAGATAATCTTCTTCGCAATACTTCTGGCCATTGCCATACTCGCAGTAAAAAAAGAATACAGGGATATAGTCATAAAAGGTTCGCAGGGCCTATCGGATGCTATGATAAACCTTGTCAATATTGTAATGAAAACTGCACCTTATGGAGTGTTTGCTCTCGCAGCCGGGGTTGTTGCAAAGCAAGGGATTAAGATAATCTCAAATCTTCTTGTCTATGCCTTGGTTGTAATTGCAGGCCTTGCTATTCATCTTACCGTTCTTCTTGTTTTCTCCCTCCTCCTTCTCGGGAGGAAAAGTCCTGGAAACTTCCTCAAAAAAGCATGGGGAGTTATGGTCTTTGCATTTTCCACATCCTCCTCCAATGCAACTCTTCCTTTAACCATGGAAACAGCAGAGGAGAAATTCGGGGTTCCCAAGTATGTATCAAGCTTTGTCCTTCCCCTCGGAGCAACAATCAATATGGATGGAACCGCACTTTATCAGGGAGTAGCCGCAGTCTTCATAGCCCAGGTTTTCTCTATCCCCCTTACTTTAGCTGACCAGTTAAAGATAGTCCTCACTGCAACTCTTGCATCAATAGGAACAGCAGGGGTTCCAGGCGTTGGGATAGTAATGTTGACAATGGTTTTAACATCGGTTCACATTCCAGTTGAAGGAATAGCATTAATCCTTGGGGTTGATAGGTTTCTTGATATGCTAAGGACGATAGTAAATGTAAGCGGTGATCTAATCGCATCTATCGTTATGACAAGGTTTGAAAAGGACAAAAAAGCGGGCGACGGGACTTGAACCCGCGACCACGAGCTTGGGAAGCTCGCACTCTACCGTTGAGTTACGCCCGCAAGGGAATTATATTAACATAAAAATGCAAAAAAGAAAAGGGGACCCTGAGGCCCCCAAAAAAGATCTATTCAAAAAACCCACCCTAATTCATGTTAGCAATTTTCGTTCCAGAATAAACTTCCCTTAAGAAGCCGATTAAAATTTTCAAACAATAAAAAAAGTTTACACTAATATTCAAAATGTTTACAGTCATATATCCTCTGAATTTGAAGATTACAGGTGATATAATATTTTTTCAGACTAAAACAATTTCAGGAGGTAAAAAATGATTGATGTAGAAAAGCTTTTGGGAAACGAGGCTGATTATTTACTGAACCACGAAAGCAAGACTATACCCAAGGAAATGCTCCATCTTCCTGGGCCAGATTTTGTGGACAGAATTGCGATGATCTCAGACAGGCCACCCGGGGTTTTGAGAAATCTTCAGCTTATATTTAACACTGGAAGGCTCGGAGGGACAGGTTATCTTTCTGTTCTTCCTGTGGATCAGGGAGTTGAGCACACTGCAGGAGCATCTTTTGCTCCAAACCCAGTATATTTTGACCCTGAAGGCATCGTAAAGTTGGCAATTGAAGGAAACTGCAATGCAGTTGCTTCAACCCTCGGGGTGCTCGGAGCCGTGGCCAGAAAGTATGCCCATAGGATTCCCTTTATAGTAAAGATAAATCATAATGAACTCCTCACCTATCCCAACAAATACGACCAGGTTCTCTTTGCATCTGTTGACCAAGCGTTTGAGATGGGAGCTGTTGCAGTTGGAGCTACTATTTATTTTGGCTCAAAGGAATCCAACAGGCAAATTCAGGAGATAAGTGAAGCATTTAGATATGCACACAGTCTTGGGATGGTTACAGTTCTCTGGGCCTATCTCAGGAATAAGGAATTCAAGACCAAGGAAAAGGATTATCATGTGGCAGCAGACCTCACAGGACAGGCTAATTATCTCGGAGCCACGATAGAGGCTGACATAATAAAACAGAAACAGGCTGAGAACAATGGTGGCTTCCTTGCCCTTAAATTTGGAAAAACCAGTGATAAGATGTATTCTGAGCTCGCATCAGATCATCCAATAGATCTGACAAGATATCAGGTAGCAAATTGCTTTATGGGAAGGGTCGGATTGATAAACTCCGGCGGAGCCTCGGGAAAGAATGACCTTGCCCAAGTGGTAAGGACTGCTGTTATAAATAAAAGAGCAGGGGGAATGGGGCTTATAACGGGGAGAAAATCTTTCCAGAAACCCATGAAAGACGGCGTTGAAATTCTTCATGCTGTTCAGGATGTATACCTGAATAAGAACATAACAATAGCTTGAAGTTAAAAAATAATTTTCTCAGAGCTCAGCTTGATTTACAGATATTCTGGAGTATTCCTATATCTTCTATCTCAATTCTTACAACATCCCCTTCCTTCAAAAATACCTGAGGATGTCTGAAATATCCAACTCCAAGAGGAGTACCCGTGCAAATTATATCTCCTGGAGTCAATGTTATATCCATTGAAATAAAGGATATTATCTCTGGAATGGTGAATATCATCTTGGAAGTAGAAGAGGCCTGCATTGTCTTCCCATTCAGTTCAAGTTTTATTTTGAGATTCTGAGGGTCCTTCATTTCGTCAGGAGTTACTATATATGGGCCAAGAGGCAAGAATGTATCAAAGGTTTTCCCCCTCACCCATTGTTTATCAGGAAACTGGCAGTCCCTTGCTGATACATCATTTCCTATTGTATAACCGAGGATATAATTTTCGGCCTCATCAACAGGAATCCTCTTTCCTAATCTTCCAATTACAACCACAAGTTCCGCTTCGTAATCTACCTGTTTTGAGCTTTTAGGAAGAAGAATAGGACTTTTGTGGCCTGTAAGGGTATTCCTATATTTTGCAAAAAGAATTGGGTTTTTCGGAGGTTTAACCTTATTTTCCTGGCAGTGGTCATAATAGTTCAGGCCAAGACAGATTATCTTTTCTGGAAAATTTAAGGGAGGAAGCCATTTCACCTCTTCCTCACTATATTTTGTCCCCTCCTGGAAAGTTTCTCTCAGTTTCCACAACCTACTAAGATTAGAAATGGTCTTTTCCTTTTTTATAAGCTCTTCAGGAAGTGATGACGGCAATTTTAGTCCCTGGGTTTCAGCGAAATCAAGGACATCAATAAGCCATCCTTTCCAGGGAAAGACAAGCCTATTTCTTCCTTTAACATTTACAACACCTATCTTCATCTTTCCTTCCTGTTTAAAATACAAATAAATTTTATTCTATTTAATTCCAATATAAATATTGGCTACGCCTCCTGTCAAAGAAAGATAGGAAACTTCCCTGAAAAACTCGTCCATAATATTAATAACCTCCTGTGGCGATAAAAAATCCTTAACAGAATCAGAAAGGTAAGTGTAGGCCTGTCTGTTTCCCGAAACAGCCCGTCCTATAAAAGGGAGAATTTTTCTGAGGTAAAAGGAGTAAACCCTCTCAAAAAGAGAGGCAGAAGGAGGAGAAAATTCAAGGATAAAAGCCCTTCCATGGTTCTTCAGCACCCTTGTCATCTCTGCAAAGCCTTTTTCTTTATCCTTAAGATTCCTTAGACCAAACCCAATGGTTACAACATCAAAGTTTTTGTCCCTGAATGGAAGACACAAGGCATCTGCGTGGACAAGTTGGATTTTCCCATGAAGCTTTTTCTTATCTATCTTTTTGTTCGCCCTCTCAAGCATTGGAAGAGAAAAATCCACCCCTGTAACCTTGGCCCCTTTCCTTGCAAAGCCTATGGCTATATCCCCTGTTCCAGTGCATATATCAAGGACATTCTCTTTCCCATTTATACCTGCAATCCTCACAAGCTTTCGCCTCCATAGCCTATCTGTATTGAAGCTTAAGAGATGGTTCAGGAGATCATATATATTTGCGATTCCAGAGAAAAGCTCCTCTAAATTCTTTCCTCTCACGAGGGATAAACTAACCTTCTCAGATAAAAAAGTCAAAGGAATACATTGGATTAATCATCTTCCTTTTACCTCGGAAAAGAGGGATCAACTATTATGAAAAACTTCTTAATTTAGGACTGACACCATTTATATTAATACCGACAAACCTAAAATTAAAACTAACGATCTTAAATTTTATTCAGTCCTTCTCAGAAACTTTTCTACTCCGTCTCTTCAAAAAGGTCTTTGCTTGCTCCGCAGACCGGGCAAACCCAGTCTTCAGGAATTTCTTCAAATGGAGTTCCAGGTTGAACTCCGTTATCAGGATCTCCATCTGCAGGGTCATAAATATACCCGCAAACTGTGCAAACATATTTTTTCATACTATCTCCTTCTTTATTCTTTTAAATATGTGGGCGCCGTTTTTGGAGCCTTCCCCTTCTTGACCTTGTGATAATAAGCATAAGTCATAGGTTCCCCTTCTTTTATTATCTCCGCATTTTCAAGCTTACCCACAAACAAGGTGTGTGTCCCAACATCTGCTGTTATAGAAACCCTGAACTCCATATAGGCAAGGGTATGGTCAAGGATAACGGGTGCTCCTGTTCCCCCTGTTTTATAATTCACCTTTGCAAACTTATCTACATCTCTTCCTGAGCGGAATCCAAAGAGACCGATAAACTGCATTGGTACATCTTTCTCAAGGATTGAAACTGAAAAAACCCCGCTTTTTTCAATAAAACTATGGGTCAGGTTTTCCTTGTTTATGCAGACTGCCACCTTTGGAGGCTCAGAACTCACCTGGAATACAGTATTGGCAATTTGACCGTTGAATTTCCCTTCCTTTACTGAACTTACAATGTAAAGTCCGTAGCTTATTTTGTAAAGTGCTCTTTTATCCATTTATAGGTCTTCTAATAGTCCTGTGAACGTGTCATGGTGCTCTTCTTCATCCTGAAGGATTTTTCTGAAAAGCCTTGCAGTGGTAAAATCATCTTCTTCCTGAGCTTTTTTGATTATTTTTTTATAAAGCTCAATAGCATTTTCTTCGTCCTTTACATCCTGTTCCAGCATTTCCTTCAGCGTATCGCCGACGAATATTGGCGCAGGTTTTGTTGTGGGTTTCCCCCCAAGATAGAAAAGCCTTTCAGCTATAACCTCTGCATGCTTCATTTCTTCAATTGCTATTTTTTCAAATTCCTCCTTCACTGCAAAACCCTTTATCCCTTTCCACTGAACATGCTGCCACATATACTGGATTGCTACCTGAATTTCCCTTGCTATCGCATCGTTTAACATACTCATTAATTCCTTTGATGCCATTTTTACCTCCTTTTTATGTTTTACGCTCCTATGTGAACCATTGGGTTCACATCCTCAATTTCCTCAAACCTTTCAATGTTTTCCCTTTCCAGTTTGAGGAGCTGATAGTGCCCCATTTCCATAGTGGAAAAGAAAAGTAGATTCTTTTTTGTCCTTCAGAAGAGCATTGCTTACTGATGCAGCTATTTTTTTGTAAATATCCCTGCTGTCAACCTCGCTTTTCAAAGCTGACAGAAGAAGCTCCTCAAGGGTGAATCTTTCCAATTCCATGGCTCACTCCAACTTCAGTTCTAAGGAATTTGACCAAAGCCCGTGGATATTGCAAAAGGAAAGGGCATATATAGTTCCCGATTTTTCCGTCTTGATGGAGGAGACAAGATAGGGTTCGCTGTAAATTGTGCTGGTATCTGGTCCCTGAGTTGATGCTCCGTGAGCTGCGAATTCGTACCTTCCTACAAGATATGGAAACTTCTCACCCTCAGGAAGGAAATATACCTCTATCCAGCTTATATGATGCTCTGTTGTATTTGGATGGGGAATTTCTTTTCCTACACTAACCTCTATCATTATTTTCTCACCCTTTTTTGCCTTACCCTTAATTTCAATTGCAGGTACATGTTTTTCCCCCTTCCAATCTCCTAATTGAATTAAATCCTTAAGGTCCATTTTTAAGCCTCCTTTTCAAAATTCTACAAATTTCTCGCCGGGAAAACCACAAACAGGACATTTTGCTGGTGGATTTTCCCCTACATAAGTATAACCGCATACAGGACAAATGCAAATATCAGAGATGTCCATGCCCTTTCCATTTCCAACCTCTTCCTTGGTGCTCTTGTAAAGCTCTGCGTGAATTTTTTCTGCCTCAATAGCATAATGTATTGAACGCTGGGCATCCTTTTCTCCCTGAAGCCTTGTTATTGCCTTGTCATCTTCTTCATTTTTTCTCCTTTTTAGGGGGCGGTTAACCCGCCCCTTTTCTCCTACAGTTTTTTGTGGCAGAACCACCAGTCAAAGCAATCGTATTTTTTTGGCCTTTCTTCCGCGTCCTTCTCTGTGGCTGCTGGTCCTATTATAACCTCATCTTTTACAAGTTCGTTGTTAGGCCAGTTTGCTGGAATAGCGACTCCATTTTTGTCCGCGACTTGGAATCCCTTTACCATCCTGATGAATTCGTCCATATTTCTCCCAAGCTCCTGGGGATAATAGAGCATGGCTCTAATTATGCCCTTAGGATCTACAATAAACACCGCTCTTACTGTGTTGGTGCCTTTGCCTGGATGAATCAGACCAAGTTGTTGGGCAACCTTTCCTGTGTCATCCGCAATTACCGGAAATTTGATCTCCACCTTCAGGTTATCCCTTATCCACTGGACCCATTTAATGTGGGAGAAAACCTGGTCAATACTAAGGCCTATAAGCTCAGTATTAAGTTCCTTGAACTTATCATACCTCTTCTGGAAAGCCACAAACTCTGTGGTGCATACAGGCGTAAAGTCTGCAGGATGAGAGAAAAGTATGAACCATTTACCTGAATAATGATCGGGAAGTTCAATTTTCCCATGGGTTGTTACAACCTCAAGTTCTGGAAATCTTTCCCCGATTAAAGGAATTTTCCCTTCCATCTTTTACCTCCTTTTATTTTATAATTCTTGCTTCCCTGTGTTTCTGGAATATGAGTCCTGCAAGTTCATTAAGTTTTCTGTAGTCCTCTTCCCTGGGAAGTCCTTTTGCTAAAACAGGTTCAAAAAGCTCTATTTTAAGATTCGGCAATTGAGTTTTTATATGTTCAACCGCCTTTCCTCCCCATCCATAGGAACCGATTATACCGGCATATTTAAGCTTTGGCCTGAGGGCATTTGTGAGATAAGCTGCGTAAATCGCCAGTGGATGAACACCTGCAAGAACGGTTGGTGCAGCAAGAATCAAGGTCGGTGCACTCACAAGCTCTATTGCGAATTTCCCGATGTCCATCTGCATCAAGTTGAATATCTTAACACCTATTCCTCTTTCCTGAAGGGCATCAGATAGGTATTGAACCATTTCCCATGTGCTCCCATGCATTGAAACAAAAGGAATGAGAACTATGTTCCCGAATTTGTCAGAAACCCATTCTTCATAAGCCCCTATTATGAAATTTGGATTTTTCCAGAGGGGTCCGTGGCTCGGAGCTATAACTTCTGCCCCCAATGCCTTCACTTTCTCCAGATGCTTCCTTATCTGAACTCTGAAGGGCATCATTATCTCCGCATAATACCTCTTTGCATCTTCGAGAACCTTGGCATCCTCCTCTGCATACAGCCTACTTGTTGCAAAGTGGGAGCCAAAAAAATCACATGTGAATAGAATTTTATCCTCAACTAAATAGGTAAGCATCGTCTCAGGCCAATGAACCCATGGAGCGAATACGAACCTCAGAGTTTTATTCCCAAGAAATAACTCTTCCCCATCCTGAACCACTTTGAATTTCTCTTCCGGAATGTGGAGAAGGTCTATTAGAAAGTCCCTGGCTTTCTTATTTGTAATAAGTTTAGCCTCAGGGTAAAGCTCAAGAACCTTAGGAATAGAGCCCGAGTGATCCTGCTCTGCGTGGTTTGCTATTACATAGTCAATTCTTTCCACATTTAATTTTTTCAGGTTTCCTATCAATTCATACTCTTTTTCTGGGTCAACTGTATCTATGAGAGCGGTCCTTTCCCCACCTAAAATCAGGTAGGAATTATAGCTTGTTCCATCTGGAAGCGGAATTAACTCATCAAAAAATCTCCTGTCCCAGTCTACTGCCCCCACCGAAAAAACTCTGTCTACTATTTTCTTTACAGCCATCTAAACCTCCCTTAATTTCCTTACATATATTGTAGAGCCTAATTTGTTATTACAAGTAAAAAAAATTAATAATAAATCCATAATTACTTATAACCAATAATCATTATAAAACAATTTTTCTTCATTGTCAAGACCTTTTTTTATGTTATAATAATTTTGTCATGAGGAAAATGGAATTTATGAATGTCCTTAAGGAACTCAAGGAAAAAGGGCATATCCTTTCCATGCCGAGGATAGCCATATTAAGATATCTCCTTGAGCACAAGACCCATCATACTGCGGAAAGTATCCACAAAGCCCTTGAACAGGAATATCCGAATCTTTCCCTTGCAACTGTATATAACACCCTTAAACTTCTTTCAAGGGAGGGTTTTATCAGGCAACTGCATATAAGTGAAAACAGAACGCTTTATGACTCTAACACAAAGCCCCACTCTCATTTTCTATGCAGAATTTGTGGGAAAATAGAGGATATATGGGAAAACGAAAAAACGAATTTTCCAAAAGAAATCAACGGAAACCTTATAGAAGATGTTCATACATATTATTTTGGCATATGCAGGGAATGCAGAAAAAAATATGAGAAAGGCCAGAGCCATTAATATTTTTTCGAGTTAAGCTCTGTTGAGAAAATATTGGAAAGTTGTCCTTAGTCCTTCTTTTAAGTTCGTTTCAGGAACCCATCCGAGCTTTTCCTTTGCCCTCTCAGGAGATATTATAGAATACCTTATATCCCCTGGCCTCGGTGGAGCGAAATTGTAGGGAATTTTCTTCCCCGAAACCTCCATAAGCTTTTCAAGAAGGCTCAAAGTGTCCGTGCCTTCTCCAGTAGAAATGTTAAGCTGGAGATTATCATCTCTGAGTGTAGCCAGAAGATTCGCTTTTGCAACATCTTTTACAAAGACATAATCCCTCACCATACCCCTTTCCATATCATCATAGGTATAAATTGTTATAGGTTTCTCCTCTATAAAACCAATGGAAAAAATTGCCACAACTCCTGCTTCGCCATGAGGAATCTGCCTTGGTCCGTAAACATTGGCATAGCGAAGAATTGCATAAGAAAATTTCCCCATTGAAAGAAGTTTTATATACCCTTCCGAGGAGAGCTTTGAAAGGGCATAAGGGCTTTCTGGATTCTCCGGACTATCCTCTGTAAAAATTTCACCCCCACTGTTCCCATAAACTGCTCCTCCTGTGGATGAAAAAATAAACCTCCTCACCCCACTTTTTAAAGCGGCTTTAAGGATGTTTATAGTTCCTAAAATGTTTACATGAGCATCAAAATATGGATCTCTCGTTGATAGGGGAACAGAAATCTGTGCTGCTTGATGGTTTATAACTTCTGGTTTTTCAAGCTCTATTAACTTATAGATTTCCTTTGAGCAAATATCCATCAAATAGAAATCGGCTTCTTGATTCAGGTTTTTAGGATTACCTGTTGATAAGTCATCCACAACTATCACTCTGTGCCCAGCTTCTATGTAAGCATCAACTATGTGGGAACCAATAAATCCGGCTCCACCTGTAACCAATATTTTCATAAATTATCCTCCCTGCATAATCGGAAGAAATTATATTACGAAAATAGTTGATTACAAAATTGAATTTTATGTACTGCTCCCCTAAAAAGTGGACAGTTTTTGAGTTGAATTTGTGTAATCTGCATCATTTTCCTCCATTATTTTATAATATTTTCTCTCCACCTCCAAGGGACTTAAATATCCCAGCCCAGAGTGAGGATAGTATTTGTTATACTCTCC
>WFSJ01000047.1 GCA_015486055.1 Acidobacteriota bacterium
ATGTAAACTAATTACATTCAAATCTTTTTTTATCTCAAATTTCTGAATCGATTGTTTTCATTATTATTTTTTATATTCGCGGATTTTTGTCCTTGCTTTAAGTCGGCATGCCGACTTAAAGAATTTTCATTTGAGCCAAGTCTTTTTTCTTTAGTTACGGAGACGATTTTGTCCTGAACCGTGATAGGATTGTGTTCTAATTGTTGGACAAACAGAATGTTGACCCCTTCATTTCTTTTAGTTGAAAATGGAATGAAACTTGCTATTTATATTCCTTAATTTCATTTTAGGAGATTTAATTATGAAAATGTTTTTTTTGCTTTTAAGTTTAGCAATTTTCAGGGCTGGAAGAGAAAAAATAAAAGCCAAATCATTCCAGGGAGCAAGGGGAAGGATATGAGGCGAGCATTCTCATTTTTGATTTTTGCCTTGCTCTTTAGCATTAACCTTTTTTCATGTCCTCCCCTGCCCTATCGGTTTTCTATTATATGGAATGGCAAAGGAAAGTTAGTTAAAGATGTGCCGAAAAGCCTAATAGCTCAGCTAAGGAAGAATTTCAATCTTGATCACCTGAATATAAGAAGTAACGGACTCGCTTTCCACCTGAAATTGCCTTCCATAGAGAAAAGAAAATACCAATTCATTAATCTGGCTACAAGTGTGGATTTTTCCAGATTCTTTACAGAGACAGGGAAATTCTTGAATTGCAGTGAGAATAAAAGCATCTATGACTGTGCTAAAAAAGGGGAAGTTATAAAATTGATTCAGAAGTATGATAGGAATACATATCAAGAGGTAGCTCAGTTTTACAAAAGGGTAAAGGGAAATTTCCAAAATTGGGGAATAAAATGGGATAAAGGTGTGATTATCAAATTTGAAGCCCGTTATCCGAAGGTGAGGACAAAAGAGGAAGCAATGTCTGCGCTTTTTAGCATGCAATCTATCCTGAAAAGTTATGTTCGTGGTGCTGAGATTCCAGCGACATTCGGCGAAGGAAAGACTGAGTTTGAGGTATTTCATCTTGAGCAAAGATGGATTGTTCCTGAAAATATCAGAGATTATGATTATGGGAATACAATTGTTCATATATTAAAATCATTACTTGATGAAAACATACTCAAGGGTTTAAGTGAAGAGGATTTGGCAGCTATTAAAAGTAAAGCAGGAAATGCAAGGATCGTTTTTTACAGAGCTAAAGGATGCCCTCCCATTGGAGTGAGTTACCTGGAGAATGAATACGGATGGATAGGAGTGGAAAATAATTATAGGATAAATATATACCCGAAATGTCCGAAATGTCCAGAGATATTTATGATAAGGAGGTAAACATGAAAACTAACATTTCTTTAATTGCCAGAATTTTGCCTCTCTTGCTGGTTTGTGCCCCGCAGGTATCTGCAAGAAATTACCCATCTTATCTACTCCATAATGTTTTCAGCAAGGCAGGCTATGCAAAAGCATCAGGAAAATTCTTTTTTATTCCCTCTGCCGTCGGGGAAAAAAGTGTAGCATTTGGTTTTGTAAGCAAAATAAAACCCACGCAGGAAGAAATAGTTAGGGAAAAAGCGCGGATTAAAAGAATTATAGATGGAATGATAAAAGACGAGTTTGGAAGCTGGGAAAATTACGACAAAGAGATGAAAAAAGAGGCAGGAGAAGCTTCACAAGTGTACGGAAGAAAGGCACCTTTTTGGGCAAAAATTCTAATGCCACCTGTTTTTGTTATGGAAGTTGTTCCTTTGATATTAAAAGGAGCACTTCTTTATGCAGAAGTTCATCCAGAAGCCCAGAAATTTCCCATAGGGAATCTTGGGAAAACAGGTGTATTGCTTCTAAACGGAGACAAAAAAGTTGTCCAGATTCTACTGGGTATTAATCAGCCTGTTGAGTCTCTTTCATTCTCCCCTGATGGAAAATACCTTGCAGTTTTAAGCGATATGAGTTTTGAGGATAAAGATGGGAAACTCCACATTATTGGAAAGATAAGCATAATTGACACAGCTATGGAAAAAGTTATCAAGGAATGGATTTTTAAGAATGCCGCAGATGAAATATCATTTTCACCTGATGGGAGATATTTGACCTTCCTCGCCAGAAAACAAAAGGACTGGAAAAAAGTTCAGATTGTTTTTATTGATACAAAAGAATGGAAACTTATGCCAAAAATGCTCTGTTTTTCTTCAATTTACATTTCAGGAAATATATCTGGCAAAAATTATTCTGTTCCCAACTATTTATTCTCTCCAAACGGGAAAAATATCGCCATCTTGTTAAATGATAAAAGCATAGGAATCTACGACACGAATTCTCTAAAGCCAGTCTTTACAATCAAGGGCGGAGGCGGAGCATATGCATTTGCCCACAGAAAACCTTACCTTTTTGATGATAATGGTAGACTGTGGAACTACAAAACCAGAGAAATGATTTTTAAAGTAAATGAAAAACAGAGAATAAGAGAGGTGAGATTTTCGCCGTATGATAAATTTGCATACTATGTTAACAATTTTGGGAAACTAAAGAAGATAGATACCAGTTCAGGAAAAGTCATTGCCTCCTCTGATTTTTGGGCCCGTGCAGGTATCTTTTTGCTTTCGGAGGATGGCAGATATATCGCTACATTTAAAAACGACATTAACAACAATAAGTTAAGTCTAAAGATATTGGATGCAAACAATCTGCTTCTTCTGCAGAGGATAAATAATGTTTATCCTTCAGTATTGGATGCAGCCTTTGGTAAAAACGGAACACTTTTTATAAGTAGCTGTGAAAAGATTTGGGTATATAATAAATAGGAGGTGATAGATATGAGATTTTCAAAATTCTCGATTTTATCAATGGGATTATTGGCATCAGCGGTTTTTTCATCCTTTGTCCATGCTGTCAGTCCACCGAAGCCTTCTGACATTCAGCTTTCAAAGCAGTTGTGGGATATCAGAGACAATATTATTGAGCACTCATTCAAACAGCTTCCTGTTGGCGCGTGGGCAAAATATATGACTAAAAATACTGACGGCAGCATCACTTACACTGAGGTAGCCTATTTTGGAAAGGAAAAGGGCATTCACGAAGATGAAGATTTGTATGTAGGAGAATCTTCGCAGGAAGGTAGCACAATTCAAATCTGGTATAGAATTAAGGAAACTGACAAATTCTTGGGTGGAAAAAAGCGTATATACTATTTTGATATTGAAACTCAGGAGGCATACATTCTTCAGAGTGATGGAAAAATATTTTATGGAACAAACAAAGATGTGGAATTACTTATGAAAATGAAAGGCCAATTTCTGAGTTACTTTGTGCCTTTATCCCTTGCTTCTGCCGACACGGTTAAAGTAACAGATGTTGGTTATACTACTGTTTCTTCTGGCAAAACAGTTCAGGGAAAGAAGATAATATCTTTGACAAATGGTTCTGAAAGAATAGTGAGTGACAATGTGCCATTTGGTCTTTGTCAAGAGAACAACAACATGTTCCTATACGACTTTGGCTGGAAGGGCGCAAAAAGAAGAATTTCAAGGGGAATGGCAAGCCGTGCTATCCATTTGACTAATTTTTTGTTCCCAGGGATTACTTCAGGAAAGGCTCCATCCAGCATAAAAGATTTTCTGAGAAAGAAATGGTAAATAAAGCACAGGAGGCAATGAAATGAAAAAGATGAATTTCGCATTCTTTGCGATAGTTCTGGCATTGACAGTTTTATCCTCTGCATCCTTTGCTCAGGAACTTATAACAGGGGGAAAAAAGAAATTTGTCCCTGGAAATAAGGTCATTTACGAAGAAACCTTTAAAACTTGTCCAGTTGGGGAGATGCCTGAAGGCTGGAACAAAACAACAGGTGATATTGAATGTGTGAGATATAGGGATCTTATATGGATTACGCCGAGCGTTAAATGCACGGAAGACCATGAGGCAGCTATATATAAGAAATTAAACATAGGTAAAAGTGAGTTTTCATTGGAATACGATGTTATTCCCTTAAAAGACCATGCACACTTGAAGCTGAGATTGCTTAAAAAGCAAAGAGAAAAATGGGACCAAGCAAGATTTTCGTATGACCTTGGCTTCTATGGGATACGCTGGGATAAGGCCTGCACAGTTAATCTTGAAAACACAGGAGAAATAGCTACTATCAGAGATTGTCCAAAGAAGAAAATCCATATTGCGATTCAGGTAAGACGTAGACAATATAGGGTGTATGTTAATGGTGAAAGAAGTATTATGAAGCCTTTCAATGGAGAAGTTAGCGGTTTTGAAATCAGATTCCCAGCGGATACGGAAAAATACGCTGTGCTGGTATCCAACATAAAGATTGCAAAATATACAGAGGCAGAAGAAAAACCCACTCCTGAGAAACTTGGCATAAAGGTTGAAAAAACAAAAGAAGGGCTAAAGCTAACAGTTCCAGAAAAGGTTCTCTTTGACTTCAATAAATTCTATCTCAAACCAGAAGCGAGAAAGGCTCTTAAAGTGGTTGCAAAAATTATAAGGGAAAATCCAAATGCCAAGATCAGAGTTATTGGATACACTGACAATATAGGCTCAAAAGAATATAACCTTCGTCTTTCACTTCAACGTGCCCAATCAGTTGCGGACTATCTTATGTATGTTGAGAACATCTCCTGCGGGAAAATCACAATAGAGGGAAAGGGAAAGGCTAATCCAATAGCAGACAATTCCACAGAGGAAGGAAGAGCAAAAAATAGAAGGGTGGAAATAAAGATTCTAAAATAGTTGATTTAATGGCAAACATTCTTCATAAAGGTTAGGTCTCCGTTAGGGTAAATTTCTACTCCCTTAAGCCCTTTTCTGAATATTGCAACAGAATCAGGATACCAAAGGGGTATATAAACAACATCTTCTGCTGCTATCTTCTGGATTTTTGAATATATTTTCTTCCTTTCCTCCATATCATATGTCGTTTCCCCTTCCTTTATTAACTTATCCATTTCAGGATTAATATACCTTCCTCTGTTTGCACCATTTGGAGGAATTGAACCTGAGTGAAATATGTACCTGAATATATCAGGGTCGGAAATTCCAACCCACATAAGGAAATAAAGCTGGAAGTTTCCCTTGACAATCTGCGAGTAAAAGGACGAAAACTCACTACAGTGAATTTTCAATGTAATTCCTATCCTGGACAGCTGATCCTTCAATATCTGGGAAAGTTCCCTTGAAAGCCTCATAGAAGCACATCTGAATCCAAGTTTTATTCCCTTCTCCCCTGCTCTTTCCAGCAACTCCTTGGCCCTCGACAGGTTGTATGAAAATCTGAAAACATCTGGCTCGGATGCCCATAGGTATGAAGGTAAAATAGAATTAGCTGGCCTTGCCCATCCCCTCATAAGGTTTTTTATCAATCCCTTCCTGTTTATTGCATAGCCTATTGCAAGCCTTACTTCCTTTTTTCTCAAAATTTTGTCCTGGAAGTTTATACCAATATAGGCAAAATTGCCTCCCCTACCTATTTTTATACTCAGGTCCTTTCTCCTTTTCAGTTCCTCTAAAACATCAGGGGTAAATCCATTCACTATTAAATCAACTCCTCCTCTCTCAAGTTCAAGTGCTCTTGTCACCTCATCTGGGATTATTCTTATTATAATTCCGTTATTTTTCACTCCCTTTTGATAGGGATTAGGTTTAAGGATGAATTTTTCACTCTCTCTATCTGCAAGGTAATATGCACCACTGCTCACAGGTTTTTCTCCAAAATCCTGCCCTGAACCTTTAGGAACAATTCCGAGGGTGGCATTTATGGGGAAAGATGAGTATGGCTCTTTAAGATCAAATTCAACCTTTCCTTCCCTTGCCCATACCTTTTCTATCATCCATAATGCTCCCTTCCTTATGCTCCTTATCTTCCCGCTCAGAAGGGAATTGTAGGTATATGCTACATCTTCGGGGGTTATTTCCTCTCCATTTGAGAATTTTACCCTCTTCTTGAGCTTGAAAATGAAACTTTTATTCCCCTGTCTCCAGTATTTTTCTGCAAGGTCAGGGGAAAGGTTTCCGTTTCTTTCTCTTTTCAGCAGTCCCCTGTAGAGAAGCTGATGAATTCTCTGGGATGATTGATCTGTTCCTACCCTTGGGTCCAAACTTGATGGGGTATTTTCTATTGCAATTTTGATAAAACCCTTGTCCTGCCCTGCTTCGCCGCAGGAAATTATAAAAAGGCTCAGGATTATAAGCAGAAAAAATCTTTTCACTCTTCAGGGGTTATTGGATGATAATAATCAAGGACATGGAGATGATCTTCCTCGGAGCAAAATTCTCTTGGTTCTGTTCCAGGAATAAATGCCTCATCAAGAAGATGCAGACAGAATGGCATTGCAAGTTTTCCCGTGTATGAATCTATCTTTACAAATATTATATTTGGTGGGACCTGAAATTTTTCCACAGGTTTATCTTTTAAAGTTTCCTGCATAAATTTCACCCAGATTGGAAGGGCTGCCCTTGAGCCTGTCTCATCCTCTCCAAGGCTTTTCTTCACATCAAACCCAACCCATGTGCCTGCTGTAAGGGATGGGGTAAATCCTATAAACCACGCATCTGTATATTCATCCGTGGTTCCTGTTTTTCCTCCGACCGGCCTTTTTAAAACCTTTGCCCTCTGGGCAGTTCCTCTCTGAACAACCCCCTGCATAATGTATGTCATCTGATAAGCTATCTCAGGTGGAATAACTACATGAACTTTCTTTCTTGATATTTCAAGAATATTTCCGTATCTATCCTCTATTTTCCTTATAAAGTATGGCTCAATCCTTATTCCCTGATTTGGGAAAACTGTAAAGGCAGAGGTCATCTCCACAAGCTTTACCTCAAAAGAACCAAGAGCAATGGATAAATAGGGTTTTAAATCCGAAGTTATTCCGAATTTTTTCGCATATTCTACAACCTTTTCTGGCGTCAAAGCTGCAACGAGTTTTGCTGTAATTACATTCCTGCTTTCCTCAAGGCCTCTCCTCAATGTCACCCAACCTTTATATATGTGATGGTAGTTCTTGGGTTCCCATACTTCTCCTGTCCAGGGATCAATAAAGCTAACCGGCTCATCTATTATTATTGATGCAGGGGTCCATCCATTCTCCAAAGCCTCTGAATATATTATAGGCTTTATGGAAGAACCAGTTTGTCTCATTGCCTGCATTGCTCTGTTAAACTGGCTTTTCTCAAATGAGTATCCTCCCACCATTGCTTTTATTTCCCCTGTTTTGTTCTCAATTGCGATAAGTGCTCCTTCTACCTCGGGAATTTGATCCAAGGAAACTTTTATGTTTTTATTTTCCTTCTTATCAATCTTTACATTAATGATGTCACCTTTTCTAAACAGGCGTCTTAAGGAGTTCGTCTTTGTCCAGGAAGCTTCTTTCAACGTAAGAACAGTCCTATATTCTCCGATTTTTAACCGAGCTTTACTTTTGCTGACACTTAAGACAACAGCGGGATAAGTTTCCCCCTCGTATATACCCAACTTCCACTGCTCTGCCTTGTATTTTTTGAGGTCTTCTCCTTTCTTCAACAGATTTACTTTCGGATGTCTCCATCCTCTCCTTCTATCAAGTTTTTTTAAGCCAAACTTCAACGCTTCTTCTGCTGCTTTTTCCATTTTTAGATTCATTGTAGTGTATATCTTTAGCCCTCCTCTGTATACTATATCCTCCCCATATTTCTTTGCTATGTATTTTCTCACTTCTTCAAGGAAATATGCGCCTACTACTTTAGATTCCCTGGTATGAATATTAATTACATCCAAGGGTTTCTTTACTTCTTCTGCCGCAGCTTTTTTTGTGATATATCCCTCATCCGCCATCTTAAGAAGAATCCTGTTCCTCCTGAACAGAAGTTTCTTCGGAGCCACATAGGGTGAAAGCCTTGCAGGGGAAGAAGGTAAAGCTGCAAGGGTGGCAGCTTCATGGGGCTCAAGCTCCCATGTATGCTTTCCAAAGTAGAACCTTGATGCTGCTTCGACTCCATAAATTCCATGACCCAAGTATATATTATTTAGATAAAAAGTGATTATCTGATCCTTTGTATATTTCCTCTCCACCTGAATGGCAAGGAGAATTTCCCTTACCTTTCTTTTTATGGTCTTTTCCCTTGTCAGGAATAACATTCTTGCAAGCTGCTGCGTTATGGTGCTGGCTCCTTGAATTCTCTTTCCTCTTCTTATATCCACGAGGAGCGCTTTTATTATCCTTGTCAAGGAGAATCCAAAATGCCTGTAGAAATCCTTATCCTCAGAGGTCACAAAGGCTTTCTTCACTACATCTGGAATCTTAAATGAAGGTATTATTATCCTCTTTTCAACGGAAAACCCCCCGATTAAACTTCCATCATCTGCAAAGACTTGAGTTGATTCTGATATCGTAGTTCTTTCAAGCTCTTCAATCCTTGGCAAATTTCTATTGTAGCTGAGGAAAATTCCTATTAATATCCCTACTATTATTCCTGAAAGAGAAATTATGGAAAGCTTCCATATATTTTTCATAAAAAATATTTTACCATATATGTTGACAAGTATGAGAAATCTATATATACTTTTATCTCGTGATAAAAGAAGGAGGTAGTTTTATGAAATTAATCAAAAAAGCAGGAATCTTGGTTATACTGGTAGCTCTATTTTTAGCACCTGGATGTAAAGAGTTGAAATGGAAGGGACATTTTAAGAGAGCCAATCAGTATTTCAATAAGAAGGATTTCAAAAATGCATCTATTGAGTATGAAAGGACACTTGAATCTAATCCGTCTCTTATGCCTGCTCATTTTTATCTTGCAGCTTCTTATCAGGCACTCTATCGTCCCTCTCTTGATACTCAATTATTCGAGGATAGGTCTTCAAAAACTGTTTATAAGCTTGCTCTAAAAGAAGGAGTGGAGAAAGAACTTGCTGAAAAGTTAGCAAAACTCGACACCAAAAATGAGCTTCAAACTTCCTATTATTTGCTGAAAGCTGAATGGTATAAACCTCTTAAAGGAAAAGACCTCAGAGCTGACTTGGGATATAAGGCAGATCTTATGAGAATAGGGGAAAATGTTTCCCCAGCAAAGCTTATAGAAATTTACAAGGAAAAGTTCAAAAAATCTCTTGAAGAAGTCAAAAATGAACCAGAGCCCAAGGTGGAAGAAACTGAGAAAGAACAGGGTAAAGAAAGCAAGAAAACTAAGGTAACAAAGACAGCAAAGGAAGAAACAGGAAAAGAAAAGGCAGAAAAGGAAGAGAATAAACAGCCCGAAGAGAAAGAGGTAAAGAGAGAAGATGTTGGATTTGCCCTCAAATACATTGAAAATAGGTTAAGAGCAATTGGAGCAATAGAACATTTTACTTATTATATGAATAATGTCACCAGTAAGGAAGAAAAGAGAAAGGTTATACAATCCCTGGCTGAAATATATGATAGAAAGAACGATTTTAAGAATGCTGAGAAATACTACTTAGAATTCTTTGGGGAAAATCCTTCTGAACCTCAGTATTATTACATCCTTGCCGAATTCTACAATAAATATGGGCATTCGGACAAAGCTGAGGAATATTACAAGAAAAGAATTGAAATGGATCCCACTAATCCAGAAGGGTGGCTCTATCTTGCAAATTTCTACTCCAACCAGGTAAAGATGCTTCCTAAAGAGATGAAAAAGGAAATATTTGACAAGGCAATAGAGCTGATGGATAAATCTATAGAAGCCCATGAAAAAAGAATAGAACTTATCCCTGAACCAGTAATAAAAGATGGAGTAAAAATAGCATCTGTCCCGCTTGATAAATTGCCTGAGGGGTTAGTTTTCCCGAAAGAAATGAAGGATAAGATTAGCTACGACGAAGCTAATAAGACCCTTACTTTCAAAGGGAATATGACAACAGTGGACAAGGATAATCTTTCAAAGCTTTCGCAAGATCCAACATACCAAAAAGCTTTAAATCTTCTCTATGAAAGTTCAAACAAGGAAAAAGCGTATTATTATCTTGCTGTTGTATGCTGGGCAAAGAGCTATAACATAAGAAGGATAATGACTTTAAAGGACAGGGTAAGCACATTAAAAAAAGGTCTAAAAGCCCTTGATAAAGCTCTTGAATTGAACCCGAATTATGCGGCAGCGCATGTTTACAAGAACCTGATTTACAGAGAATTTGCCAAGACTTATCCTTCTAAGGCTAAGAAAAATTATTATATGAAACTGGCTCAACAGGAAATTGAGAAATATAAAGAGATAATTTCCAAAAGAGAAGCTAAAAAGAAGGCTCTTGAAAGCTTAAGCAAGGAGTAATGCTCGATAGGGAATTACTTAGAACGAACATTCCTTTTGTAAACCAAAAGCTAAAGGAAAGAGGATACGAAGATATAGATCTTAATATATTTGTTGAGCTTGATAGGGATAGAAGGAAGTTAATTAAGGAAATTGAGGAGCTAAGGCGAATAAGAAAGGAAAAATCAAAAGAATACGGGAAACTAAGGTCTAATGGTAAAATTGACGAGGGTTTAAGGGAGAAAACGCGCAAGATTGGGGAAGATGTAAGGGACAGAGAAATTAAGCTGAAGAAAATAGAACAGAAATTACATGAGTTTATGCTAACTATTCCCAATCTTCCCCACTCTTCTGTCCCTGTGGGAAAGGATGAAAGAGAAAACCTTGAGGTCAGAAAATGGGACAAACCCCCTGAATTCAATTTTAAACCAATTCCTCACTGGGAAATTGGAAAAAGGCTAAATCTGTTTGACTTTCCAAAAGCTGCAAAAATAGTAGGAGCAAGATTTGCCCTCTCCTATGGAGACCTGGCAAGAATGGAAAGAGCCTTGGTGAGCTTTATGATAGAGCTTCACACATCAAAGGGTTACACTGAAGTGTTACCCCCTTTTATAGCCAATGAGGAATCTCTTCTTGGAACAGGCAACTTACCGAAGTTCAAAGATGAACTATTCAAAATAGAAGGAAAACAATGGTATTTAATACCCACAGCAGAGGTTCCATTAACAAACATATATAGGGACGAGATTCTTAAAGAAGATGAGCTTCCGAAAAAATTTGTCTCCTATACTCCGTGCTTTAGAGCAGAGGCAGGAGCAGCAGGAAAAGATACAAAAGGACTTATAAGGCTTCACCAATTTAACAAAGTAGAACTTATGGTTTACTCAAAACCCGAGGAGTCCTACAAAATTCTGGAACAATTAACCTCCGATGCAGAAGATGTGCTCAAGAAGTTAGAACTTCCTTATAGGGTAGTTTCCTTGTGCACAGGAGACCTTGGTTTTTCTTCAGCCAAGACTTACGACATAGAAGTATGGATGCCAAGTTACAATAAATATGTTGAAATCTCCTCCTGCTCCAATTTTGAGGCTTTCCAGGCAAGAAGGTCAAGAATAAAGTTTAAAAGGGAGGGAGGGAAAACAGAATTTGTTCACACTCTCAATGGGTCTGGCCTTGCAATAGGAAGAACTGTGGCTGCAATTATGGAAAACTATCAGAATAGGGACGGGAACATATCTGTGCCCGATGTGCTCAGGCCCTATATGAATGGAAAAGAGTTTATCGAAGGTGGTAAAATATAGGAGTGGAGGGATGGCCGAGCGGTTGAAGGCGGCGGTTTTGAAAACCGCTTTCCGGCGGAAGTCGGAACGGGGGTTCAAATCCCTCTCCCTCCGCATTTAGACGGTTGGACAAATGCAAATTGAAAACATTGCTTTCTTCTTGAGAGATTTTTTAAAGAAGCCCAAGACTGGAAGATTGATAATAGATAAAGACAGAATAAGAAGGGAATATTATTTTAAGGATTCAAGGCTGATCTATTCTATTTCTAATGCTCCGGAAGAAAAATTTGGGGTTTTTGTGAAGAAATATGGAATACATCTTCAGGAAAATGTGGAAAAAATGCTCAAGAATCAATATAAATCAAAAATAGGGAAAAGACTTGTTGAGCTTGGCTTTATTGACGAAAAACTTCTGAAAGAAATTCTCGTCTATCAGACCAAAGAGATATTTATTTCCTCAATTAACATCTTTAACATTGATTATAAATGGGAAAAAGGCAAGGAAACTCCAAATCAATCATTTTTTGCTGACCTTAATCTTCTTCCTATCTTGCTGGAGGGTCTGAGAAGAATTAACAACTACGATGAGTTAAAATATCTGGTTAGAGGTGAGCCTGAAGTTCCTGTTAGTTTTGATTCCAATCTTCTTAAGCTTCTGAGCGAGAAGGAATATGGGATATTTGTCAAGCTGAGATCAGGAGAAAAGATAAATCCAGAGGAATTCGGTCTTGTTCCCAATAAATTCAACAAAATCTTATTTATTTTTCTTTGTTTGGGATTAATAAAAGTAAAAAAAGTGAGGGATGAACTCGCAGAGCTAAAGGAGTTTTATGATAGGCTGGGAATTATGGACTATTGGGAATTACTGGGGATTCCCGAAAACGCCAATACTGAAATGATAAAAGACTCTTATTTCTCCCTCTCAAAGAAATTTCATCCTGACAAATTCAGCTCTTACGGCGAGAGAGAAAAGGAAATGGCTTCTAAAGTATTTACAGAAATTACAAAGGCATACGAAATTCTTACTAATCCTTCGAAGAAAAGAGAATACAAGAAAGAACCAAGAAAAACTCTTGAAAGAGGGCCAAAGAGAAAGGAAAAAATTTCTCCCGAGGATAGATTTAAAGAGGGAAGAGCTATGTATGCCAGAAAAAGATACAGGGAAGCTGCGTATCTATTCGATCTTGCTGTTAGGGCAGAACCTGAAAACTACAATTATGTTTATTGGCTGGGAGTTGTCCTCTCTAAACTTCCTGAAAAGGAAAAGGAAGCTGAAAGGGTCTTATTGAAAGCTGCAGAACTTTCCCCCTGGGACCCTCAACCCTATGTTGTTTTGGCTACCATGTTAGCTAAAAGAGGATTAAGGACCAAAGCCCTATCAATGGTTGAAAAAGCCCTGATCACTGACCCAGAGCATCCTATCGCTCTGAAGCTAAAGGAGAAACTTGGGGGAAAGGTAAAGAAAAAAGGATTCCTTAGCTTCTTTAAGAAATAAATTAATGGGAAAGACACTAAAGAATCAGATATTTATGCTTCCCGATGGCTTCAATTGCATCCTGAATCTCTGAAAAAGGACTGAGGTGATAAAGAATTCTTTTGTGGGAAATTATTTCAGCCTCTGAGCTCTTCCATACAGAAAGGACGGAATCTTTATTTTCGGAGTAGACGATTAGAATTTTATCGTCAATCTCGCTTTCGCTTTCTATTTCCTTTATGCAGAAAACAGGAGAAAAAGGAGGGTCCAGGCTACAATTAGCAAGGAACAGACATTCTTCTCCTTTTACAATTTTTTCATTTTCTTTTGAGAGAAATTTACTCAGCTCTTCCATTTTCCTGTTTGAAAAGACTTTCAGATTTTCCTCTGAAATTTCTATCTCCATACTTCTTATCATCCTGATAATTTCATCTCCCTTGCCTTTTCTTACATAAATAATCCTCGGCCAAAGGGGAAAGGGCAGATTTATTATTTCAGCAAGGAATTCTTCCGAGAGTGTCTCTATATAGAAAGAAATCGGACAATTTTCCGGCTGAGTAATTTCAGCCTTTAATTGATTCTCTATTTTCAACGGGATGAAAGAAACAAAGGAGGGGAAACCTATTTCTGCTAATGCCCTTGCAATCTCCATTGGAAAATGAAAAGGGAACTTTTCCTTTATAATTATTACAGGTGAAAAAAGCAGAAGGGAGGCAGAAACGAATTTCGTGAGCCAGGAAAAAGGTGGAAAGAAGGAAGGATGAATTATCAGAGGTTCTTTTCTGAATAAAGACAGAAACTCCAGGTTACCTCCTCTATGGAAAGCTGAAATCTGGGGACGGTAATGTAAGGAAGCCTTTAATATCTCCATAGCAAAATCCATATCATATTTCACTGCATCAATTGGAATTCCTGTTTCCTTGTGAGTGATTTTTTCAATGTTTTCCCTTCTTTCCTCAATGTTTTCCCTTAATTTTACAAAGAGGTCTGAAATCTCTTCTTTTTTCCGGAGAGACAAAAGACTTTTCCCTTCTTTTGCTGTTCCAAATGCTTCCTTAATGATCTTTCTTGAGCCATAGTAAATCTTTCCCCTTGCCCCCTCTGAACAATCCTGGGTTTCAACAAATTTTCCCTTAATGATAGGTTTTATTTCATTCATCTCCAAAACCAATTCCTATTGCCTTCGCTGCAAGGACATAATCCGAATCCGGTGAAACTCTCCTTAGATTGTCCACAGCTTCTTTAAGCTCAACAAGCTTAATTTTATTCCCCTTCAATGCAACCATTTTTCCATAATCTTTTTCTGCCGCCGCTTTTACAGCAAAATATCCAAACCTTGTGGCAAGGAGCCTATCAAATGGGGAAGGAGAGCCCCCTCTCTGGAGATGCCCCAGAATTGTATATCTGCTTTCAAGCCCAACTATCTCCTCAAGCTTATCGGCAACCACTCTTCCAATTCCACCCAATCTAATTGGTTCCGTGGGATCCTTAACCTTCCTCATTATTACCTGTTTTCCGCCCTCAAGCCTTGCTCCCTCTGAAACAATTACGAGACTGAATCTTTTCCCTTTTCTCTCTCTTTCCTTTATTACTTTAGCTGCATTTTCAAATGTAAATGGTATCTCCGGGATAAGGATAAGGTCAGCTCCTCCCGCGAGTCCTGCCTCAAGGGCAATCCATCCAGCATTCCTGCCCATAACTTCAAGAACCATTATCCTGTGATGACTCTCTGCGGTGGAATGGAGTCTGTCAAGGGCATCGGTTGCCACATAAAGAGCTGAGTCAAAGCCAAATGTCTGGTCTGTTCCACCGAGATCATTGTCTATCGTTTTTGGAATTCCTATAACCTTTACCCCCTTCTCCAAAAAACTCAATCCTATAGCCTGAGTTCCGTCTCCTCCAACTGTTATGAGAACATCAATTTTATGATGGACAAGTGTCTCTATGGCTCTGTCCGAAAGGTCCTTTGTTCCCTTATCGGTAAGATATTTAAAAGGATTATGCCTGTTGGAAGTCCCGAGTATCGTTCCTCCCTTTGGTAGAAGACCGACGGCATCTTCCAAGGAAAGCTCCTTTGACATATCTTCAACAAGTCCTTTAAAGCCGTCAAGGAAACCTATCACCTCAAATCCATATTTCACCAGGGCTGTTTTAACCACAGCCCTTATCACTGCATTAAGACCGGGACAATCCCCTCCCCCTGTTAACAATCCTATTTTCATACTTATATTATAGAGCATAATGAATCATTTCCAACTTTGCCTTTCTCTTTTTTTTGTAGTAAAATTTAGTTTACATAAAAAAGGAGGCGAGTCATGGAATCTTTACAGAAGATCCTCAAAAGGATAGAAAACCTTAAGGAGCAAGCAATTGAATTGGAGAGGACGCTTACCTCTTTTAAGGCCATGGGTCCAGAAAACGGAGGTGACGGAGAAAACAAGAAGGCTGATTTCCTAAAAGAAAAACTAAAAGAAATAGGATTTTATGAGGTAAAGGAGATAAAAGCTCCGGATAACAGGGTAACTGCAGGATACAGGCCTAATATTGTGGGGATTTATCCCGGTGAAAGACACGAAAGAAAAATCTGGATAATGACCCACATGGATGTCGTTCCCACAGGTGACCTTTCCCTCTGGAAGTCCGACCCATGGAAGGTCTGGCTCGATGACGAGGGAAAAATATATGGAAGAGGAGTTGAGGATAATCAGCAGGATATGGTCTCTTCCTTGCTGGCAATACAGGCCTTTGCAATGGAAGCTGTAAAACCCAAATACGATGTTGGACTTGTCTTTGTAGCTGATGAGGAGACAGGAAGTGATTACGGAATAAAATATGTCCTCAACACAAGAAAAAATATTTTCTCAAAGGATGATCTTATAATTGTTCCTGATGGGGGAAACAAGGATGGAACTGAAATAGAAGTGGCAGAAAAGGGAATTCTGTGGATAAAATTCGCTGTTAAAGGAAAACAAACCCACGGTTCAACTCCTGAGAGGGGTATAAATGCGCATAAGGCTGGAGCAAATCTTATTGTGCGCCTTGAGGAACTTTACAAATCATTTGCTCATTCAGATCCCCTGTTTGAGCCTCCAATCTCCACATTTGAACCGACAAAAAAGGAGGCTAATGTTCCAAATGTAAACACGATACCCGGAGAGGATGTCTTTTATTACGACTGCAGAATAATGCCTGAGTATCCTTTAGAGAAAGTAAAAGATGCTGTAAAGAAGATAGCTTCAGAGGTGGAAAATGACTTCGGAGTGAAAGTTGAAATTTCATATCCCCAGGAGGCAGAGGCTGCCCCTCCAACCCCGGCAGATGCCGCTGTTGTTAAGGCAATCCAAGAGGCAGTAAAAGAACTCAGAGCTCTTGAAGCAAAACCAGTTGGCATAGGAGGAGGAACAGTTGCTGCCCATTTCAGGGAAGCAGGATTTTATGCTGCTGTCTGGGCAACAATGGACGAAACCATGCATTCCCCTAATGAATATGCCTGGATTAAAAACATAATAGAGGATGCGAAGGTTTTTGCCTATGTAATGGGAATGGTGAAATTTTAATCGCAAATCTCTGTATTCTGACCTGAGTTGGTTATCACAGTAAAGGGACCCTTTTTAATACAAGTTACCTTTAAAGGGTCTGGGTCTGTTTTGAAATATCCATCATCAGTGTCAAGCTTTAAATCAACAGATTCCTCCTTCTTTCCGAACCTATTATATATCCAAAGTTTCATTCTTACCCCCTGGTCGGTGGATGGATCACAAGAAGAATCCCATTCAAGGGAGCTTGTTACCCTGGCATATATCTTAGTTTTCAGCACAAAATGGTCACAATGTGAATCCGAGCCATCGATCATTTCTGCAGCAGCAGGCCACTGGAAATGAACTTCTCCCTGAGATGGCGGAATAGGGAAAGAAACTATCTGATAAGAATACAGCCTTTTGGGGGCATTTGTATCCTCATAAGCATGAAAACTGTCCTTTTCGTCTGTGCTCCCTGGTTTTCTGTAGAACCTGTAATTATAAAAATCGCATCCTGAATCCCCGGGTAATTTCATATTCACAAAAGCAACAACAGGCCTTTTTCCCATTGGTATAGATGTGAGTTCAGAAGGGTCAAGGGAAGTTACTGTTCTCTGTTCAAATCCTGATGTTGACGCATAAGGAAGGAAGGGATAAAATATTTCGTATTCAACAGTTTTTACGCTGAAATGCTTTCCCACGGCAATTGAAACCTTAGCTGAGGAGGGAATGTAATAATAGTCCTGAGAATCTACAGTAACTTTCTTAACACTTATACTTTTTCCTTCTATGTCATCTGAAGTCCCCAGAGTCCCGTCTTTGCCCATTGAAACTATTTTCCAGCTTGAGGAATCAGCAACAATCTGGTAGGGATTGCCATAAGGATCAAGGATATCTGTCCCATTCCATCTTTTAGGTTTAAAATAAGGCCCTCTCCATCCTACGATACCAACTCTATCTTCCTGGTAATTAGAGCCACTTCCTCCTTCATCTTCATTAGTAAATATAGGGTAAACCTCCTGAGCTGGTTGAGAACCCTTAACTACAAGGTCAGAAAGATTCACAGGAAGACATCCCATATCACCATGATAGGCGAATTCGCTCATTCCATTTCCCATAGAGGCCTTATACATAGCAGTTATTTCCTCTTTAGCATCAACCTTCTTATTCGTTTCCTCTGTTGTGAAAAGATAGGGCAAAATTAAAGCTGCAGCTATAATTAAAATAGCTATTGTTATTATGAGACCTATAAGGGTTATCCCTTTTTTACTGGCAACTTCCTTTTTCATTGTTCCCGTCGTATTTAAGAGTACAGGATGCGCCTCCATTGGAAACGAGAGTGAATGTGTAATCATTGCCCGGGTCGTAAGGAGGATATGGAAGATATAGCTGATATTCACTGTCATCACTCGACCATCTCATCGTCCCTATACCTACAACTTCTATGGATATGTCATCCTCATCTTTTCCCCCTGATGGCTGACTATTCAATGCAGATGTTGCATGAATCTCTATTTGATTGGTATTGCTATCCACATCAGCGGAACCATCTATTCCATCCATAAGAGTAGAGTCAGATTTGTAAGTTGCATCTACAAAAATGTGAAGTTTTCCTCCAAGGGGAACCTTCCCTATGAAGAACTTGGAATCCCCTCCATTGTAAACATTTCCCCAGAATGCCCATTTACCATAAGGAATTCCTATCGGATTTCCATTAGAATCCTGAAAATATTTCTGCCCCCAATCTGTTTCTGTGCATATCCCCTTTCCAGAATCATCCTCCCCATCTATAGGAAAACACACCTTGTATTTTATATAAGGAAAGTTTTCTACATCTTTAATCTTTGAGCTGAAATAAGTCGGATTCAACAGCTGATAATAATCCGAATTCCAGTGGTTAGAAACATTTATAGGAGAATCAGGATAATAAACATTATCCTGGTTCACAGAAGCAGTAGAATTTGACCAGTCTATCTGTCCATCAGGACCTGCCGAGGCCAGTTGCCAAGTGTCAGGGTCAGAGCTTAAGGGCTTCATCTGGTACATATTCCCCCAAGGATCGAGAAAGTTCCCGTCGGCGTCCACCCTCTGAGGCGAAAGATAAGGTCCTTTCCATCCAATTATAACGCCGCTCCCTGAAGGCCACTCTTTGGGGTCTGGTCTATCGCAATTGTCAGAAGAAGGAATCGCAAGACAGCGAAGATCAGGAGGAAGATTTCCCATATCACCATGATAACCAAAATTTGTCTTTCCATCCCCAAAAATGGCTTCATAAATTGTCTTAAGTTCGCTCTCTGCCCTTTTATACCTTTCCTGCTCTGTGCTTTTGAAAATCATCGGGGCTATAAGGGCTGCAAGAATCGCAACCACTGCAATTATGATTATTGCTTCAATAAGAGTGAAACCTTTTCCTTTCATTTTTTCCCCCTTTTTCCTTTATTATTATAACACAATGAAAATTCATAAGATTAAAGAATCTTGTATACTACTATTTCAGGAAAATCACAGTATAAAAGTTGGTAAGAGGAAGGGTCAAAGTCAAGGAGAAGGTATAATCTATTGAAGTTTGTTCTGTAAACTTTTTCATCCATCATAATACCGTAAATATTGCTCCCACTTATAAACAGCTCAAGGGTAACATCGCTCTTATTTTCCGGAAAATCAATCTCATTGCGGACCCTTTTTTCAACATTTACGAGAACAAGTCTCCTCAAAGATATCTCTTTACCATGGACGGTCTCAAAGACATGTTTTCTCTTTAGGTCTACAACTACTTTATCGCAGATTATCACCTCTTTTTCGCTCCCATAATTGCATGCCTTGAGCCAGAGAGGAGGAATTCTCTTCCCCCCCCCTTTCTTCAGGTCCCATGTCCCGAAATAGTAAATCCACCCGAACTTTGTGAGCATATCGCTTGTAAAGACAAGAAAAATTTCTTTTGAACTTTTCATTTCCTTTCTTGGTTTGAATTTTCCTCTTCTTAGAGAGCTCAAGAGCCTGATTTCTTTTCCGTTACATAGCATTTTTGAAAAATTATTGAGAAAGCCTGGCTTATCTGAAGAGAATGAAGAAGCGACCAGATAAACTCTATCGCCAGGGTGAAAACCACCGTCAATAACCGTTGGAATTCCTGAGAGGAACTGTGCTGCATAACCCTTATCCCACCATGTCCAGAGGCAGGAATCCTTTGAGGAGTTCTTTTTTAACTCCGAAAGAACTCTGTATTGTGGAGGTGAAAGGATTGGTTTTGGTCTCAAAAAGAGGAAAACCCTGTTGTAAGCAGGCATAAAAATAACAAATATGTAAGCGGCTATCAGGAGAAATCTCTTTAATCTTGCTTTGCTTTCCGGAAGATATTCAATCCCGTATGATATGGCTGCCCCAAAACCAAGTCCTATAAAAGGAGATGCAAACATCAAATATCTCACCCCTGTAATAATGGAAGAGAAGCCGAGTGCAATGAAGGGAAAAAGAAGGAGAAGTTTTCTCCATTTTTTTATAAATAAAAGGAGAAATCCAAGAATTCCAATAATGGAAATCACCTGTGAACCAGAAGCAAATTTCAGAAACTCAGGAAAGTTCATCTTTGCAGCTTCTTTTACCGATATCATCACAGATGGAAAGATAGCACCGCTTATTTCCACTGGTGTTCTAAAGCCATATCCTATGATGTGAGCAAGAGCTGAGATAATGGAAGGATAAAATTTGCTCCCGGCTACTCCAGCTACTAAAGATGAAATAAGGGAAAATTTGAAAAATGATTTTGAGAATCTGTTTCCTGACGTTTTTTTTACTACAAAAATTAGAATTAAAGCCATGGCAAGATTGAGAATATTAATTCTTGAAAAGAGAAGGAAAAGGGAAATTTTAGTTAGAGAATTCCAGCTTCTATCATTTAAAAAAAGGAGAAATGCATAGATTAAAGCTATGGGGACAAGGAAAACAACTGCTGCGTTCCACCACCAGTCAAATAAAAAGAAAAAAATCCCTGCAAGGGAAGGAAGAAGCAGAGAGGTGGATTCAATAGAAAGGTAAAGGAAATATGCGATGGAAAAGGGGAAGAAAAGATTCAGGCTATCTGTATCAAACCTTCCGAAATTTGTCCTGACTCCGTATACAGGGGTAAGAAGAGAAAAAATCACAGATGTAAATCCAGTAAATCCATTTTTTATTTCCCATCCCCAAAGAAGAAGGAAAATTACGGCCAAAGATGAAAGAATTGGAGGGAGGTAAAAAGCGACTTCCTCAATGTTAATCTTACCGATACTGGCAAGCCATGCCCCTAAATAGCTGAGAAGAGAAGGTCTTCTAACATATGAGCCTTCTGGAGCACCTTTGAGATTATCTGCCTTCTTGTATTCCCCTTTTTGAATTTCACTCGCATATCTTGCATAAATATAGGAATCATAACCTGTAAGGATGGATCTGTGGTCCTGGAAAATCCATTCTTGAAGCCGTGGATCTTTAAGCTGATGAAGAGGAACTAAAACTCTGACAAGGAGAACTGAAAGAAAAACTACAAAAATCCATCCCGCCTTTTTCATAAATCCTATTTTAGCCCATAAAGAAAAAGTTTTTGCCTCTCTTTATGGCCAGAGATTTTGCCTACCTCTTTGCCTAAAGTTTCCCTTCCCTTCTATTGTTTCATTTCCTCATTTTACTGTATTGCATACCCTACATCATCCCCGCTTATATCACCAGTTCCGTTTGAATCTGTCTGAAAAACCCCATCAGGTCCTGCACTTATCACCCAGGCATGCTTCGTCGTATCAGGGGATGTTCCTCCTTCAAGGTGAGCCACATTTATAACATAAGCCCATCCCCATGGGTCAAGTCTCGTATCATTTATATAGGGTCCATTCCACGCAGGGAAATTATGAGGATTCGGGTCTATTTTCGTGTAATGATTTCCCGCGTCTATAAGTTCGTAATAAATTGTTTCAGAAGAAGTTATTCCTCCTGCCCATGGAGAAGCGACTTTATTTAAATCAACATCTGGTTTTGTCCCAACAAGATAATCAACTGCGTCGCCTGTGCTGTTTTCTATTGACCATTTTAGAAGATCAGTTCTGCATTGAATCATTCCCTTCGCAATTGTCTGAACATCTGAACGAGCCCTCGCTATTTTTGCATCTAAAACATTTTTCTCAACTGTAGGAACCAAAATCGCAACAAGAACAGCAATGACAACTATTACTACTACAATTTCTATGAGCGTAAAACCTCTTTTCCTATTTTTCATTTCTATCTGATAAGAGAGGGAAATTCCCCCTTAAATTCTACCTGAGTCTCACCCCTATATCATCATTAGAAAGAGCAGCAGAGCTCCGCGCTTGGGTTGAATTTGTGTCTGCTACACCATCCGGACCAGCTGACCATACCCACATTGCATTGCTTCCTGTAGCATCCTTAACATTAGATGAATATTGGTGTCCCCAGGGGTCAGGCTTTACTTCATTGATATAAGGACCATTCCAACACATCTCTTGGGTAGGCGCAGTGCATGCAGTATAACCGGGAGCATTGGAAATGAGCTGGTTTTCAAATGTGTCATAGCCGTTATCTGCACCAGACCACCAGTGATAACCATTAGGGTCGCTTCCAGCAGTTCCGTTTGCAGTTATGAGAAAGTCAACTGCCGTTGGTGGACTTGTGGTTGCATCACTATACATTGGCCATATTCCAAGATCTTTGTAGAATGATGCCATAGCTGCACCGACAACCTGAACTTCGTTTTTTGCCCTTGCTATCTTTGCATCCTGAATGTTCTTCTCAATTGTTGGAACGAGAATGGCTGCGAGTATAGCAACTACTGCAAGGACTACTACCATCTCAATGAGAGTAAATCCTCTTTTCCCTTTCATTTTTCACCTCCATTTTTACAATAATTTTTCATTAATTTATATTATAGCACATTATAAACATTTTTCAAGTATTAACTGTAAATTACATAAAAAAAATGAAATATTCGACCAAATAAAGTGTTTTAAAACTTGTCTTTTTAATGTATGCTTTTCAGGGTCAAGAGAGCTTCACTGGCTATCTGCCCCTCAAACTTTTCAAGCTCTGATGGAGATGGATTCTTCTCAAGAAATTCATCTGTCCTTTTTAGAATTTCCCTTTCTTTCCTCAAAATTATTGGAAGCCATCCCCTGCCTTTTTTATTTTCAAGACGAATAAGATCAAGGTATCTCTTCCTATCTCCTCCCTTTAAGGGCCTCAAAAGAGCCTTGAGCCTCATAGATTCCCTCAATATTGGAGCTACATCACCATCCCATAGAGCGGCTGGAGGTTCCCCTACCCTTACCCATAAAGGAACCGCCATGGAGCATAAAGGTTCTCCAAGAATAACCCACATTGTGGATTTATCAGGATTCCTCCCCTTTTTTACCCCGTGAAATACTACTGCACTCGCAGTGATTGACCTATCTATGGAATCCCCTGTGTATATCCAGAAGGGTTTATCTGGGGATATTTCTTTCCAATTCTCCACAGGAGGGACAGGAAGAAGAGGATTTCCAATGTCCCTTGTGACATTCTGTAGAATATAATTGTAAGAGAGTTTCTTCACCCTTTTAAAAAGTTCCGATGCCCTCTGGAATCTTATGTATCCTGCACCCTTATAGGGCTTTCCGCTCCTTGCAAAATTGGTATTTACTATGTATTTTTCAGGAAAATCCTCTGCATTTAATCTCCTGTATCCATGATTGTAAACTTCAAATACAGCAGCTCCTCCTGTCGCATCTATTATTCCATAATTGGCAAGACTGCCGAGATGAGGACCGAGGTTTTTTCTGAGGTAATTTTCAAAATCATCCGCACTGGCACAGTTCCTTAAAGCATCAGCCATTATTATCCCTTCAAGATCACTCGTTTCCCTGGGATTTGATGGTAAATTATATGCAACGGAGTTAATTATGGCAAATCCTGCAGAATTAATACCTGCATAAACCCATCTTCCAGAAGTATCTTCACCGTTCACAAGAGCGAGATAGCTGTAAGGCTTTTCCTTAACGAATATTACCTTATTATAAAGTTCACCTGTATCCCTGTTTTTCCACAGAAGTGGAGCTCCATCTGCTGTTGCACCACTGCTGATTACCGCTGTTGTGCATTCTTCTCCTGACAAATGCATGGAAATGAGGAAGAAAAATGCAATCCCCACAGAAAAGATAAAGAGGAATATTTTTCTCACAATCCCTCCTAACATTATACGGATTTTATTATCTTATCCATCCTGGGGGAATTCCTTCCTTTCTTGCCTCATTGTATAGGTTCTCAAGTTCCTTTTCAGCATTTGCAAGATCTGCTTTAGCCTGTTGTAATGCTCCTTTTGCCTTTTCAAGTTCTTCCTTTACCCTCGCCTGGGCAAAGGGCCTCTGTTCCAATAAGAACTGGTTGCTCAGCCCATTTACCTTAGTATTGAGCTCTTGAATCTTCTTCCTCAATTTGTTTATTTTCTCATATATTGCTTTTCGTCTTCCTGACCACCATTTTTTATCCTTTTTCTGCCCTGGCTTTAGCGTCTTTTCAGGAAATTCCTTGGTGCCTGCTGTCTCTGTTGAAGGGGAATATGCTTTTCCTAAAATATTCAGAGAAGAGGTGGATCTCCCCAAATCTACATTCGTTATCACTTTGGTTTTTACGCTCTTTTTTCTTCTCTTCTTCTCCTTCTTTGAAAGTTCCACAAGAGGAGATTGGGAAAGAAGAAATCCAATTATTAGAAGAAGTGCAAACCTTCTCATCTTTTCCTCCTCCTAAATTATAATATCAAACAATGCGAAATTCCAGTATTTCCTCTTGAGAATTGAAGATTGAAGATATTCCTTTCCATTGCTTCGAATCATCTATTTCAAGGGTAATATTCACAGATGCTGTGCCGTCTCCTAAGCTTTCAGCCCCTACATTTGCAACATTAACATGAAATTTAGAGATAAGCTCAAGGATCTCCTTCAATATGCCGGGCCTGTCTATCACCTTTAATCTGAGGGGAAGCGTTTGTTTTTCTGGTCCTTTGGCCCATTGAGCCTCTTTTATTTTTGAGGGATTAAGTAAGCCCTGGAGATATAAGGGACAGTTCTTTGAGTGTATTTTTATCCCCCTATTTGTAACATAAGCTATTATTTCTTCCCCTTTTATCGGGTTGCAGCATTTGGCAAATTCTACCTCTATGTTTTCTATACCCTCAACCACAACTCCTGGCCTTGAAATTTCCCTTTCCTTTTTCTTTTTTTCCTCCCTCATTCTGTCAGGGAATATTTTTTTGAGAAGTTTCCATGTGGGAGCAATTGATTCCTTGCCCAAAAGGTAGTAAAAATAATCAACATCTGAAATATTTATGTTTTTAAGCCTCCTTTCAAGCTCTTCTTCGCCGATTTCTCCTATAAGTTTCGAGTTCTTCTTGAGGAATTCCTCCCATATTTTCTTACCTATGGGGACAACTTCGCTCTTTTCCGTTTTCTTGAACCAGCTTTTTATTTTCTGCCTTGCCCTTTGAGTTTTTACATAGTTCAGCCAATCAACAGAAGGATTTGCTCTTGGATCAGTTATAATCTCAACAACCTGCCCCGATTGAAGTGGCTTCCTTAATGAGTATTTTCTACCATTCACCTTGGCGCCTGCCGCACGGTGCCCTACCTCCGTATGGACAGCATATGCAAAATCAAGGGGGGTGGAACCCACAGGAAGTTCAATTGTATGGCCTTTTGGTGTTTGGACATATACAACTTCTTTAATCTCAAGACTTTCCCCCATTCTTTTTATAAGCTTCTTACCTCCCTCTGGATTTTCCTCCTTAAGTTCTCTTACAAAATCGAGGGCTTCTTTTATATAGCTTTTGTCCTTTTTATAAGCAAGATGGGAGGCAGAACCGAACTCGGCCTCTCTGTGCATCTCTTCTGTTCTTATTTGAATCTCAAATTTGTCCTTACCAGCAATTACAGTTGTATGAAGGGACCTGTACCCATTGGGCTTCGGACTTGCAATCCAATCCCTCAATCTTGATTGTATCGGTGTCCATTCTTGGTGGACAAGTCCCAGAATTTGATAGCACTTATCTACTGAATCAGTAATCACTCTAAGGGCAAGAAGGTCATCTATTCCTTCAAGACTCAGCCCCTTTTTTCTCATTTTATTGTAAATACTATAGAGTCTTTTCACCCTGTACTCAATCCTAAATGGAATTTTTTCCCTCTTTAAAAGCTTGCTCACCATAGTTTCCATAGTAAGAAGTTTCTTTTCAAATATTTTCCTTTTTAAGCTTAGAAGCTTGTCCAATCTTGAGTATTCCTTTGGATATATGTATTTGAAACTCAGGTCCTCAAGCTCCCCTTTTACCCTTCCCATACCCATCATATGAGCTACAGGAACATAAATTGTGAGGGTTTCTTCTGCTATCCTCGCCCTCTTTTGTGGGGAAAGATATTGGAGAGTTTTCATGTTGTGCAACCTATCTGCAAGTTTTACCTTTAAAACCCTTGGCTCATCAAGGGATGATAGAAAGAGTTTTAAGATGGATGCCACCTGCCTTTCCGTTGAGGAAAAACCTTTACCCTCCACTTCTGGCATTTTAACCTTTGATAACTTGGTAAGGGCATCAACAATGAATGCAACCTCTTTACCAAATAGTTTCTTGAGTTCTTCCTTTGGAACATCCGCGTCTTCCATCACATCGTGAAGGAGACCAGATACTATTGTGGTTAAGTCAGACTCCCATTCAGCTAATATATACGCTACACTTATGGGATGATATAGATAAGGTTCACCAGAGGCTCTGAGCTGACCTTTATGTGCCTTGGCAGCAAACACTTCTGCTTTTCTCAAAAAAGATATATTGGCAGTAGGGATCTTTTCTAAAACAAGTTCTTCAAGATCATCATATCTTAACAATAATTTTTTCCCTCTTTATATAATTATAGCAATTTCGTGGTAAAATACCAAATGGAGGGAACAAATGAAAGGAAATAGATATCTTTCGACATTAAAAATAGCAAAAAGAGCCAGGCAGATATTGGGCGGTGCCAAACCACTGGTTATTACAAATTATAGAAATCCTATTAAGATCGCACAGCGCGAAATAGAACAGGGCAAAATTGACCCTGAGCTCTTAAAAATCGATCCTGTGGATGATTTTTCTTTCTATAAATAAGCTTAGGTTCTTTAATATATAGGGCAGCTCCTTAATTTCTTCTTTTATATAGGCAAGGGTTGTAGGAATATACTTCTCAAAATATTTATTTCCCCTTTCCTTTGTTTGAAACCCGAACGTCCCAAGAGCTTTCAGGTGTCTCTGGAAAGAAACTACAGTGTATTGAGCTTTCTCCATAAATGACCACAACCTGTCTTCTAATGCTGTCCTTTTTCTATAATTGAGATAAACATAATTGTCCCTTAAAAGGGAAGCATAGTCATAAGGAACAGGACCCATCATTGAATCCTGATAGTCAAGTATCATTATCCTTTTCCCTTTAATAAAAATATTCCTTGAATGAAAATCCCTGTGACATGGTTTAAGTTTATATTCAATAAAATCCAGGACTTCTTCTATTTTTTTCCTCCACTCTTTCTTTACTATCTCCAATCCATACGGGATTATAAAATTCTCGTAGGTAAAATCAAGTTCCCACCCGAGCCTTTCCCTATCCAATTTTCTTTCATTTACAGGATTACTTTTAGGAAGAATGGAAAACGAGTACTTTTGGAGGGTTAAAATTATACCCATTAATTCCCTGTAAATGGGCTCCCACTCCCCTCCCCTTTTTACAAATTTCTCAAGGCTTAAATCTCCTGCATCTTCCATTAATAGAGAATTTATCGGGTAAAAAACCTCTATTATTCTTGAGAGGGGCAAAAGGGGGGACAATGACCTGAAAACTTCTATCTGCTTGCTTATGCCTTCCCCCTCAAATTTCATTACTACGAAAGTATCTTTGCCCTTCTTAACTCTAAAGAATTCCCTTGTAGATGCGTCTCCTCGGAGTTTCCTGATAATAGAAAAGCCCTTAGCTTTTAGAAATTTTGTAAACTTTTCCATCTATAAAAATTTTGTTATTCAGGTATTCTCCATTTTCAACTTTCCCTGAAACAACTACGGAATCTTTAACTACCGCACCACCTCCTATTTTCGCATCCTTCATTATTATACTTCCCTCAATTATAGCTTCATCTTCGGTTTCAGCGCCTTTTTCAACCCATGTCTTCCCTTGGTGAAACATCAGGTATGAATAAGGGTCTGTTACTTCAACGAAATCTTCATCCAATATGTAAGAATTTATCTCAAACCGGGTGGCAAAATCCACTATAATGTTTTCAGCAGAAGGAATATAAGTCAATAAATCCTTCGAGATCACCATCAGGCCACAGTAAACGAAATTTCCGTTCCCGACTACTATCCGATTATTTTTTATTCCAAGTCTCGTGTATTTTCCCTTTGACTCTTTAAGAATAAGAGTTATCGGATAAGGTGAGTTCTTATGGAAGTTAATAAGTTCCATATAATCCACAGGAAGAAGAGTATCTCCATTCTGCACGATTATATCCTCTCTTATGGAAAATCCCTCAATCATCCTCTTTATTCCACCTGCTGTCCCAAGGACTTCAGATTCCAAGGAGAAGAAAATGTCAAGGCCATTTAGAGCGCCAACGATATCTTCGGCTTTATAAAAAATGTTAGCTCCTATATGGTCAACAGCCTCCTGCATTCTTTCAGCTATATGCCTGACAATGGGTTTCCCCTTAAATGGGAGAGAGGATTTCGCCCTTTTTTCTGTTATAGGAAGCATACGCTTGCCAAGGCCTGCAGATAAAATCAATCCCCACATTGAAAACAAAGCCTGCCCAATCCCCTCTCCATTCCTAATTCCACATAGCTTTTAGTTATATAACTGCCTTTATTAAAGCCCAAAAGATGGGCTATTGCATCTATTTTTTCCTCTTCCCCTTCTATCTCTATAAAATCTCCTATGGGGGTTTTATCAATTGAAACTATTACTTTCCCAATTCTGTAATTTTTCCTTTTCTTTTCGTAATAGAAACTTTCCTCAAACCCTAATTTCTTTAGAATTTCGGCTGTGGAATCAAAATCTACTACTTCTGTTTCTATTTCCTCACGTACCTTATAAGTCAAATTTTTAACCCTTCTTCCTTTGAAAGTAAGCTTTGCTCTCCCACAAAATTTCCTCAGTCTGAGGGCTTCTCCCTTCCCAAAAAGTTCCCCTTTTTTGTCAAATAAGACATTTATCTCAAAGCAATCGGAAAAGAGCTTAGCTCCATTCTCCTTGAGTATTTTCTCCATTCCTTCAAGGTCTTCCACCCTTATTTTTACCTCGGTCTCAAATTCCATATATCCTCCTTAACTCGGTGGCTTCGAAAAGGGTGTCCTTCCACACTGAAGAAGGAATACTCTCCTTTATAGTGGCTCTAGCTTCGGAAAGTATCTCCTCCATCTTTAACAGCGCCCTGTTTATGGAACCACTCATAATTAGTTCTTTTTTGAGCTTATAAAAATCCATTTTTCCTTTTTTCTCAAAAAAATCCTTTATTTCAGGTGAGAATTTACCCCCATTTTCAATGTAGTATATATAAGGAAGTGTGAGTTTACCTTCTCTTAGGTCGGAAAGAACAGGTTTCCCAAGCTTTTTTTCCTCCATTACTATATCAGCTATATCATCCAGAATCTGGAATGCTGTGCCGAATAGGTTCCCGTAATTCTTAAGAATTTCTCTCAATTTCGTCTCTCTCAAAAGCACAGATGGAAGGTAACAACTCAGGGAAAACAGTGAGGCTGTTTTCCCTTTGATTATCCTGAAATAATCTTCCTCGCTCAGATCGTAACGGAATAGGTTAAGGCTCTCGTCCATCTCTCCTGCAATCATTCCTGCTACTCCCTTTGCTATAGAATCAATAAGCTCCACATTATTGAATTTGGTGGCTATCCCTATGGATTTTATATACAAAAGGTCCCCAAGTATTATTGCTTCTTCTATACCAAAAACCCTATGGGCAGCAGTTATTCCTCTCCTCTCATTCGCTTCGTCAATTATGTCATCGTGAAATAAAGATGCAGAATGAACCAACTCTATGGCAGCACCCAATTTAAAAAGGTCTTCCTCATCTGCTCCGAGAATCTTCCCTGTTGTGTATAGAAGAACAGCGCGCAGCCTCTTGCCCGAAGATCTGCGAAGATAATCTACAAATTCCCCTGTTAATCCCTTTATCTCAGCATAGGACTTACTCAGAACTTTTTCTACCCTTCCTCTTATTTTCCTGTAATTTTCCTTTTTATTTAGAACTACCATATATAATATTTATGCAAAAAGGGATTCAATTTGCAAATTATTCTTCTCTGTTGGTAACATTAGGATAATGATAGAAAGAATAGAAAAACCTGAAATAACAAAAGAAGACCTGAAGAAATATATCAAGGAGATAAATCTGTCCCAGAGGTTTTTCCCCGTGAAATTGCAAAGGGAGATGATAGTAGCTCTCCTTAAGGGGTGGGATAAACCCAAAAAAAAGAGTAAGGTGGTTCTTATAAAAGAGAAACTGAGAGAAGAATTCCCAGCAATTGTAACATATGGAATAATTTCCTATGACTGGCCAGGATTTGCTGACACTTCAATAGGACTTTTCCATGAGAGAGGATGGAATTTATATTTTGTAAAGGCATTCTCAATGGCACATAGGGGGGAATCCCTTGGAGTGATACTTATTGGGATAAGAATAGGCTCAAAGAAAGAATTGGAAAAGCTCTATAAAGATGATATTGCCATATTCCGTGATATGGAGTATGTGATTTCAGGTTCTCTTCCGAAACAATCACTTATAGCAGAGGAAATTAAGAAACTAAAACTTTATGGAAAAGTAATAGAAAAGATAACGGAAACTTATCAAGGAAAATATTTGAAAGAGATAGTGGAGGATGAAGCATTTAAATTTGTCTCCGCAAGGTCAAGGGAATACCTTGAGGAACGAAGGATAGAAGACCTTGCAAAGATCATAATCTACAACAGAATTTTAGTAAAAAAAGCCCAAGAAGAAGGCAAAATCCAGATTAACATAATGGATATATCCACGAAAAGAGGAAAATTTACTGCAATAACTGCTGTGGATAGAATGGAAAAGCTGAGTCTCGAAAATATAATCAGGATAATATGGCATGTATATCCTGACCACAGAATTATGTTTTACAAAGAATATAAAAGCAGAGATGAATTCGCTGTTGTTCACCTTGAGGTAGTAAACGAAATGATGCAGCCGCTACCAGAAACAGTAAAAGTAAAACTGAAGGAGTTCTTAGAAAATCTTTTTCTCAAAAGTCAGGTAAGAAGAGCGGAAAGAATCCAGAGAATAGGCGGTTTTGAACACTATGCAAGAGCTATAATACCAGTTCTAATAAGAGAGGCAGAAAATTCTGGACTTCCCCAGGTATTCTTTTCAGCAGTAGGAGCCACCGAATTCAACATAGAATTTAAACTGATAATTGTTCGTAAAAGCAAGGGAATCTCCAGGATAATAGAGGAAATTCAAAAGGTAAAAGGGGTGGAGATAAAATCCGCAAAGAACCCAAGAAAAATGGGAAATTGGTATTACGATGTTGTTGATCTTAGAATATTTCTTGAGTATTTTTCCTCAATTGAGGAAATTTACCGCAATCTTAAAGAAGCATTGGGAAAGGTAATAGGAAAATTCAGGGACTTTGACGAGGGGATGAGAGAAGCAGATAAGGGAAAATATTACAGAATAAGGGATAAACTTTCTAAAATACCTGGAAGGGTCTTAAGGGAATTTTTCTATAGTCTTGAGGATTTTTACAGGGTTAGTGTCTCAGAAGAAGAATTGGCAAGACTTATGGAAATTGAATGGAAATGTTTAAGAAAGGAAGGAAACAAATGCTTTATGGTTGAGGATTTTAATTCCTCAGTCCTTATAAGCGTAAAAACTGTCGCAAATCCTTCTCTCATCCCAAAGCTTGTTAAATCATTTTCCTCCTACGACCCTATAATTTCAAGGGCTGACATGGAAGATAAAGATATAATTTTCATAAAGCTTAAAGATTGCAAAGACAAGAAATTCGTAAAAGGAGTGATAAGAAAATTCTTGGAGAAAGGGTAATTACCCTTGATTCACCTGTTATAATAATAGGTGTAATCTAAAAGGAGGATAAGATGAAAAAGGATATACATCCTCAATATCAGGAATGTGTGGTTACCTGTGCCTGTGGCAACACATTTGTAACCCGTTCTACTAAAAAGGAAATACATGTTGAAATTTGTAATGTGTGCCATCCATTCTTCACAGGTAAACAAAAACTTCTGGATACCTCTGGAAGAGTTGACAAATTTAGGAAGAAATACGGGGACAGCTATATCAAATAATGCTTCAGCATTTAGAAAACCTCAAAAGGAGGTTCATAGAGCTTGGAAGGTCTTTGGCTAATTCCGAGGTAATTAAAGATAAAAAAAAATACAGGAAATTAGCAAGAGAACATTCCGAACTTGAACCTATAATAAAAAAGTTTGAGGAATATAAAAAGACAGAGAATGAACTAAAGGAGACAGAGTCTCTACTCAAAGGACCTGATAGAGAAATGAGGATATTAGCTGAAGAAGAAGTGAAATCTTTAGTCCTAAAGCTTAAAGAATTAAAGAAGGAGCTGAAAAAACTCCTTCTACCCAAGGATCCCAATGATCAGAGAAATGTTATCATGGAAATAAGGGCAGGAGCTGGTGGTAATGAAGCTGCTCTTTTCGTGGCTGACCTCTTCAGAATGTATTCAAGATACGCTGAGAAGAAAACGTGGAAGGTGGAGATTCTGAATTCTCATCCTTCTACCTTAGGTGGCTTTAAGGAAATAGTTTTTATGTTGAAGGGTAAAGGAGCATTCAGCAGGATGAAATATGAAAGCGGCGTGCATAGAGTTCAGAGAATTCCAGTTACTGAAACAGGCGGGAGAATCCATACCTCTACCGTCACTGTTGCAGTTCTTCCAGAGGCAGAAGAAATTGATGTTAAAATTGAGCCGAAGGAACTAAGAATAGAGGCATTCGGAGCTTCTGGTCCAGGTGGACAGAATGTCAACAGAAATTATACAGCAGTAAGAATTACTCATTTGCCCACAGGCATGGTGGTAAGCTGCCAGGACGAGAAATCTCAGTACAGAAACAAAGAGAAGGCCATGAAAATTCTCAGGGCAAGACTATATGAAATTGCAAGAAGAAAACAGCATAATAATATATCAGAGACAAGAAAAGCTCAAGTTGGAAGCGGGGAAAGAAGCGAGAAAATCAGAACCTATAATTTTCCTCAAAGCAGGGTTTCGGACCACCGAATAAATTTTACAACCCATAATCTTGAAAAAATAATTGACGGGGAAATTGACGAGATAATAGAGAAATTAATTGCATTTTATGAAGCGAAGAATTTCGGAAAGGAAACTACACACATTTGAACCTAAAGAAAGCCTTTTATGCAGGTCGGGAAGAATTAAGTAATACAACTGAAAACCCTTTGCTTGAAACTGAGCTTATAATCAGGAAGATACTCGGCGTTTCAAAGGAAAAACTATATTCAGAAGAATATGAAATAGATGAAGAAAAATTCTGGTTCTATTTAAGAAAGAGAAAGGAACACTATCCCCTTCAATACATAGTAGGAGAAGTTGAGTTTTTCTCGAGGAAATTCTTCGTAGAGGAAGGCGTTTTTATTCCGAGACAGGAAACAGAAACTCTTGTTGAAGAAACCTTAAAGGAAATTAAAGGGGAAGAAACTATTATTGACATCGGAACTGGTACAGGAATAATAGCAATTACAATTGCCCTTGCGTTTCCCTCTTCAAGGATAATAGCAACAGACATAAGCTATAAAGCATTAAAACTTGCAAGAAAAAACGCAGAATATCACGGAGTCAAAAATGTAGAATTCTTGAGCGGAGAATTTCTTTCAGCTATAAAGGGAAGATTCAACATGATAGTTTCAAATCCTCCTTACATCAAGTTAGGTGAAGAGATCTCTTCCGAGCTAAAATATGAACCTTCAGAGGCATATCTTTCCCCTCCCGATGGTCTTTACCACATAGTAAAGATAGTGAAGCAGGGAAAAAAGCTGATTGGGAAAGAGGGTTTAATATTGATGGAGATATCCCCTACCATTTCAAAACAGGTCGCGAAATTATTCCCAGGGGCAGAGATTAAAAATGATCTCTTTGGGAGGGAAAGAGTCGTAAAGCTGAGATTCTAATCTCTGCATGCTGATATATGTAGAAGAAATTCTTTGACTTATTAGAGAAAAAAATTTATTATACAAATTATGAAAATTGCAATAGGAGCGGACCACGCAGGATTCAAGCTCAAGGAGGAAATAAAGAAATTCCTGACTGTCCAGGGAATAGAACCGCTTGACCTGGGAACATATTCAGAAAATTCAGTGAATTATGCTGAATATGCAGAAAAAGTAGCATTGGCTGTTGCAAAAAAGGAAACGGACAGGGGAATTTTAATCTGTGGGACAGGGATTGGAATGTCAATAGCCGCTAATAAGGTGGCAGGTATTAGAGCTGCTCTTGTCCATAGCATTTACACAGCTAAGATGGCTTCCCAGCATAATAAAGCAAATATTATATGCTTTGGAGGGAGGGTGGAATCCCCTGAAGATGCCAAGGGGTTCATTGAAATTTGGTTGGAAACCCCTTATGAAGGAGAAAGACATCAAGAAAGATTGAGTAAGATAGAAGAATTAGAAAAAAAATGCAAAGGAGGAGAAAATGTTTGAGAATTTAAAAAAGGCTGATCCCGAAGTTGCGGAAGCAGTCTACAACGAAACAGTAAGGGAACATTCAACTCTTGAGCTTATAGCTTCTGAAAACTTCGCTCCTCTTTCCGTCTTAGAAGCAGCAGCCTCAGTTTTTACAAATAAGTATGCAGAGGGTTACCCGAAAAGAAGATACTACGGAGGATGTCAGTATGTAGATGTGGTAGAATCCCTTGCTAGAAACAGAGCAAAGGAATTGTTTGGAGCAGAATTTGCAAATGTTCAACCCCATTCGGGAACTCAGGCAAATATGGGCGTTTATTTTACCGTTCTCAATCCAGGAGATACAATGATGGGAATGAATTTATCCCATGGAGGACACCTTTCCCATGGCCATCCTCTTAACTTCACAGGTCGCTGGTATAATGTTGTTTTTTATGGAGTAAAGAAGGAAACAGAAACCATAGATTACGATGCACTCTTGAAACTTGCAAAAGAACACAGGCCAAAATTAATAGTAGCAGGAGCTTCTGCTTACCCGAGGGTGATAGATTTTAGAAAGTTCAGAGAAATATCAGATGAGGTAGGAGCTATATTGATGGTGGATATGGCTCATATAGCAGGTCTTATTGCGGCAGGTGTTCATCCCACCCCAGTTCCATACTCTGATTTCGTAACTTCAACCACTCATAAAACCTTGAGGGGTCCAAGGGGTGGCTTCATACTTTCAAAGTCAAAATACAGGAAGGAATTGAACAGGGCAGTTTTTCCAGGAGCTCAAGGAGGCCCTCTTGTCCATATAATAGCAGCAAAAGCAGTGGCTTTCAAACTCGCTATGACAGATGAGTTTAAGAATTACCAGAAGCAAATCGTTGTTAATGCCAAAACCCTTGCCGCTACACTTCAAGATGAAGGGTTGAGACTCGTCTCAGGTGGAACTGACAATCATCTTATGCTCGTTGACCTGAGTTCCCTTGAGATAACGGGAAAGGAAGCCGAAAAAGTCTTGGAACTCGCTGGGATAACAGTCAACAAAAATACGATTCCCTTTGACCCACAACCTCCCCTTATAACAAGTGGCATAAGATTGGGAACCCCTGCCCTTACAACAAGGGGAATGAAGGAAGGAGAGATGGAAAAAATTGGGAGACTAATATCAAGGGTTCTTCACAACATATCCGATGAAAAGACCATAGAAGAAGTCAGGTCAGATGTTAAGAAACTTACGGAAGAATTTCCTCTTTACCCTGGGATAAGGAAGGAATTTGAATAGAAATGAATGGAATAGCCCTCTGTGAAGAAAAAATATACACAGTTCTCAGAGATAAGCTTAAAGACCAGGGAGTAGAACTTAAATTCTTGAGTTCTCCCTCGAAGATTTCAAAATTCGAAGGAGAAGTTCTAATAGTTCAATTTCCTCTTGGTAAGATAAAAAGGGGTGAGCTTTTCCAGGAACTCGAGAAGCTATGGGAAACAAAAAATCCTTTTACTGTAATCATCAAGGAAAAAAGCATAAGAATAAGGAAAAGGGACCTGAGGGAGAACGTAATGATTTTCAATATTGATACCCCTCCAGAAGAGATAAACAAGAATATATTGGAAAGGATAAATTCTTCAGAATTTCTTCTCAATAAAGGGCTTGAGGCTTATGTAGAAAAACATTACAGAAAAGCTTACGAATATTGGATTAGACTCGCCAGAAAAGATTCTGGAGAAACTAAGGTGTTTGAATACCTTAAAATAGCGAGGAGGGAATTTAAGGAAACAGGAATAGACACCTCAGAACTTGAACAACTCCTGGAAAATAGAGTAGATCCTTATGAAGCCGGCATCAAAGAATTTTCAAAGGGAAACTTAAGAGAGTCTATACATCATCTTGAAAAGGTAAAGGAGAAACATCCAAAATTCATTCAGGCAATGGCCCTTCTTGAAAAAGCAAAGGAAGAGAGTGAATTAGAAGAAGCAGAAGAAGTGCTTGAAGAGATAGAGCTGAAAGGGAGGGGAAAAGAGTTCAAAGGCGTATACGAAAAGATAGAAAATATTCCTGTCAAGGAGCTTTCCCCTCAAGAGGCATTCTTGCTCTCTCTAATGAACGGGAAAACTCAATTAGACGAGATAGCTTCAATAATGCCAATGTCTGAGGAGGATTTCTCAAAAGCAGTAAAAAATCTCTTGAAACAGGGCTACATAAAAAGGAAGGAATAAATGGAAGAAAAACTGATCAAGGAAATCCCGAAAAAATCCGACAATTTGGCCCAGTGGTATATTGAGATTATAAAAAGAGCGGAGCTTGCTGATTACGCTCCTATGAAGGGAATGATGGTCATAAGGCCATCAGGATATGCCATATGGGAAAATATCCAAAGGTTACTTGATAAAAAATTCAAGGAAACAGGACACACCAATGCTTATTTTCCCCTCTTTATTCCCGAAAGTTTACTTCACAAAGAAGCTGAGCATGTAAAAGGCTTTGCCCCGGAGGTAGCATGGGTAGCCTATGGAGGCTCTGAAAAACTTCAGGAAAAACTCGCTGTGCGTCCAACTTCTGAATCGATAATATGTGCTATGTACTCAAAATGGGTTCATTCTTGGAGAGACCTGCCAATTCTAATAAACCAATGGGCAAATGTGGTACGATGGGAAAAGGTTACAAGACCATTCCTAAGAACAACCGAATTCCTATGGCAGGAAGGGCATACTGTCCATGCTAACTATGAAGACGCCCAGAAAGAAGCCCTGACAATTTTAGACATATATAAAGACTTCATAGAAAAGGAACTTGCAATAAAAGTATATACAGGTGAAAAATCCGAAAGGGAAAAATTTGCAGGTGCTCTTCATACTTATACTGTTGAAGCCCTTATGCCGGATGGGAAAGCTCTTCAGGCAGGCACATCTCATAACCTTGGTCAGAATTTTGCCAAGGCCTTTGATATAAAATTTGAGGACAGAAACCAAAGCCTCAAATATGCATGGCAGACTTCTTGGGGAGTTTCTACAAGACTTATAGGAGCTTCTATAATGGTTCATGGTGATGATGAAGGTTTGATAATTCCCCCAAGAGTTGCACCTTATCAGGTAGTAATCGTCCCAATATTTAAGATGAAGGACAGGAGCACAGTAATAGAAGAGGGAGAAAAGTTATACAATGAGTTGAAAAATTCGTACAGGATAATCTTTGATTCAAGGGAGGAATATACCCCTGGCTGGAAATTCTCGGACTGGGAGATGAGGGGCGTTCCCCTGAGAATAGAGATAGGCCCAAGGGACATAAAGGAAAATTCCTTAATCCTCGTGAGAAGGGACACAAGGAAAAAAATCAAAATAAAGAGAGAGGCAATACTTGATAAGACATCCCTGCTTCTTAATGAGATTCAGAAGGAGCTTTTTCTGAAGTCAAAAAAGTTCACTGAGGAAAATACGAGATACCCAAAAGATTACGAAGAAATGAAGGAGCTCCTCAAGACGAAAAAAGGGTTTGTTGCAGTTCCATGGTGCAATAATGAAGAATGCGAGCTAAAGGTAAAAGAAGAGACGAAAGCAACCATAAGGTTTTTCCCAATGGAGGAGGAAGATGTGTCAGGGAAAAAATGTGTGGTTTGCGGTAAGCCTGCTCACCGTATTGCTTACTTTGCCCGCTCCTATTAAGGCCATGAAAAATTATGAGGAACTGAGAAAACTTATGGTCAAAGAGCAGATTATAAAACGCGGGATAAAGGATAAAAATATTATAAAGGCCATGCTTAAGATTCCAAGAGAGAAATTCGTCCCCGAAGATAAGCAAAAGGATGCTTATGAGGATTTTCCTCTTGCAATAGGCTTTGGTCAAACCATATCTCAACCATACATAGTGGCTTATATGACGGAAAAACTTGAGCTAAAAGGAGGAGATAAGGTTTTAGAGATAGGGACAGGTTCAGGATATCAGACAGCAATTCTTGCAGAAATGGGATGTGAGGTTTATACAGTAGAAATAATCCCTGAGCTAAGTGAAAGAGCAAAAAAAATCCTCGGGGATTTAGGATACAGGAATCTTCACTTTAAAATTGGAGATGGATACCAAGGATGGAAAGAACATTCACCCTATGATGAAATAATAGTCACTGCTGCACCTGAGAATGTTCCAGAGCAACTTAAGAATCAGATGAAGATAGGGGGGAAATTGGTCTTGCCCGTGGGCAAATATTACCAATACCTTTACAAAATAATAAGAACAGGAATGGAAACTTGGGAATCCGAAAAATTGGTGGGCGTTAGTTTTGTTCCAATGATAAGGGAAAATTGAGTTTATTACTTGCTGTCTCCCTATGGGCCACAATAATTTTCCCGTCAGGGAATTACATAACAGCAGAATTAGCCACTACTCCTTCTCAATGGATTAAGGGACTATCCGCGAGAAAAAACATAGAAAAAGATAAGGGAATGCTCTTCATTTTCCCCGAATCTTCTTATCAAAGCTTCTGGATGAAAGAAATGAATTTTCCCATTGATATCATATGGATAAACAAAAGTTTCAAAATAGTGGGAATAGAAAATAATCTTCCTCCCTGCAAAAAAAAGTGTGTAACTTATCGTTCACCTCTTCCAGTTAAATATGTTCTTGAAATAAAAGCAGGCCTTGCAAAGAAGGAAAATTTAAAAAAAGGCGATATTCTTCTTATCTCATTTCCTTCTTCAACTTTATAAGGACTAATTTCGCAGCTTGTTTAAGAGTTTCCATAACCCCAACACCCCTTATGGCAATGGATTCAACCACAGGTTCTCCTTTCAAAATCAGTAATTTTTTCATCTCATCTGCTGAAACCACATTGGGAAGATCCCTTTTATTCAGCTGAAGGACATACGGCAAGTCGGCAAAGGAATAATCATATTCTCTCAGATTCTCTTGAAGATCTTCTATACTTTCGATATTTGCATCTAACCTTTCGGCCTGAGAATCAGCTACAAAAACCACCCCGTCCACCCCTCTAAGAATGATCTTCCTGCTTTCAGAATAGAATACCTGACCTGGGACAGTATAAAGTTGGAATCTTATCTTGTATCCCTTTATTGTTCCAAGATTAAGCGGAAGAACATCAAAGTAAAGAGTTCTATCCCCTTCTGTATTAAGAGTGATTAGCTCTCCTCTTGTCGTTGGCGAAGTATGGTCAAATATGTATTTCAAATTGGTGGTTTTCCCACCAAGTCCTGGTCCGTAATAAACTATTTTTGATATGAGTTCCCTCAGCCTTGGATTTAACAGCGCCATTTAGACATTCAACTCCTATTTGAATAATTTTTCTATATCATCCTCAGATATGTCCTCAAAGGGGCTTTCCTTTTCCCCCATTTTTCTATGTTCCTTTTCCATCTTAGCCTCAAGTTTTGTAAATACCTTTTCTAATTTTACAGAAGCATTTTTAGCTCTTAATCTAACAAGCCCCAGAGAAGTCCTCTTGTCAAAAAGAACTGCAAGGATAAATTTCCTTTCTATCAAATTTATGTGCAGATTCTCATTTTGTCCCTCATTGAACATCAGGGCAAATCCCTGTTCTCCAAGTAGCCGAGCTAACCCTTCTGTAGCTGCTACATTCCCTGCCACAAGGGAACCAAGGGAGGTGGTATCTACCCCATCCATCTCTCCACTAAAGGCTATGGGCTGCCCATTTTTCTCAACTATCAAGGCAACTCTTGCACCAGTTTCCTCTTTAAGCTCAGAGAGAATTTTTTTTATCTCTTCATATTCTTCCCCATATAAAATGAGATAACTCATACCAACTCCCTTTAAATTTTAGAACTTTCTATAGTTTTGTCAATTTGACCAGCCTTTCCCAATCTTCATTCACTTTTTTCTGGTATTCTTCTATCATCCAACTGTTTTCCTCTCTGAACATGTGGGCAAACCTTCCCTGAGGCTTAAGCCATTCTTCAACAGGAATTTCCTTCTTGGGATAGTAGTTTATCTTATGCTTCCCTCCTTCCACTTCATACAGAGGCCATACCTTCGTATCAACAGCAAGTTTGGCAAGTCTCACGCCATCCTCAGTTTTAGTTTTCCATTCTGTAGGACATGGGATTAACACATTTATAAAAGCAGGACCATCTATTTCAATCGCCTTTTTTGCCTTAGAGTAAAGGTCCTTCCAGTGGCTAACTGATGCTTGAGCAGCATAAATGTCATGGGCAGCCATAATCTCGGTAAGGTTTTTCCTCCACTGCAATTTCCCCTTTATTTTCTTTCCTGCTGGTGAAGTAGTAGCAGAAGCACCGTAAGGGGTAGCTCCTGAACGTTGACCTCCTGTATTAGCATAGGATTGATTGTCATAGCATATATAAACGATATCGTGTCCCCTTTCCATTGCGCCGGATAAAGCTTGAAGTCCTATATCATAAGTCCCTCCATCTCCACCGAAGGCTATAATTTTTATCTTTTTATCTCCGCCGGGAAGTCTCCCTCTCTTTTTCAGCGCCTTATATGCAGCCTCAAGTCCTGCAGCTGTCGCAGCAGCGTTTTCAAATGCATTGTGAACCCATGGTGTTTTCCATGCAGTATACGGGAACCCACTTGAACAAACCTCAAGACATCCTGTTGCATTAGCTACAACAAGAGGGTAATCACTCGCCCTTAGAACCATTTTTAACATTATCGGAACACCGCATCCAGGACAAAGTCCATGTCCGAATACGAATTTATCTTCCATTGCTGCAAGGTCTCTTAATCTTACTTTTGCCATTTTTTACCTCCTATTCTCTAAGATTAATGTAAGAGAGCAGTTCTCCTCTTTTCCCTGTAGCCGCAATTTTTTCAAGCCTACTGTAAACCTCTTCGATATGTTTAGGAGCTATATCTCTTCCTCCTAATCCGTAAATGTAGTTAACAAGTATAGGCTTTTTATCGGATTCATACAGGGATGATCTTACATCCGTAAACAAAGGCCCGCCAAGAGCTCCGGGACTCATCGCTCTATCAAGGATGGCCACCGCTTTAAGGTTGGAAAGAGCATCTACTATTTCTCTGGAAGGAAAAGGTCTGTACACCCTCATCTTTACCAAACCTACTTTTTTGCCTTTATTCCTTAACTCGTCCACAACTATTTTTGTGGTCCCTGCCGTTGAACCGAGAACAACTATAGCTATTTCTGCATCTTCCATTTTATAAAGTTCGATAAAACCATATTCCCTTCCAAACTCCTTTTTGAATTCCTCCCCTACTTCCTTTATAACTCTCGGAGCATTCTCCATCCCTACCATTTGGCTCCTCTTGTGTTCAAAATAATAGTCAGTGAAATCTATGGGTCCCACAGTTATTGGATGATCAACATCAAGGGCAGTATACAAAGGATCCCTTTCTCCCACAAAGTTTTTAACCTTTTCATCCTCTTCAACTACTACATCCTGGAGGGCATGGGAAAGAATGAATCCATCCATTGTTACCATCACGGGAGTGGATACATCCTTATGTTCCCCTATCCTGAAAGCCTGTATTATATTGTCATAAGCTTCTTGGGAATTTTCAGAATGAATTTGTATCCACCCTGTGTCCCTTCCTGCCATAACATCAGAGTGATCTCCATGTATATTTATTGGAGCAGAAAGAGATCTGTTAGCTATCCCAGCAACTATCGGAAGCCTGAGGGACGCAGCTATGTAAAGTATTTCAAACATAAGTGCAAGCCCCTGAGAAGCTGTTGCAGTAAATACTCTCGCACCACCTGTTGAAGCTCCAACACACATTGACATTGCAGAATGTTCACTCTCTGGGGTAACAAATTCTGTGGTCATAACCCCATCTGCCACATACTTTGCGATATGCTCAACAATAGAGGTTGAAGGAGTAATTGGATAAGCTGCTACAACATCAGGGTTAATTTGCTTTACAGCCCAAGCAATAGCTGCATTTCCATTTAATATTTTTATCTCTGACATTTTTTCCCTCCTTAAAGTTCCGTCTCTTCCTTTTCAAGGACAAGGCTCTTTGGATCAGTAGGACATTCAACTGTGCATATGCCGCAACCCTTACAGTAATCGTAGTTTATCCCCTTCATCTTCCCATCTTCTACTATTATAGCATTGTCAGGACAGAAAACCCAACAGAATAGGCAGTGAATGCAGTGTTCTTCATAAAATATCGGCTTAAGTCCCCCTCTGTATGAACCCGTTTTAACTTCTTGAAAGTTCCCAGGCCATGGATTTATCGCACCGGGAGGAAGATCCTTCCATCCTATCTTTTTCATAATCCTTTCACCTCCTTTACAGCTCTCTCAATTGTCTTAAGATTTGCCCCCACAATCGATTCTTTAAACCTCTCAGAGAGGAGTTTTCTAATTAATTCCCGGAACCTTTCGATTGTTAAGCTCTTCGAGGTCTGAAAAAATGCTGCAAGCATTGGGATATTAGGAATTGCCCTTCCTATTTCTTCAAGAGCTATTGTAGTAGCATCCACTGAAAATATCTTACCCGAGGAAATACCTAATTTGTCCTTTATCCTTGCAGGTTCAAAAGTGGCATTAAAAAGGAAATAGGTGTTATCATCTGTTCCTGCTGTAAGATTAACTTGGCCTATTAGTGTTGGATCCGTCACAATCACCATGTCAGGCTTTTCTACCTCGCTATGGATTCGTATCTCCCTGTCTGAAATCCTGGTGTAAGCCTCAATGGGCGCTCCTCTCTTTTCCGCACCAAAGTGTGGGAAAGCTTGAACATGCTTTCCCTCCTTTGCCATGACTTCGGCAAGTAACTGGGAGGCTGTTACAACCCCTTGACCAGCCCTACCGTGCCAGCGAACTTCAATCATTCCATACATCAGTGCACCTCTTTATTTAATTTTTTTTCGCGCCTTAATTGCTTCTCCTATTGTCACAAAATCAGTATACTCCAAACTTCCTCCAATTGGCAACCCTATTCCAATTCTGGATATTTCTACATTGTATGGGGAAAGAAAACTCATTAGGTAATGGGTAGTTATTTCACCTTCGTGGTCAGGATTTAAAGCGATTATTACTTCTTTAATTCTTTCCCTCTTTATTCTTTTTCCTATATCCGAAATGTTAAGGTCCTCTGCTCCTGTTCCCTCAATGGCAGAGAGAACTCCTCCAAGAACATGATATTTTCCTTTATAGACTCCAGCACTTTCAATGGCTGCAACATCTATTGGTCTTTCAACAATGCATAGCTTTGTAGAGTCCCTTTCAGAGGAAGTGCATATATCACAAGGCTCTCTTTCAGAAAGATTATGACATATAGAGCAAACTTTTGTCTTAGCTTTGGCTTTAATAAAAGCATTTGAGATTTCTCTTACTTTCTCTTCTTCCATTGAAACAACATGAAAAGCTATTCTCTGGGCAGTTTTTCTCCCTATGCCCGGTATTTGGCTAAGAAGAGAAATTAATTTCTCCAAAGAACTGGGATATCTATACATTATCTCAGAATAATCCCGGCGGAAGGCCAAGGGAAGAAACAAGTTTGCTGCTTTCCTCTTCAACTTTTGAAGATGCATCTTGAAAGGCTGCTAATATCAGGTCACGAAGCATTTCAATATCATTCTCCTGAAAGATTTCCTCGCTTATTTTTATGTCCACGACATTCTTTTTACCGTCCATCTCAATTACTACCATTCCTCCACCTGCACTTCCCTCCACTTTAATTTCCTCAAGTTTCTTCTGAATATCATCCTGCATTCTTCTCGCTTCCCTCATAAGTTTGTTTATATCCATACTATTCCTCCTTTACTTCCTTTGCCTTGAAAATCTTCTTCAACATAATTATCTTAGGGTTCTCTCCCTCTTCTTTCATTTTTTCCTCCTCTTTCAATGTAATTAACTCAATCTTTTTTGAGAAAACCTTACTCGCTATTCTTTTTATCTCATCCTCGTTTTCCATTACTTTTCCTATATGATAATCGCCCTCAAGACCTTTATAAGTAAGGATCAGCTTTTCCCCCTCAATCCTGATGGAAGAGGCCTCTTCAACTGAGGAGGAAAAAATGGGATTCTCCTTTGCCAATTCCTTTATAAAAAAATGTATTTTACCTTCGTTGTTCCCTTCTGTCACACTTCCCTTTTTTACAGCGGATTCAATACTCGGTATTCCTCCTCTACTGAGATTATCCATTATTTTTTCAATGTCTACAATATGGGTTAGAAGGCTCATCTTTATGAGTAGAAGCTCAAGGAATACTCTCGGATTAGTTGCATTCCTAAGTTTGTATTCCCCTTCAATGAGCATATTTGAAAATCTTATTATGTCCTCTTTTGAAAGAGAAGGAAATTCCCTGTCTTTCCCTTGGACTTTCTTGTAAATCAGGTCCCTAAAGAAATTCACATAGTCCTTGAGGAATTTTCTTATATTGTATCCCTGTATAAAAATTTCTCTTATTATCTCAAATATCTTTTTTCTATCAGAGTCTTCAACTGCCTTAGTAAGCTTTTCCATCAATGCTCTTGGAACAAGCCCAAGGGCATTTTCCACATCCTCAAGCTCTATCTTTCCGTTGCTGTAAGCTATGACCTTTTCAAGAGATGTCTCTCCGTCTCTCATGCTTCCCTCGGCAGCTTCGGCAATAAGCTCAGCTGCTTCTTCCTTTATCTCAAAGCCTTCTTTTTTTGCAATTTCTATAATCTGGTGCATTATTAGTTCGTCAGGAATTTCCCGAAAGTGGAAGTGTACTACTCTTGAAATTATTGTGGAAGGTATTCTTTGATAATCAGTTGTGGCAAGGACAAAAACAACATGTTCAGGAGGCTCCTCAAGAGTTTTTAAAAGTGCGTTGAAAGCTTCTTGGGTTAACATGTGTACTTCATCAATTATAACAACCCTGAATCTTCCTTCTAAGGGCCTCTGGGATATCCTCTCCTGCAGGGACCTTACCTCATCTATTCCCCTGTTGGATGCAGCATCTATTTCCATCAAAGCAAGGGAATTTCCCCTGTCTATACTCAGACAAGAATTACATTTATTGCAAGGTTCAGAAGTTACGCCCTTCTCACAGTTCAAAGCCTTGGCTAAAATTCGGGCAGTTGAAGTTTTCCCTACTCCCCTTGTTCCGGAGAAAAGGAAAGCGTGGGGAACTCTCCCAGTTTTTAACTGATTCTGTAAGGTCTTCACTATATTTTCCTGACCTATTATCTCAGGAAAACTTCTTGGCCTGTACCTTCTTGCTATAGGTATATATCTCATTTCTATATAAAGGCGCCTCTCTGCCCACCCTGCTCTTACCCTTACCGCTGCTACCTTCCAGTCCTGACGGAGTTCAGGAAGAAACAGGTGAACAGGCAAGGCGCCACCTTTCCGCCTGCATAAATAATGGCGGAGAGGGTGGGATTTGAACCCACGTTCCGCCGTAAGGCGGAAACACGCTTTCCAAGCGTGCTCCTTAAGCCACTCGGACACCTCTCCGTGAACATAATTATACCACAAATTTAAAGCGGAGGGGGTGGGATTTGAACCCACGTTCCCGCAGAGCGGGACAGTCGGTTTCGAGCCGACCCCGTTATGGCCGCTTCGGTACCCCTCCTTTATTAAGTTTAACATTTTTAATAAAATCTATATATGAAAATAAAAAAAAATCTAGGGCAACATATCCTCCATGAGAAATATTTCCTTAAGAAGATAGCATCGTTCTGTCCCATTGAGGAAAAAGAGGTTATAGAAATAGGTGCAGGAACGGGCAACCTTACGGAATATCTATCAAAAAAAGCAAAAAAGGTATACGCAATAGAGAAAGATCCTGAGGCATGCCAGATACTTTCTTCCCTTGGATTGATGAATGTTGAGATAATAAACCAGGATATACTTGAGCTGGATCTCAACTTTTTCAACGGAGGAGCGGCAGCTGGAAATCTTCCTTATTATATTTCATCCCCTATAATACGGAAATTCCTCAAGTACAAAGACAAATTTAAGTCAGGCTGTTTCCTCCTCCAGATGGAACTTGCTAAGAGATTCACCTCTTCAAGAGGAAGGAATACTACTCCTTTAGCTATTCTACTTTACAATTTCTACCAAGCAAAAATAGAATTTCACATATCCCCTGGAGCTTTTACCCCTCCGCCCAAAGTCTACTCCTCATTTGTGGTGTTTATAAGAAGAGAAAAACCACTTTATAGGATAACTCTGAGAAGTTTTGAAAGTTTCCTTAAGGTGTGCTTTTCTGAAAGAAGAAAAACTCTATTCAATAATCTAAAGAAGAAATATCCCGAGAAGTTCCTGGACCTTCCCAGGAATCTTAGGCCAGAGGAATTAGATCTTGAAGGATTTTTTAAGGTCTATAGTGATATAATGATAAAAAATGGGGAAAAAATCTGAAATTCTCTTTCTTTTCCTTTTAGTCATTGCAGTTTTCCTAACAGGTAGTTTAGTAACCTTTTCCCCGGATCAGATTTTGTCCTTCAGAGGAAATCTCTTCGGGAGCGTGGGAATAAAAACTGCCCATTTACTACTACAGACTTTTGGATATGGGACAGCTGCCTTGATTTTTTTTCTGACAATCTGGATGACTCTGATATGGAAGGAAAAAAAGCTCTGGATTATACAAAGAACGATTTCGGGCTTGTTTTTCGTTCTTTCTTTCTCAACCTTATTTCAATGTTTTCTGAAGAGCGGTCTATATGAACCAGGCGGAGTGGTCGGGGAAGTAATATATCAAAATCTCTTACCCCTAATAAAAGTCCCCGGTATCCTGCTTTTCTCAATTTTTTCTCTTATTCTATCCCTTTATTCCTTTTCCAATTTCTCCCTGAACAAAGCGATAAATACTATTAGCAAAACGATGACATTTCTCAGCAGAAAAGTTGAGATTGGAGTAAAGATAAGGCAGGTGGATAAAAAGACTGCAGGAAGAAAAAATCGCAGAGAAATTATGGAAAAAAAACCTTCTCTTTTTCAGATGCAGGTTCCGAAAGAAATACCAATTGAGTTTTTAAAAGCACCAACTGAGGAATTCTTTGCTTCTGAGGAAGAAATGAAAAACAATAAAATCACAATAGAGTCAAAACTCCTTGAATTTGGAATAAAGGGGAAAGTTGTGAAGGTAAACCCGGGCCCCGTTATAACAGTTTACGAGTTCTTACCCGAACCTGGGATAAGAGTTTCATTCGTTGTCAATCTCTTTGATGATCTTGCCCTTGCCTTAGGGGTAGAAGCAGTAAGAATAGCAAGGATCCCTGGCAAGACAACAATAGGCATAGAGGTACCAAACAGAAGAAGATCAACTATTTATTTAAGGGAAATTCTGGAATCCGAGGAATTTAAATCATCCATATCACCTCTTACCCTTGCCATTGGGAAGAACGTTGATGGTAGTCCATTTGTAATAGATCTCAGACCTTTTCCTCACCTGTTAATAGGTGGTGCTACTGGCATGGGAAAGAGTGTAGCAATGAATACAATGATTCTATCAATAATGTTTAAATCCTCTCCAGAAGAAGTTAAGTTTATACTTATAGACCCTAAAAGAGTTGAATTCTCCCCTTATGACGGAACAAATTATCTGCTTACCCCTGTAATTAAGGATGGTGAACAGGCAGTAAAAACTTTGAGCTGGGCTGTCAAAGAAATGGATAGAAGACTTATCCTTCTTTCAAATTTGAGAGTAAGAAATCTTGAACAATATAGAAGTACGGCTGAGAAAATGAGAAGGGAAGGAAAAGAAGTTGAGCAGCTTCCTTATATTATGATTTTCATAGATGAACTTGCCAATTTAATGCTTACAGCTTCAAAAGAAATAGAATACTATCTTAAAAGATTAGCTCAAGAGGCCAGAGCCCCTGGGATTCATCTTATATTCGCTACCCAGAGGCCTTCTATCGATGTAATAACAGGAACTATAAAGAATAATTTTCCTGCAAGGATAGCCTTAGGGGTTCCTTCAAGACATGATTCAAGAACTATAATAGGTATAGACGGAGCAGAAAACTTGTTGAACCAAGGCGATATGCTGTTCATGTCTCCCAGCTCCTCAATATTAAGGAGAATTCACGGAGCCTATGTGAGCGAGGAAGAAGTTGAAAAGATAGTTGAATTCCTTAAGATGTCAGGTCCCCCACGATATAGAGATATTTTCTCAGAATTGAAGAAGAAAAAAGGAGTAACTGTAGGTGTATCATCCCACGAAAAAATGTACTTAATGGCCCTTAAATTAGTCCTCTCTTCAGAAAACACCTCCGCTACATTTCTTCAAAGGAAACTTAAAATAGGTTTTCCAAGAGCGGCAAGTTTTCTTGATAGAATGGAAGAAGAGGGAGTATTATCACCAATGGATGAAAATAAAAGGAGGACAATTCTTGTAGACCCGACAGAAATGTTAAAATCTTTAGAGGAGGTAGAATAATGAAGAAAATATTGGTATTTTTATTAACTGCCATATTCGTTTTTCCTCAGGCAGGGAAAGATTTGAAATATCTGCTTTGGGAAAGGGAAACTGAGTTTAGAAAGAGCGGTGCCTCTTTTTCAAATGTTCATCAAATAATCAACATCCTCTCAAGAAAAGGAGCAAGGAAATTCTCCGTTCTAAGCTTTATCTATGACCCTGCAACCACTGGCCTTAAAATTCTGTATGTGAAGCTTAGAAAGAAATCAGGTAAAGAAATAAGCCTTGATCTTTCCAGGGCTAAAGATCTTCCAATGCCCGCAGGTATAATATTTTGGAACCGCAGACATAAGGTGATTGAGGCAAAAGGAATCAGTCCCGGAGATATTCTTGATATTAAATATAGGACATGGGGTTTCAGGATAGCTTACTTGGAAAACTCACAGGAAGAAAAGGAGATAGTGCCTCCATTAAGAGGGCATTTCTACGAGATAGTTTATCTATCAAGCAGATATCCAATAAAATTAATGAGGTATAAACTATGGGGTCCTTCTGATGTTCAATTATCCTATGAAGTCTTTAACGGCACCTTGAGGGTTTCAAAAATGATAAAGGACAATATTGCTTATTTCACTTGGGAAAAGAAAGACATAAAGCCCTTTAAGTATGAACCCATGATGCCTTCATTTTCCGATGTGGCTGAAAAGATAATCGTCACTTCACTTCATCAATGGAAGGTTAAGTCAAAGTGGTTCTTTAATATAAGCGAACCGTCTCTTAAACCTGACAAAAACATAAGGGAACTGGTCCAGGAACTATTGAAAGGAACAAAAGATAATGAAAAGAAGATTTTTATATTAACCCATTGGGTAGCACAGAATATTAGATACCTTGGACTTTGGCTTGGACCGAATGAAGGCTACACCCCAAATCCGGCCCCTTTTACTTTACGCGCGAGGGCTGGGGTATGCAAGGACAAAGCAGCTCTTCTCGTCTCAATGCTGAGGATGGCAGGTTTCCCTGCTTTTCAAGTTATGACGGAGGCAGGCTCAAGAGTTGAAAACATAGTTGCAGATCAGTTTAACCATTCGGTAACAGCCATAAAACTAAACTCTAAGAAAAGGAAATTTAGACTTCTTGACCCAACGTGGGCACCCCAGAGCAGGGAGTTATGGTCCTCAAGAGAACAACTTCAATACTATCTTGTTGGTACACCCGAAGGTGAAAAACTTATGGAAACCCCTCCCTTCCCTGCAGAGAAAAACTATCTCAGAGTGAGGTTAAAGGGAAAGATATCAGGAAATGTTCTTTCAGGGGAAATTCTAATAAATACAGATAATCATTATGGGACACTTTTTAGAAGGAAAATTAATATTTCTCCTCTTTCTATGAGGAACTCAATATTTTATAGATTGGTGAATGACATTTCCCCTTTTTCAAGAATAAACGGCATAAAGAAAGAAAACACCTTTAATTTTTCAAAGCCCTTTATGGCAAAGATAAAATTCAGAATACCTTATTATCTCCGAGGGAATTTAATGTTTTCTCCTTTATCCTCTTTTCCACCGAGGATTTTTAACGAATTCCTTAAGGTTAGCCCCGCAGAAAGAAAAAACCCAATAAGGCTGGCAAACACAAGGAAAATTATAATGGAAGAGAAAATTTCATTGCCTAAGGGCCTTTATGTGGTCAGACTCCCGAAAAATATAAAAGCTAACTGTAAGGAAGCAAGCTTTAAGGCAAATTTCTGGAAGAAAGGAAGGACAATAGGTGCAAAATATGTTTTCATGAACAATAGTAAAATAATAAAGGACATCAAAGGCTTTAAAAATGTAATAAAGGCTTTGAGAAACGCTCAAGTCAGTCTTTACATCTTAAATACTGGAGGTAAATAATGGTTAAAAGAACAGCAATATTCTTAATCTTGGTTCTCTTTCTTTTTTCCTCAGATGCGATCGTGAGGAGGGAGGAATTAACCTATAGAAAAGTAGGAACAGGGTATTCCCTCGAGTTTACCAGGACAATGAGGAGGCTCAGTGAGTTTGCAAGGACTTACTGGGCAGACCCAAGAATAATTGTAGAAGATGGAGAAAAGTTTGCTATAAAAGCTGCCTATACCGTAAACTCCGAAGGAAAAAAGATAGATGTCCCAAAGGTGGGAATTCATCTGCTTACTCCCAGAGGACTCGAGAGATTCCCTTATTATTCCTTTTTGAAGGAAAGGGCAATAAATTTTCTCGGGATAGACCTTCCCTCAGAATCCACTCTCTCCTATACATTAAAAAAAGAAGATGGGGAAATTGACGAAACTTATCCCTTAGCAGAACCTGCCCTATCTAAGGAAAAAACTTGGAATTTCTTCGGATTTCATCAACTTTCTTATGATGCCCCTGGTCAACAATTAGAAACTACCAATATTCAAATAGGCGGGGAAAGAGGGATTCAAATAAGGGTCAAGAACATCCCGCCTTATCCTAAAGAGCCAAACCAGTTTCCTTCTCCTGTGTTCATTTACTCTTCAAGGGAAGGATGGGAAAATCTTGGGAATGAAGTTTCCGCTGTATTTTCCCAAGAAGAAGGGCTAAGCAAAAACAGTCTTTCTCTTGTAAACGCTAAAAATGACCTTGATATTTTACCATTACTTAAAGAAATCCTATCCCTTGTAAGAATACCCATGAAGTATTCGTTGTTCAAGGCAAGAAGCGGAGAAGAAGCTTTTCAAAGTAGATACGCAAGTCCGGTGGAAATGGTATTAATACTGATGGACATTTATGATGCCAGAGGAAGAAAAGCGCTCCCATTTCTTGCGGCAGATGCTGAAAGATTCAGCGAAAGAGTTCCAGCTATTTCGCAGTTTACAGATGCAGGAATATACCTTCCCGAATTGGGAATATATATAGACTCAAACCTTAAGCCGAGGAGAAGTTTCCACGATAAAGTTCTATGGATTCTCCTCCCAAAACCACATTTCCTGAGATTTCCTCCTCTGGACCCACTTTATAATTCTATAAAACTTGCCATTAAGGTAAATGATAAATCTATTGAGGGAAAACTTATAGGAAAAGGAAATTTTATTTTCTACGGTGACCCTAAGGAGGAAGCGGAAAAATGGCTTTCAAAAGCGGGAATCTCAGCAAAAATAGAGGAAGCTAATATTCTGGGAAATACTCTAAACTTTACAGGAAAAACAAAGGAAAACAATCTTAGAATCTTACCTGATTTCTCCATGCTTCCAAAGGACCCAGAAGCTTTTTCCCTTCCGAGAATTACACCTATTTGGATTAAGGAACCCTTTGGTGTGGATATAAAAATAGAGCTTGAGACTTCAGGTCAGATTATATACATCCCTCCGGATTTTTCACTCTCCAACCCCGAAGGTATTTTCACATTAAACTCAAAAGTTGAGGGTAAGAAAGCCGAGATTCACTATAGGTTATCTGTGAAAAAAGGGTTAATTTCTCCAGAAAAGACAGAGGCACTAAAAAAAATTTGGGCAACAGCAAGGGATAAATCCACTACATATATTATATATCTTCCAGAGTGATAATCTCTTTCCTTGAGGGTCCTGTTGAGATAAACCAGACTTTGGTTTCAAGGTAATCCTGAATGAATTTTATGTAATTCAGGGCCTCGGGAGGAAGATCAGAAATTTTTCTTATTCCCCTTGTTTTCTTTTTCCAGCCTTTGAAAGTTTTATACACTGGTTTTATCCTGTCCAGGATGTATGGATCGGGTAAAAAGGAACTCATTAGATTACCATTTAGTTTATATCCTATACCTACCTTTATTTCATCCATACCGTCTAAAACGTCAAGTTTCATCAAAGAAATTCCAGAAAATCCATTAAGACCCATTGAATACTTAAGCGAGAAAAGATCAAGCCATCCACATCTTCTCGGCCTTCCTGTAGTTGAACCAAACTCTTTCCCCTTTTCTCTTATATATTCTCCAAGTTTCCCTTTTATTTCAGTTGGGAAAGGCCCTTCCCCTACTCTTGTAGTGTAGAGCTTAACTACTCCAAGAACTTGGTCTATAAATCGGGGGGAAATCCCTGAGCCGCTGCTCACTCCTGCAGCAGATGAATTCGAAGATGTTACATAAGGATAGGTCCCAAAATCAATATCAAGAAGTGAGCCCTGGGCTCCCTCAAATAAAATTCTTTTCCCTTCTTTGACAAAGGAGTTTATAAAGGCTACACTATCCACTAACATAGGATAAAAGATTTTTCCATATCCTTTCAGTTTTTCAAGTAAATCTTCCTTTCCTGACGCGAAATTCTCATATTTCTCGGAGAAAATTATATTTAGTTTTTCCTTAAGTACATCCTCGTCTACAAGATCGCCTACCCTTATCCCTCTTCTTCCATATTTATCCTCATAGCACGGACCTATACCTTTACCCGTCGTTCCTATTTTTCTTCTCTCCCTTTTCTTCTCTGAAAGCCTTTCAACTTCTTTGTGAAAGGGAAGAACTATGTGAGCATTTCTGCTTACCTTAAGTTTACCATTAACCCTAATTCCGGATGCTTCAAGATCTTTTATTTCGTTCAGCAATGTAGGAGGATGAACTACAACTCCATTTCCTATGAGTGAAACTACTCCGTCTCTTATTATTCCCGAGGGTATTGTATGAAGAACTACCTTCTTTCCATTGAAAATTACTGTGTGCCCTGCATTCTCTCCTCCCTGGTATCTTACAATAAGATGAAACTTTGGGGCTAGGATATCTATTATCTTACCCTTACCTTCATCTCCCCATTGAGCTCCAATTACAACAAGGTTCATACAAAAAATTTTATCAAGACTCTCTTTGAATATCAAGCTTTGTTTGATAAAATTCCGAAAGGAGGTGACATGAAATTTTCTACTCTGGCAATACATAAAGGAGAAATAAATATTGGGAAAATAAAACCCGTTATAACCCCAATATTTCAAACGACAGGTTTTCATCTCACGAACGAAGTATATGAGAAATTCCTTAAGGGGAAGGAAAGGGAAGTCTGGATATACACTAGACATAACAATCCCACAAGAAAAGCAGCTGAGGAAAAACTTGCAGCCATTGAAAAAGGTGAGGATGCCCTCCTTTTTTCTTCTGGAATGGGAGCAATATCTTCTACCTTGCTAACATTTCTTTCCCCGTCAGACCACATAGTTTCATCAAAGCATATCTACGGAGGAAGCTACAATTTCCTTATGGAACTCAAGAACCATTTCTCTATTGATGTAACCTTTGTTAATCCGGATGATCCCGAGGGAATAATAGATGCAACAAGACCTAACACTAAGATATACTTCTTTGAATCATTGTCCAATCCACTTCTCAGGCCTTTCATAATTGAAGGAGCTAAAAAATTCGCTGAGAAAAGAGGGATAAAGATAATAGTGGACAACACTTTCCTTTCCCCTTACAATTTTAATCCTCTGAAAAAAGGTGCTGACATAGTTATTCATTCTGCCACCAAGTATATTGGGGGACATTCAGACCTTTTGGCTGGCGCAGTTATAGGCAACAAGGAAAATATAGAAAAAATATGGAAGAGACTGATTCTTTTCGGAGCCAGTCCTGACCCAATTCAGTGCTTTTTAATTGAGAGAAGCATAAAAACCCTCGCTGTAAGAATGGAGAGACATAACAAAAACGCCCTCGAGATAGCGAATTTCTTAAATTTACACCCAAAGGTGGAAAAGGTTATTTATCCTTTCCTTAAGGGGTATTACAACTCTGACTATGCTAAGAAGAATTATAAAGGGGGAGGAGGGGTAGTAACATTCAAGATTAAGGGTGGAAACGAAGCAGGAATGGGCTTTATGAGGGAATTAAAGATAGTTAAAGAAGCACCATCCCTTGGAGGGGTAGAATCTCTTGTTTCCATGCCATTTAACACATCTCATTATTCTCTCAGTCAGGAAGAAAGGGAAAGGCTCGGAATAGAAGAAGGAACAATCAGGCTCTCCGTTGGTATAGAGGATGTTAACGATCTTATTGAGGACCTTGAGCTTGCTCTTTCTCTGGTATAATTACTATAACTTTTTCTCCCTTTTCCCTTAGTAAAAGTTTATCTTTTGCAAAGGGTTCAAGGGAATCCTGATGATCTTTTAGCCACTCTATCTCCCTTTCCAAATCTGTTTTCTCCTTCTTAAGCTTTAAGACTTCTGCTCTAACTTCTTGGATACTCTTTTTGGTTCTTAAAATTTTCAACAGCCCTTTATTTCCAAAAATGGTCGGGATAAGAATTATCAACGCTAAAATTAAGAGAATAAATTTAAAGAATGAGGATTTCATTTTCTGAAATTCCTTACATACTCTTCTGCCAATTCCTCAGCTTTCTTCCGATTTTCCACTCCTTTTAAGAAGGTATTATCATTAGCCAAAAGAACTTTCATCCCTTCTTTCATATTCCACAGTAAAGACACTATTTCGTATTTCAGCTCAAACACTATATTTTCCTTCGCCTCTTTAAGCTGAGCCTTAGTGTATGAAATTCCTTCTTTCTCAGCAAAATTAAGAAAATCTTTCATCAATGTGCTGTCAATAGATATCTCCCCAGGTCCTCTGTTTTTAAAGAGCATAAGATATTTCTTAGAAACTTTTTCCTTCCCTTTAACAAAGGAGTTTGCCCATCTAAAGAACAAACCCTTACCCCTCATTCTTGCTGCCAATTCCTTAAGAAGCTGAGGCCTGATTTCAATATCAGGGATTATTCCTCCGGGTGTATTTTCATAATTCTTTAAGTTTATCCCCCAGAAGTAAAGAATCCAGTTTGTAAAGGGTTTCTGTATACATTTCCCGCTTGGGGTGTAGTATTTAGCGGTAGTCAAGGCGAGGGCAGTATTATCTGATAAAGGATATAGAGTCTGAACGAGGCCTTTTCCAAATGTCTTTGTTCCAGCTATCAGGGCCCTTTTATGGTCCTGAAGGGCTCCTGAGACTATTTCTGATGCAGACGCAGAATACTGATTAACGAGAACGACCACAGGGAGGTCTTCAAAGTTCCCGTCCTTTTTAGCTCTGTATTCTCTGTAGCTTTCTGGTGTTCTTCCCCTTGTTGAAACTATTAATTGGGGAGAGTAAAGGAATTCATCACAAATGTCAATCGCAGCTTTCAGGGATCCCCCACCATTACCTCTGAGGTCAAGAACAAGGAATCTCATTCCTTTCTTTTTAAGTTCTTCCAAAGCAGAGTGGATTTCTTCATCACTTCTCATCGAAAAACTGTCCAGAGAAACATAGCCAATGTCCCTACTGTAAATAAAAGCATACCTTACACTATTAAGGGGAATTTCCCCCCTTTCAATTTCAAATTCAAATGGCTTAGAATAATCTTCCCTTTCCACTTCAATCTTAACTTTACTGCCCTTTGGACCCCGCAGAACCTTTACAGCCTCAGTTGCTGTGTAGCCCAGAATGGATTTCCCATCTACTTTTACTATGCTGTCCCCAATAAGCAATCCCGCCTTTTCTGCTGGGGTTCCTTTTAAAACTTGAACTACTGTTATTTTTCCATTTATTGAGGTTATACTTATTCCAAGACCATAGAATTTTCCTCCCTGTGACTCCCTTAAGGTTCTTAAGGTTAATGGGTCGAGAAATCTGGAATGAGGATCAAGACTACCGGTCATCCCCTCAACTGCGGCATAGAACAAGTTCTTTTTAGGCTTATAATAAGAAAATTCTGTTATATACCCATAGGCCTTAAGCAATCTACCAAGTTCAGCCCTGAATATGTCTTCTGCTCCAAGAAAAAGAATAATTGGAATTATAAGCAGGAACAGATAATACTTTTTCAATTTTCGCTACCTTCAAGAAAGGCAATTATTGCCCTCATATAATACTTCAGATCATTGGGATGCCTTGAGGTTATAAGGTTTCTATCCTTTACTACTTCTGCATCTATATAAACAGCACCTGAATTCACAAGATCATCCTTTATAGCGAAATATCCTGTTAATTTTCTGCCCTTTGTTATGCCCGCAGATATTAAGACCCATCCCCCATGGCATATTGTAGCAACTAACTTCCCGGCTTCGTAAATCTTTCGGACAAATTCAAGGATAGAAGAGTATCTTCTAAGCCTGTCAGGACAATATCCCCCAGGAATAAGCACACCATCAAAATCTTCAGGTTTAGCATGCTCAATGGAAATATCGGCTTTCGCGGGAAAACCCTTTTTTCCTCTGTATTCTTTCTCTTCCGGAGCGACTGCAATTACTTCTGCTCCCTCCTCCTCTAACCTCATTTTTGGATACCAAAATTCAAACTCATCGTAAAGTTCCTCGAGAAGAATCGCTATTTTCTTTCCCTTTAACATCTTTTTCACCTCTTTCTTGAAATTATAATATAATTCTATCGGAGGTGAAAATGAAACTGAAGGGAAGAATCTGGGTGATAAAGAATAGAAAGGGAAAGATGATTCATGATATCGATACAGACCAGATCTACCACAATAAGCATCTTGCAGTGGTGAATATAGAGCAGATGGGGCAGTATGCCTTTGGAAACCTTGAAGAATGGAAGGATTTTGCAGAAAAAGCGAAAAAAGGTGATATTATTTTTGCCGGAGAAAATTTCGGTGCGGGATCTTCAAGACAGCATGCGGTTGATTGTTTCATTTCCCTCGGAATCTCTGGAATAGTTGCGGAATCTTTTGGAGCAATTTATAAAAGAAACGCCATAAATTCTGCACTTCCAATCCTTGAGTTTCCAGGACTTACAAAACTCGCTGAAAATGGAGATTTCGAAACAGGAGACAATGTTGAATTACACTTAGAAAAAGGAGAAATACTTAATTTCAGAACTGATAAAAAATACAAAACAAAGCCCTCTTCAAGAGTAGAAATAGATATTTATAAGGCAGGGGGTCTTTTCGCCTATGGAAAAAGGATAAGTCAATGAGAGCAGTTCTCCAGCGCGTCTCTCAGGCAGAGGTAAAAGTTAATGGAATAGTTAAAGGGAAAATAAATAAGGGAATTCTCGTCCTTGCAGCAGTTGAAAAGGAAGATAGTGAAAAAGAGATAGATTTTCTCGTAAGAAAGACAGCAGAGCTTAGAATTTTCGAGGATGGAAATGGAAAAATGAATTTCTCCTTACTGGATATAGGAGGAGAAATCATGCTAATTTCCCAGTTTACTTTAGCGGCAAGGGTAAAAAAAGGGAGAAGACCCAGCTTTGATAAGGCGGAAGATCCAGAAAAAGCTAAAGAGATCCTTGGTAAAGCTGTTGAGAAATGGAAAAAAATGGGGATTAAGGTTGAACAGGGAATATTTGGAGCAAGAATGGAAATTTCTCTTTTGAATTACGGTCCGGTTACAATTATACTTGATAGGAAATATGGAGGAAAAAATGATAGATAAGGAACTCCTTGAAATCCTTGCCTGTCCTGTGTGCAAGGAACCTGTGAAACTTACCAAAGACGGGAAAGGGCTTAAGTGCGTGAAATGCGGAAGAATATATCCTATAAGGGATGGAATTCCTATAATGCTTGTTGAGGAGGCATATTACGAAGAAGAAGATAAAAAAACTTCTTCTGATAAGGCTTAAAAAATTAGGGGATACTATACTTGGGACACTTGTGGCTGATGCCATAAAGGATTTTTCCCCTGAAATAGAAATTCACTATCTTGTTGAGGAAAACTATGCCGAACTGTTTTATGATCATCCCTCTATTGACAGAGTTGTAAAGATAAAGAAAGGACTTAATTTTAAGGAAACCCTCATTTTCTCTCTATGGTTAAAAAAGGAAGATTATGACCTTGCAATTGATCTCCATTCAGGAATAAGATCTTCTTTTATGGCTTTCCTGTGCTGCAGGGAAAGATATGGCCTTAAAACCTCAACATCTTTCCTATTTACTAAGACGAAACCAAGGAGAATATCCTCGGTTTCACACCACATAGAAAATCAGTTCCAGCTTCTCAATTTCCTTGAAATAGAAACTACACCTAAGGAATACAGATTTCCCCCACCTGCCCATATAGACTTCGGTATCCAGAAAAAATATGTTCTCCTTCATCCTTTCTCCTCTCCTCTAAAATCACTGTCAGAAGAGCAGGCTATTGGAATAGCGGAGGGGATAGAAAATCTCGGCTTCATTCCCGTTTTTGTGGGTTCAGACGAAGAGAAAGAAGGAATAGAAAGACTCAGAAAAGGAATTAATATGGCAGGAATTTCCCTCAGGGAAATGAGATCCTTAGCAGCAGAAGCTGAAATATTTATCGGAGTGGATTCGGGACTATCCCATTTGGCATCTACAACTAAAGTCCCAATTATAGCTATCTTCGGTCCTCACCTTTCTCAATGGTATAAGCCGTGGAGAAGGAAAAACATAGTTATTATTGAAAAGGATCTTCCCTGCAGACCGTGCAGCGAGAAGAAATGCCAGTTTCAAGTTCCTATTTGTATAAGATCGATTAAACCTGAAGAAATCATTAACAAGGTGAAGGAGCTACTTAGAATTTTTTAAAGATTGATAGGCTCTATGAAGAAGAGATGAGGTTTTTGTCTGCTTAAATGGAATATCTTTGGGAGAGACTATCATGGAGTTTATAATTACAGCGGAAACTATTTTCCATGGGGTAAGGTCAAACACATCACCTATTGGCTTTGACCCCTTAGGAGCACTGAGTTTATCCCCGTTTTCCTTGTAGACAGAGAAATAAGAGCTTAAGTGACCATAAAGAACCTTTGAAGTATGGCCTATTACAAAAAAAGGCTTTTTGAACTGCTTGGCAGAAAGAGCTAAGGAAAAACTTCCAGCTCTGTTTATAACGCCCTGAGAGGTTATTGCATCGCTTCCTATAAGCACTATCTCGGATTTATCCACAAGTACAGGAAGAAAAGCGTCATAGGTAAATTCAACCTTATATCCCATTTCAACCAATTTCTCAGCCATTATTCTTCCCTCATAATAAGGCCTTGACTCCGATAGAACAACGGTTATATTCTTTCGGCAGTCTTCAAGTGCTTTCAACAGGGAAAGGCTGTGAGAATAAAGGATAATTTTACCTTTGCCTGGTATTAGAGAAGAGGCAAGTCTTGCGTTTTCCTCTGTTTCCCTATCAAGTTCTTTCCATAACATTCTGACTTCCTTGTCGTTTTCAAATGCATTAAAAAACCTATGAAAGAAATTTATTAATACGGCCATTGTAGGATGTGAACGAAGCAGAATTGCTACATGGGTAACTATCTCCTCAATATCTGCTTTACTATCCAGGGCTTCAAGAACTGCATCATAACTTTCCCTAAGGATTGCTGTGGAACCTGATACCCTGTTATTTGAAAGCTCAATTAGTCTTTCTTTCCACTCCATATTTTCACCCCCAGAATTATTATGTATATATATGAAAAAAAGGATGTTTCCCAACAAAGAGTTTTCAGAGTCCTAAAGGACAAAATTGCCTTTATAGAGGATTTGTCAACCCCTGGTAGGAAGGGAAAATTCATTAAGCCTTTATAAAATGGCCACAGAGGAGAAAAACCTATGGGAGGTTTCGTGTCAACCATAAAGAGGTCCAAGACAATATGAAGAGAATATATCAGGAAAGTTAAAAAAGACAAATTAAAATTTCTCGTTAATACCAAAATCACCAAGGAAAAAATGAGTGCTGCCAGAAAAGTGTGAGTTATCCCTTGATGATAGAATCCAATTCTTCTCAGAGACGGAATTTTATCCAGTAAAAGATCTATATCTGGTAATATTCCTACAGCGAGGAGGAACAGAATCTCACCTGTTTTAAGTTTTGTCTTGGCTTCCAGAAGGCCAAGAGTTGATAAAGTATGTCCTATAGGGGTTGGCATAAATATAGTATACTATAAAAGTAAAAAATGTTAAAGGTTTTTGTGCAAATCGTTGATATTAAAGGGTTTAGCTTTAGCTTTGCTAAAACTGAAGATGGGAAAATCGCTGCTTCTTCCTTTACAACTGTAGAAGATCTTATGAGAAAATTACTACTTATGGGTTTCATTCCTATTGAAAATCACAAAAAAACTGAGTCAGAAAAAGAAATGCTAAAGGAATATTCTGAAGGAGCAAAGATACCTCTTGAAAAAATCCCTGTTCTAATGAAGGGAACTGAATTCCAGAAAAAAGTATGGAAAAAAACAAGGAAAATCCCCTACGGAAAAACAATTTCCTATGGTGAGCTTGCTTCTTCTATAAATTCCTCACCAAGAGCTGTAGCAAGGGCTCTGGCTTCTAATCGCATCCCTCTTTTTATCCCCTGCCATAGAGTTGTTGCTAAAAAAAGCATTGGGGGTTTTACTCCCGCTATAAGTATAAAAGAAACCCTATTGAAAATTGAAGGAGGTAAAATATGATAACAATCGGACACTGGAAAGATGTAAAGCAAGAAGAAATGCTGGAAGGAGTTAGAATAAGATGGCTGATAGGGAAGGAATTAAACCCTCCTAATTTTTACTTCCGCCTTTTTGAAGTGGACCCAGGGAAAGCTACTCCTTTCCACCTTCACGATTGGGAACATGAATCCTTCATACTCGAAGGAAAAGGAGCAATAAGAAGCTCAGATAAAACTCTCCGGGAAGTAGGCCCGGGAAATTATATATTCATTCCACCAAATGAAAAGCATCAGTTTGTAAACACAGGAGATAAGGTATTAAAATTCATATGTATTATCCCCAAGAAAGATTAGGAAAGCCCAAATGAAAAATCTCTTAAAAGTATTTTCTGACTATAGAATGCTCATAAGGACTTTAGTTGGCAGAGAGCTAAAAGCAAGATATAGAGGCTCTGTTCTCGGATTTTTCTGGTCATTTCTCAATCCTCTGCTTTTGCTTGTGGTCTATACTGTTGTTTTTGGATTCATTCTCAGGCCAAGGGACCCTACATTTTCAGGAAGCCCCTTTAATTATGCCCTCTTTCTTTTTTCAGGCCTTCTTCCTTGGATATGGTTCTCTGGATGTGTTCTTGAATCAACTACTGTCCTGCTTATCAATGGTAATATTCTGAAGAAGGTAATGTTCCCAGCAGAAGTTCTTCCAATAGTCAGCGTTACAGCCAATTTCGTGAATTTTAGCTTCGGTATCCCTATTCTTATTGCCTTTGAGATTATACTCGGACATCCTATAACCCTTTACATTTTACTGTCCATCATAGTGATGTTCATCCAATATATATTTTCCCTTGGAATTTCTTTCTTTTTAGCATCGCTCAGCGTGAATTACAGAGATCTTCAGCACCTTATGGTAAATATAGTAACCTTATGGTTCTTTTCCACTCCGATAATTTATCCTATGACATTCGGGGTTATAAACCGACACAAATGGCTCAAATTCCTTCTCTATTTAAACCCTCTAACCCATTTAGTAGAGGGGTACCAAAGGGCATTCTATTATGGCAGAATGATACCTTACAAAAGGTTGACTGTTACCTTTATTGTAGCATTCATATTTTTGTGGATTGGATACTGGATATTTGATAAACTGAGGGATACCTTCGTGGAGGAAGTATGAGCGCTGTTGTTCTCAAGGATGTGACTAAATACTACAGAAAATATACTTCCAAAAGGAAGTTTCAAACCCTTAAGAGCGCTATCCTTGAGCATAATCTCTTTTCTCATCTCTCCCCAAAGGAAATAATTAAGGCCGTGGACGGTGTAAATATTTCAATAGACAGGGAAGAAACATTTGGAATTATAGGAGAAAACGGTTCTGGTAAGAGTACCTTACTCAAAATAATTGCAGGCATAACAAGACCAACATCGGGGAAATTAGAGGTTAACGGGAAGGTTTCTGCTCTAATTGAACTTGGAGCTGGTTTTCATCCAGAAATCTCGGGAAGAGAGAATATCTATATAAACGGCATTATGCTGGGGCTCACCAAGAAAGAAATAGATGATAGGCTTGAAGATATAATAAAATTTGCAGAGCTTGAGGATTATATTGACATGCCAGTTAAAACTTACTCTTCCGGTATGTATATGAGGCTTGGATTTTCTGTGGCAATAAATGTTAATCCTGATATCCTACTTGTGGACGAAGTATTAGCTGTGGGCGATGCATCCTTCGTTGGAAAATGTCTTGAAAAGATAAAAGAAATGAAAAGAGCTGGAAAAACAATAATCTTTGTTACCCACTCTCTTGACCTCACCCAGAAGATATGCCACAGGGTGGCATGGATGAAAAAGGGAAAGGTAATGACGATAGGGGAACCAAAGGAAGTGGTGGATAGATACCTCCTTGATGTTTTGGGAAAAGAGGAGGAAAGAGAAATCATATCCAGTATGTCTGACAGATGGGGAAATAGAGAAGCTGAAATAGTTGAAAGCTGGACAGAAGATATGAATGGAAAGAGGAAATCCCATTTTAATTATGGGGATGGGATTAGAATAGTTATGAAAATCCTTTCCAAAAAAGAGTTAAAAGATTTTGTATTCGGGGTGGGTATATTTAACAATGAGGGAATAAATGTCTATGGCTCAAATACGAGCCTTGAATTCTATAAACCAAAGGTCCTAAGGGGTGAAAGTCTGGTTAAATTTGAAATCCCAGTCCTGAGGCTTATAAACGGAATTTATTCTGTTGACCTTGCAGTTCACAGGGAAGATGGTTATGCTTATGATTATATAAAGGGAGCAGAAAATTTCAAAGTTCATTCTCTGAACAGAGAAATTGGGATATATAGACCCCCCCATAAATGGAGCTTTGAGGGTGGCGTGGAAATCGAGGAATACAAGAAAAAGCCATCGTCCTGAGCGTCTATGCTTACAGAAGACTTAAGAAGAAGGTTAAAAAACCTTAAAGGAAAAATAGAAAACTGCTACAGCGAATTCTCGCTTCTCCATCTCTCATCTCTCGATGGGAAATATATACTCATAACACCCCCCGATTTTGAGTATTGGGAGGATATTCCTGAGCTATTCGGGAAGACTTCCTCCTTCTTTCCTTCCCCAAAGGATGAGATATTCTCGTCCCTCCCACCATCGAAGCTTGCTCTTGCATTAAGGGTTAAAACAATGTGGAGAGCTTCCTATGGATTAGACGATATAATAGTAACTCCTGTAAATGCCCTCCTCCCTCTTCCTTCCTCACAATGGCTGAAATCAAGGGTTGTAATTCTCCATCGGGAAGAAGAACTTGAGCTTGAGCTTCTTGTTTCCCATCTTCAGGACCTTGAATATAGCGAAAAAGATTTCGTCAGGGAAGTAGGGGAATACAGCGTGAGGGGAGGAATACTTGACTTCTACAGCGGTTGGGAGAAATTCCCCACAAGGATAGAATTCTCTGGCGATAGAATAGAATCTATAAGGAGCTTTGATTTCTCTTCCCAACTTTCAGTGAAAAGCAAAAAGGAAGCTATAATAGGTCCATTTAGGGAATATTCCCTAAATGAAGCTGAAAGCACCATCAAATCTCTAATGAAATTCGTCTCAAAGGAGGAAACCTATGGGCTTAAAAGAATTCTCAGCGAAATGGAAGAAGGAGAACCAGGGGAAGTCTTTGCACTTATAAAGAAAAATCTCAGCCCTGCCCTTTCATTTTTTTCCTCCTATACCCCTGCAATATTTAACAGGGAAGGTATATACAAATATCTGGAAAAGGAGAAAAAAAGACTTGAGAAAAGTCATTTGCCCTACCCTGCCTTAGAAGAAATCATAAAACTTCCTGAAAGAAGTTCCCTTGAATACTGCATTAAAGATGGAAACCTCGTTCATTTTCATCCTGTTGAGGTTTTCAAAGGTTCCCCAGCAAAATGGGAAAAGTGGTTAAATTCGGAAAAGAGCATTGGCAAAAAGGTAATCGTCATATGGGATAAAGAAAAAAAACCAGAATTTGCGAATGAGGTAAAGATAGGGAGTCTGAAAAGAGGGTTTTATTTTGAGGATTTTATCATTCTCGGCAGAGAAAATCTTCTCGGCAAAGAGGAAAAAGCAAAGAAAATAAAAAAGATAAGGAAAGCAGGCTCTAAATTGGAGGAAGGGAAACCTGTGGTTCATGAGGATTACGGAATAGGAATATTCAGAGGTCTTGTCAGATATTCAGGGGAGATAGAGGGCGATTTTTTGGCTATTGAATATGACAGTAACGAGAAATTATATGTTCCTGTTGAAAGTTCCTATAAAGTGCATCCTTATAATGTCCCTGAAGGGTTCAAATTCAGGCTTGACAGATTATCCTCTCCGAGGTGGGGAAAGCTAAAGGAAAAGGTAAAAAAGGAAGTAGAGAAAATTGTGGAATCTATGGTTGAACTTTATGCTGAGAGAAAGGCAAAGAAGGGATTCTCTTTCAGGGAAGAAAGTCTCTTTGAGGAATTCATAAGCGACTTTGAATTTGAGGAAACTGAAGATCAAAAGAAGGCATGGGAAGAAGTCAAGGAAGATATGGAAAAAGATTATCCAATGGATAGGTTGATTGTTGGAGATGTGGGATTTGGAAAAACAGAGATAGCCATGAGAGCGGCTTTCCTTGCAGTTCTCAACAATAAACAGGTGGCTCTTCTTGCTCCGACAACTGTACTTGCACTTCAGCATTACAAAAATTTTCTGAGAAGGTTCAGAAATTACCCTGTAAATATATCCTTGCTGTGCAGGCTTACCCCAAAAAGGGAAGAGGAAGAAGCCATTGAGTATCTAAAAAAGGGAAAGATTGACATTATAATAGGAACGCACAGGCTTCTAAGTGATGATATAGGTTTCAGGGATTTGGGCCTCTTGATTATAGACGAGGAACAAAGATTTGGGGTAAAGCACAAAGAAAAACTCAGGGAATTAAAAAAAGAAATAGATTCCCTTACAATGACAGCAACACCAATTCCCAGAACCTTAAGCTTAGCTTTATTCTCTGTCTGGGACCTATCAATAATCCAGACCCCTCCGCCTGGAAGAAAAGAAGTGGAAACTTTTGTATTGCCCTTCAAATATTCAGTATTCAGGGAGGCAATAGAGAAGGAAATCTCAAGGGGAGGACAGGTTTATGTGGTTCTCAATAGAATAGAAGAATTACCTTTCTATAAGGAAAAACTCACGAATATGTTCCCTTCCATTCCGATTCTTGTTCTTCATGGAAGAATGAAATCTTCCAGCATTGAGAAGGGCGTAATTGATTTTATGGAAGGCAAATATCCAGTGCTTCTTACCACAACTATAATAGAAAATGGAGTGGATATCCCCAATGTAAACACTCTCATAGTGCTGAAGGCAGAAAAGCTCGGGTTTGCTCAACTTCATCAATTAAGGGGAAGGGTGGGAAGATCTTACAGAAAGGCATTTTCCTACTTCTTTATAATGGACAGCAATCTCAGCGGAAAAGCAAAGGAAAGATTAAGAACCATAAAGGAATTTTCTTATCTGGGAGCAGGTTTTCGCATATCTCTTGAAGACTTAAATCTAAGAGGCTCTGGCACTTTGCTCGGAACCTCACAGCACGGACATATAGCAGAATTGGGAATGGATTACTATCTGAAATTACTCGAGGATACCATTTCAAAGATGAAGGGAAAAGCAGGAGATGTTGAATTAAGGCTTGGAATAAGTGTAAGCATACCAAGAAATTACATAAGGAATCCCCAGGAAAGAATAAATTATTACAGAGAAATAACATCTGCTGAATCTAATGAGGAACTCGGCAAGATAGAGAAGGAGATAGAGGATAAATATGGAAGGTTACCGGATAATATGAAGAGCGTCTTTGCCCTTGGAAGAATAGCTGTTCTTGCAAGAAAGGCCTCTTTAAAATCAATGGAAAGGAAAGGGAATGAAATATACATTCAATTTTATTCTCCTCCTGACCCGGCTTCCCTTTATAAATTCCTTTCAATGAAAGGAGGAAGATTTGAGGAGAATGGAATATTCCTTCCCAGTTCCCCATCAATAGAAAATATTGAAAGAACACTTAAAGAGCTGTATAATTACTCACCATGAAGAAATTATTAATAATATTGCTCTTTTTAGGACTGCTCAGTTGTTCAAAAGTGAGAGAACAAAATGTTACAGAAGCCCTGGCAGAGGATACACCGAAGGTTATATTAAAGATAAATGGTAAAGCATACAATCTCTCGGATTTTCAGGCTTATATTCTCGGCAAGAGTCTTGAACTAAAAAACCTCAGGGACGATTATATAAAGAGTGCCTTTTTTAATGATTATATAAATTCAAGATTGATTTTGCTGGATGCTGAAAAAAGGAAAATAATTCTTAATTCAAGAGAAATCTCCCTGTATAGAAGGAGTCTTGAAGAACTGAAAATAAAGGTGGACGCTCCTGTGTTAAAGTCAATCTACGAAAATTTGTTAATCTCCAAGTATCTCAAGGAAGTAGTTTATAAAGGTCTTACTGTGAAGGATAAGGAAATTTATAATTACTATAAAGAACATCCAGAAGAATTTGTGGAACATGAAAAGATTAAGCTTCATCACATAGTAGTGGACTCAGAAGACAAAGCTCTTCAGATGAGGGATAAGCTTATAAGAGCCCCTTTATCTGAATTTGAGAAAATGGCTAAGGAATATTCTATCGCTCCTGAGGCTAAAAAGGGAGGGGATATGGGATGGTATGCAAAAGGGGACCTTCCCAAGGAAATGGAAGATGTTGTGTTCTCTCTGCCCGTGGGAGAAATATCTCAGGTAGTAAAAACACCAATGGGTTATCACATATTCAGGGTGGATAAAGAACAAAAGAAGAGAATGCTCAGCTACACAGAAGCAAAGCAAAGGATAAAATATAAGCTTATTGAAGAAAAAAGAGAAAGAAGACTTCAGGAATGGCTTGTTTCTCTTAAACGGAAATATAAGATAAAAATATACGAGGGAAATCTCGGATTTAACTATAAAGAGGAGAAAAAATGAGAAAAATAGCAGCTTTTCTTTCCTTACTTGCCTTCCTTATTTCTGGCAATTATGTTCTGGTAGACGAGGTTATGGCTATAGTTGGAAATAAAGTTATAACTCTGTCAGAAGTAAAAAAATATGATGATCAGTTGAGAAAATTCCTTTCCACCAAATATAAAGGGAGAGAATTTGAGAAAATTTATAGGAGCGAAAGGAAAAGAGTGTTAGACAACCTTATAGACAAAAAACTCATGCTTGAGAAAGCCAAGGAAGAAGGCATAAATGCGGATGAGGAGTTGAAAATCGCAATGAAAAATATGGCAAGACAGTATAAATATTCCACAGTAAAAGAACTCGAAAACGCTATGGCAAAGCAGGGAATAAATATTGAAGAATGGAAGGAAAATGCAAAAGAAAATATTCTGCAACAGAAATTGGTCCAAAAAGAAATTGACCTGAACATAAAGGTAACAGAAGGGGAAATAAGAAGCTACTATGAATCCCATAGGGATGAGTTTTCAACTCAGAACAGGTGGGAACTTAAAGCATTAAAAATAGAAAAGGGAAAGGAGTTCGAAGAAAAAAAGGCAAAAATAGACAAACTTTTAAAAGAAAAGGGCTTTGAGGAAGCAGTGAGACTTTCAGCTCCCCCCTTTAATTCAACGGGGGGAAAATTGGGCAATGTTTCTAAGGAAGAACTCAGGCCTGAATTTCTGAATGGAATAAGAGAAAAGAAAGATGGAGAAATTACGGGGTGGATAGAAACAGAAGATGGTTGGTATAGATTGAAAGTAGTAAGATTTTTTCCTTCAAAAACCGAAAAACTGGAGGAAGTAAGAAACAAAATAGAGAAGAAAATTTTTTCTCAGAAAAGAAAGAAAAAAATAAAAGAATTCATAGAAAAGCTCCGAAAAGAAATATATGTAAAAGTTCTAAGAAACTATTCATGAAATTTATGATATTTGTCCCTCCGGGAGGGTATTTCGCAGAGAGATGGTCTAAGGGTTCCTTTATGCCTCCTTTGGGAATAATTTATATAGGCACGATTCTTAAAAATTCAGGCATTGATGTTGAACTCGTTCCTGCAGAGCTTTTAAACCTGAGCTGGAAGGAAATAGCAAGAAAGATAGAAACAGACAAACCGGATATACTCGGGGCTACATCCACCACTGAAAACAGGTTTCAGGCTTTTAAGCTCCTGAAATTGGCTAAAAAAGTGAACCCCAGGGTTTGGACTGTATTTGGAGGGCCTCATGCTTCAATGGCAGCTAAGGATACTCTTGAGCATATAAAGGAAATAGACATAGTAGTCAGAAATGAGGGAGAAATAACCTCGGTAGAGATAGTAAAAGCTCTTGAAGATGGAGATTCTTATTATAATTTAAGGAAAGTTCTTGGAATATCATTCAGGGACGAAGATGGTGCGGTCATTGAGAATCCCCGCAGGCCATATATAAAACCATTAGACCTTATACCAATTCCCGACAGGAAACTTATAGGCTTCAGAGAATATAATTTCAGGATGGACATTCCTGGAAAAGGGAAAGTTCCCGCTTTAAATCTCATGACCTCCAGGGGTTGCCCTTTTAACTGCAATTTCTGTGCTACTCCTGTAAACTGGGGAAGGACTGTAAGGATGCACTCCTTGGAAAGGGTGACTCAGGAAATAGAACTCGGGATGAAAGATTACGGGATAAAAGCAGTGTGGTTTTATGATGACACATTTGATGCAAACAGAAAAAGGCTTGAAAAGCTTTGCGACACATTCATTGAAAGAAAATACGATATAAACTGGTATGCAGAAGTAAGGGTTGATATTCTCACAAAGCCACTTCTTGAAAAAATGGTAAAATCGGGTCTTTATTATCTTTCCTTCGGTGTTGAAGCAGGTTCAGAAAGGGTAAGGAAGGAAATAATAAGGAAGAATGTAGACATTGAACAGGTAAGAAATGCAATAAAATGGGCAAGAGAATTCGGGATAACCCCGAACCCATTCTTCATATTCTCCCATCCCACGGAAACATGGAAAGAGGCACAGGAAACAATAAAGTTAATAGAGGAATTTAGTCCTTACTCAGATATCTCAGTTTCTATCCTTCATATTTATCCAGGCACTGACTTAGAAAAAACCGCAAGGGAGCTGAGAATTCTTCCTGAGAAGTTTACATGGACAAAAAAAAGAGATCCGAGAATAATCACCCTCCCTGCTGCCCAGGGTGATGTTCCTCTGCTTAAACACCTTCTATCATGGTCACAAATCAGTGAGCTTATATTCAGATGGAATCTTGCTCAAAAGAAAGTTTCTATTTGGAAAAAAGCAATAGCGGCCATAAAAAACATAAGAAGCTGGAAAGATATTCCAAGATATATAATTATGCTCTTTGTTTACCTAAAGCTGAAGATAAAAAAGGCATTGGGATGGATATAATTCTCATAAGGCTTGGGGAAATTTCCCTTAAGGGGGCTAACAGGGGAAGATTTGAAGATGCTCTGAAGGAAAACATACGAAATTTCCTAAAAAAAGAAGGAATAAATTTCTTTGGGGTAAGGTCGGCTTCTGGAAGAATATTCATAGATAGGCCAAGCAGAGTTCCCAACCTTTCCAAGGTTCTCGGGATTGTCTCCTATTCACCTGCATGGGAATTTGTTGACATAGAAGAGGTAAAAGACTTTCTTCGCTCAAGGGAAGATATATTTAAAGGCGCACGTTCCTTCAGAATAACTGCTTCAAGAGCTGATAAATCCTATCCTCTCGCTTCTCCGCAAATAGCCAAGGAAGTTGGAACAGCAGTCACCGGGAATTTTCCAATCGCAGTTAACCTGAAAGAACCAGAAGTAAATGTTGGTGTAGAATATATTGAGGGAAGTTTTTATGTCTATTTTGAGACAATAAAAGGATGGGGAGGACTTCCTGTTGGAATTTCAGGGAAGCTCGTTGTCCTTATATCTGGAGGCATAGACTCTCCAGTTGCGGCTTTTTTGATGATGAAAAGAGGTGCAAGGATTATCTTTCTCCATTTTCGGAGGGACCCTGAGATTGATAAGATCCCTGAACTATACAAAATTCTTTCTTCCTATGCTGCAGGAATTGGCTCTGAACTCGTGGTTTTAGATATGAAAAAGATTAATGATTTCTATGAGAAAATAATGGAGGATCCAAGGATACATCGCTATATGTGTGTGCTGTGCAAACATATGATGTTAAAAGCTGCAGAATCTCTTGCACTAAAGAAAGGAGCAATGGGGATAGTTACAGGAGACAGCCTGGCTCAAGTAGCTTCCCAGACATTAGAGAACCTCAAAGCTCAAAGATATGGGCTAAGACTTCCTGTTTATTCTCCCCTGATAGGAATGGACAAAGTTGAGATTATGAAAATTGCTCGGAGTATAGGAACATATGAGGTTTCAATAAAGCACAGGGAAATTCCCTGTCCTCTTCACAGACATCCAACAACTAAAGCAGATCTCGAAACATTCTTTAGGTATAATGAAACTGTGATAAAAAAATTAGGATACAAACCATGGGAAAAAATATTAAAAGAACACTAATCTTTTTCTTTTTGTTCACTGCCTCGTTAATTACTTCCTGCAGCAAGAAGAAAAAAGAAAATTTCATAGATGTCCCCATAGACATCGGAACAATGTGGGTAAACACGACAATAGATCCCCATAGAGCAATTGGACTGCCAGATTTACTCTGGGAAAGGTTGGTCTTTGAACCCCTTTTCGCCTATGACGAATTTTCTTCTCCTGAGCCTCTCCTCATAAAGAATTTCACAAAAAAAGACAATGGGAAAATACTGATTTTAGAGCTGAAGAAGAATATAAAGTTCAGCAATGGGAAAACCTTAACAGCCGAAGATGTTCTGAATTCATTCAAAAGGTTCCTCAGACTTTATCCTTTCCGCCCTGCAATTCTTAATATTGAAGGAGCAGAGAAATTCAGAAAGGGAAAATCCAATGAGATAAGTGGAATAAAGGTTATCAACAAAGGTTCCCTTATGGTAAACCTTAGCCAGGCAATTCCTGATTCAGCAAATATTTTCTCATCAATGGAAACTTCTATTCTGATAGCAGGCTGTGGTGGCAAATGTCTTTATGGAACAGGTCCCTATATGATAAAAGATGTGAAAAAGCTTTCCAGCGAAACATTGATAATCCTTGAGAGAAATCCTTATTATACAAGGATAAAACCTTTCATATCTAATATACGGGTGCATCTTTATAACTCTCAGAACGAATTTTCAAAAATGATAGAAAAATGTAAGCTTTCCACATTTGTTGAATATATCCCTTACAACTTAAGAGTTCCCCCATGCTATAGAATAACAAAATCGCCTTTAATCGGAGGAATGTATATGGTTATAAACCCTTGGCTATACCCTACAAGTGATAGAAAACTAAGAAATTTTCTGAGATATATTTCCTGGAAGGGAGGATTCTTGAAGAAGACAGGAATAAATTTTGGCACAGCACCTCGGCTCATAATGCCTTACGGAATAAATTTCTTCTCATACATAAGGAGTGGAGGATTCGAAGAAAATATTTACAGAGAAAGAGGCATTAGACTTACCACAAGGAATCTTAAGGAAGCTACAAGGACGCTTTTTCTCGAATTTCTTGAAAGAAGACTATCAGCATTGGGAATAAAGCTCAAGAACCTCGGATGGGTAAATGACTGGCGTAAATTCACAGAAAAAGGTGGAAAGAAAAAAATTAATTTTTTCCTAACATATTTTGCTCCCTCTTATTCATCTCCATTTTATTATTTCTCCTCTATTTTTTCTCCCGCGGGGGAATTGAATGAATATAATTATCCCTTCAAAAAGGGAATTAAACTTCTTAAGGAATATACCACCGCAAAGAAAGGAAAGGAAAAGATAAAATTACTTAATGAAATGGAGATTGAGGCCGAAAAAGAAAGTATTGCTTTCCCTGTTATGTATAGCTTATTTCTTGTAGGAAGGAAGAAGAACATTTACGGGATAAGGACAAATAATCTTGGATATGTCTTTTTTGAAGGAGTAAAGATAAAAAATGAAACTCAAGAATAAATTGACATTATCTATAACATCTATCCTGATAGTAACCGGACTCTTAGAGATTTTCGGATTTAGTCTCTATCTGAGAAGAAAATTAATATCGGACATAAAATTTTCCTTAAAAACTCTGGCTATATCGGCAGAAACCCTCTCGGAATTTCCTTTGATCAATTATGATTACCCTCTTTTAAAGAGAAATATAGAATCCATATTTCATAAAAGGTTAAGTTACATTCTTGTTTACGATTCAAGAGGCGTAATGGTTTCAAGTGCATACAAGGAAGAATTTGAAAATGCAATAATGGATAGAAAGGTAAATATTGCTCAGGAAAAATTAACCCACAGTAAAGAAGTAATTTTACACAACAAAAAATTCTATGAAATTTCAGTCCCTGTTAAGCCAAGAGGATTTGAGGCACCCATAGGAGTTATAAAAATAGGAGTTCTGAAGAAGGAAATTGACAGCACTGCAACTAATGTTGTATTCTACATAGTTCTCTTCATATTGTTCTCAATAATCTTAGCTACCTTAGCCTTGTATTTTATATCCTCCACTTTTACAAAACCGATAACTCAGTTGAGTAAAGCCTCTGAGGAAATAGCAAAGGGAAATTTCTCTACGAAAATTCCCCGAATAGAGTCAAAGGACGAATTAGGAAAACTCAGCGATTCATTTACAAAGATGGCCGAAAAAATAGAAAAAACCATGAGTGAACTTGAAAGTTATGAGAAAGAACTTGAGGATAAAATAAAGGAAAGGACGGATAAGCTTAAACAGGCAATGAAGAAGCTGGAAGAAACCAGAGATGAAATAGAAAAAGCCAATAGAATCTCAAGAATGAATAAGGTGATTTCTGAAATTTCCCATAATATAAATAATCCAATTTCAATAATCCTTGCAAATATAGAAATGTTAAAAAGGGAAAGGAGCGTAGAAAAAGACTCAATAAGGCTGGAAAAAATGGAAAGTGCAGCAAAAAGGGTAAGCTCCCTTATAGAAAAGATGAACATAATTGCAAGTGAAGAAACTAAGTTTAGAGAACTTACGGATATTATTGATATGTTAAAAGAACTAAGAGATGAGTTTAACAATGAAAGGATAGAATTCATCTTACCCGAAGGTAAGAAATTGATGTCTGCTAACAAGGATTATCTTAAAGAGGCAATGGTGGAGATAATAAAAAATTCCCTTGAAGCTATAGAAGGAATAAAGGATGGAAAAGTGGAGGTAAAACTCTCTGAGAATGAGACATCAACTACAATTGAAATAAAAGATAACGGTAAAGGAATGACTGAGAGTGTGCTTAGAAAAGCAATTGATCCATTTTTCACCACAAGTGAAAATAAAAAGGGACTTGGTCTCACGATGGCAAGCAATATCATTCAAAGCCACAAGGGAAAGTTAAAAATTATAAGCAAACCCGGAGAGGGAACAACAGTAAAAATAATATTTGAATTTTAGCGCGCCCGGAGGGACTCGAACCCCCAACCAGCGGATTAGAAATCCGCTGCTCTATCCTATTGAGCTACGGGCGCAATCGGGGCGAGAGGATTTGAACCTCCGACCCCCTGCTCCCAAGGCAGGTGCGCTATCCAGTCTGTGCCACGCCCCGAATTAAAGAGAATTTTATCAAAAATTTATAGTTCAGTCAATCACTCGCATTCTGTTCAATTTGGAATTCAGTTTGCCAAAATTCGAGTTTAATACTGCATAACATTAAGATACCCTTGAATCATCTCAAGGAATTTTGCCCTGTCTATAACATCATCACCTTTAGAGTCTATATTATTTAGTTGAAGATCTTCCTTTAGGAAGAGGAATTCAACTCCATCCCCCCTTTTTTCCTCCATTATTCTGTGAAATTCCCATGGGGCTCTTTCTTTCACTATTACTGCGCTGGCTACAAAGACAACAACATCGCCGCTCTCTGCAAGAGAAATCCCTATGAAAGGTTCCCTTGTCTCATAGGGTGATTTGGAAATTATATAAAGCACATTCATCTTTCAGCACCTATCATTATACATAATAGAGCAGGAGCTTTCAAGCAGAAGTCCCTGATGAGGAGTTTCTATCTTTAGAAAAGGCATCTTGTCCTTAATTACCCTGTATTTTAAGTTTTCTCATTCTGTTAATAGCCATAGCTAATTCCTGCCTTCTTACATAGAACATAGAGGGAGAAATTCCTGATAGAATCTCAAAACCGCTTCTAAAAACATTTTCTTCCCATCTTTTAAGGAGCTCATTTAAGTCGGTTTCCTTGCTCCTTTGGAGGTTAAAAAGGTGTCTCAGGGAATACGAAATCGTTCTCAGCTGAGATGATGTCTTTATCTGCTCAAAAGAATGTGTGTCTATTTCTTCTCCCCCATAAAATATTGTTCTTTCCTTAACCTTAATTCTATCTTTACCTCTCAAATATGGCGAAAAACTATCTGCAAGAGGAATTCTTGAAACAGGTTTTTTTAGAGGCGGAAAATCTCCTTTGAACTCGGAAGGATATCTTTTGACTATCCTCTTTGCCTCTCCTGTTTCATCGTTGGGAAGATACTCCTCCATAACGATGACAAGATCAGCTACCGAAAGGTATTCCCCTGCCCCACCAGCTACGATTATAGTAGAAATTCCCATCTGCTTCATTTCTTTTATTCTCTCAACAAAAGGGATGATAGGTTCCTTCCTTATTAGTTCACTCATTCTTTCATCCTTTATCATGAAGTTTGTAGCAGTTGTATCCTCATCTATTAATATAAGAGAGGTTCCGAATTCCATTGCTTCTGAAATAGAAGCTGCCATTGAGGTAGAACCTGAAGCATTTTCAGTCGAAAACTTTTCGGTTTCAAGACCGTTGGGAAGTTCTCTTATAAAATTTGAAATATCCACACTCTTTATGGACCTTCCGTCCTCTGCCCTTATCTTTAGAGCATCTTTTACTGTTATTACCCATTCCCTCCCGTCTCCATATATATGGTTGTAAACTCCATTCTGGATTGCCTCAAGCAGGGTGGTTTTCCCATGGTATCCTCCCCCTGAAATGAGGGTTATTCCCTTAGGAATCCCCATGCCAACCACTTTACTTCCACATTTGAGCTCAATTTCGACCCTGAGATTCTTGGGAGAAAGGAAAAATTTACCACCTTTCATAGGAAAATCGCTTATCCCACTCTGTCTTGGAAGAACTGAACCATCACCTATAAAAGCAACGAGATCCATCTCCTTGAGTTTTTCTCTGAGTTCTTCCTGACACCTATAGAGCTTGGTATGGGAATCAAGAGAGTCTTTATCCATGCTGGCGAACAAAATGCTCTGCGCTATCTTCGGCACCTTTCGGAAAAGCATTTCCTCTGCTTCCTTTCCAAGTATCCTTCGCCCTTGGGCAGGAAGTCCAACATAGAATTTTGCTACAAGACTTTCACCCTTTAAAGAAATAGCTGAGCGGGAAAATACTGCCTGCGTAGGGTCAGGTACTGAAATAGAGCCGCTTCCTCCTGTTCCTCTCCTCCGGGACTCCCTTCTGCAAGTTTCAAACAATCTTCTGTATACAAAATCCTCAGTAGCAGTTCTTGAGTCCTCCTTAATGTATTTTTCGCCATAACCGTGGTTCCTAATTGTCAGCTTTAAAACCGAGGGCGTTGCAAAAGGGTCCCCCTGAATCCTCAGAAATTCAAAATCAAAATCCCTGAATTTGTATATTCCTCTAAGGGATGCATAGGCTTTATATCCTCTACCATCTATCTCTCTGAGCTTTTTCCTCAGTCTCTCCATTCTTTCCTCCAAATAGCATGTAAAAATTTTTTAGAAGACTCGGAAAAATCTCCTCCTGAGTTTTCCCTCTTACTTCAGCAAGTTTTTCTCCTACTTTATGGACATATATAGGTTCGTTTCTTTTGCCTCTATAAGGTTCTGGAGCAAGATATGGCGAATCTGTCTCAACTAAAATTCTATTCTCTGGCGCTTTTGACGCGACTTCCCTTATAAAATCTCCCCATTTGAAGGTAATCATTCCAGAAAAGGAAATGAAATACCCGAGGGAAATGGCAAGATCTGCAAGCCATGTTTCCTCGGAAAAACTGTGTAAAACTCCGTTTGTATTAAACTTTTCAATAAGATTTGCCAAGTCCTCTGCAGATTTTCTACTGTGAATTACAACAGGAAGGCTATATTTCTCGGCTATTTCAAGCTGATATTTCAATACATCCCTTTGTTTTTCCCTCGGTGAAAAATTGTAATAATAATCGAGACCTATTTCACCTATAGCAGATATTGCTCCCGTTAAAGCAGCTTTATCTATCAATTCCCTAATTTCATTGTTCCATTCCTTTGCGTGGTGTGGATGAAGGCCAACTGCAAGATAGATTGAGGGGTACTTTCCCCGCAAGCTTAATCCCTCTGAAAATTCTTCAGGGGCACAGGGAATCAGGATGGGTGAAACATCAGCCCTGAATGCTCTGCGAACAACCTCATCTCTATCTTTGGAAAACTTCCTGTCTACAAGATGAGCATGGGAATCAGGAATCCTCATTCTATCCCGAATTTTCTCTTTGCCTCCTCACTCATCATTGAAGGATTCCAAGGCGGATCAAAAACAATCTCCACATCCACATTTTTGACGCCTTCCATCCGCGAAAGTCCCATTTGAATCTCTCTGACGAAATCTTGCTGAAGCGGACATCCAACAGCTGTAAGAGTCATTTTTATATGAACATCACCATTGTCCTTTGCATCTATACTATATATTAAGCCAAGATCGTAAAGGCTTACCCCGACTTCTGGATCAATTATAGTTTTCAATTTTTCTATTATCCTTTCCTTAAATTCCTCCATTCTTTCCTCCTTTCTTTTTAGCTTTTTTCTCAAGGAATCTTTTTGATTTTATGCCCCATTTGCTCTCAGGATAATCTGTTATAACTTTTGAAAGAAATGCCTTACCTTCATTTTCTTCCCCTCTCATATACAAGCTTATCCCATATTTATAATAAACCTCATCAATTTTGCTGAAGTCTGGAAATTTATCCAGAATCTCCTTATATCTCCAAGAAGCACCAAGCCACTCCTTAACTCTAAAATAGAAATTCGCTATAAGAAGAAGATGAGTAGCATATCTGCTTCTGCATTTCTTCAACCTTTTTTCAGCTTCTTTAGCTTCCTGACTCTCTGGATACCTTTTTACCACCTTTTCCAGCTCCTTTATTGCTTTTAAGGTGGGTCCTTGGTCTCTTCCTGGTTTCCTCATCTGTTTGTAATAACACATCCCCATCATTAACTGGGCATATGCTGCTTTAGGATGGTAAGGATACAGGGAAACAAATTCCCTATATTCGTTTATTGCCAGAGTTAAAGAAGCGATGTCTCCCTTTCTATAGTAACTATCAGCAATGGCAAGTTTGGCTCTCGGAGTATATTTACTCCTGGGATAAAGCTCAATAAGAGCAGAGAATATTTTCCTTGCCTTCTCGTATTTCTTCTTATTAAGATATTTTTTCCCCATATTATATAAAACCTTGTCTGAGGCCCCCTGAGGATAAAGAGATGCTTTCTTTCTTCCACAAAACGAAAGTAAAGTAAGACTAAAGATTGTAATTGTAAATATTCTTAATCCAATTCCATTCTTCTTCAATTCCTTCCTCCATTGATTTTTTTGGTCTGTAACCCAAGTCATTTTTAGCTCTATCTATTGAGGCAAGAGTTTTCTTTACATCACCCCTGGCCTCTTCCAGTTTTTTTCTTCTTATCCTTTTTCCAGAGACTTTTTCTATAATTCTAAGGGCTTCTGAAAGAGCAATTTCCCTTTCTGAACCGAGATTATAGACCTTGCCATTCTTTCCCTTCTCAACTGCTAAGAGAATTCCTTCAACTATATCTCCCACATGGGTAAAATCCCTTACCTGCGAACCATCTCCATAAAGGGGAAATTCTTTGTCAAATATCATAGACTTCATAGCCTTATGAAAAGCCATATCCGGTCTTTGTCTTCTTCCAAATACAGTAAAAAACCTAAGGCTAACAGTAGGAACCCCAAAATTTCCCGCATATAACATGGCAAGGTTCTCTCCTGCAAGTTTCGTAACTCCGTAAGGAGAAAATGGCATTGGAAGAGAATCTTCCTTTAAAGGAAAGCTTTTGCTCTGACCATAAATAGAAGAGCTTGAAGCAAAAATGAATTTGGAAATTTTTATATTCTTTACTCTTTCAAGAAGTCTCTGGGTAGAGATTATATTATCCCTTATATAATGATCAAATTCCTGTCCCCAGCTTTTTCTCACCCCTGGTTGGGCAGCAAGATGAAATATGTAATCCCCTTTTTTTATAAAATCCAAAGGGGATGTGGAAATGTCCTGTTCAGAAAGGACAAAATCAGAATTTTCAAGGCATTTCTCTATATTCTTTCTTTTCAAAGAAGGAGCATAATAATCCCTGAAACAATCTACACCAAAGACCTTCCATCCTTCTTTTAAAAGCCTTTCACATAGGGAAGAACCTATAAACCCTGCAACTCCTGTTATAACAGCTCTCAACCTGCAGTCTCCTTAAGTTTTAAGAGATTCGAAAGGGAATCTCCGCTGCCAAAAACTGAGCTTCCAGCAATTGCAATATCTGCTCCAGCATCAAATACTTGCTTTATGTTTTCCTTTCTCACACCTCCATCTACTTCTATCAGGAAGGATTTTTCTTCTTCCTTTCTAATTCCTGCAAGCGATTCTATCTTTTGTAAACCCTCATCTATGAATCTTTGTCCCCCAAATCCAGGGTTTACTGTAAGAAGAAGGACAAAATCAACATAAGGAAGTGAGGGTTCAAGAAGGCAAAGAGAAGTTGTAGGATTGAGAGCAAGTCCTGCTTTTTTCCCTCTTTCCTTTATTCTCATCAAATACCTATTGTGGTGAGGAGTTGCTTCTACTGGAAAAGAGACCCAATCTGCCCCTGAGTCGATATACCACTCCATTATAACTTCTGGCCTGTCTACCATTAAGTGAACATCTAAGGTTAAAGATGGGAATTCTTTCCTCATTCCCTTAACGAAATGAGGCCCAAATGTTAAATTGGGAACAAAATGTCCGTCCATTATATCTACATGAAGTATTTCGGTCTCAGAAGCTACATTCTCAATTTCCTCTTTCAACCTCAGCGGATCGGCAGAAAGTATTGAAGGAGCAATTTTTCTCATTTTGTAACCTTAAAGGAAATTATCTGATTCTTATTTATTTTATATCCGGGAAAAGGAAGCTGCTTTATGATAATACCGGCTTCCCATCCAGGGTAACTTACAAGTTCGGGCGGCGAAACCTTAAATCCAAGTTCCCTAAGTGTTAAATCGACCACATCAAACTCCTTACCTATAAAATCAGGCATAACAAAGGATTCTTGAGATGGTTCCGAAACAAGAAGGTCCACGTAGGAGTTTTTGGCGACCTTTTTCCCTGGTACAGGAACTTGAGCCAGGACAACAGATGGATCATGAGAAGGGCTGAAAATCTGTGTAACTTTTCCGAGTTCAAGATTGAGATCCTGCATTTCCATCCTTACCGCCTCAAGCTTTTTCCCTCTAAAATCAGGAATTTCAACTCCCTCTTCACCTTGAGAAACCACGACCTGAATTTCTCCTCCTTTCTTGATCTCAAATCCTGGGTATGGATTTTGTGAGAGGATAATTCCTCCCGGTATTCCCTCTTCTTCTCTTGAAGCAATAACCTTAATGCAAACACCCATTTGCTTTACAAGATTTTCTGCTTTCTTTACATCAATCCCCGTGAGTTTCGGCACGTAGATCTTCCTCCCTTTAACCTCCATTGTAAAGGTTATAAGAGTAGCAGCTATAGTGAATGAAAGAAAAAGCAAAATATAAGCTCCGATATTAAGAATTTTTTTTCCTAAACTCATGAGAATATATTTTACCAACTTTTCCTGATAAAATATACAAGTAATGGATAGAAAGAACAAAACTGCTCCGCTCTTTTCCCTACCAGAAGAGGAAGATGAGAGGAACGATGGGCTTGAAGAACTAAAGGAACTTGAACCTTCCCCTGCTGGAAGACGGCTTATCGCCTCTCTGTTTGATGCCATACTCATTGGATTTTTTATTTTTTCTCCTCTCTTGACCTTTCATCCTAACTCAAATACTTCTTCTCTCTGGTTTTCATTTCTTCTCTATGGTTTCAATATAATCTTTTCCTACCACTTCCTCTTCTATTTCTTCATAGGAAGAACCATCGGAGATTGGCTGGGAGGGATAGAGCTTAATAATTCAAAATTCAGTCTCTCCCTTGCCTTTTCTTACTCCTTCGTCAAGACAATTTTTACGATTGTCCCCCTTAATTTGCTGTTTCCTATATTCCTCGAAAAGAACCAAACAGGTGAACAATTTATGTTCGGCAGGGGATATGAAAAGTATTAGCATAATAATACCACTCTATAATGAAGAGGAAACAGCAGCAGAACTTGTCAAGAAGGTTTTATCCTTAAAGCTCCCGCTGGAAAAGCAAATATTAGCTGTTGATGACGGTTCAACTGACTCAACATATGAAATTATAGAGCAAGTAAGCAAAACTCATCCTGAAGTAACGATACTAAAACACAGAAAAAATGCAGGGAAAGGAGCAGCACTTCAAACTGCATTTTCTCACACAAGAGGTGATATAGTAATTATCCAAGACGGAGATCTTGAATATGACCCTGCGGAAATTCCAAAGGTAATAAAGCCTTTGGTTGAGGGAAAAGCAGACCTTGTTTATGGATCAAGGTTCCTGAAAAACCCGAGAAGGAATTTCCTGTTTTTCTTCTATCTGGGCAATAAATTGCTTACCTATATTTCCAATATATTCACAAGTTTCAAGACCACTGATATGGAAACTTGCTATAAAGCTTTCAAAAAAGAACTTATTGAGAATATGGAACTAAAGGAAAAAAGATTCGGAGTAGAACCCGAGCTTACTGCAAAATTCTCAAAAAAAAGACCAAGATTTGCTGAAATACCTATAAAATATAAAGGAAGGGCAAAGAAAGAAGGGAAGAAAATCAAGTGGAAAGATGGGATAAAGGCAATTTACTGCATCATCAAATATAACATTTTTTCCTGATTTTTCCCTTGACAATTGAATATTTAGTATTATATATTTATAAAGCCACAATATTTAGAAAAGGAGGAAAAAAATGAGCTTAGAAGGATTCGGCGAAAATGCGATGAAAATCTTGAAGGCTAGATATTTTGCCAAGGATGAAAACGGGGAGCTTATTGAGACAAAACCCTCTCAGCTCTTCAACAGAGTAGCTACTTATGTAGCTGGGGCCGAAAAGACCAATAAAGAAAGGGATTTCTGGAGAAAAAGATTTTACGAGATCATGATATCAAAGGAATTTATCCCAAATAGTCCCACCCTTACAGGAGCAGGAAGGGATATGTGTCTGAGTGCATGTTTTGTGCTTCCAGTGGAGGATTCAATTGACAGCATATTCGATACTGTAAAATTCACCGCTAAGGTTCACAAGGAAGGCGGAGGCACAGGATTTGATTTTTCAAGAATAAGACCAAAAGGAGCAATGGTAAAAAAAACCAGAGGGGTTGCATCGGGCCCGATCTCTTTTATGAAGATTATAGATGCAGCAACCGAAGAGATAAAACAGGGAGGAGTCAGAAGAGGAGCAAATATGGGGGTGCTAAGAGTGGATCATCCTGACATTGAGAAATTTATAGAAACAAAAAGGGATGAAAAGACCCTTACAAACTTTAATATTTCGGTAGCAATAACAGAAAAATTCTGGAAAGCTCTTCAACAGGATGGTGAATATGATCTTATTGCCCCCCATACAGGAAAAGTTATTGGAAAGAGAAAAGCTTCTGAAATATTTGATAAGATAGTTGAATCTGCCTGGACAATGGGCGATCCTGGCCTAATCTTTATTGACAGGGTGAACGAACAAAATCCAACGAGACCGTGGGGACCCATTAGGTCTACAAACCCCTGCGGAGAACAACCTCTTCATGATTGGGAAAGTTGCAATCTTGGCTCAATAAACCTCGCAGCTTTTTACGACAGGAAGAAAAAGGAATTTAATTGGGACAGATTTGCCTATGTAATTGAAACTGGGGTTAGATTTCTCGATGATGTAATAGACGTCAATAAGTTTCCTTTAAAGCAAATTGAGGAGGCGACAAAGCTGAATAGAAGAATAGGTCTTGGAGTTATGGGACTCGCAGACCTTTTCATCCTGATGGAAATGAAATACGACACGGATGAAACCCTTGAATTAGCGGAAAAAATAGCAAAATTCCTCAGGGAAAAGGCAGAGGAGCAGACAAAATTACTCGCAGAAGAAAGGGGAAGCTTTCCAAATATTGACAACTCTATTTATAAGGGCGAAAAGAGGAGGAACGCCACAGTTTTAACAATCGCTCCAACAGGAACAATTTCAAGAATAGCTGGGACGAGCTCTTCCATTGAACCCGTGTTCGCCTTTGAACTTGTATCCAATATACTTGATGGAAAACTCATTGACATCCATCCCTTATATAAAGAATGGAAGGAAGAACATCCTGATGAAAATATTCCTCCTTATTTTGTAACAGCCCACGATATAGAACCAGAATGGCATTTAAGGATGCAAGCAGCTTTCCAGAAATATGTTGATAATGCAGTCTCAAAGACTATAAATTTCCCCAATTCAGCTACAGTTGAAGATGTGAGGGAAGCATATCTTCTATCTTATGATCTCGGTCTAAAGGGAATAACAGTTTACAGAGATGGATGCAGGGCTGAACAGGTCCTTGAAAAGGCAGGAGAAGAGAAACTGAGACCGGCTGAAAGACCGGATTCTCTCCCATCAAAAACAGACAAAATAAAAACAGGATTCGGCACTCTCTACATAACTGTTTCATTTATGAAAGAAAAACCCTTTGAAGTGTTTGCACAAATAGGGAAAAGCGGATATTCAACTATGGCGGACGCGGAGGCTATAGGAAGACTTATCTCTTTGTGTCTTCGCTCAGGAATAGAACCGGAGCTAATAATAAGCCAGCTCAAAGGTATAGGAGGTGCTGAACCCATTTTCTATAATGGACAGATGATCCAATCAATCCCAGATGCCATAGCAAAGGTTCTTGAAAGAATGCTCGGGGAAATGGAAATTGAATCTTCAGAAAAGGATATAGGGATGGAGAGGTGTCCTGTCTGTGGTTGGCCTCTTCCTGATGAGAAATGCCCGACCTGCCCCAACTGTGGTTGGTCAAAATGCGGAAGCCAATAACTCGATCAATCTCCTTAAGCAAGCACATTTGACATTCCTTGCTTAATTGCCTTATTATAATTGCACAAAAAATAGACATAGAGTTAAAAGATGAAGAAATTGTTCATAACTATCAGCCTTTTTGTCTCACTTTCAAGCTTAATTACAGGGGAAAATCTCTCAACCCTTGTTAATGGAAATAACCAAACTGCTATTGACTTGTATGAAAAGCTAAGCTATAAGAACAAGGAAAATCTTTTCTTTTCACCCTTTAGCATTTCAACAGCCTCTGGAATGACATACGCAGGAGCGAGAGGAAAGACTGAGAGTGAAATAGCAAAAGTTCTGCATTTTACACTTTCCCAGAAGGAACTTCACCCTGCACTTTCCACCCTCATAGCGAAAATAAATGCAAAGAATAAACCCTACGAGTTAAATATTGCAAATGCCCTATGGGGACAGAGAGGCTACCATTTCCTTGAAGAGTTCAAGAAACTCATTAACGAATACTATAGCGGAGGTTTCTACGAGGTCAACTTCAAAACTGACTCAGAAGGTGCAAGGAAAAAGATAAACACCTGGGTTGAAGAAAAGACAAACCAGAAAATAAAAGATCTTATTAGTAAAGGTGACATTAACCATCTTACAAGACTTGTTCTCACAAATGCTATTTATTTCAAGGGTAAATGGGCTTCAAAGTTTGATAAGAAAAACACAAAACTTGCTCCCTTTTATACATTCCCGGACAAAAAGATAGAGATTCCCATGATGTTTAAGGAGGACAAATTTCCCTACTATGAGAATGAGAATCTTCAGGTGCTTGAGCTTCCTTATACAGGAAATGACCTCTCAATGGTTGTATTTTTGCCTGCTGAAAAGAACGGCCTTGATAGTTTAGAAAAAGAGCTTTCATTAAAAAAAATTGAACTGTGGATGTCCAAAATGTATAAAAGAAAGGTCAGGGTTTACCTTCCCAGGTTCAAAGTAAAGACTAAATACTATTTAGGAAATATTCTAAGCTCAATGGGTATGGCAGATGCCTTTTCATATAAAGCTGATTTTTCAGGGATGACAGGAAACAAGGAACTTAAAATATCAAAAGCCATCCACCAAGCATATATTAATGTAAATGAGGAGGGAACAGAGGCTACTGCAGCGACAGGAATTGTAATGGAGTTAAAGGGCTTACCAAGACCTTCACCTGTGTTTAATGCTGACCATCCCTTTCTTTTCCTAATCGTTCATAAAAAAACAAGGACTATTCTCTTTATGGGAAGGGTTGTAAATCCGAAAGAATAATGATCTAACAAAAACAATGAATAAAAAAAGAGGAAATAAAATGAAGGAAAAATTTAGATTATTTATGGTGATCACTGCTTTAACTTTTCTATTACCCCACCTAACTCTTAAAGCCCAGAATATAAGATTAACTTATAGAGACCACACGAAAGTTATGCAATTTATCTTGCACCATCAGTCGGACATCGAAAGATGGTTTAGATTATACTGCTCCCCTTAGAAAGTGGACACAAGAAAAGTTTAAGGTTATAAGGAAAGAGTCCCCTTTCCGTAGGGAAGGGGACCGCAGCAGGGTTTCATTTTTTACCCCTTATGGTTTACCATATAAGAGCAAGCTATGAAAGGAGCATAGAATGGCAAAGAGATACTCACCAACAGAA
>WFSJ01000048.1 GCA_015486055.1 Acidobacteriota bacterium
AAGAAGATAGTTCTTTTGCTTTACTTTACCCTTTTCTTTATAAGAGTGGACGAGATATAGGTAAGTTCTTTTCCCCCCGTCCCTGTTTGTGAAAGTTTTAGTTCTTAAAAACATATGAGTAAGATACCATTTTTTATCGAAAAAGTCAAGAGGAAATTCACATAAATGTATATAATTATGCGTGGCACGACCAATTTTAGAAATGGAGATGAAATAAATTGAAAATCCACATTGTGGAAAAAATAAGGTGGCTATATAAGAGGAGGATTCAGGGTATTAATTTATTACTATAAAGTTTTCCACATAGCTCTTTCCCCAGGATCTGTCAAAGATCAGTTAAAGTAAAGCGGCTCCTTCTCAGGTCTTCCTTTCCATTGCCATTCGGAATGTCCAGAGTCCAGAAGGAGGGTAAGAAGCAATAGACAGTGATATCTCTTTATTTCCGCCTAAGACACCTCAAGGCGAATTTCTCCAAAAATCAAGGCTAATCTGACAATTTTTATTAGTGAAAATCTACCATCTTTCTCTTAGCCTATTTATCTTTATTTCAAATGGTGTTTCCTGAAATACCGAAACTACATCTCTCTTATGCGAGAGTAAAAACTCTACATGGGCTTTTAGGTATTCCTCGCCGCAGTGCATAAGGTATTTAAGAAGAGCTCCTCTTGCTGTTTCATCTATATATTCTGGAACCTCTGAGGAAAGCATGGCAAGGGGCTGGCTCTGGAAGGAAGTTCTTCTGCTGTTCTTCCAGTAAACATTGTATCCGTTTTCTATATCCATCTTAAAAGCATGTGGATTCCATCGTCTTGCCCATCTGAAATATCTCCCATAAAGCCTTTTATTGAACTCGTCTATTTTTTTATCCGCTGTTAGCCTTTTTGTGACAAATTTTAACATCTCAAGGCTTTGCTCCGAGAATTCTTTGTTTATGGGATTTTCAGCAGACGAAAAATAGAAGAAATGTCCCCTTGGTATCCAGTAATTTCTATATGGAAACGGGAGATAACCTGTAAATTGCTGCACCCATTCATGAGAGGGATAGCCGTGAAGGTTAAGGAATATGTCTGGCTTCCATCTTGAAAGTATTTTGTTCCTTGCAAATCCAGATGGTGCATAAGGCGAAAATTCCTTCAGGTGAAATCCTATATCAGTTCCAAGAGCATTGTATCTTCCCGCATGTAGGGAATGCAAGGGGCTCTCCTTTTTCATCATATTTATTGCGATTGCCGCCCCATCGGGATTTTCCACAGGGTCAGCTATCAGATTAACTTTGGTAGAGTCCTTCTCCTCAAGCAGAAATTTCAGCAGGTAACTTGTTGAGCACACCTCATTCGCATGCTGGCGGGCATTGAAAATCACAGTGGGTTTTTCCCTTATAAAATGCGATGCAGAATATCTTGCCCCTGTGGAAGAAACTTTCTCTATGGCATATAGCCTTCTTCCGAGAAAGCTCTCGGCAACTGGATAGCTGTATTTGAAAAGAGAAGCCTGACACGCAGCATCCTCAGGAGGAATTGGTTCGCTCCAGTCCTTTACCCCATTCTTGCACACAAAGGGCTTAATTTTACCCTCAATGCTATAATCCCTTTTTGAGCTCTTGTATTTTAAGCTCAGGATTAAATTTACTGGAGATTTCATCTCCTTGATTTTGGAGAAGGCCTCCGAATAAAGGAGAAAATCCTCCTGATTTTCAAACACAAACTTTACCCAAAGCTTATCCCTTGCCCATCCAAGAATTTCATATTTTACCTTTCCCTCTGGATAGAATTTTCTTATCACTTTATCGACGCTGTATATGCCTGGCTTCCTGTAATCATAAACTTTGACCTGAAATTTTACCCCCTGCTTTGAAGTTCTGATGAGAGGGATTATTGCCCCTGGATACAGATGGGCCCTTATGGAACCCCCGTCTTTCCCTGGCTTTAAAATCCTTGAGATGTAATATAGGGTGTAAAAATACAGCTCGTCATGAAGGGCTTCTGTTGAACTCACTATTTCATAATCAATCCCCAGCGGGAAATCAGGCTCAGGAGCCTCAAAATTGATCTCTATAAACGAAAAGAAGGGCTGTTTATCCCATGTTGGTTTCCCCTCTGTCCTTTTATTTATGAATTTCACCAGATAGGGCAAAAACTTGTTTTTGTAAAAATCCCATGCAAGTTCAGGATCTGTTTTTATCCTTTTTGACAGAACAAGCTCCTTACCCTTCCAGGCAAAAACCCAGCCCTCTGTTCTTGGGAATGGCGCATTCACAACAGGAGGGTTCAATTCAAAGCGGCGGTAAACCTTCCCATTTTTCAAGGCTTCAACCCTGTAAACTGGCCCCTTCTCTTCAAGGACAAATTTTATTTTATCCAGAGGGATTTTCAATTCCTTATTTATTATCTCATCAATGGGGTAAAGCTCATATAGAAACTGATTTTTGGAGCTTGAAATCTCCTCCTGCTTTCCTCCCTTCACCCTCTTTACATGGATTATAACCTCATCTGCATCTTTTATTTCAGGGATTATTTCTTCCTTTATCCAGAAAAACCCTGTTTTGTAGGCAGAGCGAATTTTTACATCTTTCCCGAGTTTCTCTTCAAGAGATTTTCTCCTCTCAGGGCTCTCGCTGAGGTATGCGATAAGCTTTGTGAATCTCAAATCTTTTGTTAATCCCTTAAATCTTTGGACCTCATCCTTTTCGCTTAATCCCTCTTTATAAATGAGCTTTTTCCCGTATATTTTCCCTTCAATGTATGGCTCTCCATTTATGCCTTCTGCAAGTTTCTCCTGTGCCTGCGGAGGAACCGAAAACCTGAGCTTCTCAAGGAAAAATTTTGAAAAATAAAGATTTTTGTCCCTGTTGAGGGCAGGGAAAAAGAAATCCTTTGAAAACTCAGAGGCGCATTCTGGCTTCAAAAACCAGCGCTTTTCCCCTTTCTCCATGCAGAGCCCTCTTGATTCTCCTTTAAGACTGTGTTCCCTGGAAAGTTTCCCCTTTCCTATAACCACTATTGTTCTTCCTTCTGGAATCTCCTTTTCCCTGAAAAATGCTATGGGGAATCTTGCTTCCTTTGCCTCAAGTCCTGCCCTGAAGGCAAAATTGATAGCACCTTTTCCCGCACCCTTTTCAAGTAAAACAGCAACAGGAGAGGAGAGCAGTGCCATCATTTGCGGAGCCTTTCTCTTTATCTTCTTTTTGGGAAATACACCATAGGAAGGTCTGAAAAACTCCTCAGGAGCCCCAAACCTGTCAATAGAAACTGCCTTATTCTTTGCGGCAAAGGTGAGCTTTGCAATATAGGGGAAATTCAGAACTTCGGTTGATTTGCCCATTTCACGCATCCTCTCCATCTCTGAAAGAACTTTCCCTATCTTTTCAACATTCTTCACAGCAAAAATTGCCTCCTCCACCTGTCCATTTTCTAAATATGCGGAAGAAAATGGCAAAGTCCTTCCCCTGATTTTCAACCCAACGAGCTGGACCGGACTCTCTATGCTTTTGCTTTTTAGCCAGCTCTCTATCTCTTTAATTATTTCTTTCCAGGTTTTACCTGTAAATTTACTCGTTTTCCAGTAATAGGGATACCTCCAGAAAAATTCCCTTGCAGAGAGGAAGCCCTCTTTATCCTTTGCCTCAATGTGAAGGTCTTCCCCATTAATATAAATGAAAGCCAGACCGCTTTCAATATTTGGATTCCTGGTTAAAAAGATCTTCCTTTTCTCAGGAGCGAGAAGGTCAATATATTCCCCTGCCTCAAAACCAAGTCTGTATGCTATCTCAGAGGCAAGAGCGAGCTGTGCTGGCTCATTTTCGTCAAATACAAGCTGATATCTGGAGCTGTCATAAATCCCATCGCCGTTTTTATCCTTTAAGACAAGCCCAACAAAACCCTCAAGTCCCATTCCCCCCAGGGCAAAAGCAAAAATTAGAACAAAAGCTATATTTCTCATATTTCCTCCCGAAGCATATTCTACCCAATATCAAGAAGAAAACAAAACTTGAAAATTCTTCATAAATCGGTATAATTAAAGAGTAAGGATTGATAATGAGAATAGTTATCAAGTTTGACACAGAAAAGGGCAATTTAACCCTCCCAATCCATTATAATCACCTAATTCAAGCTTTCATTTACAGGAACATAGATGAGACACTTGCCACTCGCCTCCATGAAGAAGGATACCCTTACGAAAAGAGGAAATTCAAGCTCTTTACATTCTCAAGACTTTTGTCCCACAAGAGGCGGCTGAACACGACCGAACGCACAATCACCCTTTACGACCCAATTTACCTTAAAATAGGCTCCCTTCATACAGACATCCTTGAATCCCTTGCAGTTCATCTTATAAAGAAAGAAGAGATTGCAATAAACAGGCAGAAGTGCCGATTTGCTGCTGTGGAAGTTGAAATGCCTGTTGAGGCAGATGGTGCAGTTCTTGTGCGGGCTATCTCTCCCATAACAGTGTATTCAACCCTTTTCAACAAGGAAGGCAAAAAGAAAACATATTTTTATAATCCCTGGGAAAAGGAATTTGCAAAGCTAATTGGCGAAAATCTCGTAAGAAAAGCCACAGCATTTTACGAAAAGCCTCCCGAGGCAGAGCCGCAAAATTTTAAGATTAAACCAGTGAGAGTTTCAAAACGAAACGAAGTAATAGCAAACTTCAAAGGATACTGGATAAAAGGCTGGACAGGAATTTATGAACTCTCCCTTCCCCGCCCATACTTTGAAATAGCCTATAACGCAGGCCTTGGTTCCAAAAACTCTCAGGGCTTCGGAATGGTGGAAATTGTGAAGGAGACTTGACAGGTGTGGTATAATATTTTTTGATGAAGGAAGGTAGGAGTGAAAGATGATTGAAGGAATAAGGGAGATAGGGAAAAAAGACGCCGATGCCGATTCTCACAACAGTTATTTTACCCTGACAGGCAATCCATTCGTGGATGGGGGGACAAAGAGTCAAAAATGAGAAAGAATTCTAATGCAGAATTAGAATTTACTGGAAACTGGTTCATTGATGCAGGAATTCTTGGATTTTTGAATTTGATGGAGGAAGTAAGTTAAATGGCAAGTCAGTTCGATGAAAAAATGTATAAAGTATCAACGGAATCCGGTGAATTAGGAAATCTTGTTGAGTTATTTAAAAAGAGAATAAGATATGTAGGCTATACTTCAAGTAAAGGCAAACCGAGGAAGATTCCTATTGATCTTGATGCTTTTATGAATGTGGTGTTAGGAGGTGCTATGCCAAATATTTCTAATAAATTTTTAAATATAAATTCTGATGAGGAGGGGACAAGAG
>WFSJ01000049.1 GCA_015486055.1 Acidobacteriota bacterium
CAAGAAAAGACTTCTGAGTTTTGCTTGAGGTTTCGTATTCGTCAGAAGAAAGAAAGGGAAAATTGGGAAAGATTACTGATTTAAGTCTGACACTTAAAATTCTTAGTGATTTAACTAAACTTTAGGGTTGACAAAATGAACTTTTTGTATATAATATATACTCATGAGTATAATTCTCAGAATAGTAAGTATAGAAGGAGGATAAAATGGCAAAGAGCTGGAAGGACCTTGCAAAAGAGGCCCAGGAGAAATCAATTGTTCTTGCGGCAACAAGGCTTTTTGGAAGAAAAGGGTTTTCTGCTACTAAGATGGAAGAAATTGCAGAGGAGGCTGGAATATCTAAGGCAACTCTTTACAAGCTATTTCCCTCAAAGGAGGACCTCTTTATCAATGTTGTGGAAAGCCTTCATGAGGAATTTCATATTAAGACGAACGTCCTTAAAGAGGATAAGTTTCCTCTGTTGTTTGAATCTTTCCTTGAGAGAATTTTTTCCTTTCTTGAAGAGAAAAAAGGGCTCATAAGAATTCTATTCTTCGATGCCCCTGCTCTTGGCGAAAGGAGAAAAAGGCTTTTTTCCAGCATAAGGGAACATAGAGAAATATATTTGGGACTCTTGAAAAGAATCCTTCGGGCAGGAGAAAAGCAAGGAATTATAGAGGACGATATAGAGTTTCTTTCTTTGACTTTGCTTTCTTTACTGAAGGGTGTTTTTCAGGAGAGTCTGTTCATAGAGGAAGATAGAACATCAGAATTCTTTGAGTATGCTAAGGAAAAGGCTAAGAAAATTATCACATTAAAGGAGGTAAAAAATGACTAAGAAGATAGGAGTGCTCCTTCTCATGGCTTTCTTCCTTTCCGCCCAAGTTGAACTGGATATAAATAGAGCTGTGAGCTATGCCCTTTCCCATTCTCCAGCCTATCTTCAGGCTGAAAAATCCCTTGAGTCTTCAAAGGCGAAGGCAAGACAGTCTGCTTCTCTTTTTCTGCCGAAAATCAACTTTCAAGGGCAGGACATTCTGAAGAAGAAAGTATTCACAATTGAAATGCCCCCATTTTTCCCCGGAGATAAACCAAGGAGGGTAAAGATGGACTTTACGAGAAAATACCAATTCGGGCTTAATATTACACAGCCAATATTTTCCAGTGGTAAGCTCATCAGCAGTTATTCCTTATCTCAGCTAAAGGCAAAGGCAGATGAGGAAGATTTTCGTCAGAAAAGACTGGATCTTGCTTATCGGGTTAAAGAGGCATTTTATTCTGTCCTTCTCGCAGAAAAGGCTTTTAAAATCCAGAAAGAAAGCTCAGAACTTGCATTTAAACATTATAAACAGGCTGAGGCACTTTACAAAGTGGGTTCCACCACAAAATTTGAGCTCCTTCAGGCAAGGGTTAACTACGAGAACACGAAACCCGGGCTTATAAAGTCCGAAAATGCTCTGAAAATTGCAAAGCTTTCCCTCAAATCACTCATAGGAATGGAGGAGGATTTTAGGCTCAAAGGAGAATTCAAGTTTACCCCCCTTAAAAAGAGTATAGGGGAACTTGAGAGTTATATGCTTTCCCATTCTCCATCTCTTATTGGGATGAAATATAGAAGAGAAGCAGCCCTCAAGGGAGTAAAGCTTGCAAAAGCTCAACTTGGACCAGACATAGCCCTTTCCTTTGACTACAATTTCAGGTCGGACAAATTCAATTTTAGAGCCAATAACTGGGAGGATTACTATACAATAGCCATTGTATTTTCCATGCCCCTATTTTCAGGGTTCAGCAGGGTAGAGCAAATACGCTCAGCATCCAATTTCTATTCCTCTATTGGATATGGTGAGCAGGCCCTAAGGCAGAATTTACTCTTGAGGCTCCGTTCAGCTTACAGAAAAGCAAAAGAAGCTCAGGCAAGCTACTTTTCAGCTCGGGACACTGTGGAGGAGGCAAGAGAAGGGGTAAGGCTTGCTGAAGTAAGCTATAAAGAATCCTTGGTGACTTTCCTTGAGGTTGAGCAAGCTCGTCTGTCCCTTAAGATGGCAGAGATGAATTTATGCAATGCATTGTATCAATATAATATCTCTCTTGCAGAGATAGAGAGCCTTACAGGCTGTGAGTTTGGAGGTGAAAAATGAAAAGAAAGATTTTGCTCCTTTCATTAATAATTACAATGTTGTGCCTTCCCTCTTGCGGAAGCTCAACCAAAGAAAATAAGAAGTTTCAGGAAGTAAGATTCAAAGTAAAGACTACTGCTGTTCGTGAGGCAGTAATTAAAAAGACATTGAGTTATTATGGGACAGTAGAAGCTTTCAGGAAGGAAAATATAATACCTAAAATCACAGGAAAAATAAGAAGGATATATGTTGATGAGGGGGAAAAAGTAAAAGAGGGACAACTTCTCGTTGAGCTTGATTCTGAACAGTCTGAAATCCAGCTCAAACAGGCAAAAGCAGCTCTTGGTGCCGCAGTATCAAGTCTTGAGGATGCCAGAAAAAACTATGAAAGGGGGGAAAGCCTTCTAAAGGAAGAGGCAATTTCAGAGCAGCAATTTGAGAAACTTCAGCTTGCTTACAAAACGGCAAAAGCACAGAAAGATCAGGCAAAAGCTACTGTGGAGCTTGCAGAGTTCATGATAGCGTCTTCAAAGCTTCATGCTCCATTTTCGGGCGTAATCACTTCTAAGCTCAAGAACGAGGGAGATTTTATAAACCCTGTAATGGGAGGATTCAGTGGTGGGAGCGGCATTCTTGTGCTGATGGATTTTTCAAGGGTAAAAGTATATGTTGATGTTCCATCCGGGAAGATAAATCTTCTGAGAAAGGGGATGCAATCATATGTGGTTCAGGGACAGAGAAGGGTTAATGGGAAGATATTTTCCATTTCTCAGGTTGCTGACCCAGCCTCAAAGACCTTCAAGGTCGGGATCCTTGCCGAAAATGAAGACTTCTCCTTGAAGCCTGGCACAGATGCCGATGTGAAAATTGTCTATCTTAAGAAAAAAGCGATGGCAATTCCAAAATCAGCGCTTATAGAAGGAAGATATGTTTTTGCAGTTAAAAACGGCATTGCTTCAAAAATATCTATAGAAACAGGGGTTGAGGGGGATAGAATGGTTGAGGTGCTCAGGGGTTTGAGGCTTGGAGAAAGGATAGTGGTCGGTAATCTATTTGGTCTTTATGATGGCGCAAAAGTGGAGGAGGCAAAATGAGTCTTCCCAGATTTTCAGTGAGAAGAAAGGTTACCATCACTATGTTAATACTCATAGTAGTGGTAATGGGAATTATTTCGTATTTTCACATTGGTCTGGATCTCATGCCCAACATAGAATATCCTCAGCTTACAGTTATAACAAATTATTCTGGAGCTTCTCCTAAGGATGTGGAACAGTTAGTAAGCAAACCCATAGAGGCAGTAGTATCTTCTGTAAGCAGAGTGAAGAAAGTGAAATCAATCTCTCAGGAAGGGCTTTCCATAGTTACGATTGAGTTAGAATGGGGAACCGATCTTGATGCAGCAGCTCAGGATGTAAGGGATAGGATCGCAAGGTCCAGGAAGTATATCCCACAGGAGGCAGATGATCCAATAGTGTATAAATTCAATTTATCGGATTTTCCCGTCCTATATTATGGAGTAAAAGGCAAAGGCTTGAGCCAGTCTGACCTTAAAAAGCTCCTTGACGATGAGGTAGTGGAGAGGCTTTCAAGGCTCGATGGAGTGGCAACGGTTCAGGTTCTTTCTCCAACCCAAAGAGAAGTTATTGTAGAACCTGACCTTGGAAAGCTTGCTTCATATAAAGTCGGAATTGACAGAATAATCCAGGCTCTCAGGGCAGAGAATGTAAATCAGCCCGCAGGTTATGTAATAGCTTCAAGAAAGGAAAAAGATATAAGAATTAAGGGACAGTTTGACAGTCTTGGCCAGATTAAAAACATAATTGTCGGTGTTACCAAGCAGGATAAGCTTATTCACCTTGATGATGTGGCAGGAGTTTCCTTTGCGGATTACAAGGAAAGGGCAACTGCAGATGTAAATGGTGAACCAGGGGTTGTTATGATTGTAAATAAAAACTCCAGTGCAAATACAGTGATAGTTGTGAGAAGGGTAAAGAAGGAACTTGAGAAAATCAAAAAGGAAATCCCTTCGGGTATTGAATTCCGTCCTGTATTTGACCAAGAGCATCCAATCACCCTCATGGCAAACAGAACCATTTCAAATATAATAGTTGGTGGAATCCTTGCCATAATAATTCTTTTTATGTTTCTGGGTAACTGGAGGCCAACGCTTGTGATTTCTCTTTCTATTCCCCTTTCAATTATTGCAACATTCATCGCCTTTTATGCGGTTGGATACACATTGAATATGTTGACGCTGGCAGGTCTTGCCCTGGGTGTAGGTATGCTTGTTGACAATTCTGTTGTTGTTATAGAGAACACATACCGACATTTTAAAGAGCTCGGAAAACATCCAGATACAGCCTCTGCAGTCGGAACTGAAGAAGTTGCCATGGCAATAACGGCCTCCACCCTTACAACCATTGCTGTGTTTTTTCCAATGATGTTCGCTTCAGGTATTACAGGCCAGCTTTCAAAGTCCCTTGCCCTTTCCATATCCTTTGCGCTTTTAGCCTCACTTTTTGTTGCCCTTACAATAACGCCTATGCTTACATCTGTTTTATATAGAAGAGGTAAATCTGAAAGAAAAGAAGGAGAAATTGCCAGATTTTTCAAAAAGTTAGCCTCACCATTTAGCTCGGGAAAGATGAGAAGACGTTATGAGATACTCCTGAGAAAGGCTATGAGGATAAGAGGTCTTATCCTGCTCGGGATTTTTCTGCTTTTCATTATTTCCTTCGGTGTTGTGAAAATCGTTGGCACAGAATTTATGCCTAAAATGGATAGAGCTTCAATTGTGATGAAGATAAAGGCGCCTGTTGGCACCCCTCTTGAGGTTACAAACGAGCTTGTTAGGAAGGACGCAAAGATTCTTGCTTCTTTTCCCGAAACTATTTCTGTTCTAACAAATGTGGGCACGACTAGCGAGAGTGCAGCGGGTATGGCTGCCTCAGAGTTTTCCCCTGCCGGGGCAAATGAAGGAGTTCTCTGGGCTAAAATAAAGCATAAGGAGGACAGGAAGAGATCCAGCACAGAGATTATGGAGAGCCTCAGGTCAGAGCTCCCAAATTACAGAGGGGTTGAGAATCAAATAATTGATGTTGGAAACATGATGATGGGCGGAAGCACATATCCTGTAGAGATAGAAATATATGGCAAAGAGCTTGACTCAATTCATACTCTTGCCAAGAGAGTAGAAGAGGTTCTTAAAACAGTGAAGGGAATGAGAGATATAAATATGACTTATCAGGCTGGAAAGCCTGAGACAATGCTCATTCCAAAAAGAGATGTCATTTCAAAGATGGGACTTTCAACTGCTTATATAGGTTCACTAATAAACTCTGCAACCTCAGGGGAACTTGCCACAAGGATAAATCTCAAGGGTGACAATTATGATGTGAGGGTTCAGCTTCCTGAGACGGAAAGAAGGAATCTAAATGATCTTCTTAAGTTTCCCATAATGACACCGCTCGGAGGTAGAGCCTTTGTTTCAGATTTAGTAAATATAGAGGATGGAACAGGACCTGTGAGAATTTATAGGGAAGGAAAGGAAAGGGTAATAACAGTGAGAACGAATATAGTTGGTGTAAGCCTCGGGCAAGCAGTTTCAGAAGCGAAGAGGAAACTTGAACCTATTATAGGAAGCTTACCCTCAGGATATTCCATAGAGTTTGGTGGACAGTATAAGGATATGGTTGATTCCATAAAAATTATGATTCAGGTATTCCTTCTTGCAGCCCTTCTTGTTTATATGGTAATGGCAGCAGAGTTTGAGCATCTTGCTCATCCATTCGTTATTATGTTTACAATTCCACTCGCGATAATAGGCGTTTTTCTTGGGCTTTTAATAGCTGGAAAACCCCTTTCGCTTCCTGTGCTAATGGGAACGGTCATGCTCGGAGGGATCGCAGTAAACAACGGTATAGTCATGATAGATTATATAAACCGTCTTATTAAAAAAGGGAGGAGACCATTTGATGCAGTTGTAGAAGGCGCGGGAACAAGGCTGAGACCAGTTCTTATAACAGCCCTTACTACAATTTTTGGAACTCTTCCCATGGCCATTTCGACTAGCACAGGTTCAGAATTCCGTTCTCCTCTTGGTATAGCTATTGTTGGAGGACTTACTGTTGCTACTTTACTCACGCTGTTCATAATCCCGATAGTTTATTCATATGTGAATAAGATAAGGCCTGAATGATATAATGAGTGGATGAGAAAATTTGTTTTCCTTATAATTCCTATTTTGTTATTGACCCTTTCCTCTTGTGTATTGCATTTAGGGCAAGGAACAGTTGAAGTGTGGATTGACCACGTACCCACCTCCATACCTGTTAGCTCGGCAGTTGTTTATGTTAGTTCTGTAAAACTTCATTTCCTTGGCCATGGGGATATTAATGTTCCTGTGGAAACTGTTAATGTGGACCTTAAAGCCTCCCAGCAGCCTCAACTTATTGCTTCCTTTGATGCAAATTCAGGGTCCTATAATGGGTTGAAAGTTGGATTTTCGACCGGGAAAGCAGTTTACAAGGAGACTGAATATGATATCCAAATTGAGAACCCGGATGTTGAATTCAATACAGATTTTCAGGTTGAAAAAAACGGGAAGAGAAAGATTGTTCTGACAATAGAAGGGAACTCACTTGTTATGGAGGCAGGACCAACATTTACCTTTACACCGAAGGTTTCTATTTCTGTCTAATAACCTCTTTGTTTTATAATATTTTAGATGGCTAAGGATTATTATGATATTCTCGGTGTGAGTAGAGATGCTACGCAGGAAGATATAAAGAAAGCGTACAGGAAACTCGCAAGAAAGTACCATCCCGATCTAAATCCAGGTGATAAAGAAGCCGAGGAAAAATTCAAGGAGATACAGGAAGCCTATGAAGTTCTCTCAGACAAAGCAAAGAGAGAGCAATACGATAAATTCGGTAGTGTTGGGGAGTTTACATCTCAGGGTCCTGCTGGTGGAGGTTTTGAAGGGTTTGACTTTTCAGATTTTGGCAATTTTTCCTTCGGGGATATTTTCTCTGAAATATTTTCTGGGGGAAGGACAAGAAGGGAAGAAGCCCAAAGGGGAGAAGATCTCACCTATTCTATAACTATCCCCTTTGAAGATGCTGCTAAGGGTACAGTTGTTACGATAAGGATAAAGAGAATGGAAAGGTGCCCGAGGTGCAATGGTAAAGGTTATGAAGCAGGTTCAAAACCTACCGTATGTCCAAATTGCGGCGGGACTGGGAGAATCTATCTCCAGAGGGGATATTTAAAATTTTCCTCAGTTTGCCCTGTGTGTCATGGGACCGGGTATCTTCCGGGAAAGAGCTGTAAACAATGTGGAGGAGAGGGGAGAATAAAGATAGAGGATACAATAAAGGTAAGGATACCCCCTGGAGTGAGAAACGGTGGAAGGCTCAGAATAGGCGGGAAGGGGAATGTAGGTATAAAGGGAGGACCCCCAGGCGATCTTTATATAATGATAAGTGTTCTTCCCCATCCCTATTTCAGGAGGGAAGGGGATGATGTATACATAACTGTCCCTGTTAAATATTCAGAAGCGGCTCTTGGTGCAACCATTGAGGTTCCCACCCTTGATGGGAAAGCCAAGGTCAAAATACCTCCTGGCACTAACAGTGGGAAAAAACTCAGGCTGAGGGGCAAGGGTATCTTTAAGTCGGGAGGAAGAAGAGGCAATATGTATGTTGAGATAAAAATAGTTCCTCCTGATGTAAGGGACATTAAGGTAAGGGAGCTTCTCAGAGAGCTGTCCAAATACGAAGGGGGAAGCCCGAGGGATGGATTGTTTAAATGAAGAAGGAATCTGAGAAATACTATGTGATTTCAACAGTGTCCAAAATGTATAATATCCATCCTCAAACCTTAAGACTCTATGAAAAGGAAGGACTCTTGAAACCCACCCGTTCTGAGGGGAATACCAGACTTTACACAGAGGAGGATGTTAAAAGGTTGGAATTTATACTCATGCTTACAAGAGAAATGGGGGTTAATCTTGCAGGAGTGGAGATAATACTTAATATGAGGGAAAAGATGGAGAGGATTCAGAAACAAGTTGATGACTTATTAAATTACCTGGGGGATGTTTTTGGAGGGGGGGACGAAGAATTTGAAAGCAGAAGAAGAGCAATAATAAAGCTTTCAGAGCTTAAAATAGTTAAGAGAAGTGAAAAGAATGAAGAAAAAAGATGATGCAAACTTCCTGAAGAAATTTCTCAAGCATGAAACGCTTACCCCTAAGGAAGAGAAGGAAATATATGAAAGATTAAAAAAAGGGGATAAATCCGCAATAAAAAGGCTCATTGAGGGCAATTTAAGGTTTGTAGTAAAGTATGCTTCAAAATTCAGGGGCTACGGGATACCCTTTGAGGATCTTGTGGAAGAAGGAATTGTCGGTCTTATTGAGGCGGCGAAAAGATTTGACCCTAATAAAAATGTCAAATTCCTTTCCTATGCAGGCTGGTGGGTTAGAGAAGCTATACTTGATGCTATCCATAAGGGGACAAGGGCTGTGGATATTCCCAAGAGGATGATAGATACATATTTTAAGGTCCTCAAAAAGGAAAGGGAACTCAGACGAATGCAGGGGAAAACACCATCTAAAGAGCAACTTGCTAAGGAATTGGGCATGGATGAAGAAAAGATTGCTATGTTAATGCTCATAAAGAAAAGCGATGTAAGCCTGTCATCTTCTCCTGAAGGTAACAATGAAAATGTTACATTTGAATCAGTAATTCCCGATGAGGGAGAGGATATGGTTGAAATAATCTTCAGGAAAAGATTGAGGAAGAAGATAATTGATATTCTTAACACTTTGACAGAAAGGGAAGCGAGAATTATAAGATTGAGATACGGGCTCGATGATGGAAAGCCCAAAACCCTTGAGAAGGTAGGGAAAATGGTTGGGCTTTCAAAGGAAAGGGTAAGACAGATAGAGAAAAGAGCGCTGAGAAGGCTGAGAAGAAACCAAACAATAAGAAATATAAAGGGGAGCTTGAATTGACCTGGAAGATTATTGAGAAAGACGGGAAGCTCATTGCCGTAAAGGACAGCGGTAAATTTCCTGAGGAGAACCATTTTCTTGAAAGGGCAGGGATTCCTAATGCCTTTAGAACAAGGGATTTTGGTAATTTCAGGGTAGATTCAAAACATCCTTCGCTTCTCAAGGCAAAGAACTCTGTTTTGAAATACTCTGAAGAATATCCTGCCGTTGATGGAGGCCTCCTGATAATGGGTCCAAGTGGAACAGGTAAAACTCATCTTGCAGTTGCCCTGTGCAGAAAACTTATGCTCGAGAAGAGAGCTGATTGTTTCTTTTTGGACTTTAGAGAATCCCTGAGGGAATATTCTTATCTTCAAACCCAGGAGAAGAGGGAAGAATTTCTCGGTTTTCTTTCAATAGTTGAGCTTTTGATTATAGATGATTTTGCATCCAGAAATTTAACCGAATGGGAAGACGACTTCGTATTCAGGCTTATAAATAGAAGGTATGGTGACGGGCTCCCTCTTGTCCTCACGACGGTTTTTAAAGGGGAGGAACTTGAGAAGAAAATAGGCGTGAGAATGCGTTCAAGACTTTATGAAATGTGCAGAGAAATTAACATAGAAGCACTTGATTACAGATCAAAGGTAAGAAGAGCTTCATTTAGAGCAGAAAAGGGAGGAAAAGATGAAGGAAAAGATTGAAAAACTTGAGGAGGAAATTTCTGTCCAGCGGGAAAAGATAGAAAGAGCAAAAAAAGAGATTGGTAATGTAATAGTGGGGAATGGTCTTCTCATAGAGAAAATTTTAGCCTGTATACTTTCAGGGGGGCATGTCCTTCTTGAAGGCGTTCCTGGCCTTGCGAAAACCCTCATAGGAAAGACCATGGCATCTTCAATGTCCCTTTCCTTTTCAAGGATTCAGTTTACCCCTGACCTTCTTCCTGCAGATATAACGGGAACAGTTATATTTGATCCTAAGGGAATGAACTTTGTTGTTAAAAAGGGTCCAGTATTCACGAATTTTCTCCTTGCTGATGAAATTAACAGAGCTCCTGCTAAGGTCCAGAGTGCTCTTTTAGAGGCGATGCAGGAACTTCAGGTTACAATTGGCAACCAGACATTCCCAATGGAAAAGCCCTTTTTTGTAGTAGCCACCCAGAATCCTATAGAACAGGAAGGTACATATCCACTTCCTGAAGCCCAGATAGATAGATTCATGGCGAAGCTCCTTGTTGTGTATCCCGAGAAGGAGGAAGAAATAGAGATACTCAAGAGGATGGGAGGTAAAGAGGAACCAAAGGCCAAATCAGTCCTGCAGAGGATAGACCTTTTAAGATCTCAGGTTTTGATGAGAGATATACACATTGATCATAGACTTCTCAAGTACATAACCGATATAGTTGATTCAACAAGAAGACCTGATAAATACGGTCTGAAAATGAAAGAGTACATAATGTATGGAGCCTCCCCCAGGGGTTCTCTCTTCCTTTCCTTAGCCTCCAAGGCGGCGGCTTTCCTCGATGGAAGAGGATATGTAATTCCAGAGGATGTGAAATGGATGGCAAGGGATGTGCTTCGCCACAGAATAATCCTTTCTTACGAAGCCGAAGCAGAGGAAGTTACCCAGGATGAGCTCATTGCAAGCATAATCTCTTCAATCAGAATTCCATGAATCTTCCTGATTATATACTTGAGGCGATAAAGAGAATAGAAATTATCTCAAGGAAGAAGGTCAGTGAAATATTTGGAGGAGAGTATAGAAGTGTTTTTAAAGGGAGAGGCATAGAGGTAGAGGAAGTAAGGGAATATGAACCCGGGGACGACACAAGAACGATAGATTGGAAAACGTCTGCAAGGAGAGGAAGCCTTTATGTTAAAAAATTTAGGGAGGAGAGAGAGCTTTCCCTTTATCTTGTGATTGACTCTTCCCTTTCTCTTGATTTCGGAATTCCAATGAGGAAGAGGGAGAAAGCCGCCGAGGCTGCAGCCCTTCTTTCTCTTGCTGCCCTTGTGAACAATGATAAGGTTGGGCTTTTGACCTTCGGTGAAAAGAAGGGGAAATTTGTGCCCCCAGGAAAAGGAAGAGGACATTTTCTCAGGATTATAAGAGAAGTTCTTGTTGAAAGAGACTACGGAAAAGAAACGAGGATCGGGGAAGCCCTTAGCTGGGTTTATAGGGTTGCAAAGAAGCGCGGGGTTGTAATTGTAATATCAGATTTTTACACAGAAAGCAGCTTTCTTAAGGAGTTAAAGCTTGTTAGTAGGAAACATGATTTTATAGGTATATGGGTGAGAGAAAGGGCAGAGGCCAGGCTTGATCGTATTTCTCCTTTTTATGGGGAGGATCTTGAGTCGGGTGTCTATTCCCATTTATGGCCAAGGCCTTCGGTTTTGAAGGAGCTCTTTATGAAATATGAGTCCGGAATAAGGACTATATTCAAAAGAGCAGGAGCTGGCCTTATAGAAATTTTCACAGACCAACCCGCGTATATACCCATAGAGAAATATTTCAGGAGAAAAGCATGAGGAAATTGTTTATCTTATTGCCAGTTTTCCTCATGGCTGCTACGGTAGAGCCTACAAGGATAGCAGTTGGAGATCCTATTATAGTGAGGACATCAGAGAATATTTCCTTTTCAAAACCATTTAGCCTACTCAGTCTGAGCAAAAGCGAAGGGATTTATCAGTATGCCATTACCCTATATGAACCAGGTAAATATGAATTGAACTTAGAGAATAAGAAATATTCAATAGAGGTTATATCTCTTTTAAAAGGTGGAGATGAACTAAAGGAAATAGTTCCTCCTCTTTCGATAAAGGGAAATCCTTTCTGGATAGCAAAAAGGCTCCTTGGGTTCCTTTCCCTTTTGTTGATTGCATTCTTAGTTTACAAGATAATAAAAAGCAACAGAAGAACTGTTGTAATTTCTCCTGAAGAAGAGCTTGAGAAATACCTCATAGAATCAAGGAATGCTTTCTCAGAAGGGGATATGGACAGCTTTTATTCAATTTTGAGCTTTTCCCTGCGAAATTATATACAAAGGAAATTTTCCATACCAGCCCTTTCCCTTACATCCTCTGAATTAAAAGAGAAAGGAGAGGAGAAAATCGCCTCTGTGTTAAAAAGGGCTGATCTTGTTAGATTTGCAGGCGAAGCCATAAACATGGAGAATTCCAGAAAAGATCTGAGCTGGGCATTTAATTATTTAGAGGAGAGAAAAATTGAAATTTCAAAGGCCTGAGTTTTTAATTCTTTTTATTGTTCTTGCTATTTTTTATCTTTATGTAAGGAGAAAAAAGAAAATCTCAATAGGATTGGGCGCTGTAAAGTTCTATGAGCTCTCAACCCCGAAATTCAGGAAATATTTACTTGCGGCCCCTGAAGTTCTTCTCTATTTAATCCTTGTATTTTCAATTATTTCCTCATCCGGGTTTTCACTCTCTTCAAGATACAGGGAAGTTTATCTACCCGGAATAGATGTAATGATTATTTTTGACATTTCCAGATCCATGGCAGCAGAGGATTTTGCTCCAAGAAATAGGTTTGAGATAGCAAGGACAGTTGTTGAGGAATTTATTAAAAAAAGGGAGGTTGACAGAATAGGGCTTGCAGCCTTTGCAGGTGCTCCTCTTTTAATATGTCCCCTTACTCTTGATAAAAATTTCCTTATAAGTTCCCTTAATGCACTTAAGATAGGAGAAATAGAGGATGGAACAGCCATAGGCTTGGCAATAGCAGAGGGGGTATCAGACCTTCAATCGAGCAAAACATCAAAGGTTATGATACTTTTGACCGATGGCATGAACAACAGAGGGGAGATCTCTCCAATTGATGCTGCAAAAATGGCAGAAGAGGCTGGGATTAAGATTTATACAATAGGGGTTGGAAAAAAGGGGAAAGCGAAAATTCCAATAGAAGCAGGAATTGGAATGACATATATAGAAAAGGAGGTGAGCATAGATGAAAAAACCCTGGAGAGGGTAGCTGAAATAACAGGAGGAAGATATTTCAGAGCTGAAAACCCTCAGGCTCTAAAGACTATATTTAAGGAGATAGATTCCTTGGAAAAAGGAGAGATAAGGGTGAAAACAGAGGCGAGATTCCGGCCAATTTACAATGAGCTTGATCTTTTAATAGCTATATTATTCCTTTTATGGCTATTTCTGAGAGCAATTCCGGTGGAGATTCCCTGATGGGCTTTGAGAGACTGAATTTATGGTGGTTTTTTCTCCTATTGCTGGGGGTTTATTTCATTCATCTTTTCCTGTGGCTCAAAAAAAGGAAGAAAATTTTTAGTGCTAAGAATCTTAAGATCCTTGAGAGGAAAGGAGCTATTTTGTTAGGGGAAATTTCAGTCCTTTTAGGGATAATCTTTCTTTCCATCGCTCTTTTTTCGCCAACTTGGGGGGAGGGGAAGAAGAAAATAGAAGCTTCAGGGAGTGACATGGTATTCATTCTTGATCTTTCAAACAGCATGCTGTGTGAGGATTCTCCCCCATCAAGGTTAAAGGCTGCCAAATCGCTCATAAGTCAACTTGTGATAAGAGGTAAAGGCGATAGATTTGCAATTATAGGTTTTGCAGGGGAAGCGAGGATATTTTCCCCTCTTACTTCTTCAAAGGATGGTTTTCTCAAGATTCTGGATTTTTTAGGGCCAGAAGTTGTAAAACAGGGAACAAATATAGGCGTAGGTTTAAAGAAAGGCTTAGGACTCCTTTCGGGATCTGTCAAAAGGGGTAAGGTAATTATCATTTTAACCGATGGAGAATTTAACACAGGGAGATGGGGCGAGGAGGCTGTGGCTCTTGGTAAAGAGGGAATAAGAACATTTATTGTCGGCATTGGAACTAAAGAAGGCGGGGGAATAAAGATGTCGGATGGAACTTTTAAGAGAGATAATCTTGGAAGAGAAGTCTTAACTGCCTTGAGGCCGGAGACGCTTGAGAAACTTTCCTCTGACCTTAAAGCAGATCTCCTTATCCTTGAATCTTTATCCCCGATTGAAGTGGTAAAGAGGATAGAGAGCAGAGCAGAGAAAGTTTCAAGGTTTCATTACATAACATATTCGGTCCCAAGGTATTACATTTTTACATTTCTTTTTTTTCTATCAATTCTGGGTTTTATATACTGGAGGAGAAGATGAAGAAGCTCATATTCTTAGTTCCTTTTCTTCTTTTCTTTCACTGGTTTGATCCCAGTTCGATGCTTGTTGAAAGAGGAAACTCGCTTTTTAAGGCTGACAATTATAGGGGAGCTCTTAATTACTATCTTAAAGCTTTGAAGAGGAGAGATAGGCCTGAGATTCACTTCAACATAGGCTGTGCTCTTTATATGATGGGTAACTATAACGAATCTGAAAAGGAATTTGAGAAGTATCTCAGGTTTAACCAGGACTATAGAGCTGTTTTCAATATAGGCAATATTTATTTCAGGGAGGGGAACTACAGAGATGCGATAGAAAAGTATAAAAATGCCCTTAGACTTAACCCTTATTTTTACCCAGCAAAGGTAAATATAGAAATAGCCCTTTCCAAATTGAGGGTGGAGAAAAGCCCTTCCTCTAAAGCAATTCCAGATGTTATAATGGAATTCCTTAAGAAAAAGGAGAAGGAGGTTTTTAAGAAGAAGTGGAGAGCTCAGGGAAAATCAGGGCAAAAGGACTGGTAATTTTATTGCCATTTCTCCTTTTTTCAAAGCCAGTCCTTTACAATACTGTGGATAGAAAGAAGGTATTCACAGGAGAACAGATACTTTTTATCTCCTGGGCAGCATGCATCCAAAGGCCTGAAAGGATTGAATGGAAGAGACTCCCATCCTTCAATGGTTTCTGGATGGAGGATGTTAGGATAAAAAAGAGGGTTGATTTTATCAATATAGGCAAAAAGGGGTGCTGGGCATATCCTATAAAATCTCTTGCTATATTTCCCCAAAGTTCAGGAAAAGTAAAAATAGGGGGTGGAGAAGTTAAGATTTTTCTTAAAGGGAAAGCCTATGTTCTCAAAGGGAATGAAATTGAGGTGAGAGTCAAACCCCTGCCAGAGAGAGCCGATTGGGTTGGGACCCTGCAGCTCAATTTGAAAATTGAACCTGACAGGGGAAATATGGAAATCATTGCACAGGGCCAGGGAAACATTGATCTTCTCCCCAAACCGAAGGTAAAATCCCTTAAGGGAGAGCTCATTTTTGCAGGTTCTTCCTCACAGAAAAATTTTGAGAATGGGAAACTAAAAGGTAAGAAGATATTTATTTATGCGGTGAGAGGGAATAAAGCAAGAGGAGAGGGTTTTTTCTACAGGGTCTTTAACCCTGAAAAGAAGAAGATGATGTTGATTTCCACACCTTCCTTTTCATTTTTCCCCAGTGAGGAGAGAAAAGAATGGGAGATATTCGGTTTCAGAAGAGGTGTTAAGGAATATAAACCATTTTTATCCTCGTTTGTTTTCTGGGGTGTATTTTCCCTCTGTTTGCTCCTTATGGGTGCTTCTCTCGTTTATCGTCTCAGGGAAAAATTCCATGGCTCAATTGATCCTTTAAAAGAAATAGAAATACTTGAGAAGGGAATTAAAAATCTTCCAAAGGATGAGTTTTATTCAAGATTAGAGGCGCTATTCAGCAAAGAAGGGAAATTCAACCAGAGGATAGAACATCTTAGATTCTCCCCTCATCTTGATTCAATTTCCGAGAGGATTAAGATTCTTAATGAGGCGAGGAAATTCCTTAAGGGGGAAGAATGAGAATTTTATTCTTGCTTTTGTTTCTTCTAAGCCCAAAGCAGGAAGGTCTCCTTAATGCTTACTATAAAACTCACTCGGCAAATGCAGCTTACAACCTCGGAGTTTTGAAATACAGAGAAGGCCAGCTTGCAGATTCTATATACTGGTGGAGAATTGCTTCCCTTAAAAACATACAGGATTATCAAGCAGACTCAAACATAAGAATCGCAAAGAGAAAACTTGGTTTGAGCCAAGAACTCGTAAAATTTAATCCAAGGGGGAAATTATTTAATCCTGATTTATTTTCCTTTCTCTTTCTTGTTTTCTTTATGCTTCTTTCTTTATACATTTCCTATTGTCTTTTTAGGTCCTTTAGGATCTCTCCCCTTATTTCTTTATCACTTCTTTTTCTATCCTTAGCATTTTCCCTGATTTCTTTCAATCAGTGGAGAGCGTATAGAAATCCGAATGTTTGTGTTGTTATGGAAAATTCTCAGCTTTACTCAGAGCCAAGGGAAGGACTCTCTGTAGGCGAGGTTCACTCAGGAGCTGAATTTGAATCCAGAAGGGTCCTTGGGGAATGGGTGGAGATTGAAATGCCGTGGGGAGGGATAGCATGGTTGAAAAGGGAAAATCTGAGAATTATAAGGGATATTTAGCGTATTTATATCCAGTTCTTCTCTTTTTTCTTTTTCTCAACCTTTATATACTTACCCTTTCCGCCAATTATAATTTTGATGGGGTTGTTTTTTCTCTTTTCTTAAAGGGAGCTATTATAAAGGGCAATCCGTTTCTTCACCTTCATTACCAACATCTTATTTTTCAGCCTTTGAGTTTCGCACTTTACAGGATGTTTTCTTTAAAAATTGATCCTCTAATTTTTCTTCAAATATTGGACTCCGTTATGGGTGCAGGCTCTGCTTCAATTTTTTACCTTTTGTCCTACAGGATTTCAAAGGATAAACTGATGAGCTTTTTTCTATCCCTTTCCCTTGGCTTTTGCTTCTCCACTTGGTTTTTCTCAACAGACGCAGAAGTGCATATTTTTTCCATATTCTTCGTCCTTTTTTCCTTGCTTTTCTTGGAGGAAGAAAGATACACCCTTTCTGCGATCTTTGCTTCTGTGGCCGTCCTTTTTCATATAACAAATATTATTTTCTTGGGAGCCTTATGGCTATATAAAGGAAGGAAAATTTTTTATTATTCCTTGCCTATCTTATCTATTTACTTGTTTGTTCCCTTTATAAGAGGGAAACAGTTCCTTGCGTGGCTCTTTTCTCACTTTGAGAATTCTCCTCACAGCTGGTTTTCCCTTCCCGGAGTGAAAGACTTGCTTTCAGACTTTCTCTCCTTTGCAAAGACCCTGACCCCCTTTTTCCTCTTTTCAGTCCCTCTATTTTTCATTTCCTTAGCTCTAATCTACAAATTTAGGCTTAAGTTATTCTGGTATTGGCTATCCTTTGTGTTTTTATTTTTCCTTTTCTGGCAACCGGGGAATTTCGAATTCAAAGCGGTAATTGTTCCAGCCATTCTTATTGTCTTCGCTTATGTGAAAAGAAAAGAACTAAGCGTGATAATTTCAATTCTTCTTTTTGTTTTCAACTTCTCTTTTTTTCTCAGGAGGGCAAGACCTGAAAATAATTCTGCAATGAAACTTTCTATGGAAATCGCCTCAGTGACAGAACCTGATGCCTATATATACATAGATGAAGAGAGTAAGAAGCTTATAATTCAGAAAGCATATCTCCCATATTTCTTTTCAAGAAGAGCTTCATTCTGGAGGGGAGAACCATCTTCCTGTAGCATTCCTTCTTATCTTTTATCTCAGAGGTTACTTCCCATAAAAGGCATGACCCTGAGCGGGGGGGCATTACTTTATAACATTTGTCAATAGACTTCATTAGAAGTTAAAATCATATATGTGAAAAAAAGGAGGGAAAAATGGAAGAATGGATTTCAGTAAAAGTAAGTGATCTCTTTGATACTGTAGTAAGTGTTTTTAAAGCCTTAGGGATTCCCAGTGAAGAGGGAAAAATAATTGCAGATGTTTTGATAACTGCTGACAGAAGGGGAATAGACTCTCACGGTGTTGCAAGGCTTAAAAGATATGTTGATGGCATAAGAAACGGCATAATGAAACCTGAAACAGCGATAACCATAGTGAAAGAGACTCCTGTTTCTCTCGTTGTTGATGGGGGAGGAGGAATGGGACAGGTAGTTGCCTACAGGACGATGGAGAAATGTATCCAGAAAGCGAAGGAAGATTATATATGCTTCGCTTCCATCAGGAACTCGAATCACTATGGGATAGCAGGTTATTACTCAATGATGGCTTTGAAAGAGAACTTAATTGGAATATCAATGACAAACTCTGCGCCTCTTGTAGTTCCAACTTTTGGAAGGGACGCTGTGCTGGGCACAAATCCTATATCTGTAGCAGTACCTTCAAGGGAAGAACATCCCTTTGTGCTTGACATGGCAACCTCCACTGTTCCAAGGGGGAAACTTGAAGTTTACAACAGATTGGGAAAGAAAATTCCATTAATGTGGGCGACTGACGAGAAGGGAACTCCCACAGATAATCCTGCAGAGGTTCTTCAGAATCTTCTCGAGAGAAAAGGTGGAGGACTTCTTCCACTTGGGGGAGGAGAAGAGCTTACAGGTGGTCACAAGGGATACGGTCTCAGTTTTCTCGTTGATATATTCACAGGAGTATTTTCATCAGGAGCATGGGGAACTGATATTTATGGCAAAAAAAATGCACCCTCCCAGGTTTCCCATTTCCTCGGAGCAATTTCTCCGGATGCTTTTGTTGGTCTTGATGAAATTTCCAGTAATATGGACAGTATAATAAGAATGCTCAAGAATGCCCCCAAAGCTGAGGGTAAAGATAGGATATATATCCACGGTGAGAAGGAATTTGAGAAGGAAAATGAAAGGAAGGAAGAAGTTCCCCTCTATTGGAAGGTTTACGATAATATAAAGGAAATCTGTCAGGAATTTGAGGTTAAATTCAGGCTTTAAAACTTTCCACTGCCCTTGTTCCGCTTTCCATTGAAGCTTCTGTGCTGAGGTATTCCCAGCTCCCTGATCTCCCTGCAATGTATACTTGTCTCTTTTTGAAAAAGGATGAGAGTCCGTCTTTTATTAATTCAGCCTCTCTTGTAGGAATAGGGTAAGCATGTGGAATAAAAATTTTCTGGTACAGAACCATCTTCCCCTTGATTATTCCCTCGGAATTGAGCATATCGAGAGCTTCTGTAAGCTCAGCTTCTTTTCTTTCACTTCCGCTGAATTCAAGATAGAGAGAATGGAATCCCTCAGGGGCCATTTTTTCGGAAAAGTTAGAGTAAAAGCCAAGCCTGAAGAAAGGAAATTTTTCCTCTGGGAAATATATCCAGTGGCATTCTGGAATCTTCCCCTCAAATCCTATATTAAAGACGGTAACTGAATTGGCAATTAGAAGAGCTGATGCGAGTTTAATGACATCATCTTTTTCCCTTATGAGCTTCGTAAATTCCACAAGAGGAATTGTAGAGAATAAAACATCGTATTGAAATCTTCCCTTGTTTGTATTCACCTTTTTCTCATCAGTCTCTATTATATTTATTTCTACCCCCTCAATTATTTCTACTCCCTCTGAGTATTTCTTGAAGAAGGAGTAAGCACCCCCGTTTTCTGGATAGTAAAAGCTCGGGTTGTATCCAAGACCTTCTACTGTATTTCCCCTTGCACCCCGAATGACTTCCTCAACAGATGGTTTTGGGATCGCCCATTTCGCCCATTCCGATGTTATCTTTTCAAGGTCAATTCCCCAGAATTTCCTGTTGTATGGGAAGAAAAAATATCTGCACATTGCTTCTCCAAAGGTTCCAAGGAGCCATTCCCGGAAGTTTTTTGCTCTTTTTTTCTCCCCATGAGCTACATTTAGAAAATCTCTGAGGCATTCCATTTTCACTCTTTGGGAAAGCGGATAGAAATTTGCTTGAAATGGATATGGCACCATCTTCCCCATTATGTAAACAAAAGATTTTCTCCTGAGTTTCAGGGAATTTTCGCCCATTAATCTCTCAAATAGAATGCGATTTTCCTTTTTTTTGAAGTGAAAAAGATGACCTCCAGTGTCAAAGGTGAAACCATTAAGCTTATAAGAGCGAAGGAATCCCCCTGCCTTTTCCTTCTCAAGTATAGTTCCTTCGCCCATCTTTTTAGCTATGGTGACCCCTGTTATTCCGCCTCCAAGTATTAACACCTTCAAGTTTTAACCCTCGATAGAAAGATTGCAAATATTATGGAGAAAATTATTATACCCAACGAAAAGTATATCGTTGTTCTTGCTCCAAGTCTTACCAGAATAATTGCGCTTAAACATAGAGAGAGATGAATGGCAAATGCTGTTCCCAAGGCTTTTTCCCTTGAACCGAGGATTTTTGCCAGCCTGTAAGGAAAGTGGTCAGGACTTCCTTTAAATAGAGAAAGCCCCTTAAAAAACCTCACTGCCGATACAAAAATTACCTCAAATATTGGGACCCATAATATAAAAAATGGGGAAAGAAAACCTACGGGATTAATGAGTGTGTAATCAACAAGAACAGCCATTGAGCCTAAGGAAAAGCCGAGGAAAAGGGAGCCTGTGTCTCCAAGGTATATCTTTGCAGGTGGAAGATTAAAGACCAGAAATCCGAGGATTGCACCTGCAAGCGAAAGCCCTACCACTCCAGTTGTGTGAGAGTGAAAAAATATCGCTATGACTGCAAAGGAAAGGGAAGAAAATGCGGCCACAGTTCCCGCAAGGCCATCCATGATGTCTATAAGATTGAAAGCATTGGTCATGAAAAGTATCCAGAGAAAGGTCAGAAGTATTGATGCCCACATAGGGAGAAATGCTAATTTTATCCTTATCCCGCCTCTTACAAGAACCCATGTTGCTAATGTTTCCCCTATCAGTTTTGACCCTGGGCTTAATGTTATAAGGTCGTCCACAAAGCCGGTGAAAAGTATTATAGTAGATGCAAAAAGGAGTGCAAGAATTTCTTTATTAAGGTTATAAAGGAGAGAGAGGGAAAGGATAAATGAGAGAAAAATTGAGGCTCCACCGAGATATGGTATGGGCTTTTTCTGGAGCTTGAGTTTTCCATCAGGTCTATCCACCATGTTGTACTGCTCGGCTATTTTCATAGCTAAAGGGGTAAAATAGAGAGAGAAAAGGAAGGATAATATGGGAAGAAGAAACCTTGTCAAATTACCTCCCTTATCTTATGATATAAAAATTTTAGCGAGGAAGGAGTGAGAGACAAGACTGCGAGGAGTAATACACTTCTTGCAAGTATAAATGGCAATTTCAGAATAAATCCTATTATACTTTCATTCTTCGCTATTGTTAACCAATAATTTCTTACAACAATTGCTTTCATCTGTGGTGACAGCTTGAGAAATGGAAATTTTGCTCCTCTTTTTATGCCTCCCCTCCTGTGATAACCGATTGCATCTTCCCTAAACCATGCTTTCCATCCTTTTTTTCTCAGTCTCCACCCAAGGTCAAAATCCTCAAAGAAAACAAAATACCTTGAGTCAAAATACCCGTGTTTATCCTTAATGGATTCCAGAGCTTTTCTTCTGTAAAGGACTGCAGCTCCGCAAGCAGAAAAGACATTTCCACTTTTGTAGCCCACGGTGCTTTTTTTTCCGTATCCCCTCTCCTTTGGCCTATCGGCCAAGGTCCTGAACTGTCCAGTTGTATCTAAGGTTTTTTTGTCGAATCTGAGAATCTTTCCTGTAGCAGTGCCTAAACTTTCCTCCTTTTCCATTTTTTCTATTAATTTTTTGAAATATCCCTTGGTAAAGTATGTATCAGGATTGAGAATTGCCACGAATTCGCCTTTACTAAGCTTTATTCCTAAGTTTGCCCCTTCTGCATATCCGAGGTTTTTTCCCACTCTTATTACGATAGTGTCAGGAAAGGAGCAAGCTATTTCAAAGGAATGGTAATCCGTTGAATTGTCCACTATTATTGTTTCCGGAGCCTCATTTATTACAGTGGGTATCACTTTCCTTAGGTCTTCCCCAGAATTATAATTTATAATTACAATTGATAACTTATTATTCATTCGTTATAATTATACAAAAATAGAATTGACAGAAGAGGAAAATTTAACTATATATATAAATGGAGGTGAATATGAGAAAAAATTTACTTATCCTGGTTTTGATTGTTGCCTTTGTTTTTCCTCTCAGTGCGGCCACCAAGATTACAAGGCTTGGAGCACATGCTTTCTACAAAAGCAAAAATCTTACCCCTGATGACCTCTACAAGATTGCCATTGATTACGCCGGAGACGTTAAGATCGGATTTGAAGAGGCGGGTTATGGTGATCTTGTTCTACCATTTCTTGAACAGCTAAAGAGCGCAAAGGTTGAAGAAACTGAAATCCAGCCCGGGGACACCATCACATGGATGATGTTCAGGAAGCATAAGAGGGTGCAGGTTGTTAAGGATGCGGTATGGGCAGGCAGAAAACCCATTAAGGCTTACAAAGTTACGATTTTCCACGACCTTAAGGCTTATGAGATTATCGTGCCAAAGAAATGCGGTAATATTTCTCTTAAATCAGTGACAGAGCTTCCCGCTCCTGCCTGTTACCTTACAGTTTCCCCTGAGAGGATTGAGATTGGAAACCCAGTTACCTTCAATCTCTGTAATTCCCAGAACTGGGTAAAAGGATGCGTTAAGGTGTTCCTCAATGGTAGTCAGGTTACAAAAATTCCTGTAACACCTGACAAGTGTGGCAAGGCAACCTTTACAGCAAAAGAACCTGGGAATTACAAATTTGAGGCAGTAGTCTTCGATTCCCATGGATTTGCATCTTCAAATTCCTGCGTTGCCAATGTTGAATACTGGAAGAACCTGCCTCCTGTCTGTGACCTTAAAGTTTCTCCAACGGAAGTCCTGACAGGGGAAGAAATTACTCTGGATGCTTCCGGATCTTCTGACCCCGAAGGGAAACTCATAGGTGTCAAATTCACAATTAAGGGCAATGGAAATGTTGTTGAGGAAAAGACATTAACCGAACCACCTTATGTTTACAAGATAAAACCCAGAAAGGCAGGTTCCTTTAATGTTGTGGTTATAGCTGAAGATGACCATCATGTTACTTCTGCAGCTTGTGCAGGGAGCTATAAGGTTCTCAAGAGAGGATTCTTTATGGTAGAATCTGGAATCCTTTACTATAATGAGCCTCGCTGGTTTGTGCCATTGAGAGTCGGTTATCAATATAAGCTCAACCATACCTGGAGAGTAGGAACTCTTGTGGGACCTGCACTTATGGCTTCCAGTAGTGTGGACAATGACAACTATGGAACGCCTATTACAGCTGACCTTCTCTTTTCTTATTATCCTTCAAGATTCTATATCGGTGCAGGAGCAGGAGCATGGATTGTTAAAAACGACAATATGGGTGATTTCCTTCTCAAAACCGGTTATGAGATTTTCTCGAGTGATAAGTCAGCTGCATCAACCTTTATTGAAGCCAGACTTCCATTCACGAGCAATATCTCCAATAGATACAGACTTATGTTTGGGGTGAATTTCAGCTTCTAATAAAAATTTAAAGGGGGGTTAATCCCCCCTTCTCCAGGGAGACAAAATGGAGTTATTGTTTTCTTTCGTCTTTGTTCTATTGATTTCCTTTTCTATGTTTTTTTCTGGTAAAGTGTTTGGTCCAAGGAAAGATAATGCCTCAAAAAAAGAGCCCTTTGAATGCGGTGTTGAACCACTCCAAAAGGAGGTCCCCAAGAATTATTCCGTCCATTATTTTAAGATAGCAATTTTATTTTTGATCTTTGATATAGAACTTGCCTTTCTTATTCCATGGGCTCTGGCATTCAGGAAAAATCCCTTCCTGTTTTTTGTTGTGATGGTGATTTTTCAGGCATTTGTCCTCCTTGCCCTTTTTTATGCATGGAAAAAGGGCGATCTTAAGTGGGGAATATGAAAGAAGGCAATTTTCTTACAACGACTGTTGAATCTCTTCTTGGATGGGCAAGGAAATATTCCTTATTTCAATATCCATTTGTTACTGCATGTTGCGGCATGGAATACATGGCAGCAGCAGCATCCCATTTTGATATTGACAGGTTCGGTGCAGGGCTTACCCGTTTCACCCCGAGACAGGCAGATGTTCTTTTTGTGGTTGGCACAATTTCTCACAAGCTTGCTCCTGTCCTTAGAAAAGTTTATGACCAGATGACAGAACCCAAATGGGTCGTTGCCTTTGGAACCTGCACCATAACAGGTGGGATTTATGATAATTATGCGGCTGTTCAGGGTATAGATGCGATAATACCTGTTGATATATACATACCCGGATGTCCGCCGAGACCTGAGACTATTCTTGACGGTCTTATGAAGCTTCAGAAGAAAATACAGAGGGAAAAGCAGAAATGGTCCTTGATGAAATAAGGGAGAAGTATGACCTGAAGAAACTGGCTACAGCAGACGGGATCCCAACTTATTACTGTCCTGCAGATTTTGTAGCAAAACTTTCAAAGGAGCTGAAAGAAGATTTCAAAGTTCTCCTTGATATAACCGCTGTTGATTATATGGGAAGGAAGGAAAAGAGATTTGAGATAGTATATCTTTTCCTTTCCATCACTCAAAAAATAAGGTTGAGGATAAAGCTTGAAATAGAGGAAGGACAAAAAGTTCCAACAATTTCGCATCTTTGGGGAAATGCAAACTGGCTTGAAAGGGAAATATACGACATGTTTGGTATAGAATTTAAAGGGCATCCTGACCTTAGAAGAATTCTTCTTTACCCCGAATTTAAAGGACATCCTTTGAGGAAGGATTATCCAATTAAGAAATCCCAACCGAGGATAAAATTTCTCAGACCCGAGAGGAAATGATGGAGAGAATGCTTCTTAATATAGGTCCCTCTCATCCTGCTATGCATGGCACAATTCAGATCAAAGTAGAGTTAGATGGAGAAAGAGTAATTAAGGCGGATGTTGAGATAGGATATCTCCACAGGGGATTCGAAAAGACTGCGGAGAACAGAACATACATACAGATTGTTCCATATACAGACAGACTGAATTATGTTTCACCTCTTCTGAATAACTTGGCTTATGCAATGGCGATAGAAAAGCTTCTTGGAATAGATGTTCCCCCAAGAGCAAAATGGCTGAGGATGATATTCGCAGAGATATCAAGGATAACGGACCACCTTACATGCATTGCTCCTATTGGGATGGAACTTGGAGCCTTCACCGTTTTTCTCTATATGATAAAGGCCAGAGAATTCCTGTGGGATGTTCTCGATGCAACTACAGGAGCGAGGCTCACCACTTCCTATATAAGAATAGGCGGGGTAAAGGCAGATGTCCCTGAAAATTTTGGGGAGCTTTTGAAAAAAGCTATTGAAGAAGTAAAGAAGGCTGTAAAAGATGTTGGCGGACTTCTTTCAAAGAATCCAATTTTTCTCAAAAGGACAAGGGATATTGCAATCGTATCCCAGAGTGATGCCCTCAATTATGGGTTCACAGGTCCTGTTCTCAGATCCACAGGATATTATTATGATGTTAGAAAGGCATTTCCCTATCTTTATTATGACGATGTTGATTTTGATGTTCCCCTCGGGGAAAATGGGGACAATTACGATAGATACATGGTAAGGATGAGGGAAATAGAACAGAGTATAAGGATAATAGAACAGGCATTCAAGAAAATAGAAAAGGGACCTGTAAGGGAAAAAGAAGGGCTAATAGAAGCATATGAGGCGATAAAAGCTTCTCAGAGAGGGGAATATCTGGAGGGAAAGCTTAAACTCGGACCTAATCTTGAAGGGATGGAGAAAGAGACATACGAAAGCATAATGGCAAATGTTCCTGAGTATGTTCCTCCACCCAAGGAGGATCTTTACAGAACAATAGAAGGAATGATAAGGCACTTCAAGCTCATAATGAGCGGCCATGGAATAAGACCTCCCAAAGGGGAAGTTTACATTCCTATTGAGGGGGGAAACGGAGAACTTGGATTTTACATCGTGAGTGATGGAACTGATAAGCCTTACAGGGTGCACCTCAGGGCCCCTGTTTTTTCAATAATGTCAGCCCTTGGAAAGATGATAGAGGGTTACTATGTTGCAGATGTTATACCTACTTTTGCCTCAATTAATATGATTGGCGGGGAGCTTGACAGATGAAGGAAATAAGTAAGGAAGCAAGGGAAAAAATAAAGAATCTCTTTTCCCGCTATCCGGATAAACGTTCATCTCTCCTTGAAGTTTTGCACATACTTCAGGATGATTGGGGATATATAGAGGAAGAGGATGAAGAGAAAATTGCAGAGCTTCTTGATATGAATCCTGTTAATGTTCACGAGGTTGTAACTTTCTACACAATGTATTACAGAAGACCCGTTGGGAGATATGTGATAAAAGTTTGCAGGAATTTAACATGCACACTTATGGGTGGGGAAACGATAATAAATTATCTAAGGAAAAAGCTGAAGGTAGAATTAGGGAATACCAGCTCTGATGGAAAATTTACTCTTGAGGCTGTTGAATGCCTTGGAGCCTGCGAATTAGCACCTGTTATGGAAATAAACGGAGAGTTTTACGGTCATCTTACTCCTGAAAAAATAGATAAAGTCATAGAGGAACTTAAGTGAGTCTTGTCATAACTCCATGGTTCGGGGCGGTAAAAATAGGTGATTACATAAAAAGGAGAGGTTATGAAGGCGCCAAAAAAGCCCTTTCAATAAAGCCAGAAGATGTTATAGAGGAAGTGAAAAAATCCAATCTAAGGGGAAGAGGCGGTGCTGGTTTTCCCACAGGCCTAAAATGGAGCTTTGTCCCAAGGGAAACTGATAAACCAAAATATCTCTGTGTAAATGCTGACGAAGGAGAGCCAGGGACATTTAAAGATAGATATATAATTGAAAATGCTCCCCATCTTATTATAGAAGGAGCAGTAATAGCTTCATGGGCAGTTGGAATTCACAGGGCATATGTTTACATAAGGGGAGAATATTTAAAATTTGCTCTTATTCTTGAGAAGGCGATTGAAGAAGCCTATCAGAGAGGATTTCTTGGGAAAAACATTTTTGGAAAGGATTTTAGCTTGGATATATACATTCACAGGGGAGCTGGAGCATATGTATGCGGGGAGGAAACTGCTTTGATTGAATCTCTTGAAGGAAAGAGAGGAAATCCAAGGGTAAGGCCTCCTTTTCCTGCAACAAATGGGCTTTACGATTGCCCTACAGTTGTAAACAATGTCGAGACAATAGCCTGCCTTCCGTATATATTAAGGGAGGGAGGTGAGAACTTTGCCTCCCTCGGCGTGGAGAAAAACGGTGGAACGAAGCTTTTTGCGGTAAGTGGTCATGTTAAGGATCCAGGAGTTTACGAATTACCAATGGGGAGCAGCCTGCGGGAGCTAATTTATAACTATGCAGGTGGTGTCAGGGGAAACAGAAGGCTTAAGGCTGTGATCCCAGGAGGAAGTTCCTCATCCATACTGATGGCAGATGAAATAGATGTGAGTCTTGATTATGATTCAATGATAAAAGCAGGGACAATGCTTGGCTCTGGAGCCGTTATTGTTCTTGATGAAACAGCATGCATGGCAGAAGTTTTAAGGGTTATAACAAGGTTTTACGCTCACGAGAGCTGTGGCCAGTGCACTCCCTGTAGGCAGGGAACTTCATGGATGGCAAAAATTGCAGAGAGGATAGCAATAGGAAAGGGGAAGAAGGGAGATATTGACCTTCTCCTTGATATTGCCCATTCAATTATGGGTAAGACAATTTGTCCCCTTGGGGATGCAGCAGCAATGCCAGTTATAGCAATTTGCGATAAATTTCGGTCAGAGCTTGAAGAACAGATAAGGGAAAGAAGATGTCCAATAGAAAGAGAATAAAGATTACGATAGATGGGAAAGAAATTGAAACTTATGAGGGGACCCTTATAATAAAAGCTGCTGAGGATGCAGGAATATACATACCAAGGCTTTGCTATCATGAAGCATTGAAACCTGATGGAAACTGCAGAATGTGTTTTGTTGAAATTGAAGGTTTGAGGAAACCTGTCCCTTCGTGTTTAACGCCGGCAAAGGAAGGGATGGTTATAAGGACCGACACAGATGCTCTCAAGAAGCACAGAAGCTCTATACTTGAAATGATACTCACTACCCATCCGATGGACTGTCCAATCTGTGATCAGGCAGGGGAGTGTGCACTTCAGGATTATTATTTTCAATACGATCTTAAGGAAAGCCGCTGGAGGGAGAAGAAAGAGAAAAAGCCAAAGAGAGTTCACTGGGGGAAGAATTTAATATACGATGCTGCCCGGTGCATAATTTGTAAAAGATGCGTAAGGTTTCTTGATGAGATTACTGGAACTCAGGAGCTTGGCGTGTTTGAGAGAGGCATCCATAGCTATATAGGGCTTTTTGATGGAAATAGAATAGAGAATGATTACTCAGGGAACCTTGTTGATATTTGTCCTGTTGGTGCAATTACAGACCTTGATTTTAGATTTAAGTCAAGGGTCTGGTTCCTTAATAGAACGCCTTCAATCTGTCCGTTCTGCGCGAGGGGATGCAATATAGAAATTCACACTAATACGAAGAACCCGTTTTCCTCCCAGAGAGTTTACAGAATAAAACCGAGGAAGAATCTTGAAGTGAACAAATGGTGGATATGCGATGAGGGCAGGTATTCATATGAGTTTATTGACAGTGATAGAATAGAATATCCAATGGCCAGGGGAAAGAAAACAAGCTGGGATTCTGTAAGACAGGAGATACTCAAGATTGTAGGGAAAGATGTAAGGTTGTATGTTTCGGCATGGATGAGCAATGAGGAACTTACATACTGGATGCAGATAGCAAAAACCTTTGATTGGAAACTTTCCCTTGTTGGGAAACCCCGTGGAAAGGGAGATGAAATCCTTAAGCTTCCTGATAAGAACCCTAATAGAAAGGGAGCTGAAATTCTGGGAATCAGAGAAGAAATTGGGCATGAAGAAGTGGCAGTAGTTTTTCACTTTCTGCCTGTGAGCTTGGAAAGGCATAAAATAAAGATAGGAATTTTTACAAATAAATTTGAGGGTATGGACAAATTTGACATTATTATTCCTGCAGCGGTTTTTGCTGAGAAAGAAGGGAGCTGGACAAATTTCCAGGGCAAGGTTCAAAATTTCCAGAAGGCTTTAGAACCCATAGGAGAAGCAAAAAGTGAGGGAGAAATAGGAGAATTTTTAGCCAATACCTTAGGACTTGACCTACAATGGGAAATTGGAAAGTACAGGGAAGAATTTGAGAAGGAGCTCAGGAAATGGAATGGGTAATTGCAGTTGCGGTTAAGGTGATAGTCATCTTCACTTGGGCTCTTCTTACAGTTCTGTACATAACCCTTCTTGAGAGAAAGGAATCGGCAGTCATTCAGGATAGGATAGGTGCAAACAGGGCATCTATTCTGGGACTCAGGCTGAATGGCTTTTTCCAACCTTATGCAGATGCTCTGAAGATGTTTTTCAAGGAAGATTATACTCCTCCCTTTGTAGACAAGCCTTTTTATTATTTAGCCCCGCTTGTTTCAATCGTATTTGCCCTTATTCCAGTTGGAGCAGTTCCTGTTGCAGATTCAATAGGCCTTTTTGGAAGGAAATTTCCCTTATCTGTGATAGGCTCAAATGTGGGGGTTGTTCTTATACTTTCCCTTCTTTCTCTTGCTGTATACGGCGTTATCTTCGGAGGTTATGGTTCAAGGAACAAATATGGTGTTCTCGGAGGGATGAGAGGAACTGCACAGGCTATTTCCTATGAGGTTGCAATTGGCCTCTCCTTGGTGGGCGTTCTCATGGTGTTTCCTTCCCTTGACCTTAACGAAATAGTTCATCTTCAGAACAGATACATTCTCGGTGGATGGGTACCTCTGTGGGGAATATTCCTTCAGCCTCTTGCAGCGGTTTTATTCCTTATAGCAGGTATGGCTGAAAATAAAAGGGTCCCCTTTGACATTCCTGAAGGCGAGTCAGAAATCATAGGATATTTCCTTGAATACAGCGGAATGAAATTCGGGATGTTCTTTGTGGCAGATTTTGTAGAGATTCTCCTTCTTGCTGCCCTATTCACAACATTTTTCCTCGGGGGCTACAATCTTCCCTGGCTTTTTACGGAGGGTTTTCACTTCCCATGGGGAGGAAGTCTTGCCATGTCTCCTATAATTGTTCGGATAGTCCAGTTTGTAACCTTTAATATAAAACTCTGGATTATGATCTGGTTTCTCCTTCTTGTAAGATGGACATATCCAAGATACCGCTTTGACCAGTTAATGGACCTCGGCTGGAAATCTTTAGTTCCCCTTTCGATATTCAACATTCTAATAACAGCGGCAGTGATGGTGGTGATAAGATGAGGCTTTTTATAGAAGCAGTTAAGGGGCTTGGGGTAACAATGAAGCATTTCTTTCTCAATATGTTCTATCACATCTTGAGATTTTTTCACCTGAGCCATAAAAAAGGGGAAACAGTTACGACTCAATACCCCGAGGAGAAGAGGGAAACATTTACAAGGGTTAGGCTGCGCCACAGGCTTCTTTCCAGGGATGACGGAAGACTTCGCTGTGTCGCGTGTTATATGTGTGCGACTGCCTGTCCTGCGCAATGTATATACATTGAGGCAGAAGAGGATCCCAGGAATCCTCTTGAAAAGAAGCCAAAGCAGTTTATAATAAACCTTGGAAGATGTGCCTACTGCGGGTTCTGCGTTGAGGCTTGCCCTGAAGATGCCCTTAGAATGGATGTGCATGTCCCCGAAATTTCTGAATATAAGAAGGAAGACTTGCTTTATGATATAGACAAGTTGACCCATTGGTGAATTGGGGATGAAAGGCAGGATTCTTATAGTAGATGATGATCAGAATCTTATAGACTCTCTTAGAAGAGAATTGAAAGAGGAGATGGAGCTCTACCACATAGATTTTGCAAAGAATGGGAGAGAAGCTCTCGAGAAGATAAATAAGGATGGTGCGGATCTTCTTATTACCGACATAAGAATGCCTGAGATGGATGGGATTTCCCTATTAGTGGAACTTATGAATAGTAAGAAATGGATGCATGTTATAGTGGCTTCAGGAGAAAATACAATGAGGATGATGAACCTCAAAAGCATGGAGGAACTCAAGGATTTTGGAATAGTGAAATACATATACAAACCTTTCCTACCCAGCAGCTTCAAAAAATTATTAAGGGAAACAATGGAGAAGATAGAACAGAGCGATACAATAAGAGGGATAACACTCCCTTCTATCCTCCAGATGGTTGAGATGGATGGAGTTACAGGCGTAATAACGGTTCAGAAAGGGAAAATGGAGGGCAGGCTTTTTTTTCGGTGGGGCGGATTGGTTGATGCCCAGACTGAAAACCTCAATGGAGAAAAAGCGGCTCTTGACATCCTTTCGTGGAAGGATGTAAAAGTCTCCATTGAGCACATCCATCACAACAGGAAGAAAACGATAAAATTGGGTCTTGTTTCTCTGATTCTCAAAGCATCCAAAGAGATTGATGAGAAGAGAAAAATTTCCTAAATATGGCTGAGAAGCATGATAAGAGGAGGATAGCTGAAAATTTCTTTTCCCTTTCCCTTATAGAAGGAGCAAGATATCTACTTCCTTTTCTTACTGTTCCATTCTTATTAAGGGTTCTTGGCGCTGAAAAATATGGATTGGTATTATTCGCTCAGGGTATAATTCAGTATTTTGGGGTACTTGTTGAATATGGCTTTGGGATATCTGCAACCCATGAAATATCTGTCAATAGGGAAAGCCCTGAAAGAATAAGCGGGATTTATTTTTCGGTCATCATCGCAAAAATATTATTGATGATTTTTGGCTTTGTTATCCTTGTTTTTTTGATATTTTCTATAAAAAAACTTAGAGCTGAGTGGCTACTTTATATCCTTACCTTTAGCACGATTTTTGGCAATGTTTTTACCTCTATATGGTTCTTCCAGGGGCTTGAAAAAATGAAATATATAACAATTATAAGTATAGTAAATAGAGTTCTATTTGCCCTTTCAATTTTTGCATTTATAAGGAAGCCTTCTCATTATATTTATGTTCCTGTAGTAAATTCCATTGCAAGCTTTGTCGCCGGAATTCTTGCCCTTTATCTGGCCTTTAAAATTTTCCCCCTAAAGTTTAGGTTTCATTTTCCCACACTCATATATATGTTCAAAAAAAGCTTTTTCTTCTTTCTTTCAAGGCTTTCCATCAGCTTTTATACGGTTACCAATAGTGTTTTGATAGGCTCTATTTTTTCCATGGAATATGTGGCGTATTATGGAGTTGCAGAAAAGACGGTTAGGTTTTTCCGCAGGCCTGTAGATTTATTAAATAGAGCAGTTTATCCTTATGCTTCCTATAAAAGATCCTCCGAGTTTATAAAGAAAATCCTCAAATATACATTTATATCTGGAGTTATTTTTATGCTTTTTATTGATGCGTTTGGGAAACCGATTATTATGTTGATTGGTGGAGCACAATTTGTCCCCGCAGTAAAACTTCTCAGGATACTTTCACTTATAGTTCCTATAGTTAGCATTCATGTCCTTCTGGGAACTTCTGTTCTCGTCGCCTTTGGAAAGGAAAAATATTTCAATTTAAGCGTTATCTTTGGCTCTTTGTTCTATGTAGTAACTATTGTGAGTTTTATAGCTTTAAATGTATTGACGGTTCCCATGATTGCTTTTGTGAGAGTTTTAGCTGACGGTTTCATTCTTGTTTATAGATTTTATTGTGTGAGAAAATTTAATCTTCTTGGAGGAACTTATGCCTAAGGTATATGCAATAATTCTTGCCGGCGGAACAGGAGAAAGGCTCGGATTTCCGACTCCAAAGCAATTTATTAAAGTTGCAGGAAAGACAATAATTGAGCACACTATTGAGGCATTTGAGAAACATCTGAAGGTAGACAGCATAATTATTGTCGTAAACCCCTCTTATAGAAGTTTGATGGAGGAAATACTCTTGAAAAATAACTATAAGAAGGTAAAAAAAATTCTCAATGGGGGAGAGACGAGAAAGGAAAGCTCATATATCGGGGTGAACTCCATTTCAGACGAGGATGCCGTTGTTCTAATTCATGATGCAGTAAGGCCTTTTGTCACCGAAAGAATAATTAATGAGTCCATAGAAGCTGCGGCAAAATACGGGGCAGTGGATGTTGCGATCCCATCTGTTGATACAATAATAAAGGTTGATGATTCAATGTTTATAGAGGAAATTCCCAGAAGGAAATATATGATGAAGGGGCAAACCCCTCAGAGCTTCAGGGTAAATTTAATAAAGAAAGCGCACCAAATTTCCATGGATGATAAAGAAGTAACTGATGATTGTGGGCTTGTGCTCAAGCATGGACTCTCAAAGATATATGTTGTAAGAGGTGAGGAAAGGAATATAAAGCTTACCTATCCCGAGGATACATTCCTTATTGATAGACTTTTTCAGCTCAGGACCCATGCGATCCCCGGGGTTTCACTTAAGGAGCTAAAGGGGAAGGTTATAGTGATTTTTGGGGCAAGCCGGGGAATAGGGAAATCAGTATTGAATCTGTCAGAAAACAAAGGCGCAAGAGCTTACGGCTTTTCAAGAGGAAATAATGTTGATGTAAGGGATATTGATGTTATAGAAAAAAGCCTGGAAGGAGTTCAGGAAAGAGAAGGAAGAATTGACTTCGTTGTAAACACAGCAGGAATCCTTGGGATTGGAAAATTGGAGGACAGGGCTATAGAAGACATTTACAGGGAAATAAGCATAAATTACATAGGGCCAATAAATGTAGTAAAGGCCGCTATTCCTTATCTTAAAGAAACAAAAGGCAGTATTGCGCTTTTTACCTCAAGTTCCTATACAAGAGGAAGAGCACTTTATACAGTTTATTCCTCCACAAAAGCTGCAATAGTTAATCTTATACAGGGCCTTGCAGAGGAACTTAATGAAAGCGGCATAAGAATAAATGCAATAAATCCCCAGAGGACAGCCACCCCAATGAGGTTTAAGGCCTTCGGTAAAGAACCTCCAGAAACCCTTTTGAGGCCCGAGAAGGTGGCTGATGCAACTCTGAAAACCCTTCTTTCGGGACTTACAGGCCAGGTTATAGATGTAAGGAAAAATGGCTAAGATAAGGAGACCTAATCGGATACTTCTCATATTAAAAATCTTGATAAGGGTTATGCTCGTTTACTTTCCAGGCTGGATTTTTTTATATCCTCTTTCACTTTTAATTCCGAAGAAAAAAAATCTTGTTTTGTTTATTGGAAGAGATAATGGAAGATTTATTGATAATGTGAAATATTTATTTATTCATGCGATAAAAAATAATGAAAGGGCTCAAATTTTCTTCATAACAGAGGAACCCAGAACCTATGATCTTCTTGCGAGGAATAAAATTCCAGTGATTTTTCATCCTACAATCAAATCTTTCTTTTATATGTTAAGGGCAAATCTCCTGGTTGTAGATAACAGATTGTGGATGAGGAAATTTAAATTTTATCTTCTTTATCGGACGAAAAAAGTGCAGTTATGGCATGGAGTTGGCTTTAAAAAGATAGAAACAGCAAATCCCAACTTTAATAGGAACCTATTTTATAGGATTATAAATATGTTGAGAGGAAGACTTCCGAGATATTCTCTTCTCGTATCAACTTCTGAATTTTATACGGAAAATGTTTTTAGAAATACTGTAAAGGCAGAGAGAATAGAAGAGTTTGGGTATCCAAGAAATGACATATTATTCAGGAATCCTGATGGATTGGATTATATAGAAGCGGATACGGAAGTTATCACAAGGGTGAAGAAGTTAAAGAAGGAGGGTTTTAAAGTAATTATATATACTCCGACCTTTAGGGATTTTACAGAGAGTGAGCCTATCAAAGATGGATTTATAAATATAGAAAAGCTTGATGATTTTTCAGCAAAGAACCGAATAGTTTTTGTAATGAAGTTTCACCCTGAATTTAAGGTTCTTGTTAATCATGAAGAACTCCCACACATTTTATTCTATAAAACAGCAAAAGATATATATCCATTCTTGCCTCTTACAGATTTACTCATAACTGATTATTCGTCCATTTATATGGATTATCTTTTGCTTGATAAACCAGTAGTCTTTTTTCCCTATGACTTTGATGAATATATAACAGTGGATAGAGAAATTCAGTTTGATTACGAATGGATAACCCCAGGACCCAAATGTTACACTCAAGAGGAGCTCCAGGATGTCATAAAAAAGACTTTGTTCGGGGGCCAGGATAAATGGGGAAATAGGAGAAAAGAAATATTGAACATTGCCTTTAAGTATAAAGACGGAAAAGCCTCGGAAAGGATATGGAATTATATAAAGGAGAAACTACTGGGTTGAAAAAAATTGTTCCAGAGTTGTTTAACCTTTTTTTCCAGTATATTCCTTCATGGTTATTTATCGTGCCCCTTTCCCTCCTTATTCCCTCTAAAAAAGGCTTTGTTCTTTTTATAGGAAGATTACACAAAGAATGGGGGGAAGAATTTTCTGGAAATGTAAAGTATCTTTTTATCCATGCCTTAAAAAGCGGCTATAAGAAGATTGTCTTTCTCACTTCTAATAGAGATACATGGGAAACACTGAAAAAGGAAAAAATCCCTGTTTTATTTTACCCTTCTCTGTCATCCATCTGGGCCCTGATAAGGACAGAGCTTATCATTGTAGATGGTTCAGAGTGGATCGGGGAATACAGACAGTTTTTTCTATTCCCTTCAAGAAAAATTCAGCTCTGGCACGGAGTGGGATTTAAATTCATAGAATTGTGTGAATATAGGGGAAAAAGTTCTCTTATGTTTTTTCTTCGGAGAGTTTTTAAGGCTGTAAAACAAAGTTCTCCCAGATATGACCTTGTAGTTTCAACATCTGCTTTTTATACCGAAAATGTTTTTTCCAAATGCTTTAGATGGAGGTACATAAAGGAACCGGGATATTCCCGATGCGATATATTCTTCCGCAAGCCCGATGATTTAGACCTTATAGGTAGCGATCGGGAAATTATTAACAATTCAAGGAGTTGGAAAAATAGAGGATGGAAAATCATAATTTATGCTCCAACCTTTAGAGAAGGAAAGATGAACTCATCCTTCAAGGATATCTTTGATCTCAGGAAGCTGGACGATTTTTGTGAGGCTCATAAAATAAAATTTGTTTTAAAGGGACACCCTGAACAAAAACTCGGTTCCGTGGATTCGTGCAGAAACCTATGGGTATATGAAGAAAGCAAAGATGTCTACCCACTTCTTCCCCTTACAGACCTTCTTATAACAGATTACTCCTCCATATATATGGATTATCTTCTTCTTGAAAAGCCTGTAGTCTTTTTCCCTTATGACTATGACTCTTACATAAAAAACGACAGGGAACTCCAGTTTGATTATGACTGGATAACTCCCGGGCCAAAATATCACATGCAGGAAGAGCTTGAAGTCGGGATAATTGAAATGCTTATCGAAGGAAAGGATGAATACTCTGAAAGGAGGAAGGAAATTTTAAATCTTGCTTTTAAGTACAAAGATGGCAACTCATCCCAAAGGATATGGAATTACATTAAAGAAAAATACCTCTCCGAACCCCAAGGAAAATAATTAGCCTATTTAAGACTGAATTTTACGGTAAGCACAAATTTTACAGGTTTTGGCTTCCCGTTAATAAGATGATGAATGCTAAGTTTTTGTAGGTCTTCCGCTTGGAGGCGGAGGAGGAGGGAAAGAATATCGATCTGAGGATTTTTACCTGAAGGCAGCAGGGTCGTATTTCTTCATAAGGGCAATCAGCTTCTTTATCTGAAGAGCTTCCACTGTGCCCATTGCGCCTTTTACGGTTTTTGCCTCAAAGAGGGAGTTCAGGATTGCTTCTTCCGCTGCCTCCGCTGCCGCAATAAAGAGGGGGGTCATCTTTCTGTTTGACACCTCATCTGTATTTCCAACCTTTTTTCCATCAATGATTCTGTATGCTGTAGAAAACGCAATAACATAATCTCCGCTTCCGTTGGAGGAGGAAGCCCCTGTCCTTATCATTCCAGAGACAGCTCTTTTTGCCAGCCTGTAAAGATTCCTCGAGCTTAATGGGGCATCCGTCGCAACAACCATCATGCACGAGCCCTTCCTTGCACTTAGCGGTCTTTTCTTTAAATATTTCCATGCAGGGAAACCTGCAACTGTCAGTCTTCCCCCGAAATTTGTCTGAACGAGTACTCCTATTTTATATCCCCCGTATTTTTCAGGAAGAAGCCTTGAAGCTGTTCCTATACCTCCTTTCCATCCAAGAGCAATAGTCCCTGTTCCTGCACCTACTGCTCCCTCTTTTACCCTGCCCGATTTCGCTTTGGATATTGCCTCAATTACATCTTTTGGCCGAACTTCAAGAGCTCTTATATCGTTTAGATAGCCGTCATTTGTTTCGCCCACAACAGGATTTGTGGAACGAGCATCCGGGTTCTGCTTCAGGGTATAGATAATCAATCCCTTTGCCGCATCCCAGACGGATAGGGTATTTGTGAGAACAATTGGAGTCTCTATCTCACCGAGTTCCTTTACCTGACTTATTCCTGTTAACTTACCGAAACCGTTAAACACATAAATTGCTCCTGGAACCTTCTCCCTGAATATGTTTTTAGTGTGGGGAAGGATAACGGTCACTCCTGTTCTTATTGTTTTGCCTTTAATTATGGTTTTCTGCCCGACAAGAACTCCGTTAATGTCTGTTATGGCATTGAACTTTCCAGCAGGGTAAATTCCTATTTTTATCCCATAATCCCTGACCCCTGAAAAGACAAGGAGAGAAAATGTGAGGAGAAAAACGAGCCTTCTCATGCCTTTAATTTAGCACAATAGCATTTAAGGGTCAATTTGGTTTTAAGCTAAATTCAAGTTAAAATTTTCCCTGAGACTATGAGAAAGAGAGATTAGAAATTTGAAAAGGAGTGAAAAATGAAAAAACTGCTAATTTTACTTGCGGCTTTGGGGCTTGTTTTCTCGCTTTCAGCAAAGAACCCTGTTGCCACAATTGAAATGAAGGACGGCGGCAAAATTCTCATTGAGCTTTTTCCTGACAGGGCTCCGAATACAGTGGCAAACTTTATCTACCTTGCAAACAAAGGGTTCTACGATAACCTTATCTTCCACAGGGTAATACCTGGATTCGTGATTCAGGGTGGGGACCCATTGGGAACAGGTGAAGGGGGCCCCGGATACTTTATTAAAGGGGAGTTTAATGATATTCCCTTTGATAAAGGAACAGTAGGGATTGCAAGATCTGCTTCCCCTGACAGCGGAGGGAGCCAGTTCTTTATTACCCTTGGGAGATTTCCCCATCTTGATGGGAAATACTGCGCCTTTGGAAAGGTTATTCATGGAATGGAGCTTGCGGAAAGGATATCCAAAGTAGAAAGGGACAAAATAGATAAGCCCTTAGTTCCTCAGGTTATAAAGAAAATAAGAGTTGAAACCTTTGGAAAGAAATATCCCAAACCGGAGAAAATAAAGAAATAAGGGCTGAGCCTTCCTTAAGGGAATGCTTTATCTGTAGCCCATTTTCTTTTCTATCTTTTTGATCTCGGCCTCTACCTGTTCCTTGTATTTCTTCTTCCACTGGTAAAGGTTATGAAGCCCGACTCCGTATTTCTCAGCCACAGATTTTTTGGAAAGGGGTTCAAACTCAGCTTCCACAA
>WFSJ01000050.1 GCA_015486055.1 Acidobacteriota bacterium
AGAAAGGGAAACAATGCTTTCCGTGCACTCTGCGACAATAAAGGAGGTAAAAGTGAAGAAAGGCAATCTTTGGTTAATTATTTTGGTGGCTCTTTCCTTTTCAATAGCTTTCTTTGCAGTAATTCACATTTTTAGGGTTCCTCTGATAGTTCAGCTCTTAGTCCTACTTTTGCCTTTTCTGGTCTCCCTCAGATTCGGAGCATTTTTAGGTCTTATTACCAGTGCTTTTTTAATAATCGCCTTCCTTTATGAAAATCCTTCCTCTAAGAAGACATGGCCGTGGTATTTCTTCCTGATAATAGGGATAATCGCAATAGATGTAATAGGGGGGGCAATAAAAAAATACAGATTTCAGAACAGAAAGCTTGAAGCGTTATACAGGGCGGCTCAAATCCTTGCATCTATGAGGAGTCTTGAACAGATATCGAAAGAGGTTGTTGAAATTCTTGAAAAAGACATCGGATACCATCATGCAGCAATTCTCTGGGTAAAAAATGACCACCTTGAGCTGGCCTACGCAAGGGACTATATTCAGAAGGCAGGGCTTAAGATAGAACTGGGGAAAGGAGTAACTGGAACAGCAGCTAAGGAGAAGAAAATAATGATTATAAACGATGTGAAAAAGTTTGAAGGTTACATTCCCGGACTTTCCGATGCAAAAAGTGAATTAGCATGTCCTATAAAAGTAAAGGATGAAATTATAGGGGTAATTAATACTGAGGACAAGAGGAAAAATGCTTATTCCATTGAGGATGCAAAACTCATTGAGGCCTTTTCAAGGGTTGTAGCTGTCGCATGGGAAAATGCCATGCTCCACAAGAAGCTTTTTAATGAGGCGATAACAGACCCGTTAACAGGGCTTTACAACAGGAGATATTTTTTTAAGAGGCTCCAGGAGGAGATTTCAAGAGCAAAAAGGTATGGTTTCAGTTTTGGCGTTTTGATGTTTGACCTTAAAAATTTCAAAAAAGTGAACGATAAGCACGGGCACAAAACAGGAGATATTGTTTTAAAAGCTTTTGCTGAAAAACTTAAGGGCAATCTAAGGGAGAGTGATATAGTTGCAAGATACGGAGGCGATGAGTTTGTAGTTCTGCTTGTCAACACAGGAAAAAATGGGATATTGGCTGTTATGGAAAGGGCTGAAAAGATTATGGCGGTTACAAGAGTGAAACCCGATATTATGCTGGAAGCAAATATAGGAGCGGCGATTTATCCAGCTGACGGCACCACTCCTGACGAACTATTGAAGGTAGCAGATGAAAGGATGTATCTTGCTAAAAAATCAGGAAAGGCTTTCATTTAAGAGTATAGGAAAGGGACGATATTTTTCATTGAACAGGCAGATGTCCTAATAAATTAGTACTATTATCTTATATTCATAATGAGGAGGAGGTGAAAGCCTTCGGAAGAATCTGTACCGCAGAGAGCATTACACCTGTTTATAAAGTAAAGCTTTTTCCCCGTCGGTAGGGGAAAAACATCTATACTATAGCTTTTGTATTTAAGGGTCTTTGCTGGAGTAGGACGAAATTTCTCGTGAGTGTAGAAAAGCCGAATTTTCTTTCCATTAATACTGTACATAGCCTCGAATATATTCTTCAGTCCCTTTAAGCCCATATATTCTTTCGGGTAATAACCAAAAGAGCACCGTATCAGACCATCCTCAGGAAAGACATGAAATTCTTTCGGATAGTCGTTTTTTGCATTTATTTTTGCTTCAATATGCTTTGCCATTCGGTCAATTTCACCTTCTGCTCCATTCCACAGGTGGTATGTGTAGATGTTTATATAGTATTTTCCCTTTATGAATATCACCTGATTTTCCTCTACATCGTCCTCAAGACCGTATTTACCCCTGCACCGGCTTATTCCAATCCTTGCTCTGAAAACCCCAACAGCATTGATGGGAGAGCCCATGTTGAAAATTTCAATTTTCATCTCGTGGCCTGCCTTTCTGTAGTAAAACACATCAAGCCCCACAAATCCGTATTTTAAGAAGCTATCTGCATCGCCGTCTATATGCCTGTAGAGATTGTCAGGGCCAAAGTGGAGGGGCTTTTCGCTCCATTTCCAATCACCTATTTTATCCTCAAGTTCAAATCCATAACACAGGCCAATGAAAAAGAGAAGGAGAAAAAATTCAAACAATTTTCTCACAATAAAATTTTAGCATCTTAAGTTTTTAATAGAAAATTAACGGAAATTTCATTTATTCTTAATTCTTTAGAGGTAAAACTTTACTGGAAAAAATATTGGAGGTGCAAAATGAAGAACATGAAAGGCTGGAAGATGGTGGCTGCCGCCATCTTCCTTATTGTTGCAAGTTTACCTGTAATGGCACAGGGCAGGTTCTCTGGCCTTGTCTTCGGGGATTATTACTATATAATTTCCAACCACAACGACATGATTCAGGGAATGAACGGATTCTGGGTAAGAAGGCTGTATTTCACTTATGATTACAAATTCAGCTCTTCGTGGAAGATGAGGATAAGATTTGAGGCAAACGACAAAGGGGATTTTCGCACAAAGACCACTGTAAATCCTTTTGTTAAGGACCTTTATCTTCAGTGGAGCGGTGGAAAAACGGCTGTTATTTTTGGTATTTCCCCAACACCCACATTTAATAGGATTGAACATATCTGGGGGTACCGTGCAGTTGAAAAAACTCCACCTGACCTTTATAAAATAGATCACTCGAGGGATTTCGGAATAGCCGTTAAAGGAAACTTGGGAAAGGCGATTTACTATCACCTTATGGTTGCAAATGGCGAGGGAAATAAGACCGAGATAAATAAGGATAAAAAATTCAGGGGAGCACTTGGTGTCATTCCCACAAGGGGAGTTTATTTTGAGGTGTATGGTGACTATGAGACCTCAGAAGCTTCAAATCCTGTTTATACAATGCAGGCTTTTGCATCATTTACGGGAAAGAAGTTCAGGGTAGGAGCAGAATATTCCCACCAGGTTCACAATGTAAAAGAAGGGGAGAGCTTAAAAGTCTCCGTTGCCTCAATGTTTGCAGTTGCAAGACTTGGCAAAAAGTTGAACGCTCTTCTCCGCTACGACAGAATGTTGAATCCCCTTCCTGGCGGTTCTGAAGTAAGCTACATTCCTTTTGATCCAACTTCAAAGTTCAATCTCATAATTGCAGGACTGGAATATAAGGTTTCAGGGCACATAAGCCTGATTCCAAACATTGAATATGTCTCCTATGACAGCCTTAACAGATCTGACCTTTTCAGAAAAATAACGCTTTATTATAAATGGTAAGGAGGTTAAAATGAAATATATGAAATTTCTGACACTTGCTTTAGCAACCTTTATGCTGAGCGAAATGGTTCTTGCAGGAGTGAAGGAGCTTACAGGTGCAGGAGCCACCTTTCCTTATCCCCTTTACTTCAAATGGTTTGACATATACCGCAATGAGACGGAGGTGAAGGTTAATTATCAGGCAATAGGTTCGGGAGGAGGAATAAGGCAGTTACTCAACAAAACAGTTGACTTCGGGGCGACAGATGCTTTTATGAGCGATAAGGAACTGGCCAAATCTTCTGTCCCAATCCTTCATATTCCAACATGCCTTGGTGCGGTTGTTTTAACTTACAATCTCTCAGGGAATCCAGATTTGAAATTTACCCCAGATGTAATCGCCAACATCTTCTTGGGAAAAATAATAAGGTGGAACGACAAAAGAATCGCCGAGCTTAACCCTGAAATTAAACTGCCGGCAGAGAAGATAGTTGTTGTCCATCGCTCAGATGGGAGCGGAACAACCTTCGTTTTCAGCGATTACCTCTCCAAGGTAAATAAGGAATGGAGAGAAAAAGTTGGGAGGGGAAAGTCCCTAAGCTGGCCAATTGGCCTTGGAGGAAAAGGGAATCCTGGAGTGGCCGGACTTGTAAAACAGATCAAGGGTGCAGTTGGATATGTTGAGGTTGCATATGCAATTCAGAACAAAATGCCCTATGGTTCGGTGAAAAACTCAAGCGGGAACTTCGTGAAGCCAACCCTTAAGAGCATTTCTCTTGCAGCGAATATTCCTTTGCCACCGGATACGAGGGTTTCAATTACAAACACCAGTGCAGCGGAAGGATATCCTATATCCACATTCACATGGCTTATTTTCTACAAGGAACAGAATTACAGTGGAAGAAGTATTAAGAGAGCAAAGGAACTTGTAAATTTGCTGTGGTGGGCAATACATGAAGGACAACAATACAACAAAACTCTTCTCTACGGTCGTCTTCCAGGAGCGGCAGTTGCAAAGGCAGAAAAGATTATAAAATCTATGACTTACAGCGGAAAGCCTTTGATGAGGTAGATAGTGAATAAGGAAAGGACTTTCAGAGCGATTCTCATTCTCGTGGGAATGATATTATCCCTTCTCCTGCTCGCAATATTTCTAAGTTTGCTCTGGGGTTCTTTCCCATCTATTAAAGCTCTCGGATGGAAGTTCTTTTACTCCGAGGAGTGGAATCCTATAACGAACAAGTTTGGGGCTTTACCTTTTCTCATTGGAACCCTTGTAACATCTTTTCTTGCTCTTGCTATTTCCTTCCCATTTTCCCTGGCGGTTTCCATTTACTTAGGTGAATACATGAGAGCAGGGAAAATTTCAACATTACTGAAGGTTACGATAGACCTTATTTCAGCAGTTCCCTCTGTAATTTATGGTTTCTGGGGTTTAATAATCCTTGTCCCCCTTGTAAGGAACATTGAAATGAAGCTCAATATCCCGCCCTATGGTGTTGGAATATTTACTGCCACTCTGATTTTATCTGTGATGGTAATTCCTTACTCTGCAACAATTGTGAGGGAGGTGATTGAACTTGTTCCAGATGATTTGAAAGAGGCTGCTTATTCCCTCGGAGCAACAAAATATGAGGTGATAAAGGATGTTGTTCTTCCCTATGCAAAATCAGGAATTTTTGCAGGTCTTCTTCTTTCCCTGGGAAGAGCTCTTGGTGAAACAATGGCCGTAACAATGGTTATAGGCAATAACAATAAACTTCCAAAGAGCCTTTTTGCCCCAGCAAATACAATGGCGAGCTTGATAGCAAACGAATTCACGGAGGCAGTTGGGAATGTTTATTTGAGCTCACTGATTGAAATGGGCCTTCTGCTTTTCATAGTTACAGCGATAATAAATATCATAGGGAAATACATAATTAATAGGACCACGGTACAGATGAGGGAATAAATAAATGTCAGATAAAAAAACTGCTTTAAGGCTTGCAAAGAACAAAGTTTTCAAGTTTATTGTGGTTCTTTTCTCTCTTGGCTCAATAATTCCTCTTTTGTTTATCCTTCTTTATATATTTAAGAAGGGTATAGGAGTTATAAACTGGAAGTTCCTTGTGGGTCTTCCAAAGCCTCCCGGGGTAACAGGCGGAGGGATAGCCAACGCAATTGTTGGCACCCTGATGTTGATATTGGTAGCCTCTCTTTTTGCTATTCCTCTCGGAGTAAGCGGTGGAGTATTCCTTTCAGAATACAGGAAGTCAAAACTTGCCTATTTTACAAGACTGTCAGTTGAAATTCTACAGGGGATTCCCTCAATAGTGATAGGCATAATAGCCTATCTATGGGTTGTAAAGCCCATGGGAAAATTCTCAGCCTTTTCAGGAGGAATCGCTCTTGGAATGATAATGCTCCCCATGGTTGTGAGAAGTAGCGAGGAGGTTCTTAAGCTTGTTCCACGGACGCTTAAAGAAGCATCCCTTGCCCTCGGCATTCCATACCACAGGACAATACTGAGAGTAGCGGTGCCTTCTGCCCTTCCAGGCATAGTTTCAGGAGTTCTTCTCGGAATTGCAAGGATAGCTGGCGAAACAGCTCCACTCCTCTTTACTGCCTTCGGAAACCAGTTTATGAACTGGAATTTGTTCAAGCCCGTTAACTCTCTTCCCCTCTTGATCTTTAATTATGCAATGAGCCCTTATGACGAATGGCAGAGGGCAGCGTGGGGAGCTTCAGTTATTCTTGTAATCATTGTTCTTTTAGGGAATATAATATCGAGGATGATAGTAAATAAATGGAAAACGCGGTTTTAAGAACAGAGCGCCTAAACGCCTATTATGGCGAAAGCAGAGTTGTAAAATCCGTCTCAATTTCAGTACCAGAGAATAAAGTCACAGCTATAATGGGCCCTTCAGGTTGTGGGAAGAGCACATTTATAAGGTGTCTTAACAGAATGCATGAGCTCGTCTCAGGAGCGAAAATCGAGGGAAAAGTTCTGCTAAGGGATAAAGATATATATCAGATGGAGTCCACCCTTGTAAGGAGAAAGGTAGGAATGGTATTTCAGAGACCAAACCCCTTTCCAACAATGAGTATTTATGAAAATGTCCTTGCAGGATACAAACTAAATGGGATAAGGCTTAAAAGGAGTGAGGCGGATGCAATAGTAGAGAACTCTCTCAGAAAAGCAGCTATGTGGGATGAGGTGAAAGATTATCTGCACAGAAGGGGAACATTCCTTTCAGGGGGTCAGCAGCAGCGGCTTTGTATAGCGAGGTCTCTCGCTGTAAAACCAGAGGTGGTTCTTCTTGATGAGCCCACATCCGCTCTTGATCCGAAAGCCACTTCAAAAATAGAAGACTTGATGGAAGAGTTAAAGGAAAGCGTAACCATAATTTTAGTTACCCACAATGTAGGACAAGCAAGCAGGGTATCAGATTATACAGCTTTCTTGTATTTAGGAGAGCTAATAGAGTTTGGACCGACAGAGAGGGTCTTTACAGTTCCAAAGAGCAAAAAGACCGAGGAATATTTGATAGGTAAATTTGGATAAGGAGGGTAGATGCTTAAAGAAAAGATTTTGAGTTTGAAAGAGAGGCTTTTGGAAATGGCCTATCTTGTTGAGAAAATGATAGAAAAAAGTATAAAGGGCTTGGTTGAAAAAAGGGAGGAAATTCTGAAAGGGGTTATAGAGAGGGATGAACCCGTAGTGAACCAAATTGAAATAGAAATAGACGAGCTTTGCACAGAACTTATTGCTCTTTATGAACCAAAGGCTAAGGACCTAAGAATAGTCCTTATGGTTATGAAAATGAACAATGATCTTGAAAGAATAGGTGACCACGCTGTAAATATTTCGGAAAGTTCCCTTTACCTTATAGAAAGACCCCCTGTAAAACCCCTTATTGACATTCCAAGAATGGCAGAAACAACGATTGGAATGTTAAGGGATAGTGTTGATTCCTTCATAAAGGAGAACCCAAAGCTGGCGAAAGATGTTCTTGAAAGGGATGATATGGTGGATGGATTGAGGGATCAGATTTTAAGGGAGCTTATCACATATATGATTTCCGAGCCAGGAACCATAGAACGCTCTCTTCACCTCATAAGGATTTCCCAAAACCTTGAAAGGGCGGCGGATCTCTCCACAAATATAAGTGAGGATGTTATATTTATGGTAGAAGGAAGAATCGTGAAACACGGTGAAGAAGAAGGCTGAGGCGAAATTTTGCTATAATCTCCTTGGAGAAGAATTTTTATGCATGAAAAGATTGCTATTTTAGAAGATGACCCTGACATTTTAAAACTTCTTTCTCTGAATCTGAAAGAAGCAGGCTTTAAAGTGCGCCAGTTCTCCAGAGGTGGTGATTTTTTTGAGTATATCTTAAAGGAGATTCCCGATCTTTTGATTCTGGATCTGATGCTTCCTGATATTGATGGTCTTGAGATATGCAAAAAGATAAGGGAAGATTCAAGAACATCTCAGCTTCCAGTTATCATGTTGACCGCAAAGGGAGAGGAAACTGATAAAGTTATTGGCCTTGAAATAGGAGCTGACGATTATGTTACTAAACCCTTTTCTCTCAGGGAATTGATTGCAAGGATAAAAGCTTTGCTCCGGAGGAAAACTCCCCCTGATGAAGACGAAATAATCATTGAGATATGTGGAATTCTAAAAATATATCCTTCAAAATATGAAGTTTATGTAAATGGAAACAAAATTGCTCTTACGGCCACGGAGTTTAACCTTCTTCAGATCCTTGCAGAAGGGAAAGGAAGGGTATTTTCCAGGGATGAGCTTATAAACAAGCTCTGGAGTGGGGAGAAGATAATATTTGACAGAACGATTGATGTTCATGTTAAAAACTTGAGGGATAAACTTGGGAAGGCAGGGGAATTTATAAAAAGTATAAGAGGGGTAGGCTATAAATTGGAAAGATGAAAAGAGTAAAATTTCCATTTTTTCTGAAGTTATTTTCAGGCTACCTTTTGATAATCATAGTTTTTGCAGTATTACTTCTTTTTGTCTCTTTCCTTACAGTGAAGAAATATTACATTGAGACCCTTTCCCATGATTTGGAAATAACTGCGATAACTCTGAGCCTTCAGTTTACTTCCATGCTGGATGAGGGCAAAGGGGAGGAAATTGACAATTTTGCTAAGGAAATTGGGAATAGGATAGGAGTGAGAATAACAGTGATAAAGCCCGACGGTAAGGTAATTGCAGATTCGGAAAAGAATCCTGAGGAGATGGAAAATCACAGGCACAGGCCTGAGATAAGGAATGTTCTCAAGGGGAAAGAGATGGGAAGTTCCCTCCGTTTCAGCAGAACCGTAAAACGGGAAATGTTATACGTGGCGATTCCGCTGAGAACAAAAGGGAAAATAATAGGCGTTCTGAGGACAAGCATTTTTACAAAGGACATATATGCTTTAATCTCAGGATTGAAGACTGAAATTGTAAGAGTTTCTATAGCAATAACTCTTGCCTCACTTTTTTTTGCATTTATATTCTCCCGGACCCTAACCCATCCTTTAAATCAAGTTGTAGAAGCTTCAAGGAAGGTTTCCGAAGGAGATTTAGATGTAAAAATCTTCTTCAAACAGAAAGATGAATTTAAAGAGCTTGCCGATACATTCAACCGTATGACTACTCAGATAAAAAAGCTTTTCAAGGAAGTTTCCGGCGAGAGGGAACAGCTAAAAGTTCTAATCTCGTCAATTCATGAGGGTTTCGTAGTTATAAATAAAGAAGGGAAAATAAATCTTGCGAACGAGGCCTTTAAAGAAATTGTTAAGACTGAGGATGTGAAGGGAAAATTTTACTGGGAGGTAGTAAAAAGTTCTAAATTTATTGAATTCGCAAGAGAAGCGAAAGAAGAAGGTAAAACTGGGCTAAAGGAAATTTCACTTGGCAGTGAACATTATCTCTGCAGTCTTACTACCTTACCCGAGGTAGGAGAAGTAATTATCCTTCTTCTAAACATAACTGAAATGAAAAGGCTCCAAGAGATAAAGAGAAATTTTGTTATAAATGCTTCCCATGAGTTTAAAACCCCTTTAACCGCTATCAAAGGATTTATTGAGATGCTAGAAGAAAAGGAGAACATTAAAAATAAAGAATATCTCGATATAATAAAAAGGAACACGGACAGGCTTATAAACATAATAAATGACCTTCTCCTTCTTGCTAGACTTGAGTTTAAAGAGATAAAATTTAATTTTGAAAAGATAAATTTGAATGAGCTTTTAAAAAGCATTTCTGAGGTATTTGAACCTTTGATAAAGAAAAAAGGCCTATCTATAATGATTAACATAGGGAACGATTTTCCAGAAGTAATCGGGGACAGATACATGATTGAGCAGGTTTTCGTGAATTTGATAGATAACGCCGTAAAATATACAGAGAAGGGCAGTATAACTGTAAGGGCCAAAAAGGAGGGCGAATTTGGGGTGATTGAAGTGGAGGACACAGGTATAGGTATTAGCGAAGAAGACATCCCAAGAGTTTTTGAAAGGTTCTATGTGGTTGACAAATCACGATCTCACCAGCTTGGAGGAACAGGTCTCGGCCTTTCGATAGTAAAACATGCTGTCCTCAGACATAATGGGGAAGTAAGAGTCAAAAGCAAAGTGGGAAAGGGGAGCACATTCATTGTGAAACTCCCTATTTCTCCTAAATAAGAATTAGAATAAGTGTAAAAAGGAGAATGCTTCAAAGGTTATTCCAGCAGCGAATGCAAGGCCACATTGGGGGCAAGGAGAGCAATGACCATAGCTCCTATGATTATAGCTACATTGTTCCTCAAAATTCCTATGCCAGCAACTATTGCCGAAAGTATTACGAGAACTATGTAAATTCCCGAGAGCTTTGAGCTCCCTTCTATATTTGCATAAAGTTCCTGGCGGCTAACTCCTAAGGCTGGAAGTTCCTGCTTTAGAGAGGATTCTTTTTCCTCAGCTTCATTTATCTCTGGGATTGTGGCTTCCACAGGCATAATAACAGCCCTGAATCCCTTTTCTCCCGAGAAATTTTTCTCTAAGAAATCAAGAATGATACCTGTTTCCTCTACTAACATAAGGAGTTTTGTGTGGACAATATCGCCCGGCAGGCTTTCATTCCATATGCCAAGAAAATTCCTGTCCTTTAGTAATTCCTCCATTTCTTTCTGCTTTTCTTTGGGAAGGAATATCTCTATAGCGCGAAGGGTCATCTTACCCCTTAAATTTATGGGAGCTTAAAACCATTTTTTCTTCTTAAAATAAAAAATCATACCTATAAGTATTATAAGCATAACCAACAGGACTGCAAAATACCCGAATTTCCATCCGAGTTCCGGCATATATACAAAGTTCATGCCGTATATTCCTGTTATAAATGTGAGAGGGATGAAAATCGTACCGATTATGGTCAATACTTTCATTATTTCGTTCATTTTGTTATTAATACTTGAGAGATAAATGTCCAGCATTCCAGAGATAATATCCCTGAATGTTTCTATGGTCTCAATAACCTGAATAGTATGGTCATAAACATCTCTGAGGTATATTTTTGTGGATTCCTTTACAACAGGAGAATCAATTTTCTCAAGAGCGCCTATTATTTCTCTAAGGGGCCACACTGACCTTCTCATAAAAATTATCTCCCTCTTCAACTCGTGAATAGTTCTCAGAAGTTTAGGGTCAGGATTTTTCACAAGTTTCTCTTCCATAAATTCTATCTTTTCTCCGATTTTTTCAAGGACAAGGAAATAATTATCCACTATTGCATCCAGCAGGGAATATGCAAGATAATCTGCACCCTTCTTTCTTATACTTCCTTTTCCTTCTCTCAGTCCCTCCCTTACAGAGTTAAAAACATCTCCTTCCCTTTCCTGAAAAGAAATAAGAAAATTTGCACCAAGCACAAAACTGACCTGTTCTGCCTCTATCCTGATGTCTTTTTCCTCCTTGTAATAAAGCATTTTAAGGACCGTGAAAATGTAATCCTCAAAATCCTCAAGCTTTGGACGCTGGGTTGTGTTCAGAATATCCTCTAAGAGGAGCGGATGAAGATTAAAATGCTTTCCTATTTTTTCTATAACTTTTACATCGTGAATCCCATCAATATTTATCCAGGTAACAGTGGGAGTTTCCCTGAATGGAAAACATTCCTCAACTTTTCCTGCTATTTTTTCCTGAAATTGTTCGTCCTGATAATCAATAATGGTAATCTTCGGCTCCTCCATTTTTCTCTTCCCTATGTGGATAAGAGAGCCGGGAGGGAAACCAACCTTATCTGAGATTTTCTTTTCTGAAGCCATTTTTCCCCTCTCGTCTTTGAAGTCTGAAGAATTATTATAGTATTAAACTCAAGCTTGACAAAGCTTACTGATACTTACCAATGAAAGCCTGGGATGAAATGCGAAATGTGAGAGATAAGAACACGAAATCGAGGACTGGCAAGGTATTTTTCTCATTATTCCTCTAAATTCCCTCCTTCTTATCCCTCCCTTTTGTAAAGGGAGGTTAGGAGGGATTTTCTTATACTTCCCCCTCAATCCCCCCTCAGAGAGGGGGGAAATATGAGGATTTCTCCCTTTATTTCCTATTTTTCTATTCCCTTGAATTCCCTCCTTTTGTAAAGGAGGGTTAGGGTGGATTTTCCCTTATTCCTACAACAAATCTCCCTCTCCCCCCTTTTCCAAAGGGGAAAGTATGAAGCACTGGCCTGTTCCCGTTCGTAATACAATGATAAATCCTTATGAACATTTCATTTAAAAAACTCTGGTAAGCATGGGTTAAGGTTGAATAAAAAATACTTCAGGTGTTGAAAAGATTAAAAAACGGGCAGGGTACCCTCAGGCATCCTCCCTGTAATATTTCAGAACTTGATGAAGAACCCTGCACCTACAAAAAATCCAGAGAAATTGAGCTCTGCTTTCCTCACATTGCGATAATGTGAACCAGAAGGAGCTGTGTCTTCCACCATTAATTCTTCATACCAATTATTCAAATTATGGAACTCATAATAGTAGAGGTCTCCGCTTCCGCTGTCTGACCGTCCGCTCACATGTTCTGTCTCTGTCCAGTTTCCTTTAAGCTCTTTGAAATTCGCATATCTGTATTCTCCGAAGATGAAAAATCCCATGTTCTCCTGAAGGCTCATATTTAATCTTAGACCTCCCCATGCTCCGATAGTTGACTTCTTCAGGTTATTGACAACTAAATCATCATTAAACTGGGTAACTCCGTTCTCCACTCCATAAAAATTCAACTTGTAGTCAGGGAAACTTCCCATGAAATAACCTGCGTTTCCGTAAATGTCAAGGGAGAAGAAATTTGCAGGGACAATAAAGTGGAGTCCTACATAAGGAATGTAAATTTTCGTCTTCTTGTCCTCGCTGATCTGGACAGACATTGTATTTCCCCCTCCTGATTCTTCAACCTTTACAGAGGAGCTTTTGCTTCCGCTCTGGTAGGCAAATCCAGCACCAAAGGCAAGGTTTTCTGAAAAGAAATACTTGAACTCTGCTGAACCCCCCATAAGGTTCTTAAGGTCCTTGAGTCCTCCTGTTACATTTGTGTTGTAACCATGTGAGGCATCGTATGCCGCTCCATCCTTGAACAAGTTAGTAAACCCCCTTGCGTTGGCATTAAAATCTGATGGGTTTACGAACCCGTAAAAGAAGTTAATGCTGAACTCGCCCTGAGCCAGCAAGGCAAAGGAC
>WFSJ01000051.1 GCA_015486055.1 Acidobacteriota bacterium
CCCACTTCTTCAATAAGGCTCTTTATTATATTGAACATAAGATATGTTTTGCCTGCCCTTCTTACGCCCACAATTGCAACAATTGAATTACCCTCAAGGTCTATCTGAATATCCCGCTTTACCATTTCAGGGAGTTCAAACACCTTCCATTTGTACTGCTCCCCTAAAAAGTGGACAGTTTTTGAGTTGAATTTGTGTAATCTGCATCATTTTCCTCCATTATTTTATAATATTTTCTCTCCACCTCCAAGGGACTTAAATATCCCAGCCCAGAGTGAGGATGGGATTTGTTATTTTCTGTTGGTGAGTATCTCTTTGCCATTCTATGCTCCTTTCATAGCTTATATATAGTAAACCGTAAGAGGTAAAAAACGAAACCCTGCTGCGGTCCCCTTCCCTGCGGAAAGGGGACTCTTTCCTTATAACCTTAAACTTTTCTTGTGTCCACTTTCTAAGGGGAGCAGTATACTTCCCGTAATAGACTATTTTACCTTTTGCTTAAGAGGATTAAGCTCCTCAACCTGTCCTTCTTCTTTTTCCCTTAAAAATTCTGAAGCTGACACTAGAAATACGGAAAGAACTTCTCAATCCTCAAGACCAGAAGGCAATCCGGCATTTCTCAGAACGCCGACTAAGAGTACTCTTAGCAATAAAGGACCCAGATAGGCAGATAAAAGAGTTCAACAAGATGATGGAGAGAATCCTGATTAGAATAAAATTACTCCTTCCAGCATCCTGCAGTATGATTCCATAATTTATCCATTCGAGTTCTGTTTTTAATGGAGTCTATTATGGGTTTTAGAAAAGCGGTAATCCTCTCCATTATCTGGCTGAATTCTTGGTTTACATTAGAAAGTCGTGATTTGCGAAGAAAAGCAACCCATTGCCTATGTCTTCCTTTATCTTTATGAAATTCTGAGCGAAAGACCAGAGGATTATCAGGTAAAGGAGTCTTTCTTCTCTGAAAAGTAGATTCAATTGCCTTCTTAAGTCCGCTACCTCGAAAATCATAACCGAGTGAAAGGCTATATACATCATAAAAATCTTTCATCCGACTATTAGCCATGGCCAGCTTAACCATAGCCTCAAACTTCTCGGAGATAATATTTTCTACTGAATAAGCTTTGAGTTTTGGAGGTTTCTCTTCTAACAGAGTTGGAAACTCCATGAGTTCTGCCCTGGGAACAATTATATCTCCAAACCCAATGTCCATCTGCAGCCTTTTTCTTGCCTGACCCAATGTGGCATCTATTTTGAGCCGTATTCCTTCATAATCAGCGTCTTCCTTTATGCGTTCCGAAGTTATAGACGAAGGAATAAATTTAACTCCATCATCGCAGGAAATCTCAGCAATGTCTCTAAAAATACGTTCTATCTCAGCAGGTTCATTTTTCACACCTTCTGCCAGAAAATCAATGTCTTTGGTCGGACGGGACATCGGCATCTTTAAACAGATTAAGAGGAGTCCTCCTTTCAGCACTAGATGGTCAGAGAATTCAGAAATTGATAGACGGTAAAGAAATCTTTCCTGAAAATAGCGCAATAGAAGAGCATCAAAGTCCATACCTTCAGCTCTGGCAATATTCATGAGCCTTGCTCTTATTGAAGCTGGTTTATTTTTAATCTTTCTTTTCATCTTCACTTATCCCTAAACCATAGCATTAATCCAGGTCTCAAGAAGCCTCTTCACTCTACAAATTTCAGCATATTCAAGCAGTTTTTCCAGATTGCGATCTTTGCGTTTAAGATATTCAGATAGACCTTCCTTTGCTATATCAAGTCCCAGTTTATTGCGGTAGCGGAAACAATCACAAATAGTCTTTTCTGGAGAGTAGATACGAACCTCATGACCTTTGATACTTATCTCATCAATCCCTGCCTCAAACTGCTTGATGGAAAAATAATAAAATTCAACAGGCGGGTATTCAATTTTAGGACGCCTTGTTCCCCTGGGGAGTGCCATTGATATGATTGAGGGATTAAAGGTAGTAAGTTCATAGTAAGAAAGAGCCGAGAGCAGACAGATAACTCCTTCTGGCACAGCACGGGCAAGGTCAATAAATCCCTGATTGGAAATAACCGGAAGTTCTGAGAGGCGATAAAGTCCTCTTTTTACCCGTATTATTTTCCCTTCATCTCTTATTCTTTTTATATCACGGCGATGAATTCCTGCTGCCAGAATATCTCCTGTTCTGGCAAAGCCATTATATTTCCTGAACACTTTGTATATCTTCTTATCTTTCTTATTCATAAAAGACCTCTCTGGACAAAACTGTATACACATTATAATAAATGTAAACGTTTTTGTCCAGTAGGGAATTGCCTCACGAAAAATCTATATGAAACAGAATCGTTGCCTCGTTTAAAGATCTACACGAAAAATATAAAATGAGGAGATGAAAAGAGATGCCAGGAAGAGAAAATTTTTCATCAGGAGGTAAGCATATGGCTCTCAAACTCGAGGAGAGGAAGGCGGCTGTAAGGGAGGTATCCAAGAGGTACAAGAAGGCGAGTAAGAAAG
>WFSJ01000052.1 GCA_015486055.1 Acidobacteriota bacterium
CTTCCCATACTGTGTGGGATATTATGTGATAGTAGGCCGGGGCGCCCTTGATCTTTACTCTCAGTGGTCTTCCCATTCTTTACCTCCTTTTTCGGAGATATTATATGGAAAAGTTTGAAGACTGTCAAGTGCCTGGCACTATGAATTTGATTTTTCAGCAAAGATTGTATATTCTTATAAGTATGAAAAAAGGAGAATTAACAACAATTTTGTTTGCGGTGCTGCTAATTTCTTTTCTTCTTCCTTTTGTGGAAGTCTCATGTGGAACTCAAAGGCTCAAAACTATAACAGGGATCCAGATGGTAACGGGATTTAAGATTGAAAATCCTGCTATAAATGCAAAAAAACCGCAGACCAAAAAGGTAAAGGGAGAGCCATTGACAAGGATTGCCTTTGCCCTTGCGATATTGGGCTTTGTCCTAAGCTTTTTAAAAGGCATCCTGATTTCGAAGATTCTCTCAATAACAGGGCTTGCAGGAACTGTAGTTATGCTTTTTTTAAAGACAAAAATTGACCAGAAAGTAGCAGAAACAGGTGTGGGTCTTCTGGCAATAGATTACAAAATAGGTTTCTGGCTCATTCTTCTTCTATTTGTGGTCATATTTATAGTGAATTTAATCCCGGAAAAGGGAAAAACTTAAACTTTTTTATTCATCTGTTTGGGGTTAAAATATTAATGGGGAAAGATGAGATTTTTCGTCCATTTTGATATCGACGCCTTTTATGCCCAGGTAGAACAAAAAAGAAGGCCTGAACTCAAGGGAAAACCGATTGTTGTAGGTGGAAATTCCCTGAGACGCTCAGTTGTTGCCACTGCTTCCTATGAGGCAAGGAAATACGGGGTAAAATCAGGAATGCCAATTTTTATGGCGAAAAAGCTCTGCAAGCCCTGTATTTTTCTTCCCCCCGATTTCAGGCTTTATGAGAGATATTCACTTAAATTCTATAACCTGCTTTATAAATATTCACCTGATGTGGAAATCCTCTCCCAGGATGAAGTCTTTATGGAGCTCACCCACTGCAAGCTCCTCTACTCTGACTTTGTAGAGGCCAGCAGGAAAATAAGGAAAGAAGTTTCAAGAGAGCTTGGCCTTACTGTCTCTGCAGGAGCAGGTTCATCAAAAATCACTGCAAAGCTTGCAACATCAAGGGCAAAACCCAATGGATTCCTCCACACCCCAGAAGGAAAAGAACTGGAGTTTTTGGCCTCTTTCGCTCTATCCGAAATCCCCGGCATAGGGAAAAAAACTGAAGAAGCTCTGAGAAAACTGGGCATCACAACTGTATCACAGCTCAGGGAAGTTCCCACCCTGAGTTTGAAGAAGCTTCTGGGCAAGCGAGGAGAATCACTCCTCCTTCAAGTGCTGGGAAAGGACCTTTCAGCAATAGAGCCCCCAAAAAGGGCAAAGTCAATCTCCAGGAGTTATACCCTGGAGGAGAATATCTACAATTTCGGCGAAGCCATTCCCCATCTTATTTATCTCTGCGATTCTGTTTCCTCTGAGCTCAGGAAAGAAAGGGGAAAGGCAGGAAGGGCATGCCTGAGGATAAGGAGAGCAGATTTCAGGGATACAACCCGCTGCGTCTCTGTTTCCCCTTCATTTTCGGATTTCTTCTCACTTTACAGGGAAATAAGGAAAATTGCCAAAAATCTTATAGGGGGTTATGGAATAAGACTCCTTTCCGTTGAGGTTTCGAATATTTATTATGAGCCAACCCCATCACTGTTTAAATTTAAGGAAGAGAAATTGATGAGGGCTATGGATAAGGTTAGAAGAAAATACGGCTCCCCATCCATCTATTTCGCCTCAGAAAAGAAAAGAAAGGATGAAGGAGTATTTGTTTTCAACGCCGCAAAGGAAAATTTACCCCGTTGAGCCGAAGCCTCCCTCTCCCCGCTTTGTATCCCAGTTTATGCCCTCTTTTCCCACCTTCTTTATTTCTCCCTTCATATAAGGAAGAAGAACGAATTGTATTATCTTGTCCCCCTTTTCTATTTTAAATGGTTCATCGCGAAGGTTTATAAGATGAATCTTAACTATTCCCCGATAGCTTGAGTCCACAACCTGAGCACCTTTTATTATGCCCTTCATAGCCACTGAAGAACGGTTGAAGGCTATAAGCACTGTGTTTTCCGGGATTTCTATCCTAAGGCAGGTGTTAATAAGAATATCGCCCCTTGCAGGAATTTCAAAACCATAAGGGCTGAAAAAATCCATCCCAGCATCTCCTTCATGAGAATATGAGGGAAGTGGAACATCTTCAGGATTTAACCCCAGCTTTATTGCCTCTTTCTCATCCACAAAAACCTTTACCAACATAGGGGAATTTTACAGGAAATTAAGTGAGAGTTCAAATTGACTTGAGCCTTGCTGTAAAAAGAAATAATATGTTTTTATGAGAAAATTATATTTTCAGGTATATAAATTCCCAGAGGAAATATAATGGTAAGAAATGAAGGGGAAAAGCTGAGAAAGGTTGTGGTTTCAAGCCCGCTGAAGGAGTATTATAAAGTTGACAATCCCAAAAAGCACAATATAAAGGAAATAGCTAACAGGAAAACAGCGATAAAACAGCACGAACGACTGAAAGGAGCAATGAGGGAATTCGGGGCAGAAGTAATAGATATTGAGGAGTTAGAGGGTCATCCAAATTCCATTTTCACAAGGGACACATCAGTTGTAACCCCGCAAGGATATATAAAGCTCAGAATGGGACTTCAGACAAGAAGAGGCGAGGATGAATGGATGGCAGGTATTCTAAATAGGCTTGGAATTCCAGAGGCTGGAGAAATAAAATCTCCTGGAACAGCAGAAGGGGGAGATATAATCATTGCAGGCAGAGTTGCTTTCATCAGCGTTTCCTCAAGGACAAATGAGGAAGGTGCAAGCCAGCTAAAAAGTATCCTTGAAAAAATGGGGTTTGAGGTGAGAATAACCCAACTTCCATCTCCCCATCTTCATATTGGGGGAGCGATGAGCATGGTCAGTCCAGAGACTGCTCTTGTATGTAAGGGAGTCTTTCCTGGAGGATTCTTCAGCGGGCTTTACACAATAGAGATTGATTGCGGAGGGTTCATAGATGGAAATGTGCTCTGCCTTGGGGAAAAAGTGATTATCGCAGAAAAGATGAACACAAGGACGGTGGAATTACTCGGGAAGAAGGGTTACAGGGTATCAGCCCTTGACCTTTCAGAGTTTGTAAAGGGCTCAGGAGGTCCCACCTGCCTCACGCTCCCTGTAGAAAGAGGATAGATAATCAGAAAATTTCACCTGAAGAAGGACCTCGATTTATAAGTAAGTTCATAAAAAATGGGGATGATTACAGGGACAAGGAGGGCTGAAGCAGTAAGTCCGCCAACTGTGCAGAGGGCAAGGGTTGTCCATATATCTGCCTGCCCTCCTCTGTGAAATATTACTAAGGGGAGCATTCCAAGGACAGTTGTAAGGCTTGTCATTGCAATTGGCCTTATCCTTTCTCTTGCCCCCATCTCAGCAGCCTCAACTATGCTGTATCCTTTCCTTAAGTAAGAATTAGTGTGGTCAACAAGGATTATCGCATTGTTGACAACTATCCCGAAAAGAAGAATCACTCCAATATATGCTGTGGAATCAAATGGAAAGTCCGCAACGACGAAGGTAAGGAAAACTCCTATAAGTGCAAGCGGAATTGAAAGCATAACTATGAAGGGCTGGGCTATGCTCTCGTAAAGTATTGAAAGAATGAGAAAAATTAGAATAAGGGAGATTATTGCTGCAAATTTCAACTGTCCCTTTTCTTTCTCCGTCATCATCCAGCGCTGCGCCTCAAGGTTTTTCTTGAATCCAGGGGGAAGTGCTAAATTTTTGAATATTGCTTCTTTGACTTTTTCCCCTTTTTTATAGGAGCCGAGATAATCCCATCTTACATAGGCAACATATTCCTGGTTCTGCCGCTCTATTCCCCCTTTCGTGTATTTCTCACCGAGTTTAAGAACATCCTTCAGCCTGAATGACACACCTTTAAAGGATTTAAATTCCATTGACAGGAGGCTTCCAAGCTCCGGTTCTTCCATTTTTGGCCTTATCTCCACATCCATTTCCCTCCCACCTATTTTTATCCTTGAGGGAAGCCCCCTTGACCTGAGAAGACTGTTTAGAAGATATATTAGCCTGCGAGGATTTATACCGTACTTTCTTATCGCATCAAAATTAAATTCAAGGGAATAATACTTTCTCTTTCCTCCCCAGAAAAATGAGCTCTGGGTGAGAATTTCCACATCTTGTATTCTTCTATGAAGGAGGAGGCTCCTTTTAAGGGCTTCTGCAAGCCTTTTCAACTTCCAGAAATCATATCCTTTTATTTCAATTGAGTAAGGGAGGAAACTTCCTGCCGAGGGTGAATAGTAGTATCCCTCAGGGTCAAATCCCCAGACCCCCACACCTATCCCCGCCATATTTGTTGCGAGCTGAATCAGCTCCTGCTTTAAAATATAAGGGTAGGCGGAAAATTCAATCTTAGGTGGAAATTTTATCTCCATATCAGCACTATTTTCTCTTATCCTCGTCCCTACATCCTTTTGGTAAGGTTTTGAAAGGGCAAGTTTCTCAAATTGAAGGATTGTCTTCTTAGTATCCTGGAATGTAGCTCCAGGGGGAAGAGAAACCCATACATCAAGCCTCTGCCTCTGATACCAGGAGAAAAATCTCCCGAAGCTAACTTCCTTTATAAATGTCCTGTATGAAAAAATAAAGAATAGAGTTACTGGAATAAGCACAAAAAGAGAGTATTTAAAAATAAAGGGGTAAAATTTTCCTTTGTTTAATCTTCTCTGCTTCAGCCCGTGAAATTCTATCCTTGAACTTAAAGAAGGTACCAGGGTAAAAGCAACAAAAACAGAAGAAATTAGGGCAAGGGCTATCGTGTATGCAAGGGGAAGGTAATAAATCCTGAGCCTTCCCTGAAAATAAGCAAATGAGAAAAACACTATTATTGTTGTAAGCGTTGAGGCAAGCACAGGGAGAATTACCCCTTTTGACCCCTCAACTGCTGCCTCAATTTTCTCCATACCCCTTTCCCTGAGTCTGAATATGTTCTCAAAAACAACAACTGCATTATCAACGAACATCCCGAAACCAAGGGCAAAGCCTGAAAGTGTAAGAAGGTTTACCGGAATTTTGAGGATATAAAGAAGGGTAAAGGCCGCAAAAACAGAAAAGAAAACAGAGGAAAATACAAGGAGGGAAGCCTTTATATCTCTCATTATTATAAGCAGTATCGCAAAAATTACAAAAAGAATCAGAACTGAAAGTTTTATTAATCTTGTGAGCCTTTCCCTCAGTTCCTTACTCTCATCCTCAAGTATTTTCGTTTTTACCTTTCCGCCCAGCCTCCCCTCAACCGCTTCCACCTTTCCCTTAAGAATTTTTGAAAGATGGAGCGAGCTCTCGCCTTTCTCCTTATAAACATCAAGAACAACAACAGGCATTCCCTGATATCTTTTCTCCTCCCTTATCTCCTTATTTGAGAGAAATACTTTCCCAATGTCTCTGAGGGAGATTTTCCCGTTTTTAAGCCTTATTTTTTCTATTTCAGAAGGGGCTGCAGCGCTGTGAGAAAGAGCAAGGCTTACCTCTCCCCCTGTTCTATGAATTGAAATGGAGGGAAGAGTGTAAAAATTATTGCCAAGCTGGGAATACACCTCATATATGTTTATCCCGTAAAGCTTCATTTTATTCGGGTCTATTGATATTTTCACCTCGGGTTCTGCACCTCCCCAGAGCTCAACATGCTCCACACCCCGAACAGACTTGAGAGCCGGGAGAAATTCCCTCTCAGCAATGTTTCTTACAGTCTGAAGAGATGCCTTTGAAAATATTCCAACTGAAAGGAATGGCTTTTTCTTAAATTCCTTTGGAACATAGGGCGCTACATTCACCCACCTTGCCTGTGGAGGAAGTTTGTCTCTTATTCTGTTTATTCTTTCCTTAACGGCAAGATAGGCGAATTCCATATTTGTTCCCCGACAGAACTCAACATCCATCCTCAACTGATTTTCCTGACAGGTGGTTTTTACCTTCTTCACACTCTTTACACTCATTATCTCCTCTTCAATCGGAAGGGCTGTCTTCTGGAGAATCATCTCGGGGCTTGCTCCATACCAGGAATCTGTAACCGATAGCTGGGGAAGCTTCTCCTCTGGAACAAGCTCTATCGGGGTATTCTTTATAGAATAGAAACCTAAAAGAAGGATAGAGAAAAATAAAATCGCGGAAAAGACAGGTTTTTCAATTATCCATCGCATTTCTGCTTAATATTTTCCCCTCTCCTTAATTATCATATAAGTCCTGTGTTCTTTCTCGTTCTCCTCGGTGAAATAGGCCCTGTTCTTGGTGATGAATCTCGGGTAATTGGTATCTGTAAATTCGCCGATGAGTTTTCCACTCAAAGAGAATTTTTTTATTTGATAAATATTTCTGCCCAAGGATTTTATCGCTATGATATCTTCTTCCGGGGTAAAGAGAATCCTTTTTATTATGGGCTTATAAGGAGTGGGCAAAATTGAAGGGCTGAGTTTTTTGTAAAGTTCTTTCCCTTCAGGCTGCATCCATGAAGTTTCTGTCCAAGGCTTTATGAGCTCTGCAAGCTCTGGTTTTGTAGTCATTTCCTTTTTCCACCCAGTGTCTATTACCTTACTCATGCCTGTCGTAAGATTTATAAGCATAATTCTCGCCTCATTATTTTTACAGAGCGCAAGAGTATTTATCTCAGGGCTGTATGCTGAAATATAATAAACCTCTAAGGGAAGGGTAAACTGAGGCCCATTTTCGGCGAAGGAAAAACTGTGATAAATTAAATCTGTGTGAATCTTTTTTAAATTTCCATCCCGAGCCAGCAAATAATAATTGTAATAAGAGCCTGTAAAAACTATACCCTCCTTCCTATTGAAGTTATACCCGGATATAAGCCCCAATATTATTCTTCCAGATTTATCTGCCATAATATCTGCAACTCCGAAATTTCCCTTGAAGTTTATGGGTATAGTTTTTAGAAATTTTCCGTCTTTGCTGAAAACATTTATGAACCTGTTACCGCCCCAGAAATCTGCCTGGTATATTTTCCCATCAGGAGAGATTGTATATGCACCAAACCATCTTTTGAAAAGTCCTGGACCTTCGCCCTTTTCTCCGAATTTGAAAAGATATTTTCCGCTCTCTGAGAAAACCTTTATGGAGTAGTCCGCCCTGTCAGAAACATAAATTCTGCCGTTGTGAACCTGAATTGCATTTGGAAAAAGATCAAATAGAGGCCTCTCTGTAACAAGGGGAAATTTCTTTTCCGTCCCTGCAAAAAGGGAAAAGGAAAACAAAATCAGGAAAAAAGCAAACCTTTTCATATCTCAACCTCCTTCATTTTTTAACCCGCATATAATTCATCTCACCTCTCCACGGCTTCGTAAAGCACAGGGATGAGAATCAGGGTCAGGAAGGTGGAGGCCAAAAGCCCCCCGATTATCACTATCGCAAGTGGTCTCTGAAGCTCCGAACCCTGCATTTGCATCAATGACATTGGGAGAAGCCCGAATACCGTTGTGAATGTCGTCATAAGAATTGGCCTGAGCCTTACCCTTGATGCCTCAAGCATTGCTTCTCTTGCTCCCATCCCTTTCTTTCTGAGCTTGTTAGCATAGTCCACCTTTACAATTGCGTCGTTCACCACTATTCCTGTCATAACAAGAAGGCCTATTCCTGATATCACATTCAGGGTTGAGTCTGTAATTAGCAGGAGGAAAAACCCCCCGAAAAGTCCCATTGGAAGCGTAAGCATTATTATGAGCGGATGAATCAAGTTCTCAAACTGGGCAGCCATAACCATAAAGACAAGAAGGACGGCAAGGATGAGCGCTTCCTTTATTGAACCAAATGCCTTCTGCCTTTCCTCTTCCTCACCTGCAATTTTTATCCTGACCCCAGGAGGAATCTCCATTCTTGCAAGCGCTGCTCTCACTCTCCTGGAAATATCAGAGCTCCTTCCTTTGAGGTCAGCAGCAATAAGGAAATAGCTTTCCTGTCCCTCCCTTGTTATTTCCTTCACGGAGGATAGCTTTTCAGTCCCCACAAGCTCGGAAAGTCTGTATTTCCTTCCCTTAACCTCAACAGGAAGTCTCATCATAGCATCAAGACTCCTTTTCTCTCTCAGCGGGGTTGAAAGCACAACATCGTAAGTCCTCTGAAATCTCCTCATAGTGGAGACTTTCCTCCCTCTGAATATTGCCTCAATCAGCTCTGAGAGTTCTTTTCTCGTTATGCCCGTTTCCCTCAAGACTTCCTCTTTGAACTTTAAAGCAAGAACAGGTTTCCCCTCCACAGCATTTGTCCGAAGGTCTGCAAGACCTTTTATTCCATTTATCTTCCTCATTATGTTATTCACAACCATTATTCCATCCTTCTGCCTTTCGTAGAAAACCTTTATCTGGAAGCTTTCTGCACCGAGCCTCAAATATCTTGAAAGGGTATTTCTCTCCGGAAAAACTGAAAAAACCAGGCCAGGGAATCTCGGGAGAGTTCGCCTTGTGTATTCCATATCCTTTTCCCTCTTGCTGCTCTTTATAATTCCTTCCATAGAGTTTACCGAAAGAGCTTCTTCCATGCTTCCCAATTTAGAAACCGCACCAACCTGGGAAAATACAAAAGCAGTTGTTTTTCTTGAAAGAAGCTTGCCTTCTATTTCTCTTGCAATTCTGTCAGTTTCCTCAAAACCAAGATAAGATGGGGTCGTCGCCTGAAGCTCGTATTTATCCGTCTTTGGAGAGGGAAGGAGCTCCTTTTTTAAAGCAAAATAGAAAAGAACAGCAAAAACTATCATTAAAACTGAAATTGAATAAGGAATAGATTTTTTCCTGAAGCATAGCTTAAGAAAATTGTGATACTTCTCATCAAACCAGGAATAAAGCGAGGAGAATCCCTCAAAAATCGGGGCAAATATTGCCTTTGAGATAGAGGAAAGGGCATAAGTTATGTTCTTAAATAGGAAAACAAAGCCTAAAATCAAATATTTTATTCCATAGCCAATTAGCAAAAATGGAAATGCTAAAATCCTGTGGATTAAAGGCAGCGCCCCTCTGTTCTTTTCAGGCCTTTCCACAGCTTTTTCCTTCTTTTCTTTCTTCCCTGCAAAAGCTGCAAACATAGACGGAAGAAGGGTCAATGCTACAAAAAGCGAGGAAAGCAAAGAAAAGGAAACTGTAAGGGCAAGGTCACGAAAAAGCTTTCCAGTTATTCCGTAGATGTAAATTACAGGCAGGAATATAACTATCGTTGTAAGTGTTGCAGCGGTTATTGCCCCTGCAACCTCTGTTGCCCCATCAACTGCAGCTTCATCCGCAGGCTTCTCCTTCCTGTGCCTGAACATGCTTTCAAGAACTACAATTGAGTTGTCAACGAACATTCCAACCCCCAGGGCAAGTCCACCAAGACTCATTATGTTGAGGTTCACCTTTGCAAAATACATCAACACAAAGGTTGAAATTACAGAAATTGGGATGACAAGAGCGACGAGGATGGGGTCCCTGAGATTCTGGAGAAAGAGAAGAAGGACAAAAAATGCAAGCAACGCACCAATATAGATTGAAATCTTTATGGAGTAAATTGAGGATTTAATAAGAGAGGCTTCTTTTGAAATGACTCTGAAATTCAGCCCTGAAAATTCCTTTTCTATATTTTTCATTTCCTTCTCAACCCTTTCTGTCGCTGCAACAGTATTTGCAGAAGATTCCTTGTAAATCATAAGAGCCACTGCCTCGGCTCCATTATATCTTATATCCCCCTGCTTTATTTTTCTTGAAAAACCAGCTTTACCTATATCCCCGATGAGAATCTCCCTCTCCACTCTGTTTTCCCCATCAGGGTCCCTTCTTGATATGCTCTTTATAGGTATTTTTTCTATCTCCCCTGGCTCTTTAATTTCCCCCTCCACCTTGAGCACGAACCTAAGTTTTTCTTTCCTCACTGTCCCGCCAAGGACAAGTTGATTGTAGGAATCTATTGCATTTGCCACTTCATCAAAGCTTACCCCATAAAGAGCCATTTTTTCGGGGTCAAGGGAAACAAGGACCTCTTCCTTTCCGCCCCCTCTAACCTCAACCTTCGCTATTCCATCAAGCCTCTCAAGCCTTGGCTTTATTAGATATGTGGCGGTATCCCTGAGCTGAGAAATAGCCTTTCCCTCAAGGACGGCAATAATTATAGGCTTTGATGATGGGTCCCACTGATAAATTGAAGGTTTCTCGCAGTCAGTGGGAAGATGGCTTGCTCCTTCCTCAACCTTTTCCTTCGTATGCAGGAGGGCAAAATCCATATCTGTCCCCCAGTGGAATTCAAGGGTTATTATTGAAAGCCCTTCCCTTGATGTGGAATATAACTTTTTTAAAGAGGGAATTGATGATAGGTCAGCCTCAAGGGGCTCTGTGATGAGCTTTTCAACCTCCTGAGGCGCTGCCCCTGGATATTCAGTGACAACAGTCAGTTTTGGATATGAAAGGGATGGTAGAAGGTCAACCTTGAGGTTCCTGAGGGAAACATATCCAAGGAGGAGCACGCCCACAAAAAACATAAAAGTCCCTACAGGTCGGCGGACGCAGAGGCGAATGAATTTCATTTCAGAATTTTGACCTTTGACTGATGGGCTAAGGTAAGCTGGCCTTCAACAACAACATCTTCACCCGCAGAGACACCGCTTTTTATCTCTGCCTCTGTGTCGTTCTGGGCCCCGAGTTCAATATACCTCCAGAGGGCGATGCCGTTCTGGACAACAAATACAAGGGGTCTCTGAGAGCGGACAATAATAGCTTTCCTCGGAACCTTCACAACATTTTTAAGAATTTTATATTCAATTCCAACATCGCAGCTCATCCCTGGCCTTAAAAGAGGCGAATTCTTTGAAAGCTGGATATAGACAACCGCTGTCTTCTTTTCAGGATCAAGTTCGGGACTGATCGCCTTTATTCTCCCCCTGAAGTATTTATCTGGAAAGGCAAGAAATTTAACCCTTGCCTCCATCCCTTCTTTCAATTTTCCAAGTTCGCTTTCAAGAACATAAGCCCTTATGTAAAGGGAGGCAGGATTCACAATTCTGAAAAGCTCTGACCCAGGAGAAACTGTCTCTCCCGTGGATATCTTAATCTCAGAGACAACCCCCGAAAATGGTGCCTTTACCTCTGTTCTTTCAAGGGCAAGCTCTGCCTTCCTGAAATTCAATTCTGCGTCTGTAAGGCCTTTCGTTGCCCTCCTCACCTCCTCTTTCAATGCCCCTGCCTCAATCATAACAATAAGGAGCTTTTCCTCTGCGTCCTTAAGCTTCTCCTGGCTCAGTTTTCCCTCCCTGAAAAAGGAAAGTGACTTCTCGTATTGAGCCCTTGCTTTTTTTACCCTTTCCCTGTCCTTATTGCTCATCCCTATTCCCTTGATCTTGATTGTCCTGAAGGTGGTAATATAATCAGCAAGGGCCTTAAGATGCACTGCCTTTGCCTGCTCGTAAGATATCTTTTCGTCCTCATCGTCAATCTTTATAACAACTTCTCCCTTATTTACCCTTTCCCCAATGGTTTTAAAAATCTTAACTATTTTTCCGGAAGCCTCTGCCTTTACAGTAGCCTTGTCCCAGCAGTCAGCCTGACCCGAAAAGCTCAGCCTCAAAGGGAGGTCCCCAAGAACAGCTTCTGTCACCTTTACAGGAATCGGCGCTTCTTCTGCTCTGCCTTTCGCTTTCTCCTTCACCTTTTTCTGCACTTCTCTGCTGTTCCCATTCCTCCCCTTGAAATATCCCCACCCGTAATATCCTATCCCTGCTATCACAATCAAAATCCCAATGATAATTGATATCTTTTTCATCCCATACTCCTATAATTTCTAAATATATCAAATCTTTCAGCTCTGGACAATTTTTTCCTGCATTCTTTCCTCATTATTTACATTTTTTGTTAGAAATTCCTTTTTGATTCTTCCAAAATGAAGAATAAATATTTCCTTTCTTTAGTAGTTCATTGTGAGTTCCTTCTTCTACTATTCTTCCTTTTTCAAGAACTGCTATTCTATCAAAATTTTTTATCGAGCTAAGTCTGTGAGCAATGAAAAGGACTGTCTTTGCGCTGTATTTTTTAAGAAGAGCTCCCATTAAATATCCACTCACTGCCTTTATCGCTATTAGCACTATCCCGAGCTTGGGTGCAAAGTCTCTTTAAATCTTTTTATATACTCCTCTTTTAAGAACGGATATGAATTTATATCACCAGCCATTATTATTCTGTTTGAACCGTCTAAAAGATAGAGAGGTATATTATCATCCAAATGTTCCTGCTGGATAACGCAAATGTCGTAGTTTTTTAATGCTTCATCAAGATAAAATTTTATGTAACTATCTGATTTTATCGGTGTTACTATGCAAAATCTTAGGTTGTGTAATTTAGGCAACTTAAGATAAAAATCATATGTCTCTTTCAAATTCAATAGACAGATTGAACAACCGAAATTCATTTCATATACTAATTTATAGCTGCTTTGAAATTTTCCCGAACTGCATGATATAGTCCCATCACTTACACATCTTCTTATGTTACCAGAGATATTGTATTTTAGTCCTCTTTTATAATCCATCTTTTTTATGATAGATTTTTGGAAGTTGCTTATTCTCATCTTTGACAGATCCTGGGGAAAGAGCTATGTGGAAAACTTTATGACCACAAATTAATACCCTGAATCTTCCTCTTATATAGCCACCTTATTTTTTCCACAATGTGGATTTTCAATTTATTTCATCTCCATTTCTAAAATTGGTCGTGCCACGCATAATTATATACATTTATGTGAATTTCCTCTTGACTTTTTTGATAAAACATGGTATCTTACTCATATGTTTTTAAGAACTAAAACTTTCACAAACAGGGACGGGGGGAAAAGAACTTACCTATATCTCGTCCACTCTTATAAAGAAAAGGGTAAAGTAAAGCAAAAGAACTATCTTCTTGGCAGACTCCAGCACCTGCAGAAGAAAGGAATGATAGACAGAATGATAAAAGCACTCCTTAGCTTCTCCAAACAACGCTGGATAAACCAGCAGGAACTATTTGCAGAAGAAGGAAAAGAGCTGGGTCCTGCATACATATTCAGGAAACTTTGGGAAAGAGCAGGACTTGGGGAACAACTGAGGAAGATAGGTGAAAAACAGGGGATTGAGTTTGACCTTGGGGAGGCAGCCTTCGAGATGGTTCTCAACCGCCTCACAGAGCCTCACTCCAAGCGAGGAATGTTTCTCCGATGGAGGCAGGGGCAATACCTCAATAGAAAACAAGAGCCTCTCCAGCTTCATCACTATTACAGAGCTTTAGACCACCTTGCAGAACATATTCAGGAGATAGAGGACCTGCTATGGAAGGGGAAAGACCAGCTTTTCGGCCCAGAAGTTCGCCTTGTATTTTTTGACACAACGAGCAGCTACTTTGAAGGAGAAGGGCCTTCAGGACTTGCAGCCTATGGGTACAGCAAAGACCACCGACCTGAGCGAAAGCAGATAGTCATTGTAGTTGCAATGAGAGAAGATGGACTTCCACTTATGCACAAAGTATTTGAGGGCTCAAAGGCTGATGTTTCTTCCTTCAAAGAAGTCTCCCTTGAAGTAAAGCGCCGCTTTGGGATAAAGGAAGCAATAGTAGTTGCAGACAGGGGCTGCGTATCTGAGGATATAATTCAGGGATTAGACGAAGCGGGTCTTGGCTACATATTAGGTGCAAGGATGAGGGGCTACGAAGCAAGAGAAGCCCTCTCAAGGGCTGGCCGTTACAGGAAGGTCTCCCAAAACCTCAAGGTGAAAGAAGTTCCCATAAAAGGCCGCCGCTACATAGTATGCCTTAACGAACAAGAGTCAAAACGGCAAAAGCATGAGAGGGGAGAAATTCTTAAGGCACTTGAGGAAAAACTCAAGGGTGGGGCAAAGACTCTTATAGCAAACAAGGGCTACAGGAAATATCTTAAAGCAAAGGGGGAGGGATTTGAAATAGACAGGCAAAAGGCAGAAGCAGAAGCTGTCTACGACGGCAAGTGGGTAATAGTTACAAACACCAAACTTTCTCCGGACAGCTCGGCACTTTCCTACAAGAGGCTCTGGGAAGTAGAAAGGGCATTCAGGGACCTGAAGAATGTTTTAGACATACGCCCCATATATCACTGGGTGGAAAGGAGAGTCCGGGGACATATAGGAGTATGCTTTTTAGCGCTTTATCTTCAGAGGCTCTTTATGAAGGAGCTTAAGGAAGAAGGGTTTGAGCACAGCTGGTCTGAGGCGCTGTGGGAACTTCAAAAGATTAAGGCTGTCCACCTCAGAGCAGAGGGTGTAGGAAAGTGGTGGGTAAGAACAGAGATAGGTGGGATGGCTGCAGAGATATTCAGGAAGCTTCATATGAACATCCCTAAGAGGATCTGGGAGTAATTTAGAAGATTCTAAAAGGTCGTGCCACGTTTGGGAAAGCTATGCCAATTCTACAGCTTTATAAGCCAATTTGCACTCTAATAGCTGTTAAAGTTCAGTTATTCTAATATTTCTTATAATAAACAGAACTATTATATATGCCGTTAATATTAATATCGCTTTGAATATCTTTTTTAGCAAGGCAAATTCTTTTCCCTTATTTACTTGGATTATTTTATTTGGTACTTTGTGGATTATATTCAAACTTCAATATTTCATTTTCAGTTGACCCATAAAAAGCTGAACCGTTTGGGGCTATCCGAATGTTACGAATTTTTCTATTTAAGTCTATTTCTTCCGTAATCTTCCCTGTTTTATCCAGAACATATATTACATTAGTGAAAGCTCCCTCCCATGGTACTCCGCTTTTACTATAAAAGGGTTTGCCAGAATATAGTAAAAATATTTTATCTATCTTCTCATTGTATTGAATGTCAATATACCCATACCTAGTTTTTTTATTATGTGTGATGGTATAGTAAGTTCCCGCTGGCACTATGTCGTATACTGGGAAAAATACATCTGAACCATAATATGTCGCAAGCAATTTCCCGCTTTCAAAATCGTATCTTTCAACTATAGAACCAAGCTGTGTTGCGAGAAATATTTCCTTAGTTTTGTCTTTATAAGCAAGTTCTCCCCAGAAACCATGCGAGTGCTGAGGGGCAAATTCCATTTTTTTTAGCTTAACTGGAAGTTTCCCGATTCTTCTTATTAATTTTCCATCCATATTATATACTGCAATTCTTCCTTTACCAGAACGATCTATTCCAAGTATCCCATTGTCCAGTGTAATTATTAACTGAGGTGAAATTCTGCTGTTAAAAGTAACAATTCTTTGAGGAGAAAAATCATTATTCAAGATTTTGATTATATTAAATTCTTTAAGTTTTCTTGCTGTGAGATCACAAACCCAGAATGTGTTGCTATCTTTTGGGTCTGGGATTATATCTGTGGCTCCAATGAATTCACTCGGTCCCTGCCCTTTCCTGCCAAATGACTTCAGCAACTTTCGTGATTTTAAATCAAATATTTTTATTGCATTTTCGGATTTGTGGTCAATAAAAAGGACATATCTACCCATTATCTCAAAATCTCCCAAAAAATTAATACTTTCTCTACCAACAAGCACTGTACTTGCATTAAGGCTTACCTGTTTTTCAGGTTTATTTAATTTCTTATAGTGTGAATAGTTATACTTTGAAAATTTCCTTGAACACCCCGGAAATAAGAAAAGAAAAATTAAAGGAATTAATAATATTTTGCTTTTAGACTTCATATATCCTCCTTCTTTTTCATCAAAGTAAAGCAGAGATAAAGGGGACATTTTAAAATGTCCCCTTTATCTCTTAATACCTACAAATACCTAGGACAATGGCCCGAATAATACTCAGTATTATAATGGTCCTTATCGCCTGCATTACACCATGCGCCTGAGTAAGGACAACATGATCCTGTTAGGGGATGCGGGTTTATGCTTATAGCTTTTAAAGGAGTTGGGGCTGTAATTACAACTATACCGAGGATTAAAGCCAAAACTAAAACCACCAAGCCCATTACTTTTAACAATTTTTCCTTCATCTTACACCTCCGTAAATTTTTTTGCCCGCATGGGGTTTGAACCCGAAGCGGACATCATTATATTGGCAAATTCCATGCCAGATGAGTAAGTCAAAAGAGATGCCTTGTAGAGCATATTTAAGGAAATGGTGAAATATTGAGAGTTACGGAAGAGCGTAATTGTTTGTTTAGAAATTGCTGAGATTCAATAGTTAAACCATCTACTGGTTTGGGTTTATTTAAGTTACGGCAGAGCGTAATAAAGTTACGGCACATCGTAATTAATCATCGGGTCTTAGTTTTTGTTCATGAAGAAATCTCATAAATTTGTGATATTCTTCTTCGCTAAGGTTCACCAATTTGCATAAAGCTTTCCATTTGCCTCCTGATAGAGCGAGACCTCTTTTTAGAAATTCCTTCACCTGAGAGCGATTGAGCTCTCGAGCTAAAAATGGTTTTTTCACCATTTCCCAGAAGTTTCCCCCTGCCTTTATCCTTTCCCATATCTTTTCCACTATCTCATCCTGCTTGCCGGGAAAGATCTCGTATTGTTTAAGTGTTTCCTTTAGCTCCTCAAGGCTCACTTCACCTTCTCCCATTCCAAGAACTTCAAGGAGATTCATAAGCTCCCTTACATTCCCCGGGAAGGGGTAGTTTATAAGGTATTGTTTTGCTTCCCTGCTGAGTTTCCTTTCATTTAAAAGAGGGGAATAATGTTTTATAAGTGCTTCTATGTCCTGCGCTCTTTCCCTTAAAGGAGGAATCTTTATTTTAAGTTGTGCAAGGCGGTAGTAAAGGTCATGCCTGAGTTTCTTCTCCTCCATTGCTTTGGTTATGTCTCTGTTTGTTGCAGTTATTATCCGAACATTTGCTTTGTTTTCTTTCTCCTCCCCAAGGCGGCGATATCTCCCTGTATCTGTAAACCGAAGTAATTTTGCCTGAATATCTGAGGGGATCTCTGTTATCTCATCAAGGAGAAGGGTTCCTCCTTCTGCCTCTTCAATAAGGCCTCGCTTGTCTTCCCTTGCATCTGTAAATGCTCTTTTCCTGTGGCCAAATAGCTCGCTTTCAAAAAGCGTAGGCTGAATTGATGCGCAGTTTACAGCAATAAATTTCCCAGCCCTTCCAGAATGATTATGTATTATCTCCCCTGCAAGTCCTTTCCCTACTCCGCTCTCCCCTTCTATAAGAATATTCGCATTGCTCGCTGCTGCTTCTCTTATCTTTTCCCTTATTGTCTTTGCTGCCTCGCTTTGCCCAACAAATTCCTTCGGTATCCTCTCAAGTCTTTCTTTTATATGGGAGATGAGCGTTGTTCCAAGGGCTTCAAGATATCCTATCTCCCTTTCTGTGAATCTTCCCTTCACTCCTGAGTCAAA
>WFSJ01000053.1 GCA_015486055.1 Acidobacteriota bacterium
AATCCTAAAAGGCTCTTACCGCAGCTTCCTTCAGAGATTCTTTTATCTCCTCGGCAGAAGGAACCTCTCCTATATATTCTACGGTCTCGCTGTAGTCTATGTCTTCAAAATAAACCAATTGCTCCAAGAAAAGTTTGCTGTTGAAGTAACTACCGAAAATCCTCTCTGCCTTTTTTATTATATCCATCACTTTGAACCTGTATTTCAGCAGGAAGTAAAAATCAACATAATCCTTCCATTTAGCCCTTTCCCCAAGGGCGTAAGCCTTCATAGCGGCAAGCTCTATAAGCTCAGGGAGGGTTATTATATCCTTAAATTGGGTAAAATGTGGAATTTTGAACGGAAATTCAACAAAGCTGATTTTTACGGAATTGACCACAAGATGAAGCTGTTCGCTGCTCTCGAATATAATAGAGTCCACTTCAAAGCTGGATTTTTTTATTCTGTTTTTTATGGATAAGGAGTGAAGCTTTTCGGATGAGAAAAGGTCAAAATCAATGGACCGCCTGTTGAGGGGCAAAAGTTCAAGTTGCTCTTTGGTAAGGATTTCTTCATGCATGTTTTTCGAAATAAAGCTTAAAGAAATTTATTGTCCTGGAGTTGTAGTTTTTCCTCCTTCTGCTTATCTGGCTGTAGAAAATCTCAGCTGCCCTTTCATCGCCCAAGAGTTTAAAAAGCTCCTTTATGCTCCGGCGGGTTCCATAATTCAAAACTGCCTCAACCAGAGCTTCTTCACTTATGTTTTCCTTCTCCTTCACCCACCAGAAAAGATGCCTGTTTTTCAATATAAATCTTTTCAACCTTTTGTCCTTCACATCGCAACAATAGCATAAACTTATGCTTTATGCTTTTATCAACAGACATACCGAAGAGAAATGCAAATTCCTCATTTCCTTGGCTCGCTTCTCTTTCCTGTATGAATACATAAGCTTATAATTAAAATAGCTTAGCCAAATGGGTAATTCTATTATTGCTTCATCTTGAGGGAAAGTGGAATCTGGTCTTCATCCTCTACCTCTACATTTTCCTCTAAGGTTCTTATGAAGATCTCATCGTTTTTAACATCTATATAAATAGTTTTTATCCTGCCCCACTCATCGGAAAGCTTTATTTCTCCAAGTTTATCAAGGACCATCTCTCTTATCGTCCTTGCCAACCTTCTTGCGCCGTATTCCATTGAATATCCACTCATGGCTATTTTTTCCTTTGCCTTTTCACTGAGAATTAACCTTTTTCCTTCAAGTTTTAACCTTCTTCTTACTTCCCTGAGTTGGAGTTCTATAATCTTTTTTACATCTTCCAGCCCCAGGGGTCTGAAGAACACTATTTCGTCCAATCTATTCAGAAACTCCGGGGAAAAATAGTTCTTTATTTCCTGCATTATCTCGGATTTTTCAACTTTGTTCCATTGAAAACCAATTTTTGAGCTGGAATACAGCTTTGTCCCAAGATTTGATGTCATGATTATAGTGGAATGGTTAAAATACACTGTCCTTCCCCTTCCATCTGTGAGCCTTCCTGCGTCGAAAACCTGAAGGAAAACATTAAGGACCATTGAATGGGCTTTTTCCACCTCATCGAGGAGAACTATTGAGGTCGGCTGGGAAATTATTCTATCAGTGAGCTGATTCTGGTCGTAATATCCCACATATCCAGGGGGAGCACCTACAAGTTCTGAATACGAATGTTTTTCCATTAGCTGGGACATATCTATTCTTATTAACCTTTTTTCATTTCCGAAAAGAGTCCTTGCCAGAGCTCTTGCTGTCTCAGTTTTGCCCACACCTGTGGGTCCAATAAAGAGGAATACCCCATCGGGTCTCCTGCTGTCTATATCCATCCCGAGTTTTGCTGTTCTTATTACTCTTGAAATTTTCTCTATGGCCTCATCCTGACCCACAATTTCACCTTTCAGCTTTTCTTTAAGATGTAAGACGGTATCCCTGCTTGAGGTTTTTATCTCCTCCTCAGGCAAGCCGCTCATCTCTGCTACTATTTCCTGAAGGTCAGAAAGAGTAACCTCGGGGATTTCCCTCCATCCCCTCAGAAAATCAATGGATGCCTTTGCAGAAGCTCTGTCCATTATGTCTATCGCCATTTCTGGGAGTTTTTTTTCAGGAAGATAAAGATGAGATAGTTCCATTATATTTGAAAGAAAACGCTGGGGAATTATTACACCATGATGCTCCTCGATTACTTCTTTCTTTTTCTCAAGGATGTCCCTCATGAGGGGATCACCTATTTCTTCCAGCCTGATCGTATGGAATCTTCTTATAAATGAAGGAGAATTTTCCTTAAGTTCCATTATCTGGGCAAAACTTGTAGTGGTTATTATCTGAAGGCGGCCTCTTTCCATCTCAGGAAGAAGCACCCCTGCTATGTCTAGACCGGCTCCCTTTGTGAAAGATGGGGAAAGGAGAAAATGAAGGTCATCAAGGAAAAGAATCCCATTTGTTTCCCTTACTTTTTTTATAAGTTCAAGGACCCTTTCCTCAAACTGACCTCTGAACTTGGTGCCTGCTATGGATTTAGCAAAATTTAATTTATAAATCTTCCTGTGAACAAAGGGTTCAGGAATTTCTTCGTTGTCTATCCTCCTTACAAGTTCTTCAACAAGGGCAGTTTTCCCCACCCCATCTTCTCCCACTATCAGAACATTGTTTTTATATTTGCAATTGAGAACTTCTATTATTTCCTCAATTTCCCTTTCCCTACCAATAATCCTTTCGTATTCTATCCCGTTCATTAAGTAAAGGAATTCTTCTCCCTCCTTAATTCCTTTATCTAACTCTTTAAGTTTCTCCTTGAGATTTTTATTTTTTGGATTTAGGGAAAGCCCTCTGTTTATTGTGGCCTTAAGTTGAGGTTTCGAATTCACCGCTTCCAAATACCAGGAGAAAACCTCAAAGGAACGATCAAGAGAAGGATAAAGTTCAATCATTCTCCTGGATATTCTTTCAAGATCGCCTTTGCTTTCCATCCTCCTGTAAATTTTTCCAAGAATATATAGGAGGGCTGGAAAATCTCCATACTTACCCCTTACTATTTCAAATACACTCGCAGCTTCTTCAATCCTATTGATGTTGTAAAGGTTCAAGGCTTCCTTCAAAGTCTTTACCTCATTCTCGCCGATGATTTTCTCGGTCCCCTGAATAAGAAAATTTTTCATAAGAAATTGGCTTATTCCCTGTTTCTCATCCTTTCTTCTGCATTCTCTCTTAACCTCCTTATTACAATAAAAGATTCTGCCAGCCTTAATACTGCAAAGGTAATAGATTCTATTCCCAATCGAAGTGAGAAAAGGCTGGAGATTTATGAACTTAGAGGGAAGTGCGAGGACCACATTGCCCTTCGGGACATCCGGGAATTTTTCACTGGACTCAATTCTTACTACAGGATAAGTAAGATTTTTATTGGCCTCTTCTATAAATTTTTCCTGATAGTCTTTCTCCTGCATGTTAGAGATTAGGGACTCAACAGCTCTAAAATATTCTTCATCAAAAAGCTTGCTGGAAAATTCGCTTAGATACCTCATTTGAAACAGAAGTTTTCTTTTTGTTTCCTTGAGCATGAGTGGATTTCCCATAAACTTTGTGATGGTAAAGGAAAACCAGGAATTCTTGTTTATCTCGGCTAACTGAAGCATAAGGGTGAAGTCAACCAAGCTTCTTATAATATTTTTCTTAGAGAGGAATGGAAAACTCTTTAAAATTTCTCTTTCCATATTAGAATTATACACCCTTACATTGGTTGTTCCTTTTTTCAACATTGATGTTGATTTTTATCCTTAACCTCCTATTGACTACAGGCTTTTTTGCACTTGAATTGTGCATTTTAGGGAGCTGAATGATTGAAATTTAATAAATCCTGATTCTTGGATTGGCGTAGCAATAGAGACATAAATGGTTGCAGGGAAGTGTATAACTGCCGATATCAATTGATTTACTGCACCCGCACAAAGGCCTTTGACCCTTATCTTTTCCTGGGGAGATCTTCCACTTTAGAGGGTGTAAACTTGAGAGAAGCTTGGCATCTATGCACGCTCCTTTTTTTATCCCAGGAACAAGGAACTCCTCAGGTTGGGAACATGCTTCGAGGCTCAGGCCATAAGAATCCGTTATATCAAGTAAATATTTTGCCTCTTTTCTTTTTTCCTTAGGGGATGGGTCATAGTATTTTATCCCAGCCAATTTGGTCCTCCTTATTGCCTTAGGATACCACTGGACGAAGCTGAAAATTACCCTCTTTATTCTGAGATCTGCAAGTATCGGGGCCAATTTCTCAAGGAAATAAAGGTTAGTCCTCAATTTTCCATCTTTCCACCAGTGAACTATTGGGTCAAACCTGAGTCCTATCCTTTCTGACCCTGCTATTTTTCTCAGTCCTTCAAGCTGTAAAACTGCCTTTCCTGGTTTGGGCACGCCCATTTCCCAATTTGTTCCACCGAGCCCTGTTATTGTAAAGAGGAAGTAGAGTTGTGAATAATCCTTTAATGCATCTATTGCTCCATAAGCGTTTTTTATAAGAGGCAAAAAATTCTTGGACCACAGGACAACTGTATGAACTCTTTCAGGATTTAAATTCACTTTATAAAATCTTCCATAGGGACCTTTTACGAGGGCTTCCTTTTTTTTTATGGCTTTCACAAGCCATTTTAGATAGAAGGCAGGAATATCGGTTCTTCTTGAAGCACTTATAATAACCAGAGAAGCCATAAGTAAATTTTACTACCTTGACTATATGTAAAGTTGAATTTACAATTATCCAATGAGGAAATGGATTTTTGTTTTGCCTCTATTTTTACTCCTCTTGGGCTGCTCAAAGAATAAATTGGGATATTGGGGCAACCTTCCATCTTTTTGGAAATATAGGGGCAAGGTTTACATAGGGCTGGAGAACCCTGTGAAAGAAAATTCTTATCTGATTTTCTTCAACAAATGTACCATAAAAAGGAACGGAAAGGAAATTTTTATTTCCCCTCTTCAAGCTTTGAAACTCAGGAAAGGCGAGTTTATAAACATCCCTCAGTGGGGGTGCAGATTTCATTCTTACACTAAGCGTGTATACAGCGGTGCAGGGGGAAAGGAGATTAAATTACCTGTGGGGATTTATTTAATTTTCAAGAGGCAAGGGAATTTCTACATACCTTCCCTTTTTATATCCATGGGTAAAGCAAGACTTCCCAAGGGAAAATTATCAATCATTGAGTTATATGATTCCAAGGGATGGAGAAAGGTTGTTGAGGACTTTTCAAATGTCTCTTATATTGAAATAGGGAATTCTTCCTATCAGGTTCACCCTGTATTTCCAGGGGAGAAGTTTTCCTTCAAGGTTGAAGGTGGTAAGAAGCTCATTTTCCGTTCAATAGTTCTTTCAATGCCGCCAGAAAAAGGAGGATGTATCCCAGCCCCCGGGGTAAAATTTAAAGTTTTCTGTGAGGGTAAAGGGAAAAAGGAAATACTCAAGGATTTTTCGCAGAGAAAAGGAATTGTAAAAAGAGAAATTGAGCTTCCCTCCTGGGCAAAAAAGGTTTTGGTAGAGGCGGAAGGAAAAAAACTCGGAAACCTATCGTTTATAACGAGTCCTTATATTTATACACCTTCCAGAAAGGTTCCTATAGTGATTCTTATTTCCTTTGATACTGTTAGGGCGAAGAGCCTTTCAATGTATGGGGGACCGGATACTTCCCCATTTTTAGCTGAGTTTTCAAAGGATGCCCTTATTTATACAAGGGCATATACTCCTCATCCATGGACTTATGATGGTCACATGGCTGTATTTTTCTCAAAATACTGCTGGGAAAATCCCAAGGATTCAGTTGTTGAGGCCATTCAGAAAAAAGGTTATTATACTGTAGCTTTTACAGGTGGAGGACTTGTTTCTCCCCATCTCGGTTTCTCTAAGGGATTTCTTCTATATAGATATAGGCCTTCTGACACACTGGATGTTAATTCATCAAAGAAGCTCTATTTGAGTGCTAAGGATTTTCTTCTCAAGAATGAGGACAAGCCTATTTTCCTTTTTCTTCACACATACCAGGCTCATTCGCCCTATATAGCAGAAGGAGAAAATTTTGATGTTGTCTCTAAGATCGGTGAAGTTTCGGGGATATTCTCGCCCCTAAAAATCAAGGATAGGGAAAAGGCAAAAAAGCTTTACCAGGATGAGATAGGCATAATAGATAGAGATTTTCTCAAGCCCTTTGTTTATTTTCTTAAGAGGGAAGACTTACTCTCAAGGACCCATATAATAATTTTTGCCGACCATGGAGAGCAGTTTTATGAACACGGCAACTGGGAGCATGGATACTCTTTATATGATGAGGAAACGCATGTTCCTCTCATTGTAAAATCAAAAAAATTTCACAGAGGGAAAGATTCTAAATTAATATCCCTCATTCATGTGTGGAAAATACTGAGTAGGATAACAGGAATAAAGAAAAAGGAAAGCTGGAAAGAAAGGAAAAACTTCCTTATCCTTTCAACTCCAATATCGGATGGGAAATTACATTTTCCAAGGAGTATAGCTATAATAAAGGACAACTCCAAGTTAATTTATAACCTATCAATGGATAAATCCTTTTTCAGAAATCCCCCAGATAAACCCAAGTTTGAGCTTTTTAATTTAAGAAAAGATCCTTTAGAATTACATAATATTTATGGAAAAGATGGAGAAGGTATAATATTACAGAGAATTTTCAGGCCTTTTGTTAATTTTTATCTTCGGGGTGCTGGCTATAAACCTTCCTCTGAGGATTTGAAAAAATTAAGAACCCTTGGTTATGTTGAATAAACTCGAAGCAAGGGAGCTTGTGAAATTCTATGGTTCTTTTCAGGTTCTTCATGGAATAGATCTTTCATTTGAAAAAGGAATGATCTTCGGTCTTTTGGGAAAAAATGGTGCTGGAAAGACGACCTCTTTCCACTGTCTTGTAGGTCTTTTAAGACCCGATAGAGGAAGAATATACTTGGATGGGGAGGAAATAACATTTCTTCCCACACACAAAAGAGCAAGGATGGGTTTAATTTATCTTCCGCAGGAAAATTCTATTTTTAAAAATGCGACGGTTTATGAAAACCTCATGATGGTAGCCCAGGAAAATTTCAAGGATGGGAAAGAGAAAATGGTTGAAAGAATCATGAATGTTTTTTCAATATCTCATCTTAGAAATTCGAAAGCTGAGAAAATCTCCGGTGGAGAAAAGAGAAGACTCGAAATAGCCAGGGCAATGCTTCTTTCCCCGAAGTTTCTTCTTCTTGACGAGCCCTTTAGCGGTGTTGACCCTATAACTGTTGGAGAACTTCAGAGAATAATAGTTTCGTTAAAGAAAGATGGAATAGGCTCAGTTATAACTGACCATAATGTTGAAGAGGTATTTTCAATATCTGATAGAGCTTATATAATAGACAAGGGCAAGGTAATAGCAGAGGGGACCCCAGATGAACTTAGGAGAAATCCAGAGGCAAGGGAAAAATTTCTGGGCTGAGCCTTCCTACCTAAACCTTGGTCTCAGAGAGATAGAAAGAAGAGCCGAGGAAGCTCTTGAGAAAATGTATTCCTGCACGCTTTGTCCCTGGAAATGCGGTGTAAATAGGTTTCAAGGGAAGAAACTCGGTGTTTGCAGAAGCAGGTCCAAGGCGATGGTTTCGAGCTATAACCTTCATTTTGGTGAGGAACCCCCTATAAGCGGGGAGAAAGGTTCTGGGACAATATTTTTTACGAATTGCACTCTCAGATGCGCTTTCTGTCAGAATTATCCAATAAGCCAGTACGGAGCAGGGAAGGAATACAGTGACGATGAATTAGCGAGTATGATGTTAAATCTTCAGGATAGAGGGGCTCATAACATAAATTTTGTGACCCCGACCCATTTCGTTGCGAACATACTGAATGCCCTTTATATCGCAGTAAAAAAAGGATTGAGAATTCCTCTTGTTTATAATACATCAGGATACGAACTCATTGAAACCCTTAAACTTCTTGACGGAATAATTGATATTTACCTTCCTGACATAAAATACTCGGACAACAGAATGGCCAAGAAATATTCAATGGCAAAGGATTATGTAAAATACAACAGGGAAGCCCTCAAAGAAATGTACAGACAAGTGGGAAATTTGAAGCTGAATAAAAAAGGGATTGCAGTGAAGGGTCTTATAATAAGGCATCTTGTGTTACCGAATGGAATTTCCGGGACAAGAAAAGCTCTGGAGTTTATAGCGAAGGAACTTTCCCCTGAGGTTACAGTGAGCCTTATGAGTCAATATTTCCCTGCCAATAAAGCAAATTCCATTCCAGAGCTTTCGAGGGGCATAACCAGCGAAGAATATTTTATAGCTGTGAGGGAAATGAAAACCCTTGGCTTAAAAAACGGTTGGACTCAGGGTTTTTTATGGTAAGATAAGAAAAGAGGAACTGTCCCAAAATTGTAGAAAAGGATTGAAAAAGACTTTTTTTTGTGGTAAACTATCAATTTGAACGCTAGCGTAGCTCAGTAGGCAGAGCTTCCGCCTTGTAAGCGGATGGTCGGGGGTTCGAATCCCTCCGCTAGCTTGGTTGGGCAGGTTCCAGAGCGGCCAAATGGGGCGGGCTGTAAACCCGTTGCCGCAAGGCTTCGGTGGTTCGAATCCATCCCTGCCCACCATTGGCAGCGGGAATAGCTCAATTGGAAGAGCATCAGCCTTCCAAGCTGAGGGTTGCGGGTTCGAGTCCCGTTTCCCGCTCCAATTGTTTGATTTTGTGAAAGTTTGCGAGCCCACGTAGCTCAGTAGGCAGAGCACGTCCTTGGTAAGGACGGGGTCGCCAGTTCAAATCTGGCCGTGGGCTCTGAGATAGAAAATAAAGGGAGGTTAAAAATATGGCTAAACCCAAGTTTGAAAGGAAAAAGCCCCACATAAATGTGGGGACCATAGGACATGTGGATCACGGCAAGACCACATTGACATCGGCCATAACCAAGATACTGCAC
>WFSJ01000054.1 GCA_015486055.1 Acidobacteriota bacterium
CTTCTTGCCTTTAAGATAAGCGTTGAGATTCCTGTGCTCAACTTTTCCCTTATCGGGATTACCCTCTTCCTCCTGACCTTTGAGGAAGATATTGCCTCTTCAATAGCCTCCTTGAGATCTCTCACCGATTGAAACCTTCTTGATGCTTCCTTCTCCAGACATTTAAGAATTATTCTCTCTATATGAATGGGAATCCTTGGATTAATTGAGGATGGCAACGGGGGTTTCTTTTCTATATGGGCCTTCTGAACCTCATAATCTGAACCTGTCCTACTTATAAAAGGCGGCCTTCCTGTTAACATTTCAAATAGCAAAATCCCCAGAGAATAAATATCCGCTCTGTAGTCAACCTTCCTTCCGAGAATTTGCTCAGGGGCAGAGTAAAGAGGTGTTCCAAGAGATGTTCCAGCCTTTGTCAGTCCCTCCACGCCTTCAAGTTTGGCAATTCCAAAATCCCCTATTTTCGCTACCCCATCCTCTGTGATCAGAATATTTGCGGGCTTCAAATCCCTATGAATAACTCCCTTTAAATGCGCAAAGGCTATTCCGTTTAGAACCTGCTTATATATGTCAAGGGCCCTATTTAAATCAAGTTTTCCTGTTTTTATGAGTTGTTTGAGGCTGACCCCATCTATGTATTCCATAACTATAAAATAAAGGTCTCCGATCTGTTCAAAGGAATATATAGTTACAACATTTGGATGGGTAAGCCTTGCCTGAGCAACAGCTTCTATTTTAAATCTCGTCATAAGCTTTGGATTTTTCGCAAGCCTTGGGGCTATAATTTTAAGGGCCACCTTTCTTTCAAGGGTAAGGTCCTTGGCTATGTAAACAGCCCCCATCCCTCCTTCACCTATCTTATTAATTATTTTATAGTTGCCAAGAACTCTACCTATCATGACTTCTGCTTTCCCTTCTGAAATTCCACCAATTGATAATAAGAGCTTTCAATCAGAGCTGAGTTTTTCCTTCCCAACTCCTTTTCCTCTCTTAAAAGGGAAAAAACATAAAATCCAAAGCCAAGCAGGAGAATGAGAAGAAAAATTAGAACAAAAATCAGAAATCTCTTCTTGCTCCTTGAGCTTTTTTCAAGGGACCTTTCCACTATTGTCTCAACAGGTGTAGTATCCTTTGCCCTTATGGCCTCGTCCCCAAAAGTCACACCAATTACAGTTATATTATCAGGCCCTCCCCTTTTCTTTGCAATATTAATAAGATATTCAACTGCTTCCTGGGTCCCCATCCTATCCATGATCTCTCTAATCTCCATATCTGTGACCATATTTGAAAGCCCGTCAGTGCAAAGAAGAAATTTCTCTCCCTCTCTCACAGGTAAAGGTCCTAAAAGCTGAGGTTCGACCTCCTTCCTCATTCCTATCATCTGGAGAAGAACATTCTTTCTCGGATGCCTTCTTGCCTCTTCTTTATTTATCAGGCCATTTACTACAAGCCTTTCAACGAATGAATGGTCTTCTGTTAGCTGTTCTATCTTTCCAGCAGATACCCTATAAGCTCTCGAATCTCCCACATGGGCTATATATGCCCTTTCTTCTCTCACATAGAGGACAGTGAGAGTCGTTCCCATACCCCTCCTCGTTGGGTCCGAACTTCCGAGGATTTCGATTTCTCTGTTTAACCCTTTAAAAGTCTCATTAAAAAATTCAATGGGGTCATTGCCCACTCCTTTCTTCACCATTTCTATTAATGTTTTAACAGCAGTCTTTGATGCAACTTCCCCGGCCAAATGCCCTCCAAGTCCGTCTGCAACCACAAAAATATGGGAGCCATCCGGGAAAGAATGGCTTGCGAAAGAATCCTCGTTGTTGTTTCTTACGACGCCTATATCTGTCTTACCATAGAATATAACATTCATATCAATTTCACTGCGAAAAGATGCTCACCTGCTCTTATTCTTTCCCCATCCTTTAACTTTGCATGCCATATCCTTTCACCTTTAATATAGAGGCCGAGCTCCGTGTCAAAGTCTGTTATGTGAATCTCACCATCTTTACATCTCAGCGAAAAATGCTGCGACTCAAGACCCTTAATCACTATGCTGTTTTTAAAATCATTCCCCACTATGTTTTTCCCAGAATAGATTCTATAAGCTTCCCCCCTGTAAGGTCCCTCAAGCACTGCAAGCCAGCCACAAATTTTCCTTGGTTCTTCAAGCACTGTTTTTTCCATCCCTCACCTCAGCATCTTGAATAAATACTCGGTTTTTCCAAGTTTAATTCTGTCTCCATCCTCCAATTTTGCCCTTTCAATTAGCTGACCGTTCACAAATGTCCCATTCTTTGAATTAAGGTCGTCTATTATGAAATCCCCATTTTTATAATAGATCGCTGCATGCTGCTTTGAAACGAGATCATCTTCAACCACAATTTCCGATGAGGATGCCCTTCCCATGAAAATTTTCTCCTGCAATATTCTAAAATCATTTATTGGCTCTTCATCCTGAAGCTCTACAATCCAAGCGAAAAATTCCACCCTTGAAAAATCAAGCTTTGTTTCACCAGTGCCTTCTGAAAATTTTGTCTCGCTCTCCTCAAGAATAGTAGCATCGGCTTCAATAATAGTTTCTTCCCCTTCAAGCAATGTCTTATTTATGATTTTTTCCTCTGCACAAAAGGGGCAATCTTTCCATGCTTCAAATATTAGATGACCGCGGGGACATTTTTTAAGACCAACCTCGCCCTGAGGATAACCGCAGTAAGGACAGAAAAGAGCATCATCATCAATATTTCTAAAGCAGTTCAGACATGTTTTCATATTTGCATACCCTTATTTTTATAATTATAGAACATGTTATTGAAAGGACAAATTCTCATTGGGACTCAGGTTTTACAAAGGGAGAAAGGGGACTTTCCCTACCGTTTATGTCAATAGCCGTAGCAGCATAGCTGATCCCCTCATCAAAGGTCCTTACCTTAATTACAGATTTATATTTCCCTTCCCATATTTTCTTAAGTATGCCTTCCTTTTTCATGTAAATCCTGTAAGAGGAAATATTAGAGCTTGGACTCCTGCTGAGTTTTATCTCATCAACATAGGAAGAGACAAAAACACCCCTGTCAGTGTGCCTTATGACCTTCAAGCCATCAGGAGGATAAAGCATATCCTTGGGAAAAATATCAAATATTCCTTCCTGAGAGTCCGTTTTTGTAAAAGAATATCCTCCGGCAACTATGTTGTCAGGAGTGTAATACCCATCAAAGTAGCCGCTCCAGCCAAAATTTATGTGGACGGAATTTACCCCGCTTCTTATCCTATATCCGTCAACCACCGCCGCATGGCATACATTCTCATTCTCCTCACTTTGGGACTTAGTCCCGCAGATTGTGAATTCAAATGGTCTCCTTAGGTCCCTTTCCCACTTCATTCTCAGGAACCATTCCTCTCCGCTTGCAAAATTTCTCCTTGCTTTATAAGAAATTCCGCTGCTGTAAAAGAAATAACCTGGAAGTATCCTGGCCGCATCCGATGGATAGGCTCCGGAACCATCAAGTCCAAAACTCATGTTGAATGCCACCCCTAAATCATAAATGAGCCTTGAGACAGCATCTATCTGAAGAAAAGGGGAATAGGAATTGACTTGGGAGGGCATTCTCTCCCAGTAATATGTATGATTGAAATCAGCTGAGAGAATTTCCCCTCCCCAATCATAGCTGTGAGAACCTTCTCCTGTCTTTGGCCAGTTCCAGTACTTCATTATCTGGGCAAAAGCAATTGCCACACACCCAGCTAATGTCCTGACGCCATTTACCTCGGGCGCATAGTAATTGTAGGGATATCCCTGGTCCCATTTTGTTTTCAAAAGGGGAGATGCTTCGTTGGTCTCGGTCTCGCCTTCCTCTATCCTCCTCCACGCAAGAACTCCACTTTTTGGGTCGAGAATCCCCTTTAAATATGGCTTTTTTCCAAGGGCTTTCTCATACATATATAATTCTTCAATAACATCTCTTATTATCGGGTTTTCAGGGTTAAATTCGTTCTTTAAGGAATAGAGTTTTACAGGACTTAGATAAGTTGAATCGGGAATGAGCACAAAACCTGAAGACAGTTTTGCTACATAACCTATTTTCTTCCCCTTGTATTTTACCCCCTGTATTTCCTGAACTCTTCCCCCGCTCCAGAGCTGAGAAATAAGGAGGGCCTTTTCTATTTCCACAGAAAATGAGAAAAGAGCAATCACGAAAAATAGTGCTATCTTTCTCATCTATTCTCCTCCTTTCAAAGGGGAAACAAAGCTTGTTGGCTTTCCCCTTTTCCCATCCTTGGCAACTGAAAGGACAGCATACTTGTAATCCATTTCTTGAGTTCCGACATTTATCTTCGCCTCCCTTTCCCTTTCAACCTTAACTTCTGCCACGACTTTTATTATGCCATTGGCTCTATCCCACCTTAGGACCTGATACTTTGAAATGCCTCCTTCCCCTGAGGAAGGAGCATCCCAGGTGACTTCATCCATATATCTGTAAACAAAAACACCTCTGTCAACATGCCTTTTAGCAGATACATTCCTCGGTCTGGAAGGGAGATTCTCAGGATATATGTTTATTATGGCAGATTGCCAATCTAAGATGTTAAAGTTTAGTATGTTATCCACAGAGTAGAAAGCATCCGAAGAACCTCCCCAACCCATATTTATATGGATAAACTTGGACGAATCTGTCATCTCGTATCCATCAACAACAACTGCATGGCCCTCATAGTTACTCCCAGATTTAGCATAAATTGAAAATTCAAAGGGTTCAAACTGGTCTATTTTCCCTTTTAATTCTTGAAACCATACAGCTGCAGGTTTAAAATGTCCTGGGACACAGGTCCAATCGGAAGTATAAAAAAGGTTGCATCTCTGTATGTAATTTATGTCATGGGAATACTTGAAATACTTGGGAAACTGGACAATCGCATCTGACGGATATGCTGCGGAACCCTCGCTTTCATAATCCATCTCAAGAGAAACTCCTATATCATACATCAGCCTTGCTACTTCTTTTTTCTCATCCTCAGGTGAAGAATCACTCAGAGAATCTGGCATCCTGTCCCAGTGATATGGATGGTCAAAATTTGCAGAGAGGGTTCTTCCTCCCTCAACCCAATAATAACTGTAGGAACCTTTCCCCCTGTCAGGCCAGTCCCAGAACTTCAGTATCTGGGCATAGGCTGTTGCAACGCACCCTGTTGGAGTATGCGAACCTCCAATTTCGGGCGTATATAGATTGTAGGGGGAGGTCTGGTTCCATCTTGTTTCTACTATGGGACCAAAAATTGTTTCCCTTGAAGCCATTTCCTTAAGCTGTGAGGGCTTCGCAGAAACAATTAACTCCCATTTTGGGCTTGCCTGAACGCCAATCTCATTTTCCCCATTCATAGCCTCATGCAGAAGTCTGAGAACATCCTTTTGAAACCCTATCTTCTCAGGGAGAAATTTTCCTCTGAGCGAATAAAGTTTTACCGGGGAAAGAACCTCAGTTCCTGGTATAAGAATATAACCCGCCGGATAAAGCTCCGCTATATATCCAACGATTTCTCCTTTGAAATAAGCCTCCCTCAGGTTCATAACCCTGTATGAAATTTCTTTGGGAGAATAAAATCCAAAATTTCCCTCATCAAGGATTATTTTTTTTCCCATCCTGTAATTTACAAGCTCCACCCAGTTCTGGGCTATTTTCATCGCCTTCCACGGAGATACCATGGAAAATATTCCAAAAGTTAGGACAAGGAAAATCAAAATCTTCTTCATTTTGTCCTCCCTAATATTCTATTCCCTCCCTTGCAGGAATTTTATCTTTATAATAATGTTTTATTTCCTTCATCTCTGTTACAAGGTCAGCTGCCTCAATTGTTTTCTCAGATGCCATTCTCCCCGTAAGGATAAGCTCAACGCCCTTGGGTCTTTTTGAAATTAAATCAAGAACTTCCTCCTCCCTGAGAAGGTTGAAATAAACAGCTACATTCACTTCGTCAAGAATCACAACATCATATTCGCCGGAGAGAAGCATCTTGCGAGATTTTCTCAGCGCCTCTTTTGCCCTTTCTATTTCTTTTTTTGGTGGATTATCCCTTGAAAAGACAAATCCCTTTCCTCCACACTGAAAAATATCTATGCTCTTTGAAAGATATTTCCTTATGGCAATGGCTTCCCCTGTATCTCTCCCTTTCATGAACTGGCAGATGAAGACCCTATATCCCCTTCCCGCTGCCCTGAGAGCAAGTCCCATAGCCGCCGTGGTTTTGCCCTTTCCATCTCCTGTATAAACCTGAACCTTCCCCACCTTCATATGAAAATTATGCAGAAATCGTTGCCTAAAGTCAAAAACTATTTTCCAAGGGAATTTTTAACTGTTTCCCCTATCTCTGCAGGTGATTTAACTACATGAACTCCAGCTTCAGAAAGAATTTTCATTTTCTCTGCGGCTGTTCCCTTCCCTCCAGAGATAATAGCTCCTGCGTGTCCCATCCTTCTTCCCGGAGGAGCCGTCTGTCCTGCTATAAAACTGACAACGGGTTTTTTGAACTCCCTTTTTATGTATTCTGCGGCCTCTTCTTCTGCATTTCCTCCTATCTCTCCTATAAGGACAACTGCGTCTGTTTCGGAATCGTGATTGAAGAGCTTGAGAATTTCAATAAACGGGGAACCAATTATAGGATCTCCTCCTACACCAACAGCAGTTGACTGTCCCATTCCAAGGAGACTTATTTGATTAACAGCTTCGTATGTGAGTGTCCCTGACCTTGAGATTATCCCAATCCTCCCCTGCCTGTGAATTTTTCCTGGCATTATCCCCATCTTTGATTTTCCAGGGGAAATTATACCCGGACAATTGGGACCAATAAGTCTTGTCTTTTTCCCATTCATAAATGCTTTAACCTTTATCATATCCTGTGTTGGGATTCCTTCTGTTATTGCAACGACAAGAGAGATTCCTGCATCCACAGCTTCCATTATGGCATCAGCGGCAAAGGCAGCTGGAACAAATATTATTGAGGCATTTGCTCCTTCATTTTTAACCGCTTCCTCAACAGTATTGTAAACAGGGATATTTTCAAGGACTTTCATTCCACCCTTCCCAGGAGTGACCCCTGCTACAATCTTTGTCCCGTATGCAATCATCTTTTCCGTATGGAAGCTCCCTTCCGAACCTGTTATTCCCTGAACAATCACTTTCGTCTTCTCATTTATAAGTATGCTCATTGAATACCTCCTGCCAGTTTCACAGCGAGTTCTGCCCCCTCTGCCATAGTTTCCACTACTCTTATGTCAAGGCCTGAGGACATTATTATTTCTTTTCCCTCCTCAACATTTGTCCCTTCCATTCTTACAACTATGGGAATTGTTACCTTTATTTCCTTTGCTGCGTTTACAACACCTTTTGCAAGCCTGTCGCAGCGTAAGATTCCGCCGAAAATGTTTATGTAAACCGTTCTTACCCTTGATTCCATCATGAGAATTCTGAAGGCATTCTTTATTTGCTCTTCATCTGCTCCTCCTCCAACATCAAGGAAGTTCGCAGGCTCACCCCCATAGTATTTGATTATGTCCATCGTTGCCATTGCAAGCCCTGCCCCGTTTACCATGCATCCAACATTCCCGTTGAGCTGAACATAATTCAGGTGATATTTTGACGCCTCTACCTCAAGAGGGTCTTCCTCATAGATATCCCTCAGCTCCTTTATCTCTGGATGACGATAAAGTGCATTGTCGTCAAAATTCATCTTGGCATCAAGGGCAAGAACCTCTCCTTGCTTTGTGAGAATAAGAGGATTTATCTCTGCAAGAGAAGCATCTGCTGCTTCAAAAGCCCTCCAGAGTCCCATTATGAATTTAACTCCTTCTTTAACAGCTTTTCCGCTAAGACCGAGCTTATAAGCCAGTTTTCTTGACTGGAAAGGAGCAAGCCCAGCTGCTGGATGGATATATTCCTTGAATATTAGTTCTGGATGGGTTGCCGCGACCTCCTCTATTTCAACCCCACCTTCTGGAGAGGCCATGATAACAGGTGCTTCCTTAGACCTGTCTATAACTATCCCCAAATACATTTCCTTTGCTATATCCGAGGCTTCTTCAACAAGGACCTTTCTTACAATTTTACCTTCAGGACCTGTCTGATGTGTGATAAGCTTCATCCCGAGCATCTTTTTTGCCGCCTCTGAGGCCTCCTCAGGAGAGTTGGCAAGCTTTACTCCTCCTGCTTTTCCCCTTCCTCCAGCATGGATTTGAGCCTTTACAACAACCTTTTTACCAAGCCCCTCTGCTATTTTCTTTGCCCCCTCAGGGTTATCAGTTGCTTCTCCACGAGGGACCTTAACGCCGAATTTCCGCAAAATTTCTTTTGCCTGGTATTCGTGAACTTTCATTTATACCTCCAATTCGTAATTTGCACTTCCCATCTGAGAAAAATACTTATCATTTTTTTCTCCCTTAGATTAAAACTATTAGCCATTTCAGTCAAGATTTAATTGCATTCCATCGGAAGCAGCTCTTATATTTACTTCAGTTTCCCTGGAAAGTTTTTCGGCAAGCTCCCAAGGCTTTGCCCTGAGCATTCCCATTCCAAAATGCGTGATTATAATTCTCTCTGGCTTTATCTTTTCCGCAGTAGTTTTTACATCCTCCAAGCAAAGGTGTTTTACATAATCCCTGCATTCCTTAAGAACAACGTTCATAACGATGTAGCGGCAATCCTTATAAGAAGAAAGAACCTGCGGGGAGAATTTCGTATCGACCATAAAGCAAAGCTTACCATTCTCAAGGGAAAATTTTATCCCATAAGTCTCTACTCCATGGTCATGGGCAAGGCTTGTCTCAAGTTCTACTCCTCCGATTGAGTAAGAACTTTCAGGTTCAAGAATGAGGGTATTTACAGAGGAAAGAAGATAGTCGAGAACAACCTTGTCCCTTCCTTTAACACACTGGGAAGGTGCAAACAGAAAGCCTCTCCTTTTCTTTGCACCCTCTGTCATTGCATCAAGCACGGCGTTCGCATCTCCTGTATGATCAAGGTGAATGTGAGATAGAATAATAGCATCCACGGAAGAAGGGTTTATCCTTGGCCTTGATTTTGCCATTCTCACAAGTGTCCCTGGACCAGGGTCAAGGATTATCTTCTTACCCTTTATCTCTATATAAGCCCCGGCAGATGAGCGAAGCTGAGTTGCCATTACATATCTTGCCCCTGCTGTTCCTAAAAATTTTACCCTTGTCAATTTATCTTACATTTCCTGTGTTCTCAAGATTCCCCATAAATTTTGGCCAGGGGGAATTCGGGTCCAAGCCTTTTGCCTTCACCTTCACCGCATAAAGCTTGCTGGTTCCAAAGAGGAGGAGGGCTTTCTTGGGTATTAAAGAAAGTCTTGACTCTATAACCTCTCCGTTGGGTTCCTCAAACGAAAAAATGGCTTTTCCTTCCTTTGAGAAACCTATTATTCTTGTTTCATTCGAACCAGCATATACCAGACCGTCATCTCCCACAAAACCTGTGGAATCAAATGGGAACTTTCCTCTATAGACCCAGTTGAGTTTCCCGCTCTTTGATACGGAATAATAGCTCTTCCCAACGGTTCCGAAATATATGTTTCCCTCACCGTCTATTATAGGAGATGTTTTTATCCAGTGGTCAGCTTTGAACTCCCATATTCTCTGTCCTTCAGGGGAAATTTTGTAAAGATAATGGTCCATTGAAGTTATATAAATATTCCCATCATGGTCAAGTGCAGGTGAGGTTTTTACAACTCCCCTCACAGGAAATTTCCATTTTATCTCCCCCTGCTCATCAAGGCAGTAAACAAATCTTGCGCTTGTCGGCACTATAATGTTTCCGTCCCTTGTTATTGAAGGTGATGAAAAAATTGGACCCTCTGTGAACTGTCTCCACCTGAGTTTTCCACTTTTATCAAAAGCGTATACTCCTGTATCAAAAGAACCAAATACTAAAAGACCTTTTGGGTGAACTGCGACTGAGGAGGAAACCCTTCCTGTTACTTCTACCTTCCATCTCTTCTTCCCGTTTTTATCAAGGGAATAGAAATATCCTTCGGCACTTGTGAAGTATATGTTTCCAGCCTTATCAACCGAAGGAGAAGAATAAATATTGTCATCCTTATCCTCAACCCTGTAGCTCCAGACAAGCTGTCCCCCGGATGAAAATTTCATAACAGACCCCGCGAGGGTTGCCACAACAAGGCTTCCATCTTCAAGAACAGAAGGTGAGGAAATTACGGGAAGACCTTTCTGCCACACTACCTCCCCAATTTTACTCTTTCCGCAAAAGCTCATTAAAAAAGGAATTACAAGAACAAAAAGAATTTTTTTTCTCATTTTTTCCCCTTAATTTCGGATTATATAAAAATAGGGAGGGGAAAGGCAAAAATTTCCCCTCCCTTATGGGTTAGAACTTGGCTCTGATTCCTACGGAAATAAGGACTCCCCCTATATTCCTACTTGTATCAAAGGGTTTCGCCTTGGCATAAAGATAACCTAAGTTGACAATCGCGCCGACCTTTTCCTGAAACTTGTAACACAGGCCTGCTTCAGGCTGAAATCCAAATGCTCCTTTGCTCACATTCTCAAGTCCCTCGCTTTCGTTCTTTACCTTGTAGGCGATATATCCAAGACCAACGCCAACATATGGTCTGAGACTTTCTCCTGCCTTGAAGTTATACCTTGCCTTGGCGAGGAAGGGTATGTAAGAAAGGGTTGTCTTTTCCCCAAGTCCGAGGGTCTTTCCAGAATTTGTGTAATATCCTGCATCAAAAAGAACTGTAAAGCATGGGGCTACCTTTGTTCCTACTCCGAGAGAGAAGTTCATACTGCCTGTGCCATATACATCTCTCAAGGCACTATCACCAAGTGTTCTGTATCCAATTCCAAGCTCTCCAAAAAGGCTACCCGCAAAAATGGCAGCGGGAAGAATAAGTATCAGTATTGCTGTTATCGCTTTTCTCATTTTTCTACCTCCATTAGTTGCTTGCGTAGGCAGGAAGGGATTCATTCCCCTTGTTATCAACTGCTGTTACACCGTACTCGTAGTAATCGTTTGCGCCCAATTTTCTATCAAGCCACTGATGGGTTGAAGCATTTACCTCACCAACAATTGTCATCGATGCGGTTGACCCCTTTGTCCTTCTGTATATCCTGTATTTTACAACTTTAACATTGGCATTCTGGGGATTATCCTCCCATGTGAGTTTATTTACATACTCTACCTGGAACCCGTTGGTATTCTCTACCCTCTGGAGGTTAAGATTGGCAGGCGGGCTTACTGGAACAACCGCATTAAGGTTAAGGGTTGAAGGCTTTGAATCCCATACACCATTGTTTACAATGAGCTTTATTACATAGCTACCCGGTTTGTCCGGTGTGAATTTTGCCTGTTCTTTGTCAGCATCCTTGATTGTTGCACTGCTTCCTGAAGGTTTGCTGTCCATTGACCATTTGTAGGTAATGGGAAAATCATCGGGGTCATAAGAGGAGCTTCCATCAAGTGTTATTTCCTGTCCAACATATATTTTGTTTCCCTTAACTTTGCCAAGAGTTGTAACGCCTCCTGCAATTGCAACTGGCGCATCCTTAAGATATACAACATCAAGTTTTCCGTAGCCGAAGCCATTGTTAGGAGGTCCTCCGAATCCTGAAACATGAAGGTCAACTCTTGCCCAGCTTTCAAGCGTCTTTTTTACCCTTGCAAGGGATACTGACTGTCCCTTGTTTACCGCATATTTCTGAAGGATAAGGGCTATAGCACCTGTTACATGGGGAGTTGCCATTGATGTTCCGCTCATCTGACCGTGAACTCCGTCCTCTGCATAGTCAGACTCTGTTGGAAACTCAGAGGCAGTTCCCATTGGGGGTGCAGAGGAGATTACTATCTCACCAGGGGCTGCTATCTCTGGCTTCACCCTTCCATCCCTTGTTGGACCAGGGGATGAAAAGTCAGAGATCGTTCCCATCCAGGGCTGCATTACATATGTATATGTGCTTCCATCGTGGGAGAGCCAGTTAGTTTTCGTTGTCCATGAACCAACTGTTACAACTTTGTCAGAAACACTGCTGTCAATTATGTATTTTCCGTAGTCATAATTCGTCGTAAATGGAGAATATGTGTGATAACCCATAAGGAAAATTAAACCTTGAAGCCAAACATCGTAATCATAGGTCCAGACATCATATTTTGCAAGGCCTGATACAGGCTCAACCTTCAGTGTCCATTCCCCTGGTGCAGGGACATAATACTGATAATCGGTATACCCGTAATAATATGCGTTGTAGCTGTATGTAATCTCTCCGAACCCGAACATGTCACCATTGTAAGGGGAGGGCCATGGACTCATTGAGAACCAGGCATCCCCGTCAAAGGGAGGAGAAGTGTGTGGGTCCCAAACCCAGTTCCAGTCCCCTGTCTGACCGGAAAGAGTTGTTCCGTTTGGACCTATAAAGTCAACCTTTATTGCAGTGCCACCTGTATACCAGAATGCGAAGTTTACAACAGGAAAATCCATTGAGTATGGACCATAACCCCAGTTGTTGAGCCAGAAATCAACATATTTATCATAAACTGTGAACTTGTGGGTCTGGGCTCCGCTTGCAAGGTCTCCCTTTGCATGTTCTGCTCCCTTCTGATATGGGTAGCTTCCCCCGCTTAAATCTGTGTATGTATTCCAGCTTCCATCATTTCCTGCAGCCTTTGCAACAACATAACCATCACCGTATTCGTCAACTATTGCATCCATTGGTCCGCTGTCCCAGTCATCCGTCCCATCTGCAGGGAAATAGGAACCATAAGCATACATATAAGTAGGATAATTGTAGTAATAACTATTAGGATTTGATGTATGGCATAGTCCAAATCCTCCGTAGGGCATCAAGTAAAATCCGAATCCAAGGGATAAGTTTACAACAGCTGGTTTTCCCATTTCCTTTGCCTTCTGGAATATGTATTTTATCCCATCATCTATGCTTGAAGTGTAGAAGTCAGTTTTCACCATTATTATATCTGCCTTTGGAGCCATGCCAACATAACGAAATTTCGAGTATCCCTCACCTGTTGCGTATCCGTTCCCTGCTGCTATTCCTGTAACATGTGTCCCATGTCCTTCTGTGTCAGCTTCTGTCACAAGTCCGCTGTCAATGTCGTCTGCTGTCCATTCTGTTCCATAATTGAAGCCAGAAAGTTCAGTGTCTGAGTCTGCGGGTGTCTGTCCGGGTGTGTCAACTGTCTGGTCCCAAATGTACTTTATCCTTGTCTTCCCTGTTGTTGGGTCAATAAAATCCTCATGAGACCAGTCAATTCCAGTGTCAACATCTCCTATAACAACCCCCTTACCAGTGTATCCCTTTGGGAAGTCGCTGTACTGGCGGAGCCTTATTTTTTCAGCACCAGAAGCAGGAACTGACCTGTTGAGGGTTGGCTTTGCCTTCATTCCAACATATACCCTCTTAACATTTTTGTCCTCTGCTATCTCCTTTGCCCTTGAGATCGGAATATCGCATGTTACAGCATAACCTTTGTCTGTCTTGTATTTCCCGTGGATTTTCACGCTGTAGGAGTTGAGAAATGACGGGTCAGAGTTTGTTGTTATAAGCGCTGCATAGACATCTGAGTTTCCTATAAGATATGACCTCTTCCCGAATTCCTTAAGAAGATTGTCACCTGTAAGTTTAAAGTCCTTTCCGAAGTTCTTCTTAAGTTTCTTCTCAAGAATTCCCCAGTTAATTTTGAACTCCTTTTTTCCCTTCTTCTCCGCTCTCTCTGTTCTCCTTGTTCTCTTTTCCGCAAGATTTTCAATTGCATTAAGAACTTGGTCGCCCTTAAGAGTCCATGAGCTGGAGTCACTCCTAATAGTCCCTGAACTCCGATAAAGAGCAATGAGCATCCTTAACTGAGGAGTCATCTTTGGAACTTTCTTTGGACCTGGAACCAAAAAAGCAGCAATCAAAAATGCCCCCAGAACCAAAATTGTCTTTAAACGCATAGACACCTCCTTTTTTTATTTAATATTATTTTAGTTCAAAATAGAAAAAAGTCAAGTTTCTTTGAAAAAAAATATAAAATAATTTATACTTTCCTCATGCATCC
>WFSJ01000055.1 GCA_015486055.1 Acidobacteriota bacterium
GATGAGGTCTTTGAAGATCCTGAATTCATCAGAAAGGTAAAGGAATTCATAGGGAAAAAGGTTAATGGAAAAAAAATCTTAGCAGTTGCAGGCTATTATCTCCAGTCAGATGGAAATTACAGGCTGAAGCAGGATTTCCAACCCTGGATGCAATACTGGGATAAATTGGAAAGGATGAACGAAGCCTTTGAAAAAATCATAGGCAGGGGACAAAGATTAAAGGAGACTCCCTTTGTATTTGGAGGAAATATGGTAATCCATAAGGAATTATATAAAAGAATTCCATTTGATCCTGAAATCACGAGAGGCGAAGATATAGATTACCTTATAAATGCGAGAATGTTCGGGATAAGGTTTTATCTTGACAGAGAACTATCAATGAAGCATCTCCCCCCAAAAAAACCACATTCTACATGGAGGAACTTAAGGGAGGATATATATCGTTTCATTTATGAAAGGGAAAAGCTCAGAAAGCAGGAGAAATTGGCCGGAATGATGAGAGTGAAGGCAGAGGATTTTGACCCATATCCTGGAGCTTTCCTTAAAGATAGCCTCGAGGAGAAAATTTATAGGGCAAGCGAAATTCTCGCCCTTGAATACTTGATAAAAGAAGAAAGGGAAAATGCCAGTGAGGCCCTAAATAATATAAGAATTGCGAAGGAAAATGTCATCCCCCGACATAACCCATTCCAAGGGTATCTATCTTTCAAAAAACTCTGGGAAGGGATGATGAACTTCACCGAAGCGGAGTCCATGAGAAAAAAGCTGAAAAACATTATAATTAAAAAATAATTTTTTTATATAAATCACCTGTCAAGCTTATCTCCAAGATGACTTTCTCAGGAAGTATATTCATAATATGCGGAAAAAGAAGGATAGGAAAATATGAAAGAAGCCTTTCTCGAAAACCTTTCCATATATTCTTTTTCTACTTCTTCTGCAAACTTTTTTTCTTTCCCTTTTTTAATAATGGCTACTATGCTTCCACCGAATCCTGCTCCTGTAAGCCTTGCTCCGTAAACATAGGGAAGAGAAGAGGCAGCTTCAACGAGGAAATCCAGCTCAGGGAGAGAGACATCAAAGTCCTCTGAAAGGCTTTGATGAGCAAGTTTCATTGTTTTTTCAATCATACAGAGGTCCATTTTCCCAAGATATTCTACAAATTCCACAACCCTTTGGTTCTCGGAAATTACATGCATTGCTCTTCTAAAAGCGGTATTTCCCATGAATTTTCTCGCTTCAAAGAGCATTTCCTCGCTGACATCCCTTAGGGTCATAACTTCAGGATAAAGACTTTTAACAGCTTTTAGAGCCATCTTGCACTCTTCCCTTCTCTTGTTATACTCAGAGGTTCTGAGCTCCCTCCTTATGCCTGAATCAACCACTGCTATTTTCCAGATATTCGGGAAAGGTATATGTTTATATTTTAGATTCCTTGTATCAAGGAAGAGCAAGTGTCCTTCCTCTGCAAAAACTGATGTGAACTGGTCCATTATCCCGCACTGAAGACCAACAAATTCATTCTCAGCCCTTCTTGCTATTTTCACAGCTTCAATTTTATCTATCTTCCTACCCTCAAGGCCCATCAGAAAATAAAGGAAGGAAATTTCAAGAGCGGCGGAGGAACTTAACCCGGAACTCATTGGAAGGTCAGAGTAAATTATCGCCTCAAAGCCAGAGGTTATCTCAAATGGAAAAAATTTCAATATTCCACGGATAAAATCGCCGAAGCTTTCCTCTTTTTCGTAATTCTCTGTCTTCCAGGCCTCCTTCTCATTAAGATTTTCTGAGTACACTATTATTTTTTTATCCTTTCTCTTCGCCCCTGCAATGTATGTTCCCTGCTTCAATGCAACAGGAAGAACAAAACCTCCATTATAATCTGTGTGTCCCCCTATTATGTTCACTCGTCCTGGCGCAAAGGACACAACCCCTGGTTTTTTCCCGAATCTGGTTTTAAAAACAGATGTAATTTTCTCCTTCACTTCGCATAACATAAGGGGCACAGATTTCCCAATTCCTTTCTGGAAAGCTTCCCAAGGTTTATAACCTTTGCCTTTTTCCCCTTGCTTTGGTATCTCTTCAGCATCTTTGGAAATGTATCCACCTCCTGGAAGAAGGAATTTCTGAAATCCATTTTTCAAAATCCGGGTTCATCTTTAACCTTCTCTTGTAAACCGCGTTTTCTCACCCTTGCACCCAAGGAAAGTCAAAACCGTTGCTGTCAAAATGAAAACGATTATTTCCTTTCTCATTATTCTTCTACAATCTTTACAAATGAAATTTTCTCTCCATCCATAACTTTTGTTCCCTCAAGATAAACAAAGGGGCCTATCTTGCAATTTTTCCCTATCTTTGTTCCCCAGCCAATATAGGTGCAGGGATAAATCATTGTGCCCCTTCCAATATTCACATTGAATTCTACTGTTACCGATTCCTTCCCAAAAAATGTAACTCCTTTTTCTTCAAGCTCTTCAATATTCCTTCTGGAGAAATAGAGAGACGCCTCTGAAAGATCTCCCCTTGTATTTATCCCTTTAATGAGTAAGGGGTCATCTATACGAAGGGCTGAGGTCTTCAGACCATTTTTATATGCGAGCCACACTATATCTGTAAGATAATATTCACCTTTCTTTTCATTGATTCTTATCTTGTGAAGAAGCGGAGAAATTTTTTCCCAAGTGAAACAGTAATAGGAGGAGTTTACCTCCTTTATTTTCTTTTCCTCAGGGGTTGCATCTACCTCTTCCACCACTTTTTTTACAAAGTCCTTTTCATCCTTTACAATTCTCCCATAAGAAGGCGGATTATTAAAGACAGAGGAAATGAGGGTAAGGTCCGACCCTGTCTTCTTATGGAATTCAAGAAGCTGATTGAGAATTTCTCCGCTAACATACGGGGAATCCCCAACTATTATGAATACTTCTCCTTTATACCCTTCAAGCAAATTCCCCGCCTGCCATACTGCATGTGCTGTTCCAAGCGCTTCCTTCTGAAGAACATATTTGGCCCTCTTCCCAAGGAGTTTCTTTATTCCTTTCTGATTGTGCGGTCCAGCTATAATTATTATATCCTGCGCTCCTGCTTTCTCTAAAGCCTCCACAGGAAATTTTATGAGCTCCTTCCCGAGAATCCTATGCAGGAGTTTATTTTTATGCGAGCGCATCCTTGTCCCTTTTCCTCCAGCAAGAACAATTCCAGTAAATCTTCTTTCCATAGAAAACCAGAATAAAACCTTAAATGGGCTATGTCAAGAGAGTTCCAATACTTGTGTTGTGCTTTCCTAAAAAGTGGACAGGTTTAAGCAATACATTAAGGAAGTAATGTTTCTTTAGACTGCGCAAAATTGACAACGAGAGAAAACTTTTGATATATATAAGTGTATGCTTAGGAAAATATTAATTTCAGTCTTGGTCTCAGGAGCTATTTTCTCCGCCGATGAAAATCTCTTTATCTTACAACTCAGGTTTTTTTACAAAAACGACCAAAGAATTTACTGGAGCGGTTTGGAAAACACTTTTATGGTTGAGGGCAACTTAAACTTGAAAAAAGATAAAGAATTCAAATGGGGAAAAATGCGACTTAGAGGTTCTTTCTTTCTAAATCAACCTTATGGTAAGAGTATTTTAAAAGATCCGGAAAGAATTAAGTATCTCCCTAATTTTTCCAGGCCAATCTTAGAAATTTCAAGTTTGAATCTAGGCATTGAAACAAAGAATTGGAAATTTATTTTTGGGAAATTTCTAACTCCCTTTGGAAGATTTTATTTCCCTTTATTTATAAATGACCTGGATGAATTTTCCCCGTTTATAAGAGGGGAAAGCATACTTTGGAGGGAAACCGGGGTTTTATTCCAGTGGAAACCCTACCTCTTCCGTTTCTCCCTCTCTGTGGTAAATGGCGAGGAAGATGGGGATACCAATTCGGATAAGGCTCTTATAATAAGAGCTGGACTTCACACTAAAAATTTTATTTTGGGAATATCGTCAAAAACCCAAGATGGTATAGGTTCTGATCAGTTTAAGAGGTTTAATAATTATTATGGAGTTGATTTCTGGATAGGAAACGAGAACTTTTCTCTTTCCGGGGAAATCATCACCGATAGATATGGTTTTAAGAGGAAAGAAGGAGAAGAAGAAATGTATTGGGAAAGAAGTTTATACTATAGGGACCTTTACAATGGAGGGAAACCGATAAAAGGGGTGGGGGGATATGTAAATTTAAAAATTTCTTTTCTCCGAGGGCAACTAAATTTAAATTATGGGGAATATTATCCGGAAAAAATAGGATACTATTTCCATGACCAGCCTATAAAAAGGTTTATCCTTCAATCTTCCAAAACATGGAAAGATATTAAAGTCTTCTTTACTCTACTTCTTGAGAATGAAAAAGAAAGGGAAGCCTGGAGGACCGGGGAGAAGGGAATAGGCTTTCTTGTAGGAATTGATGTAAAAAATATCTTTTGATTCTTACTCAACCTCAGGGGAATCTAAAAACAACAAAAGCCCACTATCGAGGTTTACCACACAGAGAAAAAAGCGTAATGTGTAAATTTAACCTTTGCGTAAATAGTATAAAATTAAAATCTTAA
>WFSJ01000056.1 GCA_015486055.1 Acidobacteriota bacterium
GGGCCTGCTCTTTCAGGGAAAAGGAAAATTTTCTCACAAAGAAGAAAAGGGCCGAGTCTTCAAGATAGCGAATGTAATTGAAAAGGGTTCTTTTCGTAATGGGAAGGGAGGTTTTTATCCATTTGTAAAAGGAATTTGCGGAGAATCTCTTAGCTGTATTCGTCAAGAGGAACTTCACAAGTTCCCTTAAAAGTATTGAACTTCTAATTTTATATCTTTCAACCAAGTTCTTAATAAACATGGTTTCCAAGTATTCCCTGAGAATTCTCAACTTCATTGTAGGCGCTGTTTCTAAAACCACCTCGGGAAAACCACCTAATTCTAAGTATACTTCTACCAATTTCTTCACAAATGCCCTCTGGGTCAAATAGGCTATATTTTTATCAATCTTAACTTATTTAGCTCTTAAGATTTCCCGCAGAGAAAAGGGCAAAAGCTCAAAAGAAACACCCCTTCCCCTGAGGTTAGATGCTATCTCCTTGGAAAGGAATTTAGAGGAGGAGCCTGGGATCGCCAAAGTTAACAAATACAATTTCTTCCCTAGGGACTCCATTGGAAAGGAGCTTTTTCATGAGGCCATATAGATAGAAAGTTTTACCACTTCTTCTTGGCCCAACAATGGAAACTATCTTCCTTGAAGATATTCTCACGGCATTATATATGATACCACTTTTATACGAAAATGGTATCCTTTAGGGAACCATTTCTGTAGAAACGTTTGCCCCTATGGAAAAAGCCTTCTAACCACCTCACCAAGAGAATGCCTGAAAGCGAATTTTCGTTCGAAATATGTCTTCTGCAATTTTTTGATTGCTTCTTTAATGGCTTTTCTCTCGTCTCACTCCTTCATTTTCTTGGGGAGTTCATCCTTGGTGCCTTTCTTATTGCCTTAATTAACTCATCTTTCTGTACTCCTTGAAGGGAGCAATATATATCATCGACAGAGCATGTTCACCCTTGCACTTGTATTTCTAACTTTGGCCTTTGTCTTCACTGAAAAGATTTTCAATATTTTGGGTTTGGCATTGGTGGATTTAGCTATAACAGAAGTATCGTAGGCGGAAAGCTTTAAACTTCCTACCACAAAACCGGCTCTGCATCCTGTAATCATCCCGGAAGAGTTCGCCTTTAAGACTATTAAATCTTTATGCATCCCTTTGGAAAAGGACTCGCTCCATCCACCCATTACAAAGCCCCCGTCTTGGCCCCGTTTCACAGAGAACGCTTTTTCATATAAACTTCCCCCATAAGTTCTTTGCCACTGAACATTGCCACTACCATCCACCTTTAACATCCACATATCCGCAAACCTTTTCCAGATATTGGTAGAGCCTGCTGCCACAAATCCTCCGTCACTGGTAGCGTCTACAGAGGTAATACAATTAAACCATTTATCCCCATAGCTTTTCTGCCATTTAATTTTGCCATCCCTGCTGAGTTTGACCAGCCAGGCGTTTATATCGTACTTTTCAAGTCCAAGGGATCTCGTCCAGCCAGCCACAAGATATCCCCGATCTGAAGTCTCAACCACACTGGTAGCCCTGTCTTCCAGGTCTCCTCCGAAGGTCCTTTGCCATAGGGAATTTCCATATTTATCCAGCTTTAAAACCCAATAATCACCCCATTTTTCCCCGAAAGAATTAGTTATACCCACCACCACATATCCCCTATCAGAGGTCTGAATAACATCATATGGCTCATCCAAACCTTTCCCCCCATACATTTTATTCCATTTCATATTTCCCTTCGGATCCAGCTTCAGAACCAGTATTTCCTTTTTCCTATTCTTAGGTCCTACATCCCAGGCTGTTCCGGCAATAATATATCCACCGTCGTGGGTTTGCTTTATAGCGCGAAGAAAACCGCATCCTATTTTTCCATAAGCTTTTTCCCATTGTATATTTCCCTTATGATCTAATTTTAAAACCCACATAAGAACTGATACTCCCCTGCCAGGATACCAGGATTTTGAAAAACCTCCCACAATATACCCACCATCACGGGTCTGCTGGATGGAAGCTGCTCTATCCAAAAGCTTTCCAGCATAGGTCTTCTCCCACTCTACATTACCATCCGTGTCCAGCTTAATGACCCAGAGATCGTCCTGGGTTGCTCCAAAGGACGCTGTCCATCCTGCAATCACATATCCACCATCCATGGTAACAGCTACACTCAATGCCTCTTCATCCAGACTTCCTAAGAAGGACTTTGCCCAGGAAGCAGCGGAGTACATAGAACTACCATTCCAGAACACAAAAAATAAAAAAACAAACGATAAAGGCTTAAATTTTCTCATTCCTTCTTCCTCCTTTTTCTAAATTATACTTTTATGAGGCACAAGCTTCAACTTTTTGAAAATAAAGAATGGTTGTCTTACGGGCATTACATGTTCTCACTATCTTTATCTGGCTCGTATTCTTTAGAGGAGATTACCTCAACTTTAACATCTTGTCTGGCTGGGCCAAAAAGCGGGAAAGGAAAATTCACGCTGATTTCCCTGCTTTCCCCGGGAAGAAGTTCTACAGTAGTATCCTTGTAATATTTCATTCCAGTAAAACTCCCAACTAACCATTCATTGTCTTTCTTGTAGCCAGCCCTCACTAAAACCTTAATCTTATATAAAGTTCTGTTTTGCAATATGCCTTCAAAACCAATCTTACTGAATTTTTGGGAGGAAAAGCCCACTTGATTATCAAGAGGTAATAGTCTTGGGATTATAACCTCAGCTTTGTTTTCTTGAATTATTTTTATCCTTGGAGACTTTAAAAGGCTGTAAACTTCATCTTTGTTTAACCTGAGTTCTCCTATTCCAGAGCAAACGGAAACTTCCTTTTTAAAAGAGGGGCCTTCCACCGTAATTTTGCCATCAAAGGGCATACTGGTTTTTTCAAATTTAGGATTTTCCCCCACGGACCACAATTCTCTTTTTACTGTAATGGTGCATCTTAGCTCTATCTTGAAGTAGCTTTTAGCCAGAGTAACGCATCTGTTTTCCCTAAAGATTTTTCTCTTTCTGTAAGGCAGTTTTATTTGATGGTTTTCCACAGTAACTAATATATAGCTCAAGGTCGTTGTAAGTTCATTGGGAATGGTTATCTCGACCCTGCCCTGAGCATCAGTAACAAGCTTATATTCCCTATTCCCTATTAACACTTTGATTTCCCTGTTGGATAGATAATCTTTTTTCCCCTTTGTCTCTTTATATACAGATATGTTTCCTTTTGTAAAATCAGAAAGAATCAAATCGGCCTTGAATTGAGGCCCTCTCCTTATAATATTTTTCGAGCAAGAAACTAAAAGGAAAAGAAGCAAAAAAATAAGAGCTTTTCTCATTGTTTACCTCTTACTATGAATCATGTTTACCCTAAATTTAGCGATTTTTCCACCACATTTATATTATAGAACATTTTTTGGATTTGGAAACACAAAAAATTCATTCCCTCTGATTTTTGATGATTTTTCTCTTACCCAGGACAAATACCTAATTACATGAGGAATGAATAGAGATCCAAAAGATTTTGAAGATAACATCCCCATTTCTTTTCCTCTTTAAAATTAATTCATTTAAGCTCGATTCCGAGACAAGCTTGAATTCAAAAATTTGATTCAAAAAATTGAATTTTAAATTTCCTTCTAAAGTTAAATTGGCTTGTGGTCTTCATTGAAACCTTCTATTTTCTGGAATGGAATTTGCTTCACTTCAAAAAATGTAAAAAAATTTAAGGAGGTATGTATGCGGAGGATTATTGCCTTAGTCGCATTTCTGGCCCTTGTTGCAATTCCCCTTTTGGGGCAGGCAAGGACTGGAAACATCTACGGAACTGTGGTTGACTCTGCAAGTGGGCAGCCTCTTCCCGGTGTTGCAATAACACTGACCGGGGAGATAACCGCACCAATGACAGCGATAACCACAGCAAAAGGTCACTTCAGATTCCTTTCCCTTTCACCTGGGGTTTATAACATCAAGGCAGAGCTTCAGGGCTTCAAGATCCTTGAGAGGAAGGGAATCAGGGTATTGGTTGGTTCCAATGTCACACTCACCCTTAAGCTTGAGGAAGGAACAATAAAACAGGAGATTACAGTAACAGCAGCAGCCCCTATTGTGGATACAAGAAAGGCTACAATTGCCCACAATGTAACAAGGAATGAACTTCAGGAACTTCCTACTGCAAGAGACCCATGGGTTATTCTGGAACTCTCTCCGGGAGTAGCTCTTGATAGAGAAAATGTTGGGGGAAATGAGTCGGGTCAACAGTCTAACTTTGTATCAAGAGGCGTAGGAAGAAGCGGGACCAGTTGGAATGTGGATGGAATAAATATTACAGACCAAATTTCAGTGGGTGCTACTCCTTTCTACTTTGACTTCGATGCCTTTGAAGAAATGCAGATTCAAACCGCTGCTAATGATATAACCGCATTCTCTGCAGGAGTACAGTTAAACTTTGTTACAAAGAGAGGGGGAAATAAATTCCTTGGAGGAGGAAGAATTTACTCCACAAGTAAATCTATCGAAGCAGAGAACACACCACCCGAAATGAAAGCAGAAGAACTTCTGGGAAACAAAATAGACCGCATAGGAGAATATGGCCTGAACTTCGGAGGTCCGATTATCAAAAACAAGATGTGGTTCTGGCTGGGAGGCTCCTATCAGAATATCGGCAAGATACTGGTAACAAAAAATGTCCAGAAGCAAAAACTTTATAATTTCGATTCCAAGATTAACATCAGTGTCGGAAAACACAGGATCGAAGCCTTTTATAACTGGTCAGATAAAAGAGTTAAAGGAAGACAAAGCCATGGGCCCCTCGATGCATGGGAAGCAAGATATAATCAGACCTCTCCGCACCCATTTGTGAAAATACAGGATGAATACACCCCGACTAACAGCCTCTTTATCTCAGCAAAGGCAAGCTATTTACCAGGTGGATTTAAGCTCGCTCCTATAGGCCCTGTTAACGGGATAGCAATATATGACAGGGCAAAAGATAGATATCTCGGAACTTACAGGATGTCTGACTACAGGAGACCTCAATACTTTGGGCAAATCACTGGTGACTATTTTGCAGAGAATCTTTTTGGTGCAGACCACGAGATTAAATTCGGAATAGAATACAAATATGCAATTGGAGAGAGAATCAGAGATTACTATTCCCAGAGACTTTATTATACAGACTATGACGCAAGAATAACAAAATATGCATATATTTACAGAGACTCTAACTATAAATATTATCTCTACAGGCTTGGAGCTTACCTGCAGGATACGATCAATTATAAAAGATTAACCCTTAATTTGGGATTTCGTTTTGACACCCAAAGCGGTGGAACTAAAGCTATATCAGTAGACGGAACTCATGTAGGTTGGGCAGGAAGTTATAATCTACCAGCAGTTAATGTCCCTGCTAAAAAATTGAATTTTGTTTGGAATACACCTTCTCCAAGAATTTCTCTTATATATGACCTTTCAGGTAAGGGAACTACCCTGCTGAAGGCACATTTCGGTCTTTATGGCACGCATATTAGTTCTAACTTTCCGTATTACCTTGCCTCTACTTATGGATGGGTAAGATGGCATTGGAATGATCTTAACAAAGATGGTGCTGTTCAACCAAACGAATTAAGCGGTAGCCCTCTTGTAAGGGATTACTATGCCGTTAAAGATCCAGATGACCTCTATGATTCAAAACTTTCTTCCCCTCTTACAATGGAATTTACAGCTGGATTAGAGAAGGAACTCTTTGAAAACTTCGCTGCAGGGCTTAGATTTATATACAGAAAGAATTACAACGATTACTGGACACTGTATTATGTTGATGATAATGGCAACATGAGACTTCCTCAGCCCGATGACTGGCTAATTGGAGGATATATCCCTCAGGAGTACGGTGGATATGCATGGTGGGAATATAAACCAGGAATTGAAGAAACTACAACTCCATGGAGTACTCAGAGACCTGATTTTCATACCAGATACATGGGATTCGAAATTTCATTCCGCAAAAGAATTTCTGCCAGCAGCCCATTTATGCTGGATGGATCCTTTACATACCAGGATTGGAGAGCATTCTATCCGACAAGAACTTCCTATAATGATCCAACTAACCATGAACCTACGGAACTCCTTAATAATCACTATGCAGGTTATGTCTCTTCAAGCAGTGGTGCCACCACTGCATCTATTAATCCAAGATGGATGGCGAAACTTGGATTTCTGTATAAGCTTCCTTACGAATTTAACTTAAGCGGTGTAATTATCGCAAGAGATGGTTATATCCTTCCAAAGCATTACACAGACTACAATGTTGAAAGGAATGGGATCTGGGATCATCCAACTGTTTATATTGCCTCCTATGGGACCTATAGACTGCCAACATTTTTCCTCGTGAATATGAGACTGGAAAAACTCTTTGTGATAAAACAGTTTAAAATTTATGCATCTGCAGATGTATTTAATCTCTTAAACTCCAACACAGCCCTTATTGAAGGATATGAAGTAAATAGCGATATATATGAAAAAACTCTTCAGATATCCAATCCAAGAATAGCAAGATTTGGGTTAAGGTTCGAGTTCTAAAAATGAAGGCAGGGATATACTCCCTGCCTTCATTTTTAAGTCTTATTTAAAGAAAATAGATAGTTTAAAGAAATTTCTGTTTTTTATGAGTAATATTGAGAAAAAAACAGCGGGAAATATCTTTCCTCTATAAATCCGATGAGAAAAATTGCTCAGATTAAGTATAAATATAATGTCCGTTTTGGATTCTTTAAACTCCATATGGGCAAAAAAAATTTAAGGAGGTAAAAATGAAAAAGGGCCATTTTCTATCCATCGTTTTGTTTTTCCTAACACTGGCATTCTTTATCTATAGCTTCCCTCCATCTCCCAAAGAAATCCTGGGGTTTAAACCCGGTGATGATTTCAAGCTCGCAGGGTGGGAAAAAATCGAAGCACATTTCAAGGTACTGGAAAAATCCTCTCCAAAGGTAAAACTGGAATATCTGGGAAAGTCCACTCTCGGCAGGCCCTTCTTTATGGTGTTGATTTCATCCGAGAAAAACCTTAGAGACATTGAAAATATCAAGAAAATAAACAAAGTTCTCCACTCAGGGAAGCCAATGACTAAAGCTTCCCTTGATGAATTAGTCAAAAAGGGAAAGGCTGTTGTAGCTATAACATGCACAATACATTCCACCGAGGTTGGGGCAGCCCTTATGTCTACTGAACTCGCTTATAGGCGGTAACAGAAGAAAAATACAGCAAGATCCTCGAAAACGTGGTGCTTCTCCTCTTTCCCTCCCTCAATCCTGATGGCATAGACATCGTACACGATTGGTACTACGAGGTTCTAAACACTCCCTACGAGGCATCTTATCCTGTGAAACTTTACCATTATTACGCAGGACATGATAACAACAGGGATTGGTTTATGGGAAACCTGCAGGAAACACGGCTTGTGCTCCCTGTTTACTATAAGGAATATTTCCCTCTTCTTATTTATGATGTGCATCAGATGGGAAAATACGGGGTAAGATTTTTCTTTCCCCCATACAAGGACCCCATAAATCCAAACATTGACCCCTTACTTCTCAGGGAAATCAATCTGATGGGGGCTGAGGTGGCAAAGGAACTTACAGAGGCGGGGAAAAAAGGGGTAGCCTCCACAGCTATTTTTGATTCCTGGTATATGTCTGCTAACAGGGCCTGTCCCCTGCGGCATAATGTAATGTCATTCCTCTCCGAAGCGGCCTCTGCAAATTACGCATCTCCTATCTTTCTTACAGGAAGGGACCTTAAACAGCCAAGAGGACTGAAGGGAAATTTCATCCAGGCTTCACTTCTTGAACCCTGGAAAGGAGGCTGGTGGCATCTCAGGAACATAATAGAATATGAGCTTATAACTGCCACAATTATGCTGAGCAGAATTGCTGAAAAAAAGGAATATTACCTGAAGAACTTCTACAAGCTTTCTAAGAGACAGATAGAAAAAGGGGAAAAGGAACCACCCTTTGCTTATATAATTCCTGCGAGCCAGAAGGATACAGCTACCTTAAAGCAATTATTGGAGGTTCTTAACCGTCAGGGCATTCGTATAATCCGCGCAGGGGAAAACTTTGAAGTGAGCGGAGCCCACTACAGGAAAGGTGATTACATTGTAAAAATGAGTCAGCCTTACCGCTCCTTTATAAAGGACCTCCTGGAGATCAAAAGGTTTCCCAGAATAAAGGAAGAGAAAAACAAATACATCTATCCATATGACGAGGCAGCATGGAGCCTGGGGGCTCCAGATGGGGCTGAAGGTGATAGAGGTAAGGGAACCCTTCCATCTGAATAAAACATCAGAGGTAACCGAAGGTGACATGGAAGGTAAAATTTACGGTAAGGGTAAATACATCCTCCTGCCCGCTTCATCTCCTTACTCCTACATGGTCATTAATAAAACAACGAAATCTTCCGGTGCATATGTTCTGGAAACTAATAATGGGTTTTTTTATGCTGTAAGGCGCAACCCACAGGTGTCCATGCTAACAAAAGAAATAGGATTTTCGGTAAGGGCAAAAAATGTTAACGTAAAATACCTTAAAAGGATTACTCCTGAAAGGGTGGCAATATACCAGTCCTACAGGCCTGTAATGCAGGAAGGTTGGATAAGGCTTATATTTGACAGATTTGGATTTAAATACAGGACCGTTCATAACGATTTTATAAGGTCAGGGGCACTGTCAAAGGAAGTGGATGTCCTCATAATTCCTGATCTTTCAGGCTCCTTGCTTCTCAACGGGAGAAACGATGTTCCTGCAAGATACAAGGGCGGTATCGGGGAAGATGGTGCTCTCGAGATAGAAAAATTCGTACTCAATGGTGGAACAATTATAAGTATTGGACGCTCTTCCCTGTGGGCGATAGAGAGGTTCCACCTCAACATAAAGGATGCTCGTGAAAAAGGGAAAAGGAAGTTTTCGGCTCCAGGCTCTATCCTTGTAGCGGATGTAAATCAAAACTCCCCTATCTCCAGAGGATACGAAGCTAAAGCACCGTTTTTTTATGATGAACAACCAGTTTTTGAACTGAAGGAAGGAACCTCTATACTTAACCTGCCATATTACGATGCGGTTATATCTGGGATAACTTTTAACGAAGATATTGTCGTAGGAAAAAGCCTTCTTTGCGAGGTGAAGAGAGGCAAGGGAAAAATCCTTCTTTACGGTTTCAGAGTGGTCAACAAGGCACAGAGTGTTGGAACATTTAATTTTCTTCTCAATGCATTGTATAAATAAAGGAAAGGGCTAACAACACATTTAAAATAGTTAGAGTATAGCTACTTGGCACATGTGTTTATGCTATAATATTTTAGCTTAAGTCTGGCACCTATCAGAATACAAATTGGCTTATGAAAATATAGAATAGATAAAGTGTTACCAAATGGAGTACTGCAAATTTAGGGATTTCCCCCACACCCTAAAGACGAATTTAGGAAAATTCATATGACCAGAAAACATAAAAGCCTTTTTCCTGGGCATATTTCTCAACCGCAGGCTTTACGGTGTATGTCACAAATAGAGGGAAAGCCTCCTGTTCTATTACTTTATACTTCTGTAAC
>WFSJ01000057.1 GCA_015486055.1 Acidobacteriota bacterium
CTGTAAATTTCCTCCATTGTTCACCTCCTATTTTTATTTATATTTATTCTAACCCCATTTAGAGCGATTTTCAAGGAAAAATCTCATTTTCTCAGGAATTTAAGGGTTGTTTTCAGGAATTCTTTCCTCAATTTACCCATGGATGAGAGCTCTACATGCGGATGAGTTCTACTGAGATATAGGAAAGCTCCCTTCCCATTTAATGGATTTATTGCAAGTGTTCCTCCCGTAAAACCGTGGTGAAAGATCACATCCCCCTTAGTCTCCCATCCGAAGCTCCTGGTTCCTGAAATGGGTTTACGGACCAGTTCTGCGTAATCTTCGAGTTCTTCGATTAGTGCGGGAAATTTCGTCATCTCCGCTGATGTTAAAAAGGCCCCTGCGTTGCCGGCGTCTCCTCCCCAGAAGAAGGAGTTTCCGTCGTGAACTTCTCCCCATATGATTTCATCCCTCATCTTGACTTTTACTTTTCCTGCTTTGTTTTTCTCGTATTCATTCCCAAGTTCTGTAGGAACTGATTCCTCTTTGGGAATCCTTCCGAAGCGGATTTCAATCTTCCTTTCTCTGAAGAATTCTTCTGCAATCTTACCAAGTCTTTTCCCTAAAACTCTTTCTATTAAAAGACCAAGTGCTATGTAGCCGGGGCAGCTGTAAATTGTCTTGCCTTTTTCTTCGGGCTTGATCCTTGAAAGCTCTTTTACCATTTTTTCTCTTCCTGCGCCGCTTATGTAAAGTGGGGCCCAGGAAGGAAGGCCGGAAGAATGGGTTGCAAGTTCCATTATCGTCCTTTTCCAGAGGGAAAGCTCGGGTATGTATTTTCCTATATCCTCGTTCAGATCTATTTCTCCTTTTTTTGCAAGGTAAAGGAGGATATAAGCAGTTACTAGAGGTTTTGTTATGGATGCAAGATCAAGGAGTTTTCCCTCCTTCCATGGAATTTTCTTTGGGTAAACAGAAAGATATCCAAAATTCCCATAATAAACCAAATCATCCCTCCTGAAGAATATGCCTTCACCCCCGAGGATACCAGCTTCCTCAGCCTTTTTAAAGAGAGTTCTCAGCAACCTTGGAAATCTCCTCTGCGAGCTTCAGAGCCTTAACTGCTGAATAATCTATTCTGTTTGTTTCCCTTCTTATTGCCTTAGAGAAATTCTCAAGCTGCCTCATCAGAGGTTCTGTTGTTACGCTTTTTGTCCATTCCTGCTCTATTCCATCGCCCTTGGGCAAGAATTTTGCAAACACTGCCTCTGCAAAGTCAACCTTTGCATAAAGGCCTGATGGAAAGAACACATCCAGCCTTCTTAATTTTCTATCGTAGACTCTGCTGGAGGTAAGTTCTGCTGTGCATCCGTTGAACTTAAGAGTCGCCGTTGCGAAGTCAAGTTTCCCTGTTATAAAAGAAAAACCTAAGGCATGATGAAGCTTTGGCTCGCCGTCAAGGAGGGAAATTATTATTTCAAGGTCGTGAATCATAAGGTCAAATACAACATTAATGTCAGTTGATCTTCCGGTAAACTGGCTCATTCTCTGAGCTCTTATGTATTTTGGTCTTTCACTTATTGAAAATAATCTCTGGACCGCAGGATTAAACCTTTCCACATGACCTACAATAAGAACAGAACCTTTCTTTTCTGCTATAGATAGAAGAGATTTAGCTTCTCTAAAAGATAAGGATATTGGCTTTTCAACAAGAATATTTACACCCTTTTTTAGAAAGTAGGAGGCTATCTCGTAATGGGTGAATGTTGGTGTTGCGATTATCACCCCATCAACATCCTTTACATCCTTATAGTCAATCAAAGGCTCTGCAGAATAGGCTGAGGCTATCTCCTCCGCTCTTTCCTTAATTATGTCGACTGCATAGATTAGTTCGGTAAAGTCCGAGCTCGAAACCACCCTTGAGTGCAGGGAGCCGAGCTTACCAACGCCAACAACCGCCAGCTTCAATTTTTCCATGATATCACCTTTATTCCTTTCTCCTTGGCAAATTTCACCGCCTCTTCCCTTTGGAGAAATATGGTGTTTTCAGCTTCAAATATTAAGCCCTTTCCTCCGTTATTATATATGTTTTTAATGGTTTTTAATCCTATAACAGGAAGGTCAAATTTAAGATCCTGGTCAGGCCTTGAGACCTTAAAAACATAAAATCCTCTTGAGAACCTCCCAGCCCTTCTTACCATTTCATCTGTGCCTTCAACCGCCTCAACTGAGATCACGGCCCCATCCATCCATGCGATTGAAAGTCCAATATCCATGGAAGCTATTCGCTTAGCGATGCCAAAGGCTATTTTTATCTCTTCCTGTTCCTCCTTTTTTAGATTTCCCACGAGAATGCCTTCTTTGACAGTGAGATGGGAGACAAATTTCAAGGGGGAAACCAGTTTCACTCCCCTTTCCTCTATCATTTCACCTATTGACTTGAGAATCCCCATTGGGCTCTTGTTTTTGATTCTTTTTGCTATTTTCAAAAAAGATGGGTGCTTGATAAGAGAAGAAAAAGCAAGACTGTGTTCTATTTTTCCTGCAAGGACTGCTTCGTCTGCTTCGCTCTTTTCTATTTTATTCAGAGCCTTTTGGGCTTCTTCAATGCTGAGATTCAGAGTTTCATCTGCTTCTATTTTCCGTTCCGAAAAGTTTATTACCTCAACCTCATAACTTTTATTTTTTGCTCCCTTTACAATTTCCTGAGGAAGCTCCCCTGATCCCGCCACCACTATGAGTTTCATTTACCTTCCCTGAACTTCCTGTGAAATCCCCTCCTCGAGTCGAGTGTTTTGAGAAATTCAAGGAGAACTTTTATCTCTTGTTCATTTCCCATTTCTTTCTCAATTTCCTGGATTGCATCCTTTAAAAGGAGACTTGAGCGTAAAAGAAGTCTAAAGGCTCTATCTATTTTCCTTATCTGTTCCCTTGAAAATCCCCTTCTCGTAAGGCCAACTGTGTTTATTCCTATTACCTCAAGAGGTCTTGTTCCCACTACTTTTGCATAGGGAAGAACATCCTGGGTTACTCCGCTATATCCTCCGATGAAGGAGTGAGCCCCTATTCTGCAGAACTGTTGAACTCCAACAAAGGCACTGAGAATTGCGTAATCCTGAACTTCTACATGACCAGCCACTGAGGCTCCGTTTGTGAAAACAACATTATTTCCAATTTTACAATCGTGAGCTATATGAGAATAAGCCATGAAATAATCATCGTTTCCTATAAGAGTTTTACCCTTATCCTGGACAGTCCCTTTATTGATTGTGGTATATTCCCTGATTATGTTCCTTTCCCCTATGTATATCTCTGTGGGCTCCTCTTTGTAACCTATATCTTGGGGTCCTCCCCCTATGGAAGCGAAAGGGAAAACTTTGTTCTCCTTTCCGAAGAATGCAGGCCCTTGAATCCACGAGTGCCCGAGAATTACTGTCCCGTCCCCTATTATTACCTTCCCCTTTATTCCATCTATTACCGTGTAAGGCCCTATCTCAACTCCATCGCCTAATTCCACATTCCCTTTAATAGAAGCAGTGGGGTGAATTCTATTGCTCATCTTCAACAGCAAAGGCCTGAATTACAGCCTCTGCTACAATTTTTCCGTTAACGCTGGAGGTTCCCCTCATTGAGACATAGTTCTTTCTCATCCTTTCCAACACAAGTTCCATTTTAAGAGTATCGCCAGGGAGAACAGGTTTCCTGAATTTTGCCTCCTTTATGCCAGCAAGATAGAAAAGCTTGTTTCTTGAATTAGGGAAGGAATGTAGAAGAAGGACGGCTCCAGCTTGGCCCATTGCCTCAATTATAAGAACGCCTGGCATCACTGGCTTTCCGGGAAAATGTCCTTGGAAGAAAGGTTCATTAAAGGTTACATTCTTTATAGCTACGATTCTCTTTTCCTTCTCTATCTCTTCAACCCTATCAACAAGGAGAAAAGGATAACGATGAGGTAGGAGCGAGAGAATGTCCTCTATATTCATTTCCCGATTCCCAGCTTTTTGTCAAAAATTTTGTCAAGTTCTCCAATTACCTCAGTTGATACATCTACAATAGGGTCCGAATATATAAGTTGCCTCTTGTCAAGTATGACTAAAAGCGCCTTGGCTTTTGCCACTTTACCTATTACATTAACCATTTCCCTCTGGAAAGAAGCAAGCTTTTCCTGTTTTAACCTGTTCATTTCATCATTAGCGTCGGCTATATATCTTTTTAGGTCTTTCTGTTTTTTATCTAATTGGTCTGCCATTTTCTGAAGCGCTGTCTGACTGAGAATTCCTTGCTGAGTTTGTATCTTTTGATTCAAGTCTTCCACCTCTTTTGTTCTACGGTTTATTTCTACCTGTTTCCTTTGGTGAAAGGATTTGAGCTCACTGAGGATTTTCCTACCCTCTTTTGATTCGCTGAGCACTCTGTCAGGATCAACAACACCTACTCTTATTTTCTGGGCAAACAGGAAACCTCCAAAGGTTAGAATCACTAAAGCAAGAATAATTTTCTTTTTCATTTCTTTCCTCCTTAAATTAGAATGTTCTTCCCATTCCTATTCTTATTGTAAAATTTTTATCATAGCTTGTAGGAAGTTTTGGGTTATATGAAAATATCAACCTGAATGGCATTCTCAGCATCTCAACGAAGACTCTTCCTTCAATTCCCGTGCAGTAGTAAAGATTGCCAAGGCTAATTTTTTCATCCTCTGAAAAGGCATTGCCTGCATCAAGGAAGAAAACAACAGACATGGGAGACTCTCTCATTCTTATCTCATATTCAAGATTGAACAATATGGATTTTGTCCCCCCTATCCTTACCCCATTATTTACAGGACTCACTCTATAGAAGTCAAATCCTCTCAGGCTCTGTTCTCCGCCCAAAAATATCCTTTCATATATTGGAATTGAACTATTCCCGAAGGCCTTTATATACTGCCCTCTAAAATGAATTCCAAGAATGTGACCCCATTTGAACTTGTGATAATGGGTAAATTCAAGCCAGTTGCTGAGGAAATCTGTCTCACTTCCAAGGGACTTTGAAGCTAACTTGAAACCCATCATATAGAGCGTCCCAGATGTGGGCCATATTGGAGAATCAACACTTGTGCGGTAAACAGAGGGTGAAATTCCGGCAACCCTCATATTTGAGAGCCAGAGCATCTTATAATATTCTGGAAGACCCTTTATGTAATCTTCATTCACATCAGTCAGGGACATGTAATCGTTGGAATAAGAAAGGTCCGCATGCCAGAACCTTCTTTTCCAGCCTATGCTGAGCAAACCTCCCTTCATCTTTCTTGTGAACATATATGGATAAATTGATAAATTGTTGTGAAAGTTCAGGGTAAGGAAAAAAGGTTTATCTAAAAAATAAGGCTCTGTAAACCCAAGGCTGTAACTTTTATACCGTGAACCATACTGGAGGGCCAGGGATATATTCTCACCCCTGCCCATGAAATTCGTTGTAGAAAGGGAACCCCCAATGAAATATCCGAAGTATCCACCGTATCCCCCGTTAAAAAATATCTGGTTCCTGTGCATTTCCTCTACATTCACAACCACGTCCATTTTATCTTCGCCAACAGGCTTAAAATCGGGGTTCTTCTTTATTTCAACTACACCAAGCTGCCTTATCCTCAAAAGGCTGTCCTTGAAGGCCTTAACATTGAAATAATCCCCTTCTCCTATGAGAAATTCCCTCCTCATTACTTTATCCAGGGTATAAGTATTTCCCTTAAATTCAAGCCTGTGAAGCCTTACTCTCTTGTTTTCTATGATCCTGAAGGTTATATCAACTCTGTGCGCCTCTGGCTTTGGTTCTTCAACAGGGATTATCTGGGAATATATAAAGCCCAATGTCCCGTAAATATCCTGAAAGTTCTTTACTGACTCCTCTCTTTTTTGAAGAGAATATATCTGATTTTTCTTGAAAACCACCAATCTGCGGAGAATTTTCTTGGGGAAGGCCTTATTCCCTTCTATTTTTATCTTTCCTATTCTATAGAGGTTTCCCTCGTCTACAGTGAATATTGCCTTGATCATTTTCTTCTTCATCCCAAAGAGGCCCTTACCTTCAACAACTTCAATCCTCGCATCCTTTACATCCACATCAAGGAAACCTAAGTTCAAGTACTTTTCCCTTATCTCGTTCTTTGCTTTTTTTATTGCCTCAGAGGAATAAACGGTTTTCTTCAAGAATGGAAGGTTCAAAAGAGAAAATTTCTTAATTGATTTTATGCTTCTTATAAGAACCTCATCAGGGATCGAATTGTTTCCCACTATCTCTATCTTGCTTATCCTCAGCTTCCCCCCACCTTTGACATGGAAAATAAGGTTTACTTCCCCATTCTGAATTTTTTTCTCTACTTCCACATTTCCTAAGGCATAGCCTTTATCCTGAAGAAAATTTTCTATGACCTTTTTAGCATTGCTCACTTTAATGGGATCGTAATAGGAGAAGGGAATTATCTCTGCTCCTTTTTCCTTGAGTTTATCATCTATGTCCTTCTTTTTAACATATCTATCTGTTTTTATTTTTACTTCTTTTATTATAGGCCTTTCCTTAACTTCAAATTTTAATACCTTATCCTCTCCCTCATCTTTAACCCAAACCCTTATGTCAGAAAAGAAACCTGTCTTCCAAAGACTCTCTATGTCCCTTCTAACATTTTCAGGGTTGAATTCCATACCCTTTGTAGAAATAAGATAATATTTTATTGTCTCAGGAGAGAGCTTTTTTGCCCCTTTTATTTCTACTTTTTTTATAACAGCGGAAAAAAGAGGGATAACCATGATCAGAGCTATCAGATAAGCTCTAATTGCCCTTTTCAACCACAAGTCTTCCATTTTCTTCATGAATTTTTATTATAACCCTTTTTGTCCCTTTATTTAAAATAAGATTTGATGCTCTGTCAAGGATTTCCCTTTCAATTATTCTTCTCACAGGTCTTGCTCCAAAATATCTCTGTTTAAGAGCTTGCTTTGCTATATATTTAGTTGCAGATTTGTCAAGTTTTATGCTCCATCTGTATTGAGAACTTTCACTGTTTACCTCATCCACTTGGAGTTTTACGATCTTTTCGAGTTCCTTTTCGCCGAGTTCCCCAAAAAATACTATCTCATCTATTCTGTTCAGAAATTCCGGGGGAAAAAACCTTTTCATTTCTTCTCCTATGATCTTTTTCCTTTCAAGTTGGGAAAGAGATGCAAAGCCAATTTTCTTTTTTTCTCCCATTTCCTTTGTTCCTATATTAGAGGTCATTATTATTATTGTATTGGAGAAATCTGCTGTCCTGCTCATGCTGTCGGTTAGCTTGCCGTCCTCAAAAACCTGAAGAAAAACATGAAAGAGAGATGGATGAGCTTTCTCTATCTCATCAAGAAGAACAATTGAATAGGGCTTATTCCTTACCTTTTCAGTCAGGTAACCTCCTTCTCCATAACCGACATATCCAGGAGGAGCTCCTATTAACTTTGAAATGCTGTGTTCTTCCTTGAATTCGGACATATCCATCTTGATTAGCCTGTCCTCGTTTCCCATAAGATATTTAGCAAGCATTCTCGCAGTATGGGTCTTTCCAACTCCTGTTGGGCCAACAAAGAGAAAAACCCCCCATGGTCTATTTCCCCTTCTTATCCCAACCCTTTGCCTTTTTATGGCAGAAACGAGGAGGTTAATTGCCCCTCCTTGACCAATAACTTTGCTGAAAAGCCTTTCCCTCAGCTTCTCGATTTTTTCCTTTTCCCCTTCCTTTATAGACGGAAGAGGAATCCCTGTTTTTAACGAGACAAGAAGTTCTACATCGTTTTTTCTTACGGTTTTCCGATCTGATAACCTGACCTTAGCTCCTACTTCGTCAAGGATATCCACTGCCTTATCTGGAAAATACCTATCGCTTATGTAAACTTGGGAAAGAAGAATGATGGATTTTATAGCTTCCTTAGTGTATTTAACCCTATGATGTTCTTCGTATTTCCATTTTATTCCACTCAATATCTTAAAAACTTCTTCTTTATCCGGAGGGTCAACGACTATTTTCTGAAATCTCCTTTCAAGGGCAGGATCCTGCTCAAGATATTTCCTGTAATCCTGTGGGATTGTTGCTCCTATGACTCTTATTTTTCCCTCTGTAAGAAAAGGCTTAAGGATTGATGATGCATCGATTGAGCCCTCTGCCGCACCGGCTCCTACTATTGAGTGAAGTTCATCTATAAAAAGAATAGTATCTTCCCTGTCTTCTATTTCATCGATGATATCCCTCATCCTCTCCTCAAAATCCCCCCTGTACCTTGTGCCTGCAACAACTTGAGGGATGGAAAGCATTATTATTGTCTTGTCCTTAGCGAAATCTGGAACCTTTCCTGATGCGATTCTTTGAGCAAATCCCTCAACTATAGCTGTTTTACCAACCCCAGGTTCTCCGACAAGGAGAGGATTATTCTTTTTCCTTCTGGCAAGAACATTAATTAGAAGGGCAAGTTCCCTTTCCCTGCCTATTAAGGGATCAAGTTTGCCTTTTCTTGCAAGAGATACAAGGTCAACCCCAAAGTCGTCAAGAACGCTTGGAAATGGTTCGAATTCCTCATCCGGGAAACCTTTTATTATAAATCTGGTTATTCTTTCAAGGGTTAAACCATAACTATTCAGCACCTCTGCTGCTACGCTGTTCTTCAATCTCAGAATCCCCATGAGAATATGTTCTATCCCAACAACAGGAGATGCAAGGGCATCGGCCTCCTCCTCTGCAAAATTGAGGACTTTGTTTGATACTGAACTCAGGGAAATCTCATCAATTCTTGTTCTTATATGACTCCTTGATAAGCTGAGGAAATCTATTTCTTCCTTAACCTGCGCGGGGTCAATGTGAAAGGAATTCAGAATTTTAGTGACGACGCTAACCTTAACTCTCATTATCCCAAGCGTAAGATGTTCGGGTTCAATCTTGGAATGACCATAATCAAAAGCTATATGTCTGGCAAAATTTATGACCTGTTTTGCCCCTTCTGTTAATCTATGCAACATGTTAATTTACCCCTATCTAACAAGTATATTTTACCGCATTTTTCTGCGACTTTCCTGCTATGGGAAACGATTACAGTGGTCATTGATAATTTCTTGTGGATTTTAAGGAGAAGTGACAAGAGCTTTTCAGAGGTTTTCCAGTCAAGATTTCCTGTTGGCTCGTCTGCAAGGAGAATTGAGGGCCTTCCAACAATTGCCCTTGCAACTGCTACTCTCTGGCGTTCACCACCTGAAAGTTGGGAAGGCCTGTGATTTTCCCGTCCTTTAAGGCCAACGAGTTCGAGGCTTTCTTTTGCCCTTTCCTCAGCTCCTTTTTCTCCCTTTATTATGAGGGGCATCATGACATTCTCAAGAGACGTGAATTCAGGAAGAAGATGATGAAATTGGAAAACGAAACCTATTTTTTCATTCCGCAGGCTGGCCAGGCTTTCATCATCCATTGATGAAACTTCAATCCCATCTATGAAAACTTTGCCTTCAGTGGGCTTAAGGATCGTTCCCATTATATGGAGCAAAGTAGTTTTTCCTGCCCCTGATGGTCCCATGACGGCTATTTTTTCCCCTTCTTCAATATCTATGTTTATCTCTTTAAACACCTCGATCTCCTCGTTCCCTATCCTGTATCTCTTTGAAATTTTCTTCAGGGATAAGCTATTCATATCTTATGGCCTCCGATGGATCCACCTGAGAGGCTTTAAGGGAGGGATAAATTGTGGAAATAATGCTTATAAAAATTGCGAATGCTGCAACGAGAAGGGCTTCAAAGGGTCTCACTTTGAATGGGACATAACTTATCTGATAGATATCCGCTGGAATTCTTACAAGCTTGAAAGTATTAGCTGCCTTGGACATCAATATACCGAGTATCTCTCCTGAAAGAACGCCTATTATTCCGATTATAGTGCCCTGAAGGATAAATATCCTTGCAATTTCTTTTCTTTTTGCTCCCATTGTCATGAGAATTCCGATATCCCTTATCTTTTCCATAACGAGGAGAATAAGAGAGGCGATTATGTTAAGAGCTGCGACAACCACGATAAGACCAATAACAAGGAAAATAACCTTTTTCTCGAGTTTCAAGGACTCAAAAAGAGTCCTGTTTATAACATTCCAAGGGGTAAAAACGAGATCAGGGAATTCCTTGTTAAGTCTCCCTGCATATTTTCCTGCTTTGTATATATCATCCACATCTATATTTATGTAGTTAACCTCAGGCTTAAAGGAGAGAATTTCCTTTCCTCCTGTTAAAGAGAGAGCACCACTAGTGTGATCCAGCACAAAAAGTCCGGATGAAAAACTCCCTGAGATTATCACTTTCTTTGCCTTTGCTCTTGGCCCAAAAGGCGTAAGCTCCACCTCGGGGATGTAAATTGTTATAGAGTCGCCTTCCTGAACTCCAAGCTCGTCCATAAGGCTTTTGCCAAGAACAATTCCATTCTCAGGAAGTTTTCCCACCCATGAGGGATAATTTTTGGGGTCAAAACTCCTCAACATAATGGGCTGGATGGAAAACCTTGAAGAGGCAAGGGCTTGAACAATGGCTTGGGGATATGCCCTTTTTACGAAGGCGAAATTCTTTAACTTTTTGCAAACTTCTCTCCAGTCTTTTATTCCTCCAGGAGAAACCGCCGATGCCATAATTGCAGAGGTAGCCTTTAGAACCTTGCCTTGGATGTCTCTTTGGAATCCGCTCATAAGAGCAAGGGCTATTACAAGTGAGGCGACTCCTATTGTTATGCCTAATATTGAAACAGTAGAGATAAGGGAGATAAAAGCCTGTCTTCTTCTGCTAAAGAGATACCGAAGGGCAACGAAAAGGGGGAATTTCATTTTTTTCTTAAAAGCGGGAATAATATGACCTCCCTTATATTAGGCGAATCTGTGAAAATCATAATTGTTCTATCTATTCCTATACCTTCTCCTGCTGTTGGAGGAAGTCCATACTTCAATGCCTCTATGTAATCGAGGTCAACTTCTGCTCCCTCTTCCTTTCTTTTGACTTGTTCCTCAAATCTATTTTTTTGTTCCTCTGGATCGGTAAGCTCAGAGAATGCATTAGCAAGTTCCATACCTCCAATGAAAAGCTCAAATCTTTCGGTTAGCCTACCATCTTGCCTGTGCTCCTTGGCTAAAGGAGAGAGAACCTTTGGAAGATCTATCACGAAGGTAGGTTGAAAAAGTTCTCCCCTCACGAACTTATCAAAGAGAAAATCAAGTGATTTACTGTAAGTTGAAGGTAGAACCTCTTCTTCAGGGAAAAGCTCATTAGCCTTTTTTATCACGAATTCCTCATCCCATAAACTTTCCTCTCTTATTCCAGAAGCATTGCTGATGGAGTCCATAAACTTTAGCTTCTTCCATGGGGAGGAAAGGTTAATCTTTTTTCCCTGATATTCTCCCTCAAGCTTTCCCCATATTTTCATTGCTATTTCCTGGAATATTTCCTCAGTGAGGCCCATGAGGAAATTGTAGTCCCTATAAGCCCAGTAGAATTCAAGCATGGTGAATTCGGGATTATGGAATGGGGAGATCCCTTCGTTCCTGAAATTCCTCCCGATTTCAAAAACCCTTTCCATTCCCCCAACCACCAATCTCTTCAGATACAATTCAGGAGCTATCCTGAGGTAAAGGTCCATGTCAAGGGAGTTATGATGGGTTACAAAAGGTTTTGCAGCAGCCCCTCCAAGGACAGGATGCATCATCGGAGTTTCGACTTCTATAAATCCCTTTCTCTGAAAGAATTCCCTTAATTTGCTTATTATCTCAGCCCTTTTTTCAAAAATTTCCCTTGTTCTTCTATTTACTAAGAGATCAAGATATCTTTTCCTGAATCTTACTTCAACATCCTGGAGTCCATGCCATTTCTCAGGAAGAGGGAGAAGGGATTTGGCAAGGAAGCTGAAATCTTCACATAGGATAGTTAATTCCCCGGTTTTTGTTCTGAAGAGACTTCCTTTAACCCCTATCCAGTCCCCTGTATTAAAGAGCTTAAAATCCGAATATTTCTTCTTGCCCAAGCTATTTTCCCCCATGAAGATTTGAAGCTTTTCCTTTCCGTCTGATATATGAAGGAAGGTTGCCCTGCCCATTCTTCTTATAGTAAGAATCCTTCCTGCTGTAGAGACATTAAACTTCTCTAATTCTTCTCCTTGTTTTTCCCTGAATTTCTCAACAATAGAAGATATAGTTTCCTCTGAGGGATAGGAATAAGGGTGCGAGCTATATCCGAGGTCTTTAAGTTGTTTGAGTCTTTCTTTTCTTATCTCCTTTTCCTCCATTTTTCCTCCTAATTTCTTATTTCCTTTTTGACGCTCAGTGTTTTAAGTGAAAAGATAGGCCAATTTCTGAGTTGATTGTACCCCATAAATATGTAATCAGGACCTTCTATTTCTCTTTGAGGATCAAAAAAAACCCATCCCTGCCCTGGGAAATGAATCTCTATCCATCTATGAGGAATAGGTCTTTTATTCCTTATTATATACCCTGTCGTAATTTTCGTAGGTATCCCTATTGATTGTAATAGGGAAGAGGACAGTGAGGATAATCCTATACAGCTTGCCCTCTTTCTCCTCAATATTTTCAGAGGGTCTTCCTCCTTATCATTTAAATCATATTTTATGTTTTTCCTTACCCAGAGCAAGGTCCTATTTATCCTTTCAAGATAGGTTCCCTTGCCTGAGATTTTTCTCACCAACGGGAGCAGAGCAGGCTCTGCTTTTGTCTTTATGGAATTCATAGCCATGGCTTTTTTGAAAGGCATATCCTGAACGACTCCTTGCCTGAGGATAATCACAAGCTTTTCCCCTTCCATCTTCTGAGAATAATTGAGATTCTCAAAATAGGGTATAGAAAACATAGGGAAGATGAGGCTTATTCTTAATAGAGAAATTACAAAAGGGCTAAGAAGCATAATTTTTTGAGAACTGGTCCAGTATTCCGTTTACAACCCTGTAAGAATTTTCCTCCCCATATTTTTTCGCAAGCTCAACGGCTTCGTCTATGGCTATCGCTGGTTCAATACCATGGGTTATTTCAAAGGCAGCGATTCTGAGAATTGTTTTTTCCATTGGAGAGAGTGAGGAAAAATCTCTCTTTGAACTTGAGGAGAGTTCTCTATCAATAATCTTAAGATTTTCCATAATCCCCTTTACGAGAAATTCTGAGTATTCCTTGATATCTTTTGGTAGTTTCCTGTTTTCTATAAAGTACCCTGACCTATCTTCTCTATTCCCTCTTATTTCTACTTGGAACATAACTTTTAAGGCTGTTTCTCTTGCAGTCCTTCTTCCTCTTTTCATAATCCCGAGGTCCTGAGAAGATTTGCCATTTCAATAGCTGAAAGAGCGGCATCAAATCCTCTATTACCCATCTTTCCCCCTGCTCTATCTATGGCTTGTTCCATGTTATCCGCGGTAACTACGCCGAAGGCTACAGGAATTCCGTGCTGGAGAGAAGTTTGGGCTATGCCCTTGGCTACCTCCGAAGCGACTAAGTCGAAATGAGGGGTTTCTCCCCTTATAATTGCCCCAAGGCAAATTATGGCATCGTATTTTTCTGAGGCGGCAAGCTTTGAAGCAATAAGGGAAAGTTCAAATGAACCAGGAACCTTCCAGACTTCAACTGTTTCCTCAACTATGCCTGTTTTCTTGATGGCATTCACTGCTCCCTCAAGAAGCTTTGATGTTATTTGCTCGTTAAACCTTGAAAGGACTATTGCGATTGAAAGCCCTTCTCCTCTGAGGTTTCCTTCAAATACCCTCATTTTTTCACCTTCCTTTTCTCTAAATTATAACAGGGTTGAGATTTGAACTCCTTGGGATTTTGTTCTAAAATTTTTCTGAAAAATAAATAACTGGAGGATGATATGGCTGTGATAGGAAACAAAAAAATCGAAGGGGAAAGCTATTCCCCTCCTTCTTATATGGGAAACAAAACAAGGAGTATTATTGGGAAAACGGTGGTTATCAAGGGGAACATTTCTACAAAGGAGGAAATTGAAATCCACGGTAAGATAGAGGGTAACATAGAATCGGACAAAATGGTTGATATTAAGACAGAAGGAGGCGTTAAAGGAAATGTTAAGGCAGAGGAAGTTATAGTTGAGGGGAAGATAGATGGGGACATAGATGCGAAGGTGAGAACTACAATAACTCCTCAGGGCAAGGTATCAGGAAAGATTATAACTGACAGGCTCGTTATTGAGGAGGGAGCGGTATTCAGAGGAACAGTGGAAATGGGAGGCTCCCCAAGAATAGAATCTAAACCTAAGGAGGTCAAGAATGCCTGAAATCTATAAGAACTACATTAACGGAGAATGGGTTGAATCATCCGGGGAGAAATATGAGAACAGGAACCCTGCTAACTGGGATGAGGTGATTGGGATTTTCCAGAAATCCACAAAGGAAGATGCTATTGCAGCAGTTGAGGCAGCCCAGAGGGCATACGAAAGATGGAGACTTTTCCCTGCGCCCAAGAGAGCGGAAATAATATTTAAAGCTGCTCAGATGCTCGTTGAAAGGAAGGAAACTTTTGCAAGGGACGAGACGAGGGAGATGGGAAAAATCCTTCCTGAGACAAGGGGAGATGTTCAGGAAGCCATAGATATGAGTTTCTTTATAGCAGGTGAGGGAAGAAGGCTCTACGGTTTCACTACCCCATCAGAGCTCCCACTGAAATTCCAGATGTCGGTAAGAATTCCAATGGGTGTAGCTGCGATAATAACGCCCTGGAATTTTCCCATGGCCATTCCATCGTGGAAAATAGTCCCAGCTCTTGTTGCAGGAAATACAGTTGTTTTCAAACCTGCCACTGATACTCCTCTTTCGGCTTACAATTTTGTGAAAACTCTCATAGATGCAGGAATTCCAAAGGGGGTTGTAAACTTAGTAACAGGTTCGGGAGCGGTTGTAGGGGAAAGCCTCATAGCCCATCCTCATGTAAAGGTTATTTCTTTTACAGGTTCCTCGGAGGTTGGGAAAAGAATAGGTTCCAAGGGAGCGAGTCTTTTCAAGAAGGTATCTCTCGAGATGGGCGGCAAGAATGCACAGATAGTGATGGAAGATGCGAATCTAGAGCTTGCAGTGGATGGGGCAGTGTGGGGAGGATTCGGAACCACCGGCCAGCGCTGCACAGCTACATCAAGGATTGTTGTTCACAAAAAAGTATATAAGGAATTCCTTGATCGCTTTGTTGAAAGGGTAAAAGCCCTTAAAATAGGAAATGGTATCGACCCATCCACAGATGTTGGACCACTTATAAATGAAGCCCAGATGAATAAAGTCCTATCCTACATTGAAATAGGAAAGAAGGAGGGAGCAAAAATGCTTATAGGCGGTTTCCGTCTGACAGGTGGTGATTATGATAAGGGATGGTTCATTGCTCCAACAATTTTCGCCGATGTTGACCAGAACATGAGAATAGCTCAAGAGGAAATTTTCGGTCCGGTAGTTTCAGTGATTCCCGCTGATTCCTTGGAAGAAGCCATTGAGATTGTGAACAACTCTAAATATGGCCTTTCGTCCTCAATATATACAAACGATGTAAAGAATGCGTTCTTAGCCATCAGGGACATATATACAGGCATAACATATGTCAATGCTCCTACTATAGGGGCAGAGGTTCATCTTCCTTTTGGAGGAGTAAACCAGACTGGAAATGGCCACAGGGAAGGGGGAAATACTGTGATAGACATATTCTCAGAATGGAAATCAGTTTACATTGACTTCAGCGGAAGGCTTCAAAGAGCACAAATAGACACCGATAAGATAGTTAAGAAAGAATAATTGGAGATTCACTTTTATAGAGATGGGGCTTTTCCAGGTCCACTTAATATGGCAGCAGATGAGTATCTTATTGAAAAAAGCAGGGAGGGTGGAATTCATCTCAGGTTATATGATTGGTGTTGTCCAACAATTACAATAGGTTATCCTCAGTCCGTTGAAAGAGCTCTTAATCTTTCTTACCTTAAAAAGGAGAAAATTCCCTTTGTAAGAAGAATAACAGGTGGAAAAGCTGTTCTTCACCACAACGAAATTACTTATGCGGTTTCAAGCAGAGAGAGGATTTTTTTTTCAGGTTCTTCCCCTTATTATCCATATTTACTGGTATCAGAAGCCCTTGCGATGTTTCTTGAAGGACTTGGACTTGAGGTGAATCTTGCTAATAATCGCTATGGTGAGCTTTCAAGAAAGGATATAGCCTGCTTTTCCTTTCCAGGAAGATGGGAAGTTAAAGTGAAAGGAAGAAAATTGATCTCAGGGGCAATGAAGAAGAAAAGAGATGTTTTTATGGTTCATGGAACAATTCCAATAAACTACAACAGGGAAAAGATAGCAAGGGCAACGAGAACCCCTGTAGAAATGCTCCGAGAGAGCTTTTACTCTCTTTCCGAACTTCTCAGGAGAATTCCTGAGAGGGGAAAACTCATTGAAGAAATAATAAGCGCATTTTCGGAAAAATTCAGGGCAGAAGTCATAGAGGATAAACTTGATTTAAAGGATTTCGAGAGCCTTTATGAGAAGTACTCAAGCAGAGAATGGAACTATAGGAGGGAATGATATAATTGATTGGGGCGCCCGTAGCTCAACAGGATAGAGCGGCTGACTACGAATCAGTTGGCTGGGGGTTCGAATCCCTCCGGGCGTGTTTTTTTTATGAAGGATGTTCAATCTGAAATAGATACAAGAGAGATTCCTCTCCATAAAGTGGGAATAAAGGAACTCCTTTATCCAATAAGGGTTCTTGACAGAAAGAACAAGTATCAGAGCACAGTAGCTAAGGTGAATATGTTCGTGGACCTTCCGAAGGAGTTCAGAGGAACACACATGTCAAGATTTATTGAAGTTCTGGAGCGCCACAGAAATACAATGGCGATTCAAAACATTGAGAAGATTCTGAATGAGATAAGGAAAGCTTTCTCTGCATCAACTTCGCACATTGAATTGAGATTTCCTTATTTCCTGAAGAAAAAGACCCCTGTCTCAGGAATAGAAAGTTACATGAATTATGAATGCGCTCTTATAGGGCTTAAGAATGAAAGAAAATTTGATCTCATAGTTGAAGTGTCTATCCCCATCCACAATCTTTGCCCTTGCTCAAAGGAAATTTCCAAGGAAGGAGCACATAATCAGAGGGGAATTGCTAAAATCTCTGTAAGGATGAAAAAACTCGTCTGGTTTGAAGAACTCATTAATGTGGCAGAGGTGTCCGCAAGCGCTCCGGTTTTTTCTCTCCTTAAAAGGGAGGATGAAAAATACATAACAGAGAAAGCCTACGAAAACCCAAGGTTTGTTGAGGATGTGGCAAGGGAGATTGCCCTTTTGTTGAAGAAGGATAATAGAATAAAATGGTTCAGGGTAGAAGTGGAGAATTTTGAATCAATCCACAATCACAACGCCTATGCTTGTGTTGAAAGCAATGGTATATAAAATTCCCAAGGGAAATTTAATTGAGGAAATTAGAAAGACAGGAGTCGCACCTGAATCTCTGCCGATCTTCAGGAAGAAGTCAAATTTTCTCGCTCTGAAACTAACGTTCATTCCTTCTCCTGCTGCTAACATAATTAAACAGGAAATGCTCTCAGCGGGAGGTGATGCTGCGGTCCACAGAAATGTTGTAAACTGCAAGGCCGAAAAGAGCAATGTTATAGTATTTGGAACAGAGGCCCAGATCGAAAAGGTCGGGGGAAAATTTCTCCAGATGGATTATTGGGGATTGAGGGAGACAGGAAGAGAAATTCTTGATATTTTGAAAAATGGGGAGAGGATGAGGATAGAGATAAGGAAGAGAAAATATGATTTTAGTTCTAAGACATACATAATGGGAGTGATAAATGTCACTCCTGATTCCTTTTTCCAGGGCTCAAGAGTCAAGCCGCAAAGAGCTGGGGAAATAGCCGAGAAAATGGTAGAAGATGGGGCAGACTTTTTAGATATAGGTGGCGAGTCATCAAGGCCTGGCGCAGAGCCAGTTCCATTGGAAGAAGAGCTTAAAAGGGTCATCCCTTCAATAAAGGAAACAAGAAAGAGGGTAGATGTTCCGATTTCCATAGATACATACAAGGCAAAAGTTGCAGAGGCAGCCATAGAAAATGGAGCTGACATAATAAATGATATATCAGCTCTAAGATTTGACCCTGAAATGGGGAAACTTGCAGGGGAAAGGAAGGTTCCTGTAATTCTCATGCATATGAAGGGGACACCGAGGGATATGCAGAGAAACCCTTACTATGAGGATGTTGTTGCGGAAATTTCATCTTTTCTTCTTCAGAGGGCAAATTTCGCAGAGGAACTCGGCATAAAGGATATTATTCTTGACCCTGGAATAGGCTTTGGAAAAAGGGTTAAGGATAATATAGCCATAATAAATTCCATTGAGTCGTTTCTTTCCCTTGGATATCCTCTTCTTATGGGCCATTCAAGGAAAAGTTTCATGGAGAAGACCACAGGGGCAAACATAGAAGACAGGATTTATCCAACAGTTTCCCTTTCCTTTTATTTTTCCCTTAAAGGGGTGTCAATTATAAGGGTGCATGATGTAAAGGAAAACAGACTGAGCTTAAAATTGGTGGAGGCTTTGAAATGGAATACATAATAGGAGTTGGGACAAACATAGATAGGGAAAACAAAATCAGCTTTGCAGTTAAGAGATTAAGGGAAGAGTTTAAGGTGGTTTCTATCTCATCCGTATACGAGACTTCTCCTTATGGTTACCAAAATCAACCTAATTTTTACAATATGGCAGTAAAGATAAGGTCAGAGCTGGCACCAGAAAATCTCCTTTCAAAACTTCAGAGAATTGAGAAAGAGGCAGGGAGAGAAAGAAAAATGAAATGGGGACCAAGGTCCCTTGACCTTGACATAATACTCTGGGAGGGTGGAAACTTCAGGAGTGAGAATCTTACAATTCCTCATTATGACATAAAAAATAGGGTCTTCTTCCTTATTCCATTGCTTGAGATAGAGGGTGACATTGAACTGGATGGGGGGAACCTTTCCCATCTTGCCAATCGTCTTTTACCATATCAATCCATAAGAAAAGTTGACTTCTCTCTCCTTTGAGATATCATATTAATGGAGGGAAAAAATGGAAATTCCTGTGATTCTTTACGGCGTAGTTCTTGACCCTACTTCAAATTCGCCCATAGTGATACTCAAGGATGAAATGACCAAGAGAATTCTTCCAATCTGGATAGGAATATTTGAGGCAAATGCCATAGCAATGAAGCTTGAAGGTGTTTCAACTCCGAGACCTATGACCCATGACTTATTGAAAAGTACAATTGAAGCCCTCGGGGGAAAGATTGAGAGAATTGTGGTTGATGATCTTGATGGAGGGACATTTTACGGGAAAATATACATAAAGAGAGATGATGAGGTGATTAAGATAGATTCGAGGCCTTCTGATGCTATTGCCCTTGCCGTAAGGACATCAGTTCCCATGTTCGTTGAGGAGAAAGTGTTCAAGGAAGCATCTATAGTGGAAACCGGAGGAGAAGCTATAGAAGGGGGTAGCTTAAAAGATTGGCTTGAGAACCTTTCCCCTGAGAAACTCGGGAAATACAAAATGTAACTTTCCTATCCTGGCATTAAGATTTTTTCTCTTCTTCAATTGGTATTATGGCCCATCCGATCAAATAGGTAAGCAAAAAAGGAACCAAACCAGTTAAAAAAGTCAAAAATATCAGGAGCAATCTTATGATAGTTGAGTCCACATTGAGATATTCCCCTAAACCCCCGCAGACTCCAGCTATTTTCTTGTCCTTTTTACTTCTATACAGCTTTTTCATTTTTACCTCCAATCTATTAAACGGTGAAAATACAAGGAAGTTCTAAAAAAGAGAATTATAAGGCAAGGTTTTTTACCCTTATGAGGGTGTATTTTTTTGGGAGTTTATTCATTAATATCTTAAGAGACTTAAGGGTTTGCAATCTTGCGTGTCCAATGCCTATGGCCTGGCCTTTCTCCTCTGCAATTTTTAACAATTCTTCCCACTGTCCATTTATGTAAGCAAAGTCCTCTCTATTATCAAGAAAAATATCCCTCTTGCAGGACTTTATTCCCATCTTCCTTGCAATCGGGTAAGCCACTGAATGCGAACTTGTCCTGCTGTCGAGGAAGAAAATACCCATCTTCTTTATTAGCGGTAGAAACTCTCTCATCGATTCTGAATCTGAGGTGAAAAGCGAGCCTTCGTGATTGTTGATTCCCGAAGGTAAGGGGACATCCCTTAAAGCCATTTTAAGAAAATTTCTCATCTCTTCCCTTCCCATTCCCTTTGTCAGCATTTTCCTATCCCGAAGTTCTGGATTTTCAGGTTCCATTGGGAGATGAATCATCACATCATACCCTTTGGCCTTCAAATATGTAGAAGCCCACTTTGAGTATTTTCTGAATGGAAGGACTGAAGGGGTTACTTCCCTCGGGAGTTTTGCAATTTCATATACCATTTCTTTGCTATCTCCCACATCGTCTATTACAATAGCAAGCTTGAATTTCTCAACTTTTCTGAGGGCCTGTTTTACTTTTACTTTGGGTTTTCTCTTTCTTAATTTTTTTTTGAGGGTCTTCCTATGAATGTATTTTATTTTCTTTCCCTCAACAGAGGGATGAAAATTCTTTCTTTCAAGATAAATTAGGGAGAAGAGGGCCAAAATAAGGAAGAAAAGGGAGAGGAATTTTCTATATTCTTCTTTCAAGTCTTAATTTTGCCTCCTTAAGAAGCTGGTCATTTTTTGTTTTCACAACCTCAATTTCCCCCCTGCATGGGTCTTGGCCATTTATTTTTATACCGAATGCAGGGATAAGTAGTATCTTTCCTTCCTCAAAGCTGAATGGAAAAAGGGCGCATCCGTGGCTCAATTTCTCCGGAGATAAAATGGGATGATTTCCCGCTTTAAGTGAAGAGGCTAAAATTGAACATGCCCCTTCGCATGAGCCATCCGTTATAATTACAAATTTTCCCTTAAACCCTCCTTGAGTAACTATAGTTTTCTCAGCTTTCCTGTAATTTATATTGACCTTAACGCCTTTGGTCAGGAAGGATGCAAGAGAGAGAGCTGATTTCCAATCGCCATCAATAAAATATCTGAGGTCAAGTATGAATTTTCCCTTTCTATTTACGCTCTTTTTTATTTTGTTGAGAGAATTTCTGAAAAGCCTGTAAATTATAAGTCTGTCCTTCTCCCACCTAAAATTCTTGGATGGGAAATCTCTTATAATCTTAAAATCCATTATTTTCATTTTCCTCAGTCCTCTAAGCCTGATATAGCTGCCCTCCTCCCCGTAAAGTCTCCATAAAACCTCTTTTGAGGAGGCAAGCCTCAGGGGAAAATCGTCCACCTCCACGATAAGGTCCCCTGGTCTTACTCCTTTTTTATGAGCGCTTGTTCCTTTAAAAACCCATTTCACAAAGAGGGAGTTCTGAATATAAACTCCTTCTATACCAGGAAGTTTTAGCTTGTATCTCCCAAGGTATTCCTCTTTTTTTGCCTCTATAAAAGCAGAATTCGATTCCTTTGCCATTCCCCTGATTCCGTCATCCACCACCTCAGAGGGATTAGGCTCCTCTACATAATTTGCTAAGATGTCATAAAGAGCTCTTCCCAGGAACTCGATATTATTTTTTTTAACTGAAAGCCCAAGAAATAAAAGACTTATAACAAAGATGATAAAGACTATCCATATTTTCTTCATGGTTAAGATAATATCATTTATTTTTGAGCCACCTCAAGGGATTGAGAGGTTCCTCTCCATGCCTTACTTCAAAGTAAAGGGTCCTTCCCTTCCAGAAGTTTCCCTCTCCAAGGGAGCCTATTTCCTGACCTTCTTTTACTATGTCCCCCTTCTTTACAAAAACATCAAGGAGATGGCCATATATAGTATAATATCTGCCCCCATGGTTAATTATCACTACCCTTCCGTAACCCATAAACCTTGAAATATATGAGATTTTTCCGCTCGCAGAAGCTCTCACTTTTTCTTTTCTATTATAAGGCTCAATCTCGATGCCGTTGCTCTTTATCTTGGTTTTGAATACAGGATGAATTTGAATACCAAATTTCCTGACTATTTTCCCTTTCAAAGGCCAGAAAAGCTTTCCTTTTAAGAAAGCTGGAATTTTTTCTGAGCTTTCTTCGTTTTCAGGACTTTCTATTCTTACCTCCAAAAGTTCCTTAAGGAGTTTCGCTTTCATTCCTTTGTTTTTCATGATCTTACTCATCTCTGTACTCAGTTTTTCCTTCTTCCATTCCAGATTTCTCTTTTCCCTTTTCAGCTTTTTCAAAATTTCTTTCCTTTCGGCTATCTTTTTTTTGAGCTCATTTTCCTCATTCTCTTTTTTTCTCAAACTTTGCTTATACGCCGAAAGCACTTTTCTTCCCGTGTTGCCAAGGAAAGAAAGGTAAGAATACGATGGGAAAATATAGGAATATTCTGATACACTGAGGAAAAATTCTGTCTTTCCTCTTACACCTATTTTATATAGGAATTTTAATATACTTAAAAGTTCCTTCCTCTTCCTGAGGACTTTTCCCTTTAAGTCTTCAATCCTGCCTTGCTTCTCCATTATTTCTCTATCCAGAGTTAAGACTTTTTCTCTCTCTAAATCTACCTTGGCCTGAATTATTTTCACCTCACTGGAAGTTCTTTCCAAAGCAGCTGCTGTGTTTCCCTTCATTATCTCGAGCTTCCTTATATCCCTCTGGAGTATTTTTATCCTCAATTTTAGTTCTTTTACATCTCCTGAAAAGAGTTGAAAAACCAAAACTATAGCCAGTGCTACCCTTTTCATCTTCTAAACAAGTATACGAAAAATCCAATAGCTGCAAGGATAATCGCTATGAAGAGATCAGCCGAAGCAAACAAAAAACCCTGCTCAGTTGTTGCCCCATAAAGGGGAAAAACTGAGACTGAGAAGTAATCCCTTACCCCTATCCCTTGAAAACTTATGGGAATCGCCATCAATATCAACATCGTAGGGATAAGAAAGAAATAAACTAATAGAGGTGCTTTTATGCTTGCTGATTTTCCTATGGCCCAATAGTGTAGAATCACATTTAACTGAAGCAGGAGACTCCACCCGAAGGTTTTAAGGAAAAGCTTAGATGATCTTAGACCTGAAAATGAATTGTATACTTCCTTAATCTTTTCTCCTACCTTTCCTTTTATAGGAATCAGGAGAAGGATTTTCGGCTCAAAAAGCAGGGTAAATGTTAGCAGAAGCACAATTGCAAGGATGAAAATGCAAAAAAATAGAAGGTTTTTTACCTTAGGGGGGGAAGCAAGAATAGAAAAAATCCCAAGGATGACAAGCGAGAAAAGCCCTACAATCCTTTCATAGAAAACCGTTGAAACGCCCGAAATTGTTTTTCCTTTGAAGTCCCCTATTCTTACTATATCTCCTCCGAACCTTGAGGGGAGAAAAAATCCGAAAAAGGTGGAAACAAGGTATGATTTTATAAAGAAAGAAAGGGGCAACTTTATTTTCAGTTCCTTTGCTATGGCTTTCCATCTAACCCCGCTTATTAAGTATCCAAAGGCATGGAGGGAGAGCGCCAGGAAGAGCCATCTCAGGTCCACAGCGCCTACCATCTTTATGAATTTTCCAAGGTCTATTTTAAATATAAAAATATAGAGAATTGCCACTAAGCTTATTCCTAATTTTATAGCTAATTTACCCATTTAATTCCTATTAATTAAATGATAAAATTTATTTGGAGGTATAGGTAAAAAAAATGGCGAATAAAAGAGGAATGAATTCAAGTTCCTTGATTGCATGGCTTATTATAGGACTGATTATAATATTCCTTTATGGTCTGGCAAATTATTCTGAGAAGCCTAAGGAAATAGATTTCTCAAGTTTTGTGGAAATGATAAACGGAGGGGGTGTAAAAGAAGCTGAGCTGAAAGGACAGGTTGTAAACTTTAAAGACAGCAGGGGAAAATCCTATAGAACAATAGTTCCTGAGGGGTATACGAAAATAGTAGATGCTTTACAGCAGCACAAGGTAAGGATAAGCGTGAAAGAAAAATCAGCAGGGTTTTGGTCAATAGTATTTTCGTGGCTTCCTTTAGTAGTTCTGGTAGTTTTATGGTTTATTTTTATGAGACAGATGCAGGCAGGTGGCAACAAAGCCTTTTCCTTCGGTAAAAGCAAGGCTAGACTTTTCACTTCTTCGGACAAGAAGATTACATTTGAAGATGTAGCTGGAGTTGAGGAAGCCAAGGAAGAACTGAAGGACATTGTGGAATTCCTCAAGAATCCAAAGAGGTTTTCAAAACTTGGAGGAAGAATGCCCAGAGGACTTCTCCTGGTCGGTCCTCCTGGTACAGGAAAGACTTTACTTGCAAAAGCAGTGGCAGGGGAGGCAAATGTTCCTTACCTTTCCATAAGTGGGTCTGATTTTGTAGAGCTTTTCGTCGGTGTTGGTGCCTCAAGGGTAAGGGACCTTTTCTCTCAGGCTTCAAGGCTTGCCCCATGCGTAATTTTTATAGATGAGATAGATGCTGTTGGAAGACAGAGGGGGGCTGGTATCGGTGGGGGCCACGATGAAAGGGAACAGACTCTAAATCAGCTTTTAGTTGAAATGGATGGGTTTGACCCCAATGAGGGGATAATAGTCCTTTCTGCGACGAACAGGCCTGATATTCTTGATCCCGCCTTGCTCAGACCTGGAAGATTTGACAGAACAGTGTATGTGCCGAAGCCCGATCTTAAAGGAAGAGAAGCCATCTTGAAAGTTCATGTAAGAGAGCTTCCGTTGAGTGAAGATGTTGACCTCAAAGTCATTGCAAGAGGCACGCCGGGCCTCACAGGCGCAGATCTTGCCAATATGGTGAATGAAGCAGCTCTGATAGGTGCCAGGAAGAACAAGGACAGGATAGAAATGGAGGATTTTGAGGAAGCAAAGGACAAAATACTCATGGGAAAAGAAAGAAAGAGCATGGTACTTTCCGAAGAGGAAAAGAAATTAACTGCGTATCATGAAGCCGGGCATGCTCTCCTTGCAACCTTGCTTCCCCATTCAGACCCTATACATAAAGTTACAATTATTCCAAGGGGTCTTGCCCTGGGTGTTACGCAGCAGCTTCCAGAGGATGACAGATATACTTATACGAAGGAGTACCTTGAGGACCAGATAGCTGTTCTTATGGGTGGGAGAATAGGAGAGGAGATAGCCCTTGGGAAAATAACAACTGGAGCAGGATCTGATATGGAGAAAGCCACCGAAATAGCGAGGAGAATGGTCTGTGAGTGGGGAATGAGCGAACTCGGTCCTCTCAATTTTGGAGAAAAGCAAGGTGCCATTTTCCTTGGAAAATCCCTTACATTGAAAAAGGAAATTTCAGAGCAAACGGCTAAACAGATTGATAGTGAAACTGAAAAAATAGTTCTCAGGAATTACGAGAGGGCAAAGAAGATAATTTCAGAAAATAGGGATAAACTTGAAGCCATAGCAAAAGGTTTGCTCGAAAGGGAAGTCCTATCCTCTGAAGAGATAAATGCGATTATAAACATAAGGGAGGTGGCTTCTAAAGGGGAAGAGAAACCCTGATGCTTGAGCTTCTTAAAAACGCTCTCCATAATTTCACGGTTGCGGATGCTGTAGATATTGTTTTAGTTTCAATCATCGTCTACTGGTTTTTGAACCTTATGAAAGGTTCAAGAGCTTACCAGATGACAGTGGGTCTTTTAACTGTAGTGGGAGTTTATATCCTGAGCCTTTACCTCAAGTTAAATACGCTAAACTGGTTGTTAAAGGAGTTTCTCACATATTTGATAATAGCAATTATCGTCCTATATCAGGGAGAACTCAGAAAATTGCTTGCTGAAATCGGGTCCAGGGGCTTTTTCAGGAGAAGAGGGATAAAAACATCAAAAGAAGCCATAGGAACTATAGCATTAGCTTCAAAATACTTGGCGAATCAGAAAATCGGTGCTCTCATTGCAATAGAAAAGGAAATATCCCTTAAAAACTATGCTGAAAAAGGGGTTGCTATTGATGCAAGGATTTCAAGGGATCTGATAGTATCAATATTTTATCCTAACAGTCCTCTTCATGATGGGGGCATGATAATAGCAGGGGAAAGGATAAGAGCTGTGGCATGTCTTTTTCCCCACCCCTCCGAACATCCATTCCTTGAGAAATTTGGAACAAAAACCAGACATCTTGCAGCGATTGGATTATCCATGGAAACAGATAGTGCTGTGATCGTGGTATCTGAGGAAAAAGGGACCATTTCTCTCGCTATTGGAGGGAGACTTTTCATGAATCTCGATAGGGAAACTCTTGAAAAGAGAATATCCGAATATCTGGAGAGAAGATGAAGAGTTTATTTAGGAAATTCGTTTTAAATAACTTCTGGCTGAAGCTTTTTTCATTTTCTTTGGCCTTACTCCTTTGGGTTGTTATCTCAGGAGAGAAGAAACAGATGATTGAGATAATGGTTAACACCCAGATAGGGTTCCAGAATCTTCCAAATAACCTTGAAATAATCAGCTTTTCTCCCAAGCAAGCCAGGGTGAGACTCAAGGTTCAGAAAAACTTACAGTTCTCAGTGAATTCAAGGACTGTTTCCCTGAGGGTCGATTTGTTAAATGCAAAAGAGGGTGAGGAGATATTCCCCTTAAGAAAGGATCTTGTGGTATATCCTGTTCCTGCAAAGGTTCAGAGTATATCACCTTCCTTTGTAAAAGTAAATTTAGAGGCGATTGTAAGAAAGACAGTGAGGATAAAGCCTGTTCTAATAGGAACTCCGCCAAAATGGCTGATTTACAAAGGTTATAAGTTCAATCCTAATGTTGCAGTGATTTCAGGCACCAGACACAGGATGCAGAACATAAGAATGGTTTATTCTGAACCATTTAACTTATCAAATGTAGAGATAGACAGGGCATTTAAGTTAAATTTAATTCCACCAAGGGAAGATATTTCAATAATTAGCCCTGAGGATGGTGCTATTCTCCTGAATTTTATAGGGCAGGAGAAGGAGCTTAAAAAGGATATAAGGGGTGAAAAAGAGAAATATAAAATTTGGGTGAGAGTTGAGGGACCTTACAGAATTGCAAATGCTCTTGACAAGTCAATAATACTGGAAATCAGGAGGAAAGGGAAAGCCTTTGTTCCTATTCTTAATTTGCCTGAAGGGGTAAAATTAGTAAAATATAGGATCTGGAGAAAATGAGACTTTTCGGAACAGATGGAATTAGAGGCAAACCCTGGGAAGAACCCTTAGATAGGGATACTATAATAAAAATTGGATATGTAGTAGCCAAAAGATATCCTAAGATGCTTTTGATCAGGGATACAAGAAATACAGGGGAGGAGATAGAAAAATTTCTCTCGTTTGGTATTGGCGAAGCAGGGGGAGAAGCAATAAGTTCGGGAGTGCTTCCCACTTCTTCTCTTTCTTTTCTGGTCCCAAAATTCGGATTCTCAGGGGGAATCTCAATTTCAGCCTCTCATAATCCATTCTGGGATAATGGTATAAAGATATTTGGACCGAAGGGGAAGAAACTTTCCGAAAGAGAAGAGATGGAAATTGAGGAGGAAATACTGTCCTTAAAGCTTCTTAGAGTGAAAAGGTCACGCTTGAAGAGGAAGAATTTTCAGGAGGAATATGAAAATTTCTTGGTGAAATTGGTGGAAGGGGATTTCAAAGGCCTAAAAGTTGTTCTTGATAGTGGAAATGGAGCAAATTACATTGTAGCAAAAGAAGTTTTCTCAAGATTAGGAGCAACAGTGAAGGATATAGGGGAGAAGCCTGATGGGAGGAATATAAATATAACAGGGGCAATAAAACCCTCCAAGCTATCCTGGAAAGTAAAATCAAAGGGAGCTTTTATAGGTTTTGGATACGATGGAGACGGGGATAGATGTATATGGGTTGACGAAAAGGGAAGAGTTCTGAGCGGTGACCATACATTATATCTTTTCTCAAGGGATTTTTCAGAGAACAAAAAAGTCTGGAATAAATTAGTCATAGGGACAATAATGTCCAATCTTGCACTTGAAAAGGAGCTGAGGAAAATGGGGGTGAACTTCCTGAGGACAAAGGTTGGAGATAGATACGTGCTGAAAGAAATGGAGAGGAGAAAATCCATACTTGGAGGGGAACAATCTGGTCATACCATATTCAGAGAGCATCTTTCAACAGGAGATGGACTTCTAACCTCCCTATTGATATTATCAACCTTGCTGAGGAGAGGGGAAAAACCATCGGTTTGGTATAAGATGCTCAAACCTTTTCCACAATGTGACATGAATTTGCCTGTGAGAAGGAAGGAAAACTTAAAAAGAATAAAAGGATTCTCTGAAGCAGTGGAAAATATTAAAAGGAGGTTCAAGGGTATGTACTTTGTCGTAAGATTCTCAGGAACAGAAAACCTTTTAAGATTGATGGTTCAGGGAAAAGATAAGGAAAAAGCGGCAGAGGCTATAAGAGAACTTTCTGAGGGAATAAAAGAAATTCTTAAAAAGGAAAAAATTTTGGAGGAATAATATGAAGCTCGGAGTCAATTTAGATCATATTGGAACTATAAGGGAAGTGAGAAAGGCGAAGGAACCCGATCCTGTTCAAGCAGCCCTTCTTGCAGAACTTGGTGGTGCAGATGGCATAACTGTTCATCTGCGGGGCGATAAGAGACATATAAAGGAAAGGGATGTTGAGCTTCTAAGAAAGGTTGTAAAGACAAGGCTAAATCTCGAGATGGCAGCTACAGAACAGGCAGCAGAGTTAGCCTTGAGGTTTATGCCCGATCAAGCAACCCTTGTTCCCGAAAGGAGAGAGGAAGTGACAACAGAAGGAGGACTTGATGTAATACTCCAGGGAGAATTCATAAAGCCACAGATTTCCAATCTTCTATCTGCCGGTATAGAGGTTTCCATTTTCGTGGACCCGGACCCTGACCAGGTAAGAGCCTGTGCAAAGGTCGGAGTCAGAGCCATTGAGATAAACACGGGAAAATACGCAGATGGGGAAAACCCTGAAAGGGAGTTAGAAAACATTGAAAAATCTGCAAAACTTGCTTGTAAGCTTGGACTGAGGGTTCTGGCAGGACACGGTCTTAATTACCGGAATGTTACGCCAATTGTCAGGGTAGAAGAAATTGAAGAATTAAATATAGGACATTCCATAATCTCAAGGGCTGTTTATGTTGGTTTGGAAAGAGCTGTAAGGGAAATGAAGGAGTTAGTAGGGAAATACAGATGAAGATTCTGGTCCTTAACACGGGAAGTTCCTCTGTCAAATACCAAGTTATAGAAATGGAGGGAGAGGTAGTGCTTGCTAAAGGGATTGTGGAGAGAATAGGCCTTCCAGGCTCAAGACTTAAACACAGAAAAGGAACGGATGATGTTGTAGTTGAGAAGGATGTAAAGGACCACAATGAAGCTATAAACCTTATATTCACCTATCTTACCCACGAAGAATATGGAGTAATAAGTAGCCCTGAGGAGATAGATGCAGTTGGCCACAGGGTTGTCCATGGAGGAGAGAAATTTACTTCCTCTGTGCTCATAACAGATGAAGTGCTCGAAATGATAAGGGACTGTATCCCTCTTGCTCCTCTTCATAATCCCGCAAACCTTGCGGGAATAGAGGCCATAAAGAGGGCTCTTCCGCAAGTTCCTATGGTTGCAGTCTTTGATACCGCGTTTCACCAGACGATGCTTCCCTTTAGCTATATGTACGCTTTGCCCTATGAGCTATATGAGAAATATAAAATAAGAAGATACGGATTCCACGGCACATCTCATAGATATGTTTCCCAGAAAGCCGCACGGCTGATGGGGGAAAGGATAGAGAGGTTGAAAATAATAACAGTTCACCTTGGAAACGGAGCTTCAATGGCAGCGATAAAATTTGGGAAATCAATAGACACGACAATGGGTTATACTCCACTTGAAGGACTTTATATGGGCACAAGGTGTGGGAACCTTGACCCTGCAATTCCTTTAGCCATACAAAGGGAATTGAAGATAAATTATACCCAAGTTGACCATCTCCTGAACAAGAAGAGCGGAATGATAGGAATTTCAGGTCTGTCATCGGATATGAGAGATCTTGAAGAAGCATCATCTAAGGGGAACCAGAGAGCAAAGCTTGCCCTGGAAATGTACACTTACATGGTAAAAAAATACATAGGGGCATATTCTGCTGCCATGGGAGGGCTGGATGTTCTCGTTTTTACTGCCGGGATAGGGGAAAATTCCTCCTTCGTAAGGGAGAAAAGCTGTGAAGGGCTGAATTACCTTGGGGTTGTCATTGACAAAGAGAGGAACAGAGAAGTTGTAGGCGGAAAAGAAGGGGAAATATCAAGTAAAGGATCAAAAATAAAGGTTCTTGTTGTGCCAACAAACGAAGAACTTGTAATAGCGAGGGATACGAAGGCCATAATGGACGGTAAGACCCCGGACTAAGTTTATTTGTCCTTTCTTCCCACCATTTTTCCTATCTCGTTCCAGGTCAATTTGACCATGGTTGGCCTTCCATGGGGACATAACTCAGGAGCTTCAAGAGCGAAAATTTCATCAACTATGCTTTTCATTCTTTCAGGGGAAAGCACCTGCCCTCTTTTTACAGCAGATTTACAGGCTATAGTAGCAAGCACTTTATCCTTTCCTCTCAGAGCTTCAATAAAAGTTTTCTCAGCATCATCAAAATCAAGAAATACTGGTATTCCTTTTATTATTACACTATCACCAGAGAAGAGCTCAAAATCAAATCCTGCCTTTTTAAGTTCCTCCATTCTGGCATTGAAAAGGATCCTATCATCTTTACCAAGGTCTATAACAAAAGGGATAAGTAAGGGTTTGCTTGCTTCTTTCAACTTTTTCAGCCTTTCATATATAACTCTTTCTTCTGCATTGTGTTGATCTATTAGGTAAAGCCCATCCTGGTCTTCAACAACTATGTAAAGATTCCTTATCTGACCGAGCACCCTTTTGTTTGTTTCATCTTTACCGAATTCAATCTCTTGGTTAAGCTTTTTCCCTGAGGTTTCCCCATAGAACTTGCCCCGTTCCATTACGAAAGTTTTAGTGGTGAAACTCTTCTTATTCCCTGAAACAGCCGTGGAAAAAAGGCGAAAGAGCACATCTTTGTTTTTGAATCTTACCTCTTTCTTTGAAGGATGAACATTTACATCGTAGCTATCCACTGGGGCCTTAACAAAGATGATTGCCTCAGGAAGTCTGGGTTTTTCCATTATCTTTGAGTAGGAGTTGTTAAGAGCAATCGGAAATTCTCTGTTTTTTACAGGTCTTCCGTTGAGGAAAAAAATTTGAGATGGTCGCACTCTCCCGGCTGAAGGTACTGAGGAATAGCCGTAAAGTGAAAATTCCCCTGCTTCTGCTCTTATTTCCATAAGTGAGGATAGGAAGTTTTTTCCCATCACCTGCGATATCCTTTCTTTCAGAGAATTTACCCCTGGGAAATTAACAACCTCTCTACCATCCCTTATCATAACAAAATGGATAGAAGGTTTACTCAATGCTCCCTGCTGGAAAATTTTCGTTATCTCTCTGAAAAGGGATGAGACTGATGGGAGAAATTTCTTCCTGGCAGGGAGGTTAAAGAAAAGGTCTCTTACCTCAACTGTCGTTCCCTCAGAGTGTGGGGATTGAAGAATTTCGTTCCTTTGCCCGCCTTCTGAAGTTATGGAGTATCCTTCCTTGCCTTTCCTTTTAGAGGTTATTTTCATTTTGCTTACGGCAGCTATACTCGCAAGAGCTTCTCCCCTGAAACCAAAGGTCTTTATTCTACAAAGATCATCTTCATTCCTAATCTTGCTCGTAGAGAATCGCTCAAGAGCTAAGGGAAGGTCCTCAGGGAAGATGCCTTCTCCATTGTCCCTGAGAAGAATTTCTTTTAACCCTCCTTCCTTTATCTCTAAAGTTATGGAGTTTGCCCCTGCATCCATTGAATTTTCCATGAGTTCCTTAACTACTGAGGCTGGAGTTTCAATTACTTCTCCAGCTGCTATCTTTAGCTTAACTTTTTCCGGAAGAGATATAATTTTACCCATCTTCTAAATTATATTAGACTTTTAAAGCAATGAAAAAAGTCCTCCTTTTATTTATTCTTCTTATTCCATCATGTGCACCGAGGATAACTCCTCAAGAATTTTCTTTTCCCCTTAATGAAAAAAAGAGGATTGAGCTTGAGGGAAGCCCTGTATCTTTTAGAGATGGACTATGTATAACTGATAAAGGTTGGTCTGCGGATATCAAAAATGATAGGGTGAGCTTTGGATACAAGGCCCAAGCTATAAGTCTTCCTAAGAGGCCCGAGAAAATAAAGGGAACGAAGGGAAATGTCTGGGGAAAACTCATGGAGGGGGATAGAATTTATTTTGGCACTGATACAGGATTCTTATACTGTATGAGGAGAAGGAAAACCCTATGGAAAAGAAGAATAGGAGGAGGGGTGGTTTCCTCCCCAGCAATGCTTAAGAATTTGGTATTATTTTCATCCCTTGATGGTCATATATACTGTTTGAAGAAAACGACGGGATCAATTCTATGGATAAAGGACCTTCCAGGAAGGGGAAAATTCAGTCCTATAGTGATAGGTGAGGTAATTTTAATTCCTTCCCTCTCCAATAAGATAATAGGACTGGACGAAAAGGGGAATAAGGAAGGGGAATTTGAAATAGATGGGACCCTTAGATTTCCCCTCTATAGGCTTGGAAACTCTATGGTGGCCGTAAGCTATGATTGGGAAGATGAAAAAACTATAATTCAGGAATTAGAAAAAAAATTTGGTGTTGAGATAACCTTTGAGCCTGAATCCCCTATAAACCTGAATGATACAGTGGAAATAACGGCGAAAACCTATGGATTTTCAAGCCCTGTGGTTGAGTTCTTAGTGGATGGGAAATCCGTGCAGGAAGGAGAGGAGAAAAAACTTATGTGGATGGCAGAGAAAGCTGGGGAACATAGGATTAAAGTTATAGCAAAGGGAGCCGAAGGGGAAAAAGAGGCAGAGGAAACTCTAAATGTTTTGGACCCTGAGGAGGAATGGTTGAAACAAGCTCTCAAGGTGAGGAAAAATTGCTATTGGAAGAGGTAGTTTGTTAAAATAAACCAATGAATGAAAGAAGGCTGATCCTTCTCCTGGCTTTAGCCTTAATAACCGTCGTTCTTGCTATAAATATATCTCTTATAGGAGGGGGATTTCTCTGGGATGATTATCAGCTTGTTAGTTTTAACTCAAGGATAAGGTCTCTTAAAAACACCCCGAATTTTTTCACTAAAGGTTTTTGGGAAAATACGCAGAGAAATGGGAAAAGGGGAGGATATTACAGGCCCTTAATTCTTCTTTCATATGCAGTTGATTATCAGCTTTATAGATTGAGGCCGTGGGGATACCATCTTACAAATGTTTTGGTGCATATTTTTGTGGTGCTCCTTTCTTTCTTCCTGTTTTTGAAGCTTGAGAAAAGTACTCTGCTCGCTTTTGCATCGTCTCTCATATTTGGAGTAAGCCCGATTGTAAAGGAACCTGTTGGATGGGTAGCTGGAAGAACAGACCTTTTCGCCGCTTTTTTTGCGATATCCTCTCTTCTTGCCTTGGTAAGTTATCTCCAGAAGAAAAGCCTATGGAAACTTGTAATTTTTTACTTGCTTTTTATCTTTTCCTTGCTGAGCAAAGAGAGTGCATACATTCTTCCCCTTTTGGTGCTGCTTATACTTCTGTATATGAATAAATTTAAGGAGGGGCTAGTTCCGTGGCTCATTATGGATTTTATCTGGGGTACCTTCCTTTCTATTGCTTTATTTATCAGCTTAAAGCCAGGGAGTTTTTATCCTCCAAGAGCATATAATTTCCCTTCTTATTCTCTGAAGGCTTTAGGTTATTATTTCTCAAGGATAATATTTCCTTATGATCTTCCCCCTGTTCCTGATTACCCAACGATCTTTTCTTCCCTACCCCTCTTAATTCTTGGGGGAATTTTCCTGCTCCTTCTTTTAACCTTTCCATTTAAGCCCACGAGAAAGTTTGGGTTTTACATGTCAGCATCCTTCATTTGTTTAATTCCTGCTCTTGCTCCGATAATCCTGAGCTCTCCGACTCCCATTGCGAATAGATTCGCATATTTAAGCAGCATCTTCTTGTACCCAGCAATATTTCTGTTCTTTAAAGCCCTTACAAATGAACGTCTCTCTTTTATCCTGCTCCTTCTTCTTGCCGTTCCTATTGGAAAGAATTCAATGAGGATGAACAATTTATACACAAACGAAGGAATGTTCTGGACTAAAACCTATAGGCTTTCCCCAAATTCTGTAGTTGTTGGCTTGGACTATGGAATATATCTTGTTTCAGTTGAAAAATATGAAAAGGGATTGCAAATCTTGGACAGAGTTCTTGAGAGGGGGAACTTGCCCTTATCTGTATATATTCTCCTTTATAACTCTGAAGCAGCAGCCTATATTAAACTTGGGAAGGAGAAGAAAGGGGAGAGGATTCTCAAGGACCTTCTTAGATATCCGCTTATAATATCCAGAGACTCTTATGAAGAGCTGCACACCTTCTATTTTTTAAGGGGGAATTTAAAAGCCTTGGAGGAACTTTCAAAAATGGCGATACGAAGGGAAAAAGACAATCCTGCATTCTACTCAGATCTTGCAAGGGCTCAAGCGCTTCAGGGCAAATTCAAAGAGGCTGAGGAAACACTAAAGAAGATAAAAAAGCATGGGGGGAAGAGGGGAGATATAAAAAATGCAGAGGGACTAATTGAATATATGCAGAGATTAAAGAAAAGAGCTGAAAAGGACAGATACGCAGAGGCGTTGTTTCTTTATATGGGTGGTGACCTTAAGAAAAGCGAGGAAAAAATCAATCGGCTCCTTCAGGAAGAGCCTGACAATAATTTTTATATGTTCCTTCTTTTCAGAATAAAAATGAAGGAAGGAGAAAAGGAAGAGGCCTCCAATATTCTTAAGTATCTTGAGGATAATTCAAGAGACTACAAGCTCCTCGGGGAAATCTTTAGATCTCTCTGGTATACCTTCGAGGAAAAAAGGATGGCAGCCAAAGTTCTTGAATATTCCCTTCGCAGGTTTCCAGATCAACCCAAGAAAAAGTTAAAATACTTATTACTGGAGAATATAAGAGAAGAATTAAATGGAGGAGAAAATGGAACTTAGGAATTTCATCAGAGATGTGCCTGATTTTCCCAAGGAAGGGATAGTCTTTAAGGATATAACCCCTCTTCTCCTGGATGGAGAAGCCTTCAGAGCAGCTGTTAATGAAATGCTGTCCCCTTACAGGAACTCAGATTTTGATAGAATTCTGGCAATAGAATCAAGGGGGTTTATTTTTGGTGCAGCGATGGCATGTTCCCTTGGTAAAGGGTTAATAATAGCCAGAAAAAGGGGGAAACTTCCGTGGAATAAGAAAAGAGTCAGCTATTCTCTTGAATATGGGGAGGAAATATTGGAGGTCCATGAGGATTCCATTGCTTCAGGAGATAGGATATTGATCGTTGATGACCTTATAGCAACAGGGGGAACCGCAAAGGCCATGGCTGAACTTGTGGAAGAAATGGGGGGAACTGTGGTAGGATTTTCATTTCTCATAGAATTAACATTTCTTAAGGGAAGGGAAGCTCTGAATGGCTACAGGGTAAATGCAACAATAAAATTCTAAGGAGGAAACATGAGGGATTCAGAAAAAATAAGGAATATCGCTTTTGTTGGGCATGGAAATTCGGGAAAGACTTCTTTGATCTCAGCAATACTGTTTGCAACAGGGAAAACAAACAGACTTTTAAAAGTGGATCAGGGGAACACAATCACGGATTTTGACCCTGAAGAAATAGAGCGGAAAATAACCCTATCCGCCTCTGTAGCATTTACAGATTGGGAAAAATACAGGATAAATTTAATAGACACCCCGGGGTTTCCAAATTTCTTCTGGGACACGGAAGCTTCACTTTCAGCGGTGGACGGAGCGATTGTCCTTTTAGATGGTGGAGCAGGAGTGGAAGTTCAGACAGAGAAGGCGTGGGAAATTATTGAGAAAAATGGGCTGCCGAGAATTCTCGCTGTGAATAAGCTTGATAAGGAAAATTCTGACTTTTTCAATTCCATGAACTCCATCAGAGAAAGCTTCGGCAGGAAAGCAGTCCCAATTCATATTCCGATAGGGAAGGAGGGGAATTTTACCGGAATTATTGACCTTGTGAAAGGGGAAGCTTACATATATGAAAAGGACGGTAGTGGAAAATTTAAGGAGGAAGAAATTCCTGGAGATTTGAAGGATTCCTACGAGAAGTATAGAAACGAGCTCATTGAAATGGTGGCAGAATCAGATGAGGAACTTATGGAAAAATACCTTGAGGATTCAATGAATGAGGAGGATTTTGCAGCAGGGCTTAAGAAAGCCATCTCTTCATCGGAAATTTATCCTGTGGCATCTGTTTCCGCCCTATCAAATATAGGAATCCATAACTTGCTTCAGGCTATAGTGGATTATTTTCCTTCTCCCGAAGAGAGAGGCTCTATAAAAATGGATGAAATGGAGGTAAAACCTGTGTCATCTGAGCCCTTTTCTGGCCTTGTTTTCAAGACCATTTCAGACCCATTTGCTGGGAGAATAAGCTTGATGAGAGTTTTTTCAGGAAAGTTATCCCCTGATTCAAGCGTTGTGAATTCAACAAGGGGAACAGAGGAAAGGATTTCAAATATATTTTATCTCATGGGAAAGGAGCAGGTCTCGGCTGAGGAAGCCGTAGCTGGAGAGATAATAGCAACAGCGAAGCTAAAAAATACATTAACAGGAGATACCCTCTGTTCAAAAGATAGGTCGGTGAAATTTCCCTTCCCTCTTCCCCATGAACCTACCATTTCTTTCGCCATAGAACCAAGGACTAAAAAAGACGAAGATAAAATTTCGAATGCTCTTCGCAGGCTTCAGGAAGAAGATCCAACATTTAAAGCAGAGAGGGACCCAGAGACAAAGGAATTGATTCTTTCGGGCAACGGCCAGCTCCACATTGAGGTTCTCGTATCGAAGCTGAAGAGGGAATATGGAGTTGAAGTTACGCTTAAAACTCCAAAGATCCCTTATAGGGAAACTATAAAAGGAACTGCCGATGTCCAGGGTAAATACAAGAAACAAACAGGAGGAAGAGGTCAATACGGGGATGTGAAGATAAAAATGGAGCCGATGAAGGGAGAAAAGGAGTTTGAATTTGTAGATAAAATATTCGGAGGTGCAATACCCAAGAACTTTATTCCTTCAGTGGAAAAGGGGATACAGGAAGCAAGAAAGAAAGGGGTAATTGCAGGATATCCTGCGGTTAATTTCAGAGTGATTCTTTATGATGGCTCATTCCATCCTGTAGATTCTTCAGATATAGCCTTTCAAATTGCTGCTTCCATGGCTTTCAAGAAGGGGGCAAAGATGGCTAAGCCAACCCTTCTTGAGCCAATTATGAATGTTGAAATCCTCGTCCCAGAAGAGTATATGGGAGATATTATGGGAAATCTCAATGGGAGAAGAGGGAAGATTCTCGGTATGGAAACAAAAGGGAAAAAAGCCGTAATAAAAGCTTATGTTCCTATGGCTGAGATGCTCACCTTTGAACCTGATCTCACCTCAATAACAGGGGGGAGGGGAACTTACAGTATGAAGTTTGACCATTACGATGAAGTCCCAACTCAGCTGCAGGAGAAAATCATAGAAGAGGCAAGGTCAGAGGGAAGGATACCCTCTGAAGAAGAAGAATAAAACTCCGAAAGTCTGTGCAATTGTTGTAGGCAATGCATCAAGATGAATTTTTAATGAGAATAAGCCAAAGAGAATAAAGACAAATTTCCATTCCATTGCTCATAGTCTATCGGGAAGAACAGGAAATTCACTTAGACCGAGATTTGAGATAGAGTCAGAAGGGAAGTGCTTGAAATATTATGTATGACTTTTTTGGTTAGTTAATTTAACCAAATGCGCTGGCTTTCTGAAGAAGTTCCTCTGCGCTTTTCAGGCCTGATTCGCTCTCCTCTCCTACCAGCATCCTTGATATTTCCCCCACTCTCTTCTTGCCCTTCACTTCCTTCACATAAGTGAATGTTCTTTCCCCGACGACCTTCTTTTCAATTAGAAAATGTTGATCAGCAAAGGCTGCAACATGAGGGAGGTGGGTTACAACAATAGTCTGGTTCTTTTTAGAAAGAGCCTTGAGCATTTTCCCAAGGGTGTATGCAGTTTTCCCCCCTATTCCAGAGTCTATCTCGTCAAATACGAAGGTTTTTCCTTCCTCTGCATTGAGGCTTTTTAAAGAGAGCATGATCCTTGAAAGCTCTCCACCAGAAGCTACTTTTTTAAGTGGTCTTGGTTCTTCCCCTGGGTTTGCTGAAAAGAAGAACTCCCCTTCTTCAATACCGAATTCATAGGGTTCCTTTTCCTTTAATTCAATATTAAATTGAGGTTTTTCAACAGAGAGGTTCTTAAGTCTTTTCTCAACCTCCTTTTTAAGCTTCACTGCTCCCTTGGCCCTCTTTTCTGAAAGCCTCTTTGCTACTTCCTTGTAATTATTCCAGAGCTCCTCAAGCTCTTTTTCCAATCTTTCCTCAATTTCACTTTCCTCAATTTCCTTCAGTTTTTCCTCTGCACTTTTCCCGTATCTAACTATGTCCTCAATGGAATTTCCATATTTTTTCTTAAGGCTCTCTATAAGAGAAAGCCTTTGCTCTATATCTTCTATATTTCCTTCTGTATCTTCAATGAGGGAGGTTTTCTCCCCAATGGCATAGCTGAGATCGGAAAGAACTGATAGAAATGACTCAAGCTCCGAAGAGTAAGGCTTTATACTTTTAAAAGTTAAACTTAACTCTTGGAGATCCCTACTCATTTCCCATAGCCTTTCCTTCGCTCCTCGTTCCCCTTCAAGTTCATTGGAAAGCCTTCCTATTATTTCCCTCAACCTTTCCCTTTTGAGAATCAATTCTCTTTTTTCCCTCAGTTTTTCCTCTTCCCCTATCTTAAGTTTTGCCCTATCTATCTCATCTATCTGAAACCTTAGAAATTCCTTTTTCCTTTCTCTTTCCTCCCTTTCCTTGCGAGCTTTTGTTAGGGTATCCTGCTTTTCCCTTATTGCTTCCCAGAGACTACTAACCTTTTTCCTTAAATCTTCTAAACCGAGGAATCTGTCAAGGAAAAGGAGATGATTTCCGGAATCAAGGAGGAAATAATGGTCCCTCTGCCCAAAAATATCTATTTTTGAAGAAAGTTCCGAGGCTATTTTCTTCAGGGGTACGAGTTCGCCGTTCAAGTATCCCCTTGACCTTTTTCTTCCTATTTCTACTGCTGCTGTGGTCTCTTCATCTATTATTCCTTCTATCTTTCCTGCTTCTTCTCCACTTCTTATCATATCAGGGTCGCCTTTGCCACTGAGAAGAAGTTTGAATCCGCCAACTATAATGGATTTTCCCGCTCCCGTTTCCCCTGTAAGAACGATAAACCCTTTTTCGAGATTAAGTTCTGCCTTTTCTATTACAGCTATATTCCTTATTCTCAGGTAATTTATCATTGAAAAATTATATCACCTTGAGGAATCCTGAAATAATAGTTTCCCAGGAAAAGTTTTTCTTTACATATTTGCTTCCTTTCTCGCTCATATAGTTGTAAAGTTCCTTGTCAAGGAGAAGAAGTTCGGCAGCGGATGCGAAGCTGAGGCAATCTCTATAAGTTAGCCCTGCCCCTGATTTTTCTATATGCCCTCTGAGCACAGGGGATGCCTCGTTAACTATTGCAGGGACCCCAAGGGAAAGGGATTCAAGAAGGGAATAGGAAAAGCTTTCAAGAAATGAAGGATGTACTGTGATTGTAGAGGCCTTAATTGCATCCCATTTTGCCTGTTCAGGCAGAAAGCCAAGATATCTCACCCTTGGGTCCTGGGGAAGTGCCATATTAAGCTTTCCAGCGAGGGCAAGGGAGGAATTTCTGTAGGAAGAATACGGGATAAAACATTCCATCATTCGTCCGCATCCCTTTCCCTCATCTATTCTACCCATGTATAAGAAAATTGGCGGGAATAGAAGAAACCTTGAGAGGAAAAGCTTGGGGAAAAACTGAGGAGGAGGTTCAACGCCAGCACCGACAACAATTCTCTTGTTCTTCCCGGGATAATATTTATCCACAAGTTTTGCTTCCTCTTCTGAAAGGAATAAAAGAATGCTTGGGGTGGAGAATACCTCCTTCATTATATCCATGTGGAATGGAGACTCATCGTGAGCAGTGGGAAAAAGGAGAGCATTTTTGCCCGCTTCCTTAAGGCCATAATAGGTAGGATAGTAAAGATAGGTGAAGAAAAGTACGAAGTCATAATCCTTCTGTTCCTTTCTTATGGCATCAATCAGAGCAGGGGAGAGGGGACCCTGAAGCTCTAACCATTCTCGCTCCTCATCAGGGTTCCGCTTCTCATTGAAAAATTCCTCTGAGTATCTATTGAATTCCTCAATATTTCTTTCCCTCTCTACAGGGAATCTTTTTATATTGACTCCGCGGAGAATGCTCTCCCCAGGAGGATAATAATTTGCCCAGGTTATGTAATCTAAGGCCGTTGTGGTGTAAACGGTTATGTCCCAGCCTATCCGATAGAGTCTTTCAGCATAATCTCTTGCAAGCTTTTCAGCTCCTCCCACCACTTCTTTTCCATAACGCTGTAAAACAAAGGCTGCTCTCATAGCTTAATTATAAGTTCAAATAGCTTTTTTTCTGGCTCCATGCTCTTAAGCTCCTTCATCCTCTTTTTCCCTTTTTCCACGAGTTTTCTCCTTAATTCTTTATCGGAAACCATAATATTAGCTACTTCCCCCCATATATCAGGTCTTTTAGTATTCAGGATTATTCCCGCATCTTTTACAGTCTCCTTCACTGCCCCACCATTGTAAGCGAGGACAGGAACCCCAAAATAGAAAGCCTCGACAAAGGGCACCCCGAAGCCTTCGTGCTCGCTTGCTGAGACGAAAAGGTCAGCAAGCTTATAAAGGGAGATGAGCTCATCCTCCTCCACCCATCCTGTAAAAACAACTTCGTCTGTGTTAAGGTGGAATCTGTAGGCGAGGTCGTAAAGTGTATATGTGTATTTTGGTAAGGAATTTTTATTTCCTGCGATTATGAGCCTCACAGCGGGTGAGACCATCTCTCTATAATAAAAAACAAATTTTATAAGGTCCTCAATTTTCTTGTTTGGAACAATCCTGCCAACGAATAGAAAATTCTTTTTTCCATCCCTGAATATCTTCCCGAAATATGCTCTTTCCCTCTCTTTGAATTTTTTCCAATCTATTACAAGCGGCACTGTTACTGTCTTTGCTCCAAGTTCTCTCAGCATGTTTGAGTTATAATCTGAATCCCCAACAAAAAGCTCTATTTTACCCCTGTTTTCTACGAAGAATTTAACCTCTTCAATGGTTTTCTCAAGTAGTTCGGCAATTTCTGGAGAGAATGGCATGTAAAAATCCGGAGGGGTTACATTATGGCTTATTATTATCTTCTTTGCTTTAAGCTCAAGGAAAGACTCTGCATAGGGGGACGCAACTGCAATGTGGTAGATTACGGAATCTTTCCTGCTTAAATTTTTGAGGCCTTTTAGGTCAAGCTCTTTAACAAAAGGATGAGGGGTTTTTATGTCGGCTGTCTCTATCCAGGAGTCCGTTCCCATTTTTCTGAAATACTTGCAGAGGGCTAAGGCACTTTCCCCTATTGCGTCTCCAGTTGAGAAGGCCGGTGTAAGTTGAATTATTCTCATAAGCTGCCTATATAATCAAGAAGGATTTTTTCAATTTTTTTCTTTTCGTATCTCTTGAGGGCGTTCTTCTGGGATTTCAGAATCTTATCCCTGAAGCCTTTATCCTCAAGAATTTCATTTGCAAGGGATGCTAATAGAGGAAAATCCTTTTTATTGAAGAGTATCCCGCCTCCATTGGCGGTTTCCTCTACGGCGCAGCAATTATATGCAAGCACGGGAACATTGAAGAAAAAGGCCTCAACAATTGGAACACAGAACCCTTCGTGTTCGCTCATAGAAATGAAAATGTGTGCCTTTCTGTAGAGGGAAACTAACTCTCTGAAGCTAATATGTCCTGTGAAGATGACATCCTTGAGTCCAAGTTTTCCGATAAGTTCCTGAAGAGCCATGTAATATCTTTCAAATCCCCTGTACTGGCCTGCAAAGATTAGCCTTGAGTCCTTGTTGTAGTATTTTTTGTAGTAATAGAAAATCTTTATTATATCCTCAAATTTCTTGTTGTTTATAACCCTGCCGACAAAAAGAAAATTTTTCTTCCCATCGTCAAAAGCATGGGAATAGGATGGACTTGGCTTTCTCGAAAGCCTCTTAAAATCTATAATTATTGGAAGGACACCTGTTTTCTTAAAGCCCGCATCCTTTAACTCAGCCTCATTGTAAGAGGAATCCCCGAGGGCAAGTTCAGTAAATGGGGCAAGGTCTGGAAGGAATCTTCTTCCCATATAGCACTCCTTTGCAAGGGCAACATTTGTATCATAGAAGAAATGATAAGGGGTAACATTGTGGTAAATGAGGAGTTTCTTTGAGGATAATTCTTTATAGAGAATAGAAAGGGGTGAAGAAAGGGAATAATGATATATTATTATGTCCTGCGGTCCCATGCTTCCCTCAAGTTCAGCAAAGTATCTGGCTTCAGCGGCAAGTCTTGGATCGTGATTGTAGCAAAAAATTTCAGAGTGATAACCTGCCTTTCTCAGGATTTCTCTTATCTCAAGAACATGGTTACCTATTGCATCCCCATAGCTGAATGTTGGGAGCATCTGGTGAACCTTCAACTCAGGACCTCTTTTGCAAGTTTGAGATATTTATTCTCTATTACTTCCCATCTGTAGTTCTCGTGATAGTACAACCTACCATTTTTTCCAAGTTCCTTTCTGAGCCCATGATCATTTCTGAGCATCTCCACAGTTTCCTCAAATTCGTAATAATCTTTGAAATAAAGCCCTCCGGAGCTCCTCTGGACCTGCCCCTTGAGAACTTCACATCCACCATATACGAGAACAGGCTTTGATATTGACCATGCCTCGAGCAGGATCATTGAGAGACTTTCAAAATGAGAAGGGTTTACAAGGAAAAGAGAATCAGATAGGGCCTCCCATTTGTCCTGCTCGGACAAAAAACCAAGGTGAATTATCTGCGGGTCATCAGGGATATTGAGGATGGGCTTTCCAACAAGAAGGAGACTGAGGCCAGGATGTCTCCTTTTGTAAAGTTTAAAATATGAAAAAAGCCTATGAGCTCCCTTGTTTTTATCTATTCTTCCTATGTAAATCATGTATGGGGAATATTGTGAAAACCTCCCTCCGCTGGTTTCCCTTTCCTGAATGCCCACGCCTACAACCACACTCGGCTTTTTTACTCCGTGTATTTTTTGAATTAATTCCTTCTCTTCATGAGAGTTGTAAAGATATCCAGCAGGCATACGGAGAAGTTTTCTTGTAAGATTAAAGTAGAGGACAGGGTCATGTTCTGCTGTGGGAACAAGGAGGGCCTTATCCTTCACCCACGGGATTCCCTTAATAGCAGGATAATATCTATAGGAAAAGAATATGAAAAGGTCATAATCATCCTTATGTTTCCTTATGTAATTAACAAGGGAAGGCACATAGGGTCCTTCTTTGGCGATCCATTCTTTTTCTTCCTCAGGGTTGTGCTCATCAAGCTGAATTTTTTTCTGAAGTCTCCCAAAATTTACTGGTTCCCTTTCTCTCTCAACCCTGAATCTTCTGACAGGTATCCCGTTAATTACTTCTTTCTTTGGGAAATTTCCGCTTCTCCATTTCAAATAATCCTCTGCATCACTTGCAAGAACCTCAATATTCCAGTGTTTTGCCATATGTTCTGCTATTAGCCTCGCATGATATTCTGCACCTCCTGCTATAGCAAGGCCGTATCTCTGAACGACTATAGCAACCTTCATTCCTTTTCGTAGGTCCTTATTCTCCTCTCAAGGATTTCTATCTTTTCCTCAAGTCCCTTAACCCGTGCCTCAAGCTCAAGGGCCCTTATCTTCTCCTTTGAGATCTCAAGGACGAGATTGTGGGATATATTGTGAAGGAGCTTTATGTATTCAATAAACTCCAGTTTTTCCGGGGAAAGAAGGGGCCTCATGAAGAAAAAGAAGAACTTAAGGAATTTATCCCTGAATTTGTCCCTGAGGAATTTTTTTATGCCGTGGTAGGAAACTGGCTCTTCTCTGAAAAGATGAGCCTCATAGAAAGAATGAACCTCAGATACATCAGGAAGAATCTTAAGTTCCATCTCCTCTATATCTTTTATGTCTTCCTCGGTGAATATCCCCTTTCTTTTCTTTTCTTCTATGCTTGCCCTTGCCTTTTCCATTATCTCTTCAATATTCATCAGTCCCTCCTTTTAGAAGGAAATATTTTAAAAAAGAATAATAAGCCTGCGCAAAGGATATGGTAAATCCTCTCCACCCATATAGGAAACCTTTTTTGAGGAGAGAATCCCTTAAAAATGTTCCTATCGGCTCTGCGCAAACCCTTGCCCATGAAGGCTTTCTTCCCTTCTCCCTTCCAGCCCATAGTTTAGCATATTTTCCCATTCTCTCAAATAACTCCCTTACATCAGAGAATGGATAATGGAGAACTTTTCCCCTCAGTCTTTCTATCTTTCCCTGAAAGATCAGGCTTTCGTGGACTTTCTCGCCTTCCCATTTTGCCTTTTCCCTTTTGAAGAGTCTAACACCCCAGTCTGGCCACCATCCGCAGCAATGCATCGGTTTTCCATAGAAGAAGCTTTCCCTTCTTATGAGGTAGCCATCCGCTTTAAATTTGAGTGATTTTATTTCCTTCCTAAGTTCAGGAGATACCTCCTCATCCGCATCCATTGAGAAAATCCAGGAATTGGAGGCAAGGGATATTCCATAATTCCTCTGGGAAGCGTATCCCTCCCACTTTCTCTGAAAAACTTTTGCCCCGAGCGAACGGGCTATCTCAACTGTCCTGTCAGGTGAAAAGCTGTCTACAAGGATTGTTTCATTTGTAAAATCTAAGCTCTTTATTACCCTTTTTATATTCTTCTCTTCATTGTATGAGATTATAACCGCCGAAATCTTCATCCGCTTTTATTTTAACCCCAAAATAGGGGATTATGGAACCAGTCGATTTCCTCAGATTATAAAGGGCTATATTATAATCCATTATTGCCTTCAGGGCATTTATCTTTGCGTTTGCAAGGTCCCTCTGGTATGTGAGAACCATATAGTTGGTGGAGGCACCATGGGAAAATTTTTCCAGTTCAGCTTTGAGTTTTTCTTCTGCAAGCTCTTCTGCTTTCTTTGTGGCCTTTATTCTCTGGAAGGCCGACATTGCATTTCTCCATGCCTGTTTTACTTCATATCTAACCTGTGATCTTATCATCTCATAGTTTCTTTTTGCCTGATAGTATTCTGCAACTGCTGCCTGAAATTCTCCAATTTCTTTTTTTCTTTTTATGGGCATGGTATAAATGAGCTGAAGCTCAACTGAGTTATAATTTGCCTTTAGTGCTTCGTTCAAGGAGTCAATGGGGGAACCTGGCACTTTCCCAATAATTTTGCCTCCGAATGGGTTGTTGTTTTCATATAGGACCTTATCTCCTCCTCTTCCTATAGTTGAAAGGACAAGCTGGAGGTTAAGTTCGGGTTTAAGGGCATTCTTTTTTACCTTCATTTTAAAATTTGCTGTTTCCATATCTTTCCTTGCACCAAGTATCTGGGGATTTTCCTTCATTGCGAGGTTTATCATTGAATTAAGGTCCATCTCCTCCTTTGCAACCCTTGGAACTTCAAGAAGGGAAGGGTCCTGAGGGATGTCCACTATCCCTGTTTCCCTTGCCAGTTCTTCCCTTGAGTTTTCAATAGTGTTTCTTGCATCTATTAGTTCAGCCTTCCTGCTTTCAACCTCTGACTCTGCCTCTATTATGTCTATGGGAGCTTTTGTTCCAACTTTTACCATCTCCCTGTTTTGGTTATAAAGATTCTGGGCAAGCCTAAGGGATTCCCCCTTCACTCTGTAAACTTCAATGTTATAGAGATAGTTCCAGTAGGACTGGACAACCTGAAATATAATATCCGAGGCCTTGGACTTGAAGTCGAAGAGGCTTTTCTCGTAGCCCTTTTTCGCTATTATTATGCTCTGCTTTGTCACAGAGGAGCCGAAATTCTTGAGAAGAGGATGGGAAATTGTAAGTTGGAATATGCTGGTATAGCTGGGGTTGAGATTGTAGAAGATATTTGTTGTGTAGTTTCTGTCCTGGGTTATTCCAAAGTTTATCTGTCCGCCTGAGGGGAGGTTTTGAACAATGGAAATTCCTCCTGCTTCATGGTTGGTTTTTACCTCCTCGCCTCTTCCTCCGAAGATAGAGTTCGGTTTTTGCTGGTCCCTTGAAGCTGATGTGGTCAGGGAGAAAGTGGGAATAAAAAGGCTTTTTGTGGCTTCAAACTGGCTCTTTGCCTGAACCGGTGCATATTTGTAAACAAGGATTTCTGGATTTTTCTCCATAGCATGGAGAACAGCATTTTTAAGCGGGAGTTTCCCTGCAAGTAATGGTATAACTGCAAACAGAAGAAGAATTTTTCTCATTTTTCACCTCCTTTTTTTATACGAGATTAAAGGTGTATTGTTAGCTGTATAATAAAAATTTCCTTCTAATATTAAGATAATCTCCCGTAGATAAAAGTTCATAGATTTCTTCCTCCTCTCCGTTTTCTATCCAGTCTCTGAAAGAAGGACTGCCGGTTATTATGTCGAAGGGGAATTTCTGGTGCTCATATTCATAAGGAGGAGGAAGGAACCTGGACTTTTTGTAAAAGGAAAAAATCCTTTTTGCAAGGAGAAGCCCTGTCTTTAAAGGCCTAAACCTTTTATCAAAACAACAGAGTTCAACCCCGAAACAGAGCTGCCCTTTATATTTATATATAATCCGCGTCGCCGTCGGGATAGAACACGTTAAAGACCTGATTGCCGTCTGCGAAAGGGAATTTGCAGCGATTTAATTGCCAGCATGGGTTGTTATCCTGACGAGAAGATGTGTGCCGCCTTAAACTTGAAAACTCACTCCCCCAGCAGGGAAACATAAATCTCCACGCGGCGGTTTTTCGCCCGGCCTTGCGGGTTGTCCGAGCCGTCAGGATTCGTATTCGGAGCAATAGGCTTCGATTCCCCGTGCCCTTTCGTGATGATTTTTGTGCCCTCGAGTCCACCCTTCTCGATCAGCCAGGCCTTGACCGCATCGGCCCGTCGCTGGGAGAGGGCAAGATTGTATTCCTCCGAGCCCTTGGCGTCGGTATGTCCTTCAATGAGGATCTCTTTTACTCTGAGTCCTTTGATGGCCTTGACCAGCTTGTAAAGGGTTTTCTCCGCAGCTTTCTTGATATTCCACTTGTCAAAATCGAAAAGGACATCTCCGGAAAGGGAGACCTGAATTTTTTCCCCCACCTTCTTGGCGCCCAAGTCGGTCAGCATCTTATTAACCTCGACCGATATGCCCTTAATCTGGACACTTTTCAAGCCTACGATTCCTAAAATCTCACCCTTGACAGATATTGCCCCGCGGTCGGGCCCCAGGCGATTGACGGCTTCCTGTGCGGCCTTCACCGCTGCGGGATCATCGGGACCCTTGTATCCCTCCTCCGCGCTGACTGTCTGCACGCACAGGAAGAGTACCATCCCCGTTCCCAGCGCCGCCCATATTTTTCTCTTTTTCATAGTTAACGGGAGATTTTAATGCCTTCAAAGGGCAGTATATAGGGGATATAGAGATCAACGGTCTCCGTTGACTGCGGAGGAGCGGGAAACTTTATCCAGAAAATTCGCTTCTCCCCAGGGTTCATCCACTGCCGAAACTCTCCTCCCCCAATCCAGTAATGTACGGGTCCCGCAATAAAGTTTCCATTGGTATCCTTGAGGCCGTAATACTTCTTTTTCGCCTTGATGTCTGTGTAATAGACGTCAGCGAAATTGAAGCCGAAACTATCCCTCGCCGACGAAACATTTTTGAAAAGCACCTGAAATGTGAGCACTTCTCCCCTGACTCGGGCACTAATGACGGAGGCCTCGAACTTTCCATCCGACGACATCTGGGTCTGGATGACATTACTCCCCCAGCCTGTGGATGCCCCCATCATGACGAGCGAAACGACCAAAGACAACCGTGCAACCTTCTTTTTCATATAATCCTCCTCTCTGTTAAGTATCTATTCGAACTATTTTAACACAAACTTAAGTGGTGGACGAAATTTTCTCATTTTTCACCTCCTTTTTTTATACGAGATTAAAGGTGTATTGTTAGTTGTATAATAAAAATTTCCTTCTAATATTAAGATAATCTCCCGTAGATAAAAGTTCATAGATTTCTTCCTCCTCTCCGTTTTCTATCCAGTC
>WFSJ01000058.1 GCA_015486055.1 Acidobacteriota bacterium
TAATCGTTCAGTAATGGAGAAAGATAATATATTTAAGGCTATAGAGGTGTTATCAAAGGAAAAGGGTATAGATAGAGATCTTTTAATAGATGCAATAGAAGAAGCTCTGAAGGCTGCTTCTCAGAAGTATTTTGGAGAAGGTGAGAAGGTGGAGGCCTATTTTGATAGGGAGAAAGGGGAGGTTAAGGTTCATGTGAAAAAGAAGGTTGTTGATGAGGTCAAAGAACCCACGAAAGAAATTCACATAGAACAGGCAAAGAAGATGTTCGGAGATGTGAAAATCGGTCAGGAGGTAGAGATAACCCTTCCACCTGAGACTTTGGGTAGACTCGCAGTTCAAGCAGCAAAGTCGGTTCTCCTTAGTAAGGTAAAGGAAGCAGAGGAGGAAAGGATATACAATGAATACAAAGAGATGGAGGGGGAAATTATAACGGCAAAGGTTCACAGAAAGACAGATGGGGACATTTACCTCTTTATAGGGAAGGATGAGGCGATATTACCCAGAAGAGAGCAGATAGAAGGAGAGAATTATCCTGTAGGTAAGCAGATGAAATTTTTAGTCCTCAGGGTTCTAAAAGAAGCAAAGCCCGTTCAGATACTACTTTCAAGGTCAAGGCCTGAATTTGTTGCCAAGCTTCTTGAAAGAGAGATACCAGAACTCGGCGAAGGGAAAATAGAAATAAAAAAGATAGTCAGGGAAGCTGGAATAAGATCAAAGGTTGCAGTAACCTCAGAGGTGCCAAATGTTGATGCTCTTGGCTCGTGTATAGGAATGAAGGGGAATAGAGTTCTTTCTGTGACGAAAGAACTTTCCGGGGAAAGAATAGATATAATCCTCTGGGACGATTCCATAGAGACTTTCATAATGAATAGCTTAAGTCCTGCCAAGGCAAAGAAGGTGGAAATAATTGAAGAGGAGAAAAAAATTGCACAAGCAGTTGTTCCTGATGATAGTTATTCAGTTGCTGTTGGTAAGAGAGGAACAAATATAAGGCTTGCTTCAAAGCTTACAGGCTGGAAGATAACGTTAAAAACAGAGAGTGAAAAAAGGGAGGAAGTTATAAAAGAAGTAAATGAAAGGCTCCCATTTGAAGAATTTCCGAGTCCTCTTGCTCTTTTCCTGAAGAAAAAATCGATTTTTACTTGGTCACAGCTTAAAGAACTTTCTCTCAAAGAAGTTTCTAAGTTTCCAGGGATAACCAAGAAGTTTATTAGTAGATTGAAGCAAGAGCTTGAGATAAGAGGTTACAGCTTAAGGAGGTAAGTTGGCTAAGTTCAGAGTTTACCAGATTGCGAAAGAATTTCAGCTTGAAAGCAGGAAAGTAATGGAACTCATGAGGAAACTTGGGATAGAGGTAAAAAGTGCAAGTAGCACTGTGAATGAGGAAGAGCTCGTGAGGATAAAGGAAGGAATTGAAGAATATAAGAAGGGGAAGGAGAAGGAAGCGAAAAAAGGGAAAAAAGCCGGGGAAAAGGAAGTCAAGAAGAAAGTTCCTGAAAAGAAGAAGGAGAAGAAGGAAGGAGAGCCGCTTAAAAAAATAAAGAAGGAAATAGGTAAGGAAAAAATAGAGGAGAAAAAGAAACCTGTAAGGCCTGGGAAAAGAGTCCCTAAGACCAAGAAAGAAGAAAAAAGGCCTGCATCCAAGAGGTTTTTAGTTATAAAGAAGAGGGAGGAGATCAAATTTCCCAAAACAGTGGAGATAACCGAGGGGGATACGCTCAAGGAGCTTTCAGAAAAACTTAAAGTAAAGGCTTATCAGCTTGAAGAAAGTCTAAGGAAGGATGGACTTTATATTCACACAAATGACAGAATTGATTCAACTCTTGCTCATGAAATAGGCAGGATTCTCAAGATTGGGGTTGAATTCAGGAGTTTTGAAGAAAGCCTTGAGGAACTTCATGGAAAAGGGAAGGAATATGTTGAAAGGGCTCCCATAGTAACTGTTATGGGACATGTCGACCATGGAAAGACTACCCTTCTTGATTATATAAGAAGGACCAGGGTAGCAGAGAAAGAATATGGGGGAATAACCCAGCACATAGGCGCATATAAGATCAAGGTGAAAGATAAATACATAACCTTCGTGGACACACCAGGGCACGAGGCTTTTACCAAGCTGAGGGCAAGAGGAGCTCAGGTTACAGACCTTGTGGTGTTAGTTGTGGCTGCCGATGATGGAGTAATGCCCCAGACAATTGAAGCTATCAACCATGCAAAGGCGGCAGGCGTGCAAATCCTCGTTGCCATAAACAAAATAGATAAGCCAGGGGCTGACCCTATGAAGGTCAAGCAACAGCTCTCTGAGAAAGGACTCCTTGTTGAAGAATGGGGGGGGGATACGGTAGCCGTTGAGATATCGGCCAAGACCGGCAAGGGAATTGACGAGCTCCTCGAAATGATAGCCCTAATGGGGGAACTTATGGAACTTAAATCGCCTGTAGATGTTCCTGCCCAGGGCACTATAATAATATCGAAACTTGACCCCAAAAGGGGACCCATTGTAACCGCGATAATTCAGAAAGGAATCCTCAGGGTAAGGGATAGTTTCGTAGCTGGCACGACATGGGGAAAAGTTAGAGGTTTATTTGATGTATTTGGGAAGCCTATAAAGGAAGCAGGCCCTGCAGATCCTGTTGAGATAATGGGATTTGAAGATGTGCCACAGGAAGGCGACAAACTGTTTGTGGTTAAGGACGTGGAGAGAGCAATCTCTATTGTAAATATGAGGAAAAAAGCTATTGAGGAAAGGGCAAAGAAGTTTGAGAGGAAAATTACCCTTGAAAGCCTCTTCAAGGAGCTTGAGGGAAAGGAAGAAAAAGACCTGAGGTTGATAATAAAGGCAGATGTAATAGGTTCTCTTGAGGCCCTTAAGGATTCCATTAAAAGATTATCCACAGATGAAGTAAAGATAAGAATTCTCCACAGTGGAACTGGTCCTATAAATGAAAGCGATATTTTGCTCTCAGCTGCTTCAGATGCTATAGTAATAGGGTTTAACATTAAGGCGGAGAAAAAAGCCCTTGAAGTTTCACAATCAGAAAAAGTTCAGGTAAGAATATATAGGGTTATATATGAACTTCTTGAAGACATAAAAAAAGCCCTCCAGGGAATGCTTGAACCTAAATACGAAGAGAATATCATTGGGAAAGCGGAGTGCAGAAACATCTTCACAGTAACGAAGGTAGGAGCGGTGGCTGGTTGCCTTGTCGTGGAGGGGAAGATAAGGAAGGATTCCAGAGTTAGAGTCATAAGAGGGAATGAAACGATGTATGATGGCAAAATATCATCACTAAAACATTACAAGGATGATGTTGAAGAAGTGAAGGTCGGAAGTGAATGCGGAATAAGAATAGAAGGATTTAATGATGTGAAGAAGGGCGATATAATAGAGGCCTACGAAAAGAGGAGGATTTAGATTGAATGCCTGTGGGATATGTATATATGGAATTTTATCTTTCTTGGAGTCATTCCTTAAAGGAAAAAAGGAAGTTTTTAAACAGCTTTAAGGGAAAGATTCATTCAAGATACAATGTAGCCATTTCCGAGCTAAAATATCAGGATCTCTGGCAAAGAAGCGGCATAGGTATAGTTACGATAGCCCCTGAAAAAGAATACATTGAAGGCGTATTTGAGAGGCTCAGAAAGGAAGTTGAAAAACTGGACGCCGAGCTTATAAAGGAGGAGGTAGAATTTCTTTGAAGCCAAGGAGAAGACAAAGAATAGAAAGGCTCATTGAAGAGGAACTCGGCTGTGATATTCAGAAGTATGTTTTTGAACTCGCAGGGAAAATTGTGACGATAAAAGGGGTAAGAATTTCTCTTGACCTCTCGCAGGCCGATGTTTATGTAACTTCCTTGGAGGATAAGGAGGAAACAATTAGGATTCTGAATAAAAAGGCCTCATATCTTAGGTCACTTCTTGCAAGAAGATTGAATTTGAGATATACTCCCAAACTTAGGTTTTTAAAAGACGTTAAGGAGGAAAGAGAAAGGCAGATAGAAAAACTATTTGAGAAGCTCAAAAATGAAAAGGGAAATAGCTAAAAAACTTAAATCCTGCAAAAAGATAGCTGTAACCTGTCATCTGAGACCTGACGGGGACTGCATAGGAACTGCCCTTGGGCTTATGCATTCTTTAACCCTTATGGGGAAGGAAGTTTCCATATTTAATATTGATCCTACGCCGACTTTCCTTTCTAAACTCCCAGGGGCTGAAAAAATAAAGATTGGGAAAATACCCGATGGATTTGATTGCGCTGTTTTTGTTGAAACCTCAGGACTTGAAAGGAGCGGTCAGGATCCTCCATCCACTTTTACTATTCACATTGATCACCATAGAACATCAGAGGAATTTGCCCGTCTGAATTGGATTGAGCCTGATAGATCATCTGTAGGAGAGATGGTTTTTGAGCTTTTTCTTGAAAATGGATTCCCCATAGATAAAAAATGTGCTACTTGTCTTTATGCTGCTATATTTTCCGATACCGGTGGGTTTAGATTCTCGAATACAACTCCGAAGGTCCTGAAATATTCTTCCCTTCTTGCACAAGCAGGGGCAATCCCTTCATATGTTAGCAAACTTCTTTTAGAAAGCCATAAAAAGGAAGAAATTTTCCTGCTTAGGAAAATCCTTGGGACTGTTATATTTAATGGGAGTGGGAAAATAGTAGCCGCTTTCATAATGAGGAGTTTTCTCAGGGAGTTTTCTCTCAACCTTAGTGACATAGAAACTGAATCCATAATGAATATTCTAAGGTCAATTGCGGACATTGAGGTAATTCTTTTATTTAAGGAACTTGACAAAGGTTTCAGGATTAGTCTGAGGGGAAAAGGCATGGTCGATGTTGGTAAGGTTGCGGAATTATTTAAAGGCGGGGGTCATCCACAGGCTGCGGGTTTTAACATTGAACTTGGTAAAGAGGAGGCTATAAAGAAGATTTTTTCAAAAATAGAGGAGATATTTCCTTGGGTGAAAAAACAGGAATAATTCTTGTCAACAAAGAGAGGGGACTCACTTCCCATGATGTTGTGGATGGAGTGAGAAAAATCATTCATCAGAGGAGAGTAGGGCATATGGGAACCCTTGATCCTCAAGCGGAGGGATTATTAATCATAGGAATTGGAAAGGCAACAAGGCTGTTCCCGTTTATTGTTACCGGGATAAAGTATTATACAGGGCGGATAAGATTTGGCGTGGAAACGGATACATACGACAGGGATGGTAGTGTGGTAAGAAAGGTTGATGAGGTCAATATAACCCAGGAAGAAATCAAGGAGAAGATGGAAGACTTTATGGGTAAGATAGTTCAGATTCCCCCTTCCTTTTCAGCGAAGAAGATTAACGGGAAGAGACTTTACAAGCTGGCCAGAAAGGGAAAGAAAGTTGAGGCAAAACCAATTGAGGTGGAAGTTTATTATTTTTCCCTCAGTTCTTATGAACCTCCGGTTGTTAGCTTTGAGATAAAATGCTCTGCAGGGACCTATGTTAGATCCATTGCTCAGGATCTTGGCCAAAAACTCGGTGTGGGAGGATATCTTGAATATCTT
>WFSJ01000059.1 GCA_015486055.1 Acidobacteriota bacterium
AGGTAATCCCCTTTGAGTTGGAACCCTCCCCGAAAAACCCACCAATATCTACAGGGAAAGCTAACCCTGTGAATATCAGCAATAACAAAAACTTCCTCATATATAGATATTTTATAACTAAAGCCTTTTCAGCGCAAAAACTTGAAAGAATTGATCATTTGTGGTAAAAAATTAATATGTTCTTAATAAGGAGGTATCAAGATGAAAAGCATATTTGAAGAAGGCGAGGAAAAAAAGGAAATAGGGGAAAGCACTAAGTACATGAAGAGGCCATCAAATAAGGGATGGCTCTGGGCCATACTCATAGTAGCAATAATTGTCATTGCAGGAGTTGTGGCGTATCTCCTTCTTTCTGAACCTTCCTTAAAGTTAAAGAAGGGAGCTCAGCTAAAGTTGGCAGACATGAAGAGAATGGCAGCGAAGGTGGACAAGATAGAAAGAAAAATCAAGGAAAGACAGAATGACGTATTCAATCTTCTTAAGGAGGCAAAGAAGCAAGGTGTAGAAATTCCCCCTGAGATTTACCAATCCATGGAACTTGGACCAGAGGAAGTTAGTGCTCTTGAGGCGAAGTTAGAAAAGGAGGAAGATGTTTCCTACAAAGCGCTTTTAAAGGACATAGTAGAGAATGAAAAGGAGATAAATAATTTAAAGGACGAGCTAACAACTTTGGAAAAGAAACTTCCAAGGCCAGTCCTGGTCAAGAAGGGAGATAGCCATCTAAAGATTGCCCTTGACTTTCTGACAAAAGAATACAATGTTCCGGAGGCAAAGGCTAAGAAGATAATAGAAAAGGTAAACATATTTGATTATCTCGTCCCGGGATTTAAGGTCTGGAATTTCTACGACCCACAGGCAGAGGTTTTCGGAACATTCGTCACTCAGGGGACTGCACCCATAAGCCCAAATGAAATAAAGAGAAGAAAGAAGAAGGCTCTAATAAGTGCCAAGGAAAAGGCTGAGGAAAAGGCAAAGACTCTTGAAGTTGCAAAGAAAAGTCTTGAGGTTCAGGTCTCTGACCTTGAAGCGAAGAAAAAGGCTCTCCAAGAAGATGTTGCAATGCTTCAAGAAGAAAGGGATAAGCTCAGTAAAGAACTGGCTGCACTTTCTGCGAGAGCTTCCGACCTTGAGTCTAGGCTCAATTCAGTCTGGTATGCAGCAGGGACGAAAAAATCCCTTAAGAAGCAGGGAATCGTAAAATCCGGATTTCTCTCTTCAGCAAAGATAAAGAATCTTGATGAGTCAATTTTCACCAATAGGGTGGATATAAGAGCAACCACCACTTTGGTACTCAATGCTTCAGATTTCGGCCTTAAAAAGATAAAAGGGGTTTCAATCCTTCCATCCAACATATTCAAGAAAAAGACCGATTATTCCGTAGTCTTTTCTCCCGGAGGGGCTCAGGCTCAGATTCAGCTTCTAAACCCCATGAAATTCAAGAACAACAAGATAGTAATTTTAGTTAAATGAACTTAGGGATAGGTGAGCTTCTTTTAATACTCCTTATAGTCATCGTGATATTCGGAGCTTCAAAGCTCCCTGCCCTTGGAAAGGGCATTGGAGAGGCCATAAGGAACTTTAAAAAGGGGATTTCTGGCTCGGATAAGGATGAAGAAAAAAAGGAGAAATGAAGCTCCTGGGGATAGATATCGGCGGGACAAGAATAAAAGCAGGAATAGTAAATGGGGAAGGGAAATTGCAGCAGGAACAGGTTTTTCCTGCTCCTTATGATCTCCCTTCCCTTTTTTTCCTCTTAAGAAAAATAAAGATCAGTTTTGAATCATTTTCCCATGCTGGAATAGGAATACCTGGACTCTGGGACGAAAAACTCAGAAGAATAAGGATATCCCCCAATATTTCTTACTTGAAAGATGCCGAAATCCAGGAGAAAATTCAGGACATCTTCCCTGAAGTTAAGGTTCACAACGATGTAACTGTTGCTACCTATGGCGAACTCCTTTTTGGATGGGGGAGGGAATTTTCTTCGTTCCTTTACCTTTCAATAGGGACTGGGATCGGGGGTGGAATAGTTATTGATGGGAAGATCTATACAGGAAAATCAGGATTTGCGGGAGAATTCGGTCACATGCTTGTAAATCCAGAGGGGGAAAGGTGTGGATGTGGTTCTATAGGTTGTTTTGAGACAGAGGCCTCTGCCACAGCTCTCGTGAGAAAGTATAAGGTGGCTAAAAAGGAAAAGGTCTCTCCCGTTGAGATAGAAAAAAGGGCCCTCGCAGGAGAAAAGGAAGCGAATGAAGCTTATAGGAACGTCGGGGAATGGTTAGGAAGGGGAATTTCCTCTTTAATAAACATTTTTGACCCTGAGGCTGTTATTCTTGGAGGCGGCCTTTCAAAGGCAGGAGAACTTTTTATAAAATCCCTTAAAGAAACTTTAAAGATAAATAGCTATGTCTACCAGAGGTCTGGGACAAAAATCCTATTTTCCTCATTTGGGGAAATGGCTGGAGTTGTGGGAGCGGCAGCTTTTGGATGGAAAGGAATAGAATAAGGAATTTCTCTATAATCGCTCATATTGACCATGGCAAATCTACACTTGCAGATCGCCTCCTTGAAATTACAGGAGCTCTTTCAAAAAGGGAAATGGAAAACCAGGTTCTCGATTCAATGGACCTGGAAAGGGAAAAAGGAATCACAATAAAAGCTCATTTTGTGAGGTTAGAATACAGGCATAAAGGAAAAGATTACTTCCTCAATCTCATTGATACCCCTGGGCATGTTGACTTCAGCTATGAGGTATCAAGAAGCCTTTCTGCTTGCGAAGGAGCCCTCCTCGTTATAGACGCATCTCAGGGGGTAGAAGCCCAAACTCTTGCAAATACTTACCTTGCCTTGGAAAATGATCTTGTCCTTATCCCTGTTATAAATAAAATAGATCTTCCAAATGCTAATGTTGAAAGGGTCCTTTCTCAGCTTGAAACGGTCATAGGAATTCCTTCTGAGGATGCCATACTTGTAAGCGCGAAATACGGAACAAATGTTGAAAAGGTTCTTGAGAATATAATTGAGAGGATCCCACCGCCGAAAGGAGAAAAAGAATCACCTCTCAGAGCCCTTGTTTTCGATTCATGGTTTGATAATTACAGGGGAGTCATTATTCTTATTAGGGTTATAGACGGAAAGCTCGGACAAGGCACAAGAATTAAACTAATGCAGGGAGGAGGAATTCATGAGGTAACAGAACTTGGCATCCTGACCCCGAAATACAGAAAGGTTTCGCAACTCAGCACCGGCGAAACAGGGCTTGTTATAGCCAGCATAAAGAATATAAGGGAGATAATGATAGGTGACACAATAACTGAATACTCAAGGCCTGCAGAAGAACCACTTACGGGATTCAGGAAGACGAAACCAATGGTTTTTGCTGGAATTTTTCCTGCAGACGGCTATGGTTATGAAGAATTGCGCGATGCACTTGAGAAACTCTCTCTGAACGATTCGTCAATAACCTTTGAGCCAGAAAAAAGCCGGGCACTCGGGCTGGGGTTCAGATGCGGATTTCTTGGGATGCTTCATAGGGAAATAATTCAAGAAAGGATAGAAAGGGAATATAAGCTTAGGGTCATAACTACCGCACCTTCAGTTGGTTACAGAATTTACACTAAGGATGGGAAAGTCTTTGACATAAAAAGTCCCTCACAGCTTCCCTCCCCTGAAAAAATAGACAAAATTGAGGAACCCTATGTTGAACTTATAATAGTGACCCCTGATGAATATGTGGGCCAGGTTATGAAGGTTACAAGGGAAAGAAGAGGCACTCAAAAAAAGATGGACTATATTTCTCCCCATAGGGTAATCCTCACTTATGAAATTCCCCTTGCTGAGATAATTTACGATTTTTTCAATAAGTTGAAGTCAATAACAAGAGGATATGCCTCTATGGACTACGAGCTTGCAGGATATAAGCCAGGAAACCTTGTTAAGCTTGATATTTTGATAAACAATGAGCCCGTTGAAGCCCTCTCTTCCATAGTTGAAAGGGGAAAAGCTTATATAAAGGGAAGAGAAATAGTAACAAAGCTCAGGAGGATAATCCCAAGACAGTTATTTGAGGTTGCGATACAGGCATCGATTGGGAAGAAAATAATCGCAAGGGAAACTGTGAAACCTTTTCGTAAAGATGTCCTTGCCAAATGCTATGGAGGAGACATTACAAGGAAAAGAAAACTCTTGGAAAAACAGAAGGAAGGGAAAAAAAGAATGAAAAGGATAGGCAGGGTTGATATTCCTCAGGAGGCTTTTCTCTCCATTATGAAATCAGATGAAGATTGACAAAAATCCTCCATAAAGTAATAATTTTTTACCATGAGAAAGATTCTATTGATTTTAATTTTAGCTTCCACTGCGTTGGCAGTTGATATCATACCCCTTTCTCAGGTGGAGAAGGGGCAGAAAGGCTATGGACTTTCGGTTTTCAGTGGAACAGAGCCAGAAAAATTCGGAGTGGAAATAATGGGAGTTTTGAAAAACATAAATGTGGACAGCTCCCTTATAATAGCAAAGCTAAGCGGGAAAAGGCTCGAGAAGGAAGGGGTAATATCAGGAATGAGCGGAAGCCCTGTATTCATAGATGGAAAACTTATAGGGGCAGTCGCCTATGGATTTACCTTCTCAAAGGAACCCATAGCAGGGATAGTTCCGATAGAGGAAATACTAAAAAAGGGAGAGGCCAGCACTTCCACTTCTGTTTCTTCGGAGCCAAAAATAGTAAAGAGACTTGATTTTAGAAAATTTCTAAATCGTCTCCAGCCCCCAAGGACAATTGGGAATTTTCAGCCTTTACCAGTTCCTGTAAATTCCTCAGTCCACGGAAATTTACTCTCTTTGTTTTCGAAGAAATTGGGACTCGCATCATCTTCAGGAGGTGGAAAGATAGAACCGAAGATAGAATTAGAGGACATAAATAATGGTGATGCCGTATCTCTTCTTTTAATTACAGGAGATATTGACCTGAGCGTTGGTGGAACGGTTGTTTACAACGACAAAAACAAAAACAGAGTATACATTTTCGGCCATCCTTTCCTTAACACAGGTCCTGCCAACTATTTTCTTGCCAAGTCTGAAGTGATAGGAACAGTTCCTTCCTATTCTTCTCCTTTCAAACTTATGCAGCCCACAAAATTGGTGGGCAGAGTTGTGGAGGACAGGAGCAAAGCAGTGGTAGGAGAGGTAGGAAAGCTGCCGAAGTACATACCTGTGAGCCTTAAATATTCATCCCCTATCAAGAGGAAAAAATACAATTTCTGGGTAATAGATGACCAGAATCTCACTCCAATACTTATGATGATAGCAGAGGAAGGTATAATATCAGAGGGAGCAAAGGAGTTTGGTGATATTTCACTTGAAGTTTCAGGGGAAATTTCCATAAAGAACTCAAGGAACATAGTCATAAGCGATTTCTTTGTTGGAAAATCAGTACCTGAAGTTCTGGGGTTTGACGCTGCCATAGTTTATTATCTCCAGAACAATCCATATAAAAAGGCTGAGATCGGCTCAATATCCCTCAATTATAAGGTTTATGAATATGACAAGACTGCCACTATAACTAAGGTATGGCTCCCAAAATACAAAGTAAACTCAGGGGAAAGGGTTAATGTTACAGTTTTTGTAAAGCCAAAGAACGGCAGAGAAGAGGCCAGAACCTATCCTGTAAAGATCCCTCGGGCTCCTGTTGGGAAGAACATATACCTCATGGTTTCCTCTGCAGAGGACATAATTAAATGGGAATCCACGTACTATAAAGTGGCAGTTGGTTTCCCGCCATCTTTCAATAAGCTTATAAAGGTTCTTAACAACCTCAGAAAAAACAACAGGTTGTATTTTAAGTTCTTTTCTCCCGAAAAATCCCTTTTCATTGGAGGAGAGGAATATCCATCCCTTCCTCCCTCAATGATGCATCTTTTTACTTCTCCATTCCTTTCCGATAAAGGAAGAACAATACCCATGGCAACCATAATGGAATATACTGCAAAACTCCCTTTCTATATAAAGGGAAGTAAGACAATAAAACTTTCAATAGGAAGTGCACAATGAAGAAGATAACTTTTTTTCTAATCCTCGTTTATTTTTCCTTTTCTTCTACCACGAAGATTTGGAAAAAGGGAAATGTTGAGGATTTTTTGAAGGGGACACTGAAAGGGGTCTCACTTAGCTGGGATGGGGTGCTTTCACCTTCCTTCCAGATGAAGCTCCTTCCGGAAATAAAAGAGAACTACATATTTTCAATGGCAAAAGAGGGAGAAGGAATTTATGTGGGAACAGGACACAGAGGAGGCCTGTATTTTATAGGGAAAGATGGTAAAGCAAAGCTTATTTACAGTGCTCCTGAACCTGACATATTTGCAGTGGCTCCAGGAGAAAATGGCGAAGTCTTCTTCGCTACTTCTCCCAAGGGAAAAATATACAGATACAGGAAGGGAAAAGTTGAGGAGTTTTTCAACCCGGACGAAAAATTCATCTGGAAGCTTAAATATAAGGATAAATATCTTTACGCTTCCACCGGGAAACCTTCAGTTCTTTACAGAATTAATGATCAGGGCGCAGGCGAGAAAATAGCGGAGCTTCCTGATAGCCAGCTTCTTGATTTTGTATTCTCAGAGCTCGGAATAATACTTTCCACATCGGACAATGGGAGGGTTTATCTCCTGAAGCAGGGCAAACCCCACCTCCTTTGGGAGTCACCTTACAGGGAAGTAAACTCAGTTGTTTATAAAAACGGGAAGATTTACGCTTCAACCCAGGGAAAAAAATCCTCAGGGACAAAATCAAAGATTAAGAATATGGTGAACTATCTCTTTAATATTCAGGTAACCCCTATCATTAAGAGAACTGAAGCCAACTATGTAAAGGGCGAAAGCTATATATATGAGATAGAACCCTCCTCTAAGAAAGCAAGGATTTACTGGAAGAATCCTGAGAAATATATAAGTTCCCTTGCTGTTTACAAGGGTGAATTATTTGCTTCAACAGGGGAGAAGGCAAGGATTTTCAAAATTATAAGGAAGGGAAAAGCGGACCTTTTCGAAGAAACAGAAGCCCGGGAGATAAGAAAAATCTATACCTTAAAGAAGATATATTTTTCAACCTCTGTTCCTTCATCAATTTACAGCATAGAGGCTATGAAAACTGAGAATGGAACTTACGAATCCGATGTTCTCGATTCAGGGGGACAGGCAAAATTTGGGGAGATCAACTTCAGGGGAGAAGGGATAGAGGTTGAAACAAGGAGTGGAAACTCCCCTAAGCCTGACTCAACATGGGAAGATTGGTCTCCGCCGGTTTCTTCAGGGAATAAGGTCCTTTCTTCTTCTTCCAGGTTTCTTCAATTCAGGGTAAACTTCAAAAAATCAAGCAAGATGAAGAGGATTTCGATTGCTTACAGAAAGTTTAATGAATCGCCTGAGATAGAATCCATAGAAATTTTTCCTCCCAACATAGTTTTTAAATCTTACCCCAAGGAGAGCATAAAGGGACTTCCACCGGTTATGGATACTAAGGAGAAGGGGAGCAAGCTTGTCACTTTAACAGGGAAAAAACTCTTCAAAAAAGGGTTCAGAACCTTGAAATGGAGTGCAATGGATCCTGATGGTGATAGCCTTGTCTATGACATATATATAAAGACAGAGGATGGAAAATTGATAAACCTTGAGAAGAATTGGAAAGGGAATTATTATGCATTTGATACCACATTTTTTCCTGATGGAGAGTATAAAATAAAGGTAGTTGCAAGGGATCTACCCTCAAATCCAGAGAGTGAAGCGAAGAAGGATGAACATTTTTCAGAAAGATTCTTAATAGACAATACCCCTCCTGAAATAAATGTTACAAGAGGAACCAATTCTCTTATGATAAAAGTAAAGGATTCTGGTAGCGGTGTAAAGGAACTCAGATATTCAAGGGATGGTAAAACGTGGATTCTCCTTTCTCCTGTTGATGGTATATGCGACGGGAAGGAGGAAGAATTTGAGGTAAAATCAGATTCTGTTTTTGCTCTCAGGGCAATTGACAGGCAGGGGAATGCGAAAACTTTACCCTTAAGGAGGTAAAAATGCTCAGAAAATTTAGAAAAAGCAAGGTGATGAAGAATATTATCCTATGGCTAGTTATAGGGGTCTTTATCCTTTTTGTCTTTGTTGCCTGGGGTTCAGGAAAGATCTCGGGTGGCAGTCAAATTACAATAGCTAAAATAGGAGGAGAACAAATAGACGTTCCTTCTTTCGAGAAAGAATATTATGCTCAGCTTGATATGATCAGGGACAGGATGGGGAATCAGCCAATAACAAAGGGTATGCTTGAAAGAATGAGGCTTCCTGAGAGAATCCTCCAATCAATGGAGTATTCGATAATACTCAGGCAGATAGCTAGTAAATTCAAACTGAAAGTCACAGATAAGGAACTTGTAAATTACATAGAGAGACAGTCCATTTTCCAAAAAAATGGGGTGTTCGTAGGCCCAAGAGAATATCAAAGAAGGGTCATCTCATTATATAGAATGTCTGTTCCACAGTTCGAGAAAAAAGTAAGGGAGATTATCCTTGAGCGGAAATTGAGAGCAGTAATAACTGCGGGAGTTAGAACCAATAAGAAGGAGGTGGAGAAGGCCTACAGGCTTAACAATGAAAAGTACCAGATTGAATATGTTTACTATCCCTATGAGGACATAACAGTGAAGGAACCTTCTGAGGATGAAATTAGGGAATATTTCAAGAAAAATAAGGAAAAATACATTGTTCCAGAAAAAAGAGAAGGCGATTTTGTGGAAATATCAGCTTTTAAATTGAAAAATCAGGTTACCGTTACCCCGAAGGAAATACGGGAGTATTATTCGGACAACAAGGACATTTTTTCAATCCCAGAAAAATACAGTTTTTACAGAATCCTTGTGAAAAGTGAAGATCAATTAAAAAAGGTTCAGGAGGAGCTTACCAAGGGCATTTCCTTCCAGAAGGTAGCAAAGAAGTATTCAAAGGGGAAAAATGCAGAAAAGGGTGGATACCTGAAGGATGTCTCAGGCCTATCAATGTCCCCGGAGGAAAGACAATGGCTTTCAAAAGCGGAGGTCAACCAGATTTCTCAGCCCATTAAGGTCAAAAATAATTATGAGATACTGAAGCTTGATGGAAAAACGCCAATTACCTTTAAAAAACTCGATGAGGTAAAAACCTCTATTGAAAGCAGGCTCAAAATTGATAAGGCATATAAATTGGCTTCCTCAATTGCGGATAAAATTTACAGAGATGCGAAAAAATCAGGCCTGGAAAAGGCTGCAAAGAAATACGGATATACTGCTGAGAAGACGGATTTTGCTGAAAAGGGAGAACCTGTAAAAGGAGATCCAACCGGCCTGGTTTCCACGGCCCTTTTTACCATGGAGAAAGGGGGTATTGGTGGTCCATTTAAAAGTTACTCGGGCTATTTAATCGTTCAGCTCCGGGCTATCCAGCCATTAAGACAGGGTAAATATGAGGAATTTGCAGAGAAGATAAAGGATGAGCTTATCGCTATGAAAAAGAAGAATAAGGCGATGAAAATTCTAGAGAAATCAGTTGAAACAGGAAATTTCCCAAAGGTTGCCGTTCACAAAAAAGAAATCCATAGCTACTCTGAGCCTATTGAAGGGGTAGAGCTCGATTACAAAACCTATGAGGAACTTCTTGATTCTCCTTTAGGAAAATGGTCCTCGGTTCATGCCTTCAAGAAAGGGGCTTTCGTATTCAGAATAGATTCAAGAGAACTCGACAAGGAGAAGATGTGGAAAGAGTTACCTAAGTTCAGAGCCCAGATGTTACAAAGAGAAAAGGATAACTTTTACAGAGCTTTCCTTCAGAAGGAAAGTTCAAAGATAAAAATTGGTTTTAACAGAAAAGCTTTTGAGAAAGCCAGGAAAGATGTCTTAGGAAAATAATTATGGGAAAAGGACTCCCGGAAAACGCCTATATACCCTTAAAAGAGGGGGAGACTTACAAACCTGTAATATCAGAGGATGGTATTCCAGAGGTAACGAAGAGGTCCGTTTTATGGGGAGCCATAATGTCTGCTCTGTTTACCTTTGCGGCGGGCTATCTTGGACTGAAGGTAGGTCAGGTATTTGAAGCTGCAATACCAATAGCTATTCTTGCTGTAGGAATTTCAGCAGTTTACAGAAGGAAATCAACCCTTATTGAAAATGTAATTCTCCAGTCTATAGGAGCAGCTTCAGGGGTCATAGTAGCAGGGGCAATATTCACGACCCCAGCGATCTTCATCCTAAATCTACAATCACTTTTCCCATCGTCCTTATCACTCCTCGCTGCAATATCTATCTCAGCTTTCCTCGGCGGTGCCCTCGGCATATTTTTTCTTGTCCCTCTCAGACGGTACTTTGTAGGAGAGATGCACGGGAAACTACCATTCCCTGAGGCAACAGCTACAACGGAAATTCTTGTTGCTGGCGAGACAGGAGGCTCAGGAGCGATGGTCCTGGTCTGGAGTATGTTAATAGGTGGAGTATATGATTTCCTTGCGGGAACCGTGAAGCTGTGGGATGAATTTATAGACCTGCAGTGGGTCCCTTTCATGAAGAGCCTGAACGATAAGGCGAGAATGGTGATTAAGCTTGACGCAGTTGCATCTCTTCTCGGACTTGGATACATCGTAGGTCTTCGTTATTCAGCTGTAATAGTTGCTGGGAGTTTTCTTTCAACCTTTGTTCTTATTCCCATAATCTGGTTGGTAGGGCAGAATGTTCCAAATCCAATTTCTCCGGGGACGGCTCCCATATCCTCAATGAATGAGGTTATTCTCTTCAAAACCTATGTCCAGAAAATAGGAATAGGAGCTATTGCGACAGCAGGTTTTTTGGGAATATTGAAGAGTATTCCAATAATGTATAAATCCTTTTCATTGGGATTCAGAGAGATATTCAGAAGGCACCGAGAGGCAAAGAACAGGCTCAGGTATGATACCGATCTTTCAATGAAGACAATAATTATCGGTATAATAATCGTCTTGATTCTTTTATGGGTATTTTTCGAATACCTTTCAAATGCGAAGATAGCCTTAATAGGGGTTCTGATAGCTTTTCTTCTCGCTTTCCTCTTTACAACAGTTGCAGCAACGGCCATAGCGATAGTAGGGACAAATCCTGTCTCGGGCATGACCCTTGTAACCCTCATAATTTCATCTCTTGTTCTCGTTTACGCAGGTCTTTCCGGAAACAATGGGATGATAATAGCTCTCCTTATAGGAAGTGTTGTTTGCACAGCCCTTTCTGTGGCAGGAGGCTTTATAACAGACCTCAAAATAGGATACTGGACCGGGGCAACGCCGAGAAATCAAGAAAGATATAAATTCCTTGGCCTTGCCATAGCTTCTATACTTATAGGAATAGTGATACTCATCCTGAACCAGAGCTATGGGTTCACTTCAAGAGAGCTCCAGGCACCCCAGGCCAATCTTATGGCTGCATTGATATCTTCAATGATGAGCAAGCAGCCAGTCCCATGGCTTCTATACGGGGTAGGAGCAATCGTTGCACTACTCGTTGAAATGTCCAAGGTCCCCACATTGGCATTTGCCCTTGGAATGTATCTTCCCCTTGAGTTGAATCTTCCGCTCCTTATCGGAGGATTCTTATCATATCTCGTTGGAAAAGGAAATAGGAAACTTGCGAAAAAGAGAAAGGATAGAGGAACCCTTATAGCCTCTGGATTCATAGCAGGAGGGGCTTTGATGGGGGTTGTGGGAGCCTTTCTTAAATTCTTGAAAATTTCCCCGAGCATAGATTTTTCTGCATGGCGCGGTAGATACTTAGCAGCAAAATTGGGGAAAGCTGCAAAGGCGTCGGAAAAGCTTGCAGAAATGTGGTTAAATCATTGGGGAGAGGTTATAAGCCTTATCGCATTTTCATTTCTCCTTATATTTTTCTACTTTTATTCAAGGAGGGTTAAGGAATGATAGAGAAGGAAAAGGCTAACCAAGCAATAGAAATATTGAGGGAGAAGGGAATAGACCTATGGTTGATTTTTGTTAGGGAGACAAAAATCAGTCCTGACCCTTCACTTCCATATATTCTTCCATCCTCCCTAACATGGCAATCTGCATTAATGTTTTTCTCAGATGGGGAAAGAATAGCCATAGTTGGGGAACTGGATAGACAAGAGGTTGAAAAGTCAGGGATATTCCACAGGGTAATTCCTTACAGAGGAGGGATAAAGGAAAGTCTTCTTGGCGTTCTAAAAGAGAAAAATCCGTTTTCTATCGGTCTTAATTACTCCCTTTATGATCCTACAAGCGATGGGCTGAGCTACGGTATGTATCTCCTCCTCCAGGAGCATCTGGATTCAACCCGTTTCCTCCACAGAATTACCTCTTCCGAAGAGGTAGTTCAGGCTTTAAGAAGCAGGAAAACCCCAGCAGAACTTGCAAGGATAAAGAAATCAGTTAAAGAAACAGAGAATATCTTTCACAAGCTTACCGAGATTCTCAAAGTTGGTATGAAAGAAGCTGAAATAGCGGAACTTTTCAAAAAATGGATGGAAGAACTTGGAGCTGAGCCTGCCTGGGATCTCTCTTCCTGCCCTGCTGTTTTCTCGGGTCCTCAGAGAGTGGGAGCTCATTCATCTCCAACTGAAAAAAGCATAAGGGAAGGGGAACTTCTCAACATAGATTTTGGAATAAAACTAAATGGATACTGCTCAGATCTTCAGAGAATGTGGTATTTCCTGAGAAAAGGAGAAAAAGAACCCCCAGAGAAAATTTTGAGGGCCTTTAATACTATAAAAACTTCCATAGAAATGTCAGCGAAAGAACTAAAACCCGGAAAGAAAGGAGCAGAGATAGATTCAATCGCCAGGAGTTACATAAAATCAAGGGGATACGACGAGTATCCCCATGCTCTTGGGCACCAGGTAGGAAGGGAAGCCCATGATGGCGCTGCCCTGCTTGGACCAAACTGGGAAAGATATGGAAGCCTTCCTTTTATCCCTTTAGAGGAAAGTATGGTATTCACCCTTGAGCCGAGGATAAACCTTCCTGATTATGGTGTGGTCAGCCTTGAGGAAATGGTGATTATAAGAAAGGATGGAGCAGAATTTATATCCCATCCTCAGAAGGAATTGTGGTTAGTGCCAGCTTGACAACCGCCCGGCTATTTAATAAAATAGGAAATCGGGCGGTTAGCTCAGCGGTAGAGCACTGGCCTTACAAGCCGGGGGTCAGAGGTTCAAGTCCTCTACCGCCCATATGCGGGGTCGTAGCTCAATTCGGTTAGAGCGCTGGCCTGTCACGCCAGAGGTCGTGGGTTCAAATCCCATCGGCCCCGCCATTCCCATTTGAAATTTTTTAAGGCAGTAATTTTTGATGTTTTAATTGCTTTTTTGGTTTTCATAGTGGTTAATTTTCTATTCCTTGACCAATTCGTCGTAAAGGGAAACAGCATGGTCCCATCCATTTTCCCTAAAGAAAGAATTCTGGTTCTCAGGTTTCCTTTAAAAAAGATTTCCAGGTGTGATGTAGTCGTTTTCCTCTACCCAAACGACCCAAAAAAGACCTTCGTTAAAAGAATAGCAGCTCTTCCCGGAGAGTATTTAGAAATTAAAGATGGGAAAATTTTTATAAATGGCCATCTTGAAGAAGCCCCATGTATAAAAGTCCCATCTTCCCTCTCTTTGAGTAGAAAGATTCCCGAGGGCTTTTACTTTGTTCTTGGGGACAACCCTGAGGTAAGCAACGACAGCAGATATGGGTGGCTTGTCCCCTCAGAATTTATAAAAGGGAAAGCAATAGCCATTTACTGGCCGATATCTGATATGAGGCTTATAAAATGAAGCTTACACCCGAGAGGCTTCTCGTTGGAACCTTTGCAGGAGTAATTCTCGCTGGCTCCATCCTCCTTTCCCTTCCTGCCTCAAACAGGAAACCAATATCCTATGTAGATTCTCTTTTTACTTCAACATCCGCAGTTTGCGTAACAGGGCTTATCGTTAAAAATACAGGCGTGGACTTCACATTATTCGGACAGGGAATAATTCTTCTTCTCCTTCAACTTGGAGGACTCGGTATAATGACATTCTCCTCTATGATTCTTCTACTTGCAGGTAGAAAGGTGAGTTTTATAAGCAGGGCTACCCTTCAACAGAGTTTTTCCCCTATAGGATTCGGAAATTTTTCAAGTTTTCTCAAGAATATTCTCATATACACATTCTCCTTCGAATTTCTGGGAGCAATCATTCTGTATACGAGGTTTTCGACCCGTTTTTCACCTATCTATTCTATTTTTGCTTCCATTTTTCATTCAGTATCGGCATTCTGTAATGCAGGTTTCTCAACATTTTCAGACAGCCTTATAGGATGGAGGGGCGACATCGTAGTTAACCTTACGATGGTTTTCCTCATCATCTTAGGAGGCTTAGGATTTTTTGCCTTCTGGGATGTAAAAGAAAAGATACTAAGAAGAAAAAAAAGGCTGAGTCTTCATTCTAAAATAGTGCTGTGGACAACTGCCCTTCTAATAGGGGTCGGTTTCATCCTCATATTTTTTATCGAAAAAGGCAGAAGCTTTTCATCTTTTACTTCTTTGGAGAAGATTCTTGCCTCACTCTTCCAATCTGTTACACCAAGGACAGCAGGATTCAATACAATCAACATATCCTTACTTTCATTGCCGACATTGATTTTAATTATTGGCTTTATGTTTATAGGAGCCTCTCCTGGCTCAACCGGAGGGGGGGTAAAGACAACCACAGCCTTTCTCGGCTTTCTTTCTCTTCGAAAAATTCTCACAAAGAAGGAACAGGTCCAGATATTTTCAAGGGGCATAAAGGAAGAGATAATAGAAAGAGCTCTTGTTCTCCTCCTCTTCTTCTTCACATTTCACTTTTTGGCAACCCTTGCTCTTTCAATAACAGAGAAATTTTCCTTTATCCAGCTTGCCTTTGAAGAGATGTCAGCGATGGGAACGGTTGGGCTATCCCTGGGTATAACTCCGAAGCTTTCGAGCTTTGGAAAGATAATTATTATAATTTCAATGTTTGTTGGAAGAGTTGGGCCATTAACAATTCTTTCTGTATTGGTAAGAAGAAGCAAGGGGAAATTTTCCTTTCCTTACGAAGATGTTATGATAGGATGAGGAGGAAAAAATGGGAAAATTTGTCGTTTTAGGCTTAGGGAGCTTCGGATTCTACATAGCAAAAAGCCTATATGAAAGCGGACAGGAAGTTATAGCCGTTGATTCCGATAGGACAATAGTAGAAAAGATAAAGGAATTTTCTACCCAAACTTTTGCAGCAGACGCAACAGACAGGGAAACCCTTGAAGCAATGGGTGTTAAGGATGCTGACGCAGTGATTATTGCTCTTGGGCCTCGCATGGAGCCCAGCATACTTTCTGTTCTTTATCTCAGGGAACTTGGAGTAAAAGAGATAGTTGTTAAGGCCCTGAACGAAGACCACAAGAAAATACTCGAAGTCTTAGGTGCAACAGAGGTGATTTATCCTGAAAAGGACATAGCTTTAAGAACAGCTCATAAACTTATGAGCGGGAATGTTATAGATTTCCTTCCCCTTGCTCCTGGTTATTCTGTTCAACACATCGCGCCTCCACCAATTTTCATAGGCAAAAGCCTGAGGGAACTTGACCTTAGGAATAAATACAAAATTCAGGTAATAGCAGTAAAGGAAATCATCCCTGAAAAGCTTCACCTTATTCCTGCTGGAGATTTCGTCATAAAAGAATCGGACATGCTTATGGTCGTTGGCAGGGATGAAGATATAATGAGATTATCTCATTAATAATAGAAGGAAATACCCCCTATTAGGATTAGCCCTGAGAGGTCTATTGGCTCAAAATCCAGGAAGATCGGCTCAAGATCTCCCCTTGAAAATTGATATATTGCGGAAAGCCTTATAGCATATCTTCTGTCAAACTTGAGGAGAATTCCTCCGTCCAAAAAAGTCCCGAAGCTCCCCGAATCCTTTTTGTAATTACCCTCATAAACTGGGAGATTGGCGTCGGAAAAGTCTATGAAATATCCATCCTGCTTCCACTGCCAGCTTACATATTCTAAACCAGCACCGATGAAGGGAAGAATCCCTCTCCTTCCCACCGGGATCGGGTAGAGTCTCAATCCGACAAAGAAAGGAACATTTTTGAATGTTACAGTCTGCTGAATTGGGCTTCCGTCCCCAAATTCATAATCCCTGTATTCTGTATTGATCCTCGTAAGACAACTCGCAAGTCCAAAGACGAGCCCTGCCCTTCCTCTTGTATGTTCCCACTCAAAATACCAGGTCGTATTATTGAAGTCTTTTTTAGAAAGGATAAGATTGTGAAAATTAGTTTCCCATATATCGCTGTCAGCTCTTGGCCTGAACTGGCCTCCCATAAAACTTACAGAGTCAGCTATCACGAACACGGGGATCATTATAATGAGTAGCAGATAAGAAATCTTTCTCATTTTTTTCCTCCTTTGAATTTTTTCATATTTATAAATAGCAAATTCTGTGCCAGAAATTCCTACCATTTTTTTAGTGTTCCTTAATCAAGTGTCCTGATTCTTGCCCATTTTGGCCTGAATTTTAGCTCCATTTGGCTTCAGAAGAGAAGAAACAAGAATAGAAGTGCCGGAGGCGGGACTCGAACCCGCACGGACAAAGTCCAGGGGATTTTAAGTCCCCTGCGTCTTCCTATTCCGCCACCCCGGCTTATTTCTCTACTAATGATTTCAGAGCCTTCCCTTCTTTGAATCTTACATATCTTTTAGCAGGAATATTAATCTGCACTCCTGTTTTGGGATTTCTTCCTCTTCTTGCTTTTCTTTTCCTTACCTCAAAGGTCCCAAAACCAACAAGGGTAACTTTCCCATCCTCTATTATTCCATTCTTTAACCCCTCAAGAAAGGAATTAACAGCATACAGCACCTTGTCCTTTGATAACCCTGATTTCTTACTGACGAAATTAACAAGATCCTTTTTTTTCATTTCCACCTCCAAAAAAATTATATTATTCAAAGCATCGATTTTTCAAATACCATTCTACTTGTTTTATAAGCTTGAGAAAAACGGAAACATCCTGTTTCTTCCAGTATGTCCTTCCTATTGCTCTCCTCAAAGTCCTTGAAAAATGGTCTGATTCATTGGCTTCCTTGAACTCAAGCTTTCCCATTATTTCCATTGTCCTTTTGTGAAGAAGCTGGAGGTCCTTTTCCTCCACTAAATTTTCTTTTACCGATGGATTCCCCTTCCTCAGAACATCATAAATGGTATATGCCATAAGCATTGCAGCTTGGGAAAGGTTTAAAGAGGGATAATATCTGAATGCAGGGATAGTGGTAAGGAAATGGGCCCTTCTTATTTCTTCATTTGAGAGTCCCCTCTCTTCCCTTCCGAACATAATCCCAATTCTGTTTTCCCCTGCAAATTTTAAAATCTCCTTCATTAATTCTTTCGGCTCCCAGGAAGGTCCCCTTTCATATCCTAACCTTGCTGTAGTTGCAACGAGCACTGCAAGGTCATTAACAGCCTCATCAACAGAATTGAAAATCTCGGCGTCCTCTATAATAGGAAAGGAACGGTATGCCATCATCTTCGCTTCATCGGAGAAAATGTCAGGGGGATTCACAATCCTTAACTTAGAAAGTCCCATTGTATTCATCGCCCTTGCCACTGAACCCACATTCCCCGGATATTGGGGAGAAACAAGAATGAAATATATATTTTTCAATACTTCTTCCACATTTGCAAATTTAACATTCCCTTCCCAATTTTTCAACTCCTTATGGAGATTCTTCTTGTAAGTTGAAATAACCCATTGTATACTTAAATCTATGAAAATAGCTGTTTTCGGAACAGGATATGTTGGGCTTGTAACAGCCCTTGGGTTTGCAAAACTCGGCAATAAAGTATATGGAATTGACAAGGACATGGGAAAGATAGAATCCCTTAGTAAGGGTAGAGTCCCTTTCTACGAACCTGGCTTGCAGGAAATTCTAAAGGAGACAAGAGGGAAAGGCCTGGTAGAATTTCACACAAATGGGGCGAAGGCAGTTGAGGAAGCAGCGGTAATCTTTATATGCGTCGGGACTCCTGCTCTTCCTGATGGGAGGGCAGACCTTTCCCAAGTTGAAGAAGTTGCCAGGTTCATAGCGGAAAATATAAGAGATTACAAAGTTATAGCTGAGAAAAGCACGGTGCCAGTTAAAACTTCATACTGGATAAAAAGGACAGTAAACCTTTACAAAAAAGAGAGTGTAGAATTTGATGTTGTGAGTAATCCTGAATTTTTGAGGGAGGGCTCAGCAGTTCAAGATTTCTTCCATCCCGAAAGAATAGTTGTTGGAACAGAAACCGAAAGAGCCAGAAATCTGATGAGGCAACTTTATAAAGATTTTGATGTTCCGCTCCTATTTACTGATGTTGGAACGGCAGAGATAATAAAACACGCCTCCAATTCCTTCCTTGCAATGAAGATTTCCTTTATAAATATGTTAGCCGAGCTTTGTGAAAAAGTTGACGCAGATGTGGACATGGTCTCAAAGGGAATGGGGTTAGATTCAAGAATAGGTGAGAGATTCCTGAGGGCAGGAATTGGTTTTGGAGGCAGCTGTTTCCCAAAGGACCTGAAGGCTTTTTACCGAATAGCTGAGGCTGAGGGAGTTGAATTCCCTCTTTTAAGGGAGACCGAAAGAGTAAACGATCTAAGGCCAGCAAAATTCATTTACAAAATGAAAAGGGCTATGTGGAACCTAAGGGGGAAGAAAATTGGTGTTCTTGGCCTTTCCTTTAAGCCGAACACAGATGATATAAGAGAAGCACCGAGCCTTAAGGTGATAAACCTCTTGAAAAGCGAGGGCGCTAAAATTGTTGCTTATGACCCTGCAGCATGCAAGAATGCCAGGGCAGTCCTTCCAGAGCTCAGGTGTGCTTCTTCCCCTTATGAAGCTGCACAGGGAGCAAATGCCATTTCACTAATTACAGAATGGGAAGAATTTAAAACTATTGATTGGAAGAGGATCAGGGAATCCATGGAGACCCCTTTAGTCTTTGACGGGAGAAATGCCCTTGATGGAAGGAAATTAGCCTCCCTTGGTTTTGAATATTACCCTGTGGGGAAAAGACCCATTGGAAACTTCAATGGGTGAGGTTCCAGAAGATTTTATAAGAAGATACAGGGAAATCCTTACAGAGGACTCCTTAGAGAAACTTCTCCAGTATCTTTTTTTGCCCCTTAGAAAATCCATAAGGACAAATACACTTAAAATTTCCCCAGAAAAACTCAGGGGAATTTTGGAATCAAAGGGATACACCATTAATGAAATTCCCTGGGCAAAAGAAGGATTTTGGATTGAAGGTGAGGGAATTGGGAAAGAAATTGAACACATGATGGGGTTTTATTATATTCAGGATGCTTCCTCTATGGTTCCGCCGAAAGTGCTTTCCCCCCAGAGAAAAGATGTCGTTCTTGATATGGCCTCAGCACCTGGCGGAAAGGCCACCCACATTTCAGCTCTTATGAGGGGGGAAGGGATTTTAGTGGCAAATGAACCTCTTTTATACAGGGAAAAAGTCCTTGTTGGAAATATTGAAAGGATTGGAGTTAGAAACTCAGCCATCTCGCTGTTGAGGGGAAACAGTTTTGGATGGAGGTTTCCCAACTTTTTTGATAGGGTTCTCCTTGATGCTCCTTGCTCAGCGGAAGGAAGCACAAGAAAGGATAAGGAATATTTTAAGAAACTGTGGAACCTTTCCTATATAAAAAGAGCACAGAACGTCCAGAAGGCACTTATAGCCTCTGCTATCCATGCACTTAAACCCGGAGGGCTCCTTCTATATTCAACATGCACAATGAGCCCGGAAGAAAACGAGGAAATCCTTGACTATGCTCTCAGAATTTTCTCTTCAAAAATAGAATTCTTAGAAATCGGTCTTCCCGGCCTAAAAAAAATGGGGGGAATAAGAAAGTTTGAAGGTAAGGATTACCCGGGAGAAGTTTGTAAGATAGCAAGGATATGGCCATTCCTGAACGATTCAGAGTCATTCACACTCTTCCTTCTAAAAAAGAAAGATGAAACCTTCACCTCATCAACAAGGAAGGGGAAAGTTCCTGAGGGAAGGAATATAGGAAAGGAGATAGACAGGGGTTTAAGAGCGAGATTGGTTGAGTTCTTCAGGCCTTACGGCGAAACTGAGTTTTTCAAGGAGGAAAGATTTGTAATTTCAGGAAAGCATATCTGGTATCAGCCTAAAAAATTTCTTCCGCTTTTCAAAAGGGCAGTGTTTAACCGCGCAGGTGTAAAAGTCGCGAAGTTACACTCAACTCAGGATCTGAGACCAACTCATGCATTTCTTCTTGCCTTCGCTGAGATATTTACCGAGCTGAAAAGGGAACTAAACGAGGAGGAAGCATTGAAATATGCAGTAGGTGAAAACCTTCCTGACTCAGATAAATATACAAGAGAACTCATCCCTCTTTTCTTCCGGGGACATCCTATAGGATGGGGTAAAAAGAACGAAGAGATGCTTTTAAACAGATTACCAACCCCACTTGTTCTTAGATAGGATATGTGTTAAATTGAACTTGATGAAGGTTTTAATAACAGGTGCTGCAGGGTTTATAGGTTCCCATCTTGTGGAAAAATATTTAAAAGAAGGATGGGAAGTGGTTGGACTTGATAATTTTCTTACAGGAACTGTTGATAACATCCAGGATTTCTTCGGACACCCGAATTTCACATTTGTAAAATACGATGTTACGAATTTTCTCTATGTAAAAGACGACCTCGACCTTATTCTGCACTTTGCCTGTCCCGCTTCCCCGATACATTATATGAAGCATCCGATTCACACGATGAAAGTAGATTCCATTGGTACATTGCATTCCCTTGGGCTTGCTAAGGAAAAAGGGGCAAGGTTCCTGCTGGCTTCAAGCTCAGAAATTTATGGTGACCCTAAAGTTTCTCCCCAGAGTGAAGGATACAACGGTAATGTTTCCCCAACAGGCCCCCGCTCTGTCTACGATGAGGCAAAAAGATTTTCAGAAGCTCTATCAATGGCATACCTCAGAGAACACAGGATAGATGTAAGGATAGCCAGAATCTTCAATACTTATGGAGACAAGATGAACCTGAATGATGGGAGGGTTATTCCAAACTTTTTAAAACAGGCTCTCCTCGGAAAGCCCATAACAGTCTTCGGAGACGGAACCCAGACCCGCTCCTTCTGTTACATAGATGATATGGTTGAGGCAATATACAGGTTCTCTACCAAGGAAGGAATCCCTGGTGCAGTGCTTAATCTTGGAAACCCAGAGGAGTTAAGAATAATTGACACTGCTGAGCTTGTTAAGGAAATAACAGGTTCCAAATCAAGGATAGAATTTCTTCCCCTACCAAAGGATGACCCAAAAAGGAGGAGGCCTGATATAAGCGAGGCGAAAAAACTATTGGGATGGGAGCCTACCTACAGCTTGAGGAAAGGACTTACGGAGGTAAAACCATGGTTCAAAAAGAAGATATTTGGAGAAAAATAGAAGAAGAAAACAAGGAAATTCTTGAGTTCTTAAGGGAAATAGTTGAGTTTGAAACACCGACGACGGACAGAAGCGCTGTTCACTCCCTTGGTGATGAGCTCTCAAAGAGATTCTCAAAATATCTTCCTGAGAAAGAAGTCCTTGGGGATGATTACAAGGTATTTCTTCTTAAACAAGCGAAAGGAAAATCAATTTTTCTCCTCCACCTTGATACGGTGCACCCAAAAGGCACCCTTGCCAAAAATCCATTCAGGAGGGAAAACAGCAAAGTCTACGGTCCAGGTGTTCTTGATATGAAGGGCGGAATAACAGCCCTTTATTTTGCTGTAAAATATGCCTCTCAGTTCGGGAAGCTCCCTGAATTTTCCATCCTTATGAATACTGAGGAGGAAGAAGGTTCCAGACATACCCTTGACCATATGAAGCTTCTTGCTAACTCTTATAAATACTGCTTTGACCTTGAACCTGCAGCAGAAGGAGGAAGGCTGAAGACCACGAGGAAAGGTGTTGTATCAATAAGAATTGAGTCGAAGGGAAGGAGAGCACATGCGGGCATTGAGCCTGAAAAAGGGATAAATGCAATAGATGAACTTGTTGACCAAATTGTAGAGCTCAAAGATTGGGTGATTCTCAGGGGCGGCATGTTCAACACTGGTGTTATAAGAGGAGGAGACAGACCCAATGTGGTGCCCGGCTCTGCATATGCTCTTGTTGATATAAGGTTTGAGGAGGAAGGATTTTCCAAAAAGCTCAGGGAATATATGAATGAAGTGCATCCAAAGAGGAAGGATGCGGTGGTTTTAATGTCCTTTGACTCCTATGTTCCACCTTTTCTCTCATCTACCCGTCAAAGGAAGCTCTATTCAAGGATGAAGAAATTCTTCTCTGAACTTGGAATTAAGATAGATGAAGCTCATTCAAATGGGGGAAGCGATGCATCTTGGTTCTCAAAATGGGGTCTTGCTTCAATCGATGGCCTCGGTCCTGAAGGAAAAGGGGCTCATTCCTCAGAGGAATATCTTTACTTTAACTCCCTTAAAGAGAGGATTCTCCTTCTCTCCCTCCTCTTACTAAACCTCAATGAATTAGCTCCCTGAGAATATAGAGATAATCTTTCTCCATTTTTTCAACGGAGAATTTTTCAGATTTTTTCCTCCCCTCTCTTCCCATTTTTTCCCTCAGCTCAGGCCTCTTTAGGAGATAAATTACTCTTTCCGCGAATAGCTTTGGCCTTGAAGGAGGAACAAGATAGCCGTTTACACCATCTTCAACCACCTCTTTATTTCCATCAACGGCCGATGAAATAATCGGCTTTCCCTGTACCATTGCCTCTGGAATCACCCTTGGAAGCCCTTCCCAAAGTGAAGTGAGAACAAAAATGTCAAAGGTTGATAGAATTTCCTCAACATCTTCCCTCCATCCAAGGAAGTGAATCTTGTCCTTTATGCTTAGGGACCCTGCCAGTTCCTCAGCTTGCCTCCTCAGCTCCCCATCTCCCACCATTATGAACTGGGCTTTTTCCTCCTCCAACACTGATGATGCCATCCTGATAAAATCCAATGGAGCCTTCTGAGGTTTAAAGCAGGCGACAGTCCCAACCACAGGAAGCTCTGGAGAAGCTCCAATTTCCACGAGTTTTTCCCTTTTCTTAACATTTACATTGGAAAATCTTGAAAGCTCTATCCCAGAATAAACAACCTTATAATTTCTTTTTTTTATAATTCCCCATTCCTTTCCTTTCCTCAGTGTTTCCCTTCCCACAGGGAGGAAAAAAGTCGTTATCCTTGAGGTTAGCCTTTCAATCCCAAGGAGGATTGCCTTTGTTAGCTTTCCCTGGAATGGAGAGATTCCAAAGCCGTGGACAGTGTGGACTCTTACATGAATCCCTGCCAGCCACGCCGCCCATCTTCCAAGGATTCCTGCCTTTGAACTATGGGTAAAAACAGCCAAGGGCTTTTCTCTCTTCAGAATTTTATACAGTTTAAAAAGTGCTACAAGGTCCTTCAAAGGGCTGATTTCTCTTACCATGTAAGATACATTGATGTGAACTGTTTCTGGTAGGAAATCTGCCTCATTATCAAGATAGTCCCTCTGCCCTGAGATCAATATATTCTTATATCCCTCTCTGGCGAATGCCTTGCAGAGCTGTATTGCGTGAAGCTGGGCACCTCCGAATTCTAACATAGTTATTATTGTGGCTATTTTCCCCTTCACGATGGTAATATTTTACCATCATGGATTTAAGAGAAGAGATAGCAAAGAGAAGCCTGAAGAAAAGGAAAAAATATCATCTCACGAAGGGAAAGATAAAGGGCGATAGAATCTTGGAACTCGGATGCTCTGCAGCAGGGCTTTCAAAAATGCTTATCCAAGGTAAATGGTTGGGACTTGACCTTGATAAAGATGTTGTAAGGGATTACTCAAGATATCTTAAGATGCCTGGTGTCGTATCAAAGGAAAAGCTCCCTTTAAAAGATGACTCCTTTAACACTATCCTAATGTTTGATTTTCTTGAGCATGTTGATGGAGACACGGAGCTTTTAAGGGAATCTGCAAGGATACTCAAAAGGGGGGGAACTATTATTATTACTACTCCAAGGGACGAGAACCTTTTTATGACAAGAATTAAGAACTTCATTGGCCTCAAAAAAGAGGCCTACGGGCATAAAAGAGAAGGATATTCCAGAGAAAAACTTGTAAAAATGGTTGAGGAAGCAGGGTTCCGAGTAGAAGAAGTGAATCTTTATTCTGGTTTTTTCCTTGAGATTATGGAAGCTATCCAGAACCTAATTTATTTCAAAATATCAAAAAAGAAACAAAGAAGAGCAGGAAACATAAATCCTGTGGAAGAAGAGGAGATAAAGAAGATGGAGAAACTTCTTTCCTTTTACAAACTTGCTTACCCCCTTTTTTTGTTCGCAGACTTTCTGGACAGAGTTTTAAGGACAAAAAAGCACGCTATTTTCTTGAGAGGAACGAACATGTAACGGGGAAACCGACCCCACTTGATGCATTCAAATCTGAATAATTTAACAGTGAAAAAAATTAGAAATCTTGTCTCCCGGAAAATTTTGTGTTATATTTTTTAAAAAAGTAACACAAGGAGGATTAAAAATGAATCGTTTGAGGTTTGCAACCTTGTTCGTTTTTGTTTTATTTCTGCTTTTGAGCCAACCATTACTGGCAAAGAAAAACAAAAAGAAGGAGAATAACCCTGTGGACATAGGAAAGATGGAGGTAGTGGTAACTGCTACCAAGACTCCCCATCCCCTTGAAAATGTTCCTGTAAGTACTGCTATTATTACAGACAAGAACATAAAGGAAATAAATGCTCAAAATGTAGGGGAAGCGCTCAGATGGTTATCTGGAATTAATATAAGAACTAATGGATACTCCAGAGCCACCATAAAAATTCATGGCCTTCCTTCAAAATATACGCTTGTGCTTATTGATGGTCAAAGACTTAAGGGAAGGCATGCTGACAGTATAGATATCGGGCAGATACCGGTGGATATGATAGATAGGATAGAAGTTGTTAAAGGTCCTGCGTCGGTTCTTTATGGAAGCGATGCCGTAGCTGGAGTTGTCAATATCATAACCAAGAATCCTCCTGATAGGAGTGTCTTCAATGGGTTTGCGTCTTATGGAACAGGAAATACTTTAAGGAGCATGATAAGCTACGGTGGAGGCTTTGGTAAATTCCACTACTTGTTAGGAGGGAGCAAAAATAAGTCAGACAATATGGGAGAAGGTTACGGATATGATGGATATAACGCTTACGGAAAGACAGAATACAGATTCAGCGAGAAAAATAGGCTTACTCTTAATTCAGGCTACTACTATGAAAAAGGGGATTATCTTAAGGACAAAAGATACAATTTAAATCTCAACTGGGATCTGACAGTGGATAAAAATTCGTATCTCAAGATTAAAGGATTTTACCTGAATTCTAATAGATTGGATGCAAGACCAGGAAGGGCTTCAAGAACATGGGATGAATCAACAGTCAGGGGAGAAATACAGTATGTCAGGCTGATAGGAAGCCACCACTTGCTTACCTTCGGGGCTGAGTCTAGGCATGATGGAATAACTTACACTCTCATAGAGGGTAGAAAATTCCAGCATATAAACAGTTTTTATGCTCAGGATGAAGCCACAATCTCTAAAAATTTAAATTTAATCCTTGCTTTTCGTACAGATAATCATAATCGCTGGGGAACAGTTTTTGTGCCCAAAATTGGGGCCTTGGTTAATATCGGTGATAACACGAAAATAAGAACTTCAGTGGGCAAGGGCTTTGTAGCTCCCACACTCTCTCAGCTTTATGAAGAAACCTACTATCACCCCTGGGCCGGAGGGTTCTGGCTTGGCGGGAATCCAGACTTGAAGCCCGAGTATTCGTGGGGATACAATTTTGAACTTGAACATAGGTTTGCTTATGATTTCGGTGCCAGAATATCCTTCTTCAGGAATGATCTCAGAAATATGATCACAACCGAAAAAACAGGGGAATATATAGATGGGATTCCGATTTTCAAAGCTGTAAACGTGGATAAGGGAATGAGTCAAGCTGTTGAGCTGGAATTCACCAAAAGTCTTGGCAGGAGTTTTTCAGTGGTAGTGGGCTACACCCATCTACAAACTAAAATTTCATCTACGGGAAATGAGTTCCCCTATTCACCACATCATGCGGTTGATTTTATGATGAATTATTACAATAAGAAAGTCGGGCTGAATCTTAATGTTGCAGGTAAATATCTGGGAAAGAGGTACACAAATACTTCCAATACACAGATGCTTAGCGAGTCGTATCTGGTTGATATGACAATAAACAAAAGGATATATAAAGGTGTAAACCTTTTTGCTTCAGTAGCCAATCTTTTTAATGAAAAACTGGAAAAGGAAAGTAATTATTTCAGACAGGGGAGAACTTACTCTGCCGGTCTGAGATTGCATTTCTAAAAAAGGAGGTAAAAAATGAAAAAGCTTAGCTTGCTTCTTCTGGGATTGCTCCTGATTTCAGGGGTAACCTATAGCCATTCCCTCTGGATAACTTTGAGAAAATACCGGCTCAATCCTAGACAGGAGACGGTATATTACATAGGATATGGTCATAAATACCTCTCCGAGAAGAGTAAGGTTATAAACGAGGAAGAACGCTATCAGAGGATGTTCAGGAAAATAAAATTTGTTGACCCATCAGGGAAACAATCGATGCTGGCACCAAAGAAGGGAATGGGGAAAATCGCTGTTAAAAGAATGGGAGTTTATGTTATGTGTTTAAAAAGCGAGAGAGGAGCAAATGAACCTTATGGTCCTTCCGGAAAGTATGCCAAGGCCCTGATTCAGGTAGGAAAGGGGGATTCAGGGCTTTCCTATAGATGTGGCTTCAGAATAGAGCTTATACCCCTCAAGAATCCTTTCAAAATTAAAACAGGGGAATATCTTCCGGTGAAGGTTCTCTTTGAAGGAAAACCCTTATCCACCTTTGTATATGGCACCTATACCGGATATAAACCTGTAAAAGACGCTTTCCCGGTTATAGCAAGAAGTAACGATAAGGGAATAGCGAAGATTAAAATTACCCATCCAGGTGAATGGATGATTCTTGTTTCCCATAGAGTAAATTACAATGCTACTCTAACCTTCAGCGTGAAATAAGAAGAACCAGGCTTTTTGCTCTTTATTTGCTTTTTGTGTGCTGGTACCAGGTGTAGGCTCACAGTGGAGCATATAAAGTAGATAGGAGAGGAATTGTCGTCTCTGTCTGACAGGAAGGAATTTACCTCCGATTTGAAACTTCTAATGGGATTAAGCATAATATTTAGGATATTTGGAGTTCTTTCCTTATGGAAGAATTAGAAAGTAAATCGGAGGTGAAATGCACATACCAGATGGATTTTTATCCCCTCAGACCTGCGCTGTGGCATATGGAATTTCTCTTCCTTTCCTGTATAAGTCCTTCAAGGAGGTAATGAAGGAAAAGTCGCTTGGAAGATTATCTGTCCTTTCTGCTCTTTCCTTTCTTGCAATGATGATAAATATTCCTGTTCCAGGAGGAACATCAGGCCACGCAATTGCCACTTCTCTTATAGCTATTTTATACGGGCCATGGAAGGCAGGTGCAGCAGTCTCAATTGTGCTTGCTATCCAGGCACTCCTTTTTGGGGATGGAGGAATTACTGCCTATGGTGCCAATGTCATTTCCATGGCAGCGGTGCCTGCATTTATAGGATATTGGATATGGAAGCTTCTCATGCGTAAAAAAGGTATCGGATATTTTCTCTCAGGATACATTTCCCTTGTCTCGGCTGCTCTTACCGCTTCCCTTTTTCTCTCAGTTCAACCCCTGCTTTTTACCTCTGGTGGAAAGCCCTTATACTTCCCTTATGGTCCAGAAGTTACATTCCCTGCAATGCTTGTCCCTGCCCTTTTATTTTTCGGGCCAGCAGAAGGAATCTTGAACCTTGCTGTTTTAGGCTACCTGAAGAAAGATGAAAAGGGAGATTAAGGTTTTATTAATTTTTATTATCCTTGTTCCTCTGGGTTTGCTTGCAGGGGAAGCGTGGGGAGAATGGGAGAAAGAGGAACTTGCAAAACTTCTTGGATATGTTCCATCCGGGCTTGAAAAGTTTTCTGGCCTATGGAAGGCCCCTTTTCAGGACTACACAATGTTTAAGCTTCCTGCGTTTCCTTCCTATATTCTTTCTGCTGCTTTCGGTGTAGCTTTAATTTTCATTTTATTTGCATTGCTAAAGAAAAAATGAAAATCCCCCAAAATAATTTCTATTAGTCCGAACCTACAAGAGATTTTATATACTTGAGCTCTCCGAGGATTCCTTTGGTAATATACTCTATGATCTCCTTCACCGACATTTCTTTATCAACAAGTCCAACGCTCTGTCCTGCCATAAGGGAACCCCTATCAACATCTCCCTCTTCTACTGCTTTGCGAAGCGCCCCTACCCAGAATTTTTCTACTTCATACTGGGCATCTATCCGGGAAATTTTACCTTCCTTTATCTCTTTCAGAAGTTTCATCTGTAACTCAGCAAATTCATCCATCCCTTTGTTTCTTATTGCCCTTACAGGGACAACACGAAGTGCCTGATGAAACTGAGGAGTTGCAACAGCTTCCCTCGCCTTTGCCTTTATGTATCTTTTTTTAAACTCAGGATGAGCTCTGCTTTCCTTTGATATGGCAAAAATTGTTCCCATCTGGATTCCCGAAGCCCCGGCAAGAAGGAGGTGAGCAGCCATTTGCCCTGTTGCAATTCCCCCTGCTGTGAATATAGGGACTCTGTTGCGGAATTTAAAGAGCACCTGCTGGAGAAGAACCACCAAGGAAACATATCCCACATGGCCTCCGGCTTCGTTTCCCTCAAGTATTAAGGCATCAATTCCTCGGGACATAAGCCTTCTTGCACTTCCCTCATTTGAAGCAAAGGCAATTGTTTTTGCTCCTGTGGCTTTTACCCCTACAATTTCCTTGTCTTTTGGAAAGCTACCAGCGAAGATTACGAAATTCACCTTCTTCTCTTTTACAACCTCAAGATGCCTTTTATAGTTTGGTGCAATTACAATAAGATTTACTCCAAAGGGTTTTTCCGTACTTGCGTGAATCCTGTCAATTTCGTCTGCCAGCCATTCTGCAGGACTATTTCCCCCTGCAAGAACTCCAAATCCTCCTGCCTCGCTCACTGCTGAAACTAATGTATGATCAGAAATCCATGTCATAGCCCCTGAGATTATAGGGTATTCTACACCGAGAAAGTCCTTTCCTTTTTCCCAGAGTTTCTCCAAGAATTTTTTCTCATTCATAGGATAGATTTTAATGAATCCTTCAGGATATGTCAAAATGCCCGATATAAAGTTACCTATGATAATATTATATAAAGTGAAGGAAAGATTGTTGTTTCTTTTTTATCTTATAGTGCTTATCTTTCTTTCCTTTCTAAGAGTTTGCCTTCCTCTCCTCGTTGTTTTCCTTCTTTGCCTTCCCTTCATTAAATTAAAAAGGCTTGGGCCTGTTCTCCTTTTATTTCTAATTGTCTCGGTTCCGTATTTGGCAATTGGCTACATTGGGGGAGAATCAAGGCTTTACTGGTTTGGCCTTTTTAATCTCAGGGCGCTCTCAATGCTTACCTTGACTATGGCTTTCTTCTCAAGGATAAATCCATTTAAGGCACTGGCGTTTTCAAAGACCCTTTCATGGGTGCTGTCTCTTTCATATTCTCAGTATATTTCCTTCACGAGGAATTACCGTAAATTTTCTCTTGCCCTTAAGTCAAGAACCATAAAAAAGCTCCTCGGGAAAACCCTGAGAAGTTATATTGGATCAGTTTTTTCATTTTTCGTTGATTTCTCCGAGAAAAGAGCAAAGGAGATAGACCAGGCACTGGAATCAAGGGGTTTCCATGCTTGAGTTAAGGAACATTACTTACTCCTATAACAGAAGAGAAGCGCTGAAAGAAATTAACATAAAGATTGAGGAAGGTGAAAGAGTAGTTATCCTCGGCGGTAACGGATGTGGCAAGACCACCCTTTTGAAACTGATGGATGGATTGATCTTCCCTGATGATGGGGAATACTTCTGGAATGAGCAGGAGGTTAAGGAGAATTCCTTTAAGCAAAGGGATTTCTCAAGGGAATTCCGTAGGAAGATTGTTATGCTCTTTCAAGATGTAGAGGTAATGCTCTTCAATCCCACAGTCTGGGATGAGATTGCATTTGGACCAAGGCAGCTTGAGATAGAGAATATAGAAACGAGAGTTGAGAATTGGGGCGAAAGGCTTGGAATATCTCATCTTTTTAAAAGGCATCCAGGGGAGCTGAGTATAGGAGAGAAAAAGAGAGTGGCTCTGGCCTCTATCCTGATCCTTGAACCCCAGGTGATTCTTCTTGACGAACCCCTATCGAATCTTGATCCAAGAACTACAGGGGAATTGATTGACCTTCTACTTGAACTTGGTGCAACCATAATATCTTCAACTCAGAATCTCAGCCTTGCTCCGGAACTTGGGCAAAGAGCAGTTTTGATTTCAGAAAACCACAGGAAAGTATACGATGGTTCGTTCGATGAGCTTTTTGAGGATGAGAAACTTCTTCTCGAAGCGAATCTTCTTCATATCCATAAACATAGACACGAAGAAAAGGTTCACCGCCATTTTCATCCCCACGACTGGAAATATACAAAAATCCCTTGACAGATTATATCGCTTCCCTTAATTCATCTTTCCGTAGGTTAAATTCATCTTTGACAGAGGCTGGGAAAGAGCTATGTGGAAAACTTTATAAGTATAGATTAATACCCTGAATCTTCCTCTTATATAGCCGCCTTATTTTTTTCACAATGTGGATTTTCAATTTATTTCATCTCCATTTCTCAAATTGGTCGTGCCATTTTAGGAAAGCTATGCCAATTCTACAGCTTTATAAGCCAGTTTGCTCTCTGACAGGTGTTAAAGATGAGGTAGATTTCATTTCATAAATAGATATTTAAATAACCAAGCAATTAAAATTGAAAAATAAATTCCTACTAATACCCAGTTCACTTTGATTCCAAGAAAACGTTTATAAAAGAGATTAAAATACTTTAAAAGATGAATTACTCCATCCAATAATAGGAAAATCCCTATAAAGAAAATAGAATATTCTATCCCTCCAATTATGCTAAGCATAATAATGAATAAACCCATTACTGAAGATACTATCCCGATTACTATCATATCTTTTTTTGTTTCTTTAAGCACGACTACAAAACCAGGTTACAAATACCAATGTAGACCCATTAAACTTTCTGCGCCCCCATCCGTAGAATACACTCCCTGCATTTTGGAGGAACCGGGGGTCTGTAATCTGGAGGATAATGAGTGGTGCATTCGGAGGTTGTCCCTTTAGCAAAGGGGGTATCCACACAGCAGAATACTACACCTTCCGCATTTTTTTCGCATACCTGAAGACCCATCGGGTCCCTGTAAAATACAAGATTGTTCTTTCCATAAGAATAAAGAAGCCAGCCGTGCTGTGCAGTTCTCATAATTGCAATTCTTGCAGGGTCCTCCGAGATAAATCTTCCTGTCTTCGGTGAATACCAGCGGTTGCGGAAGTAATACAGACCTACCTCAGGGAAATAATCCCTTCCTGTAAAGCGTATCTCCTCATAGCGAGTTCCATCTTCCTCGTAAACAGTATTTCCAAATGAGTCATACCTGAACCTTTTCAGGGGCTCACGTATTCCCTTTGTCTCTGTTATGTTCCCTAAGTGGTCTGTAAAGAAGAAAGGCTGGTGATAATAAGTCCCATCTGTGACCTTGGAGATTATCCCATCCACCCAGGGAAGGGAAAAGCGCTTCTCTTTATACTGGTCTGCTAACTTTATCCCCATCATTTCCTGCCCATCCCATATATAGTTTCCACTAACAGCTCCATCTATTCTCTCCTGCTACAATCTCCCTAATACATCATAACTGAATTCCACTGTCTTTTCAAGTCCCCCTGTGCCATATCTCTCATATTTTATAAGGTGATTTTCTGCATCCCAGTAGTATTTCTCATCCTTTGTCCCGTCTTTCTTCCTCTTTTCTGTGACGTCTTCGTCGTAAAAATAAAGGTTTTCCTGGTCCTCTGTAAGCTGGTTGAGGCTGTTGTAGTTGTAGTAGCTGCTTAGATGGGAAGAGATGCGATTGCCAGCAGCATCATAGGTGTAGGTATGTGTTTCATGGCGAAAAGGACCTATTCCCGCTCAAGGTGGGAACTGAGAAGGAAACAGGAATTAAGGAAAAGCTAAAATAAGAGGTCAGAGGTTTTCTTTGCCGTCAATAGATAAATCAGTGCCTCTCCTTATATATATCACATGCTTAGGTGAATAAGAGAGGCTTGAGAAAGGAGGAAAAATGGAATAGGATGGGGAGATAATTAGATGGATTTCTCTTGACTTTAGAAAGCAAGAGAGTATAATTTTTTTTCAAAGAAGGTGTTAAGGAGGTGTCATGGATTGGGGAATAAGAAATAGAATATCCAGGATAGTAAAACCTGACACAGGTCACACCGTTATGCTTGCGGTTGATCACGGATACTTCCTTGGACCCACAACAGGGCTTGAAATTCCTAAAAAGACTATAGAGCCTCTCTTGCCTTATGCTGATGCCCTTATGCTCACAAGAGGAGTACTCAGGACATCAATTGACCCTAAAGCGGATATACCTATCATTCTCAGAGTATCAGGTGGAACGAGCATCCTGGATAAAGACCTTTCCAATGAAGGCACAACCGTGTCTATGAGAGATGCCATACGTCTGAATGTATCTGCGGTGGCACTTTCCATTTTTGTTGGTGCTCCCCACGAGAAGGAAACTCTGCTTGCGCTTTCAAATCTTATAAATGAAGCAGAGGACTACGGTATACCTGTCCTGGCGGTTACGGCTGTGGGGAAGGAGATGGCAAGGGATGCAAGATATCTCTCCCTTGCATCCAGGATTGCAGCTGAACTTGGTGCTCATATGGTTAAGACTTATTATTGTGAAAACTTTGAGAGAGTTGTAGAGACCTGTCCTGTTCCCGTCGTGATTGCAGGGGGCAAGAAAATCCCTGAGAGGGATGCCCTCCAGCTCGCCTTCAATGCCATAAGCAAGGGAGCAACAGGGGTGGATATGGGAAGGAATATATTCCAATCTGAAAATCCTATCGCTATGATAAAGGCTGTCAGAGCTATTGTTCATCAGAACGCCAGTGTCGAACAGGCGTATGAGATATTCAGAACAGGAGGATAATTGAAGGTTGCAGTCTATTACAATAATAGGGATGTGAGAATTGAGGAAATGCCCATCCCTCAAATAGGAGATGGAGAACTACTGGTAAAGGTGATGGCAAGTGGTATATGCGGGAGTGATGTGATGGAATGGTACAGGATAAAAAAGGCACCAAGGGTCTTAGGGCACGAGATTACAGGTGAAGTTGTAGAAGTGGGTAAGGGGGTAAAAAAATACAAGAAGGGGGACAGGGTCTTTGTCTCTCACCATGTGCCCTGCAATACATGTCATTATTGTCTCCAAGGAAATTATACTGTGTGTGATACATTGAGGACTACCAACTTTTATCCTGGAGGATTCTCAGAGTATATTAGGGTTCCCAAGATCAATGTAGACAGGGGAACATTCGTCCTTCCTGAGAATGTTACATTTGATGAAGGCACCTTTATAGAACCTCTTGGATGCTGCGTCAGGGGTATGAGGGTTGCAGGATTCAGGCCTGGCTGGAGTGTGGTTGTCCTTGGCAGCGGAATAGCGGGTCTTCTGAACATTGGTCTTTCTAAGGCACTCGGTGCCTCCTCAATCCTCTCCACAGACATCAACGAATACAGGCTCAAAAAAGCGAAAGAGATGGGAGCAGATTTAGCACTCCATCCACAAGAAGACGTGCCATCAAAGTTAAAAGAATTAAATAGGGGAAGGCTTGCAGACATTGTGATAGTGGCAACAGGGGTTAAAAAAGTCTTCAATCAGGCACTGAAGTTGGTAGATAGAGGGGGGACAATCCTCCTATTTGCTCCACCTGACCCAGACACAGAACTCTCCATCCCAGGATTCTCTTTCTGGAGGGAACAGATAAGACTTATCTCTACTTATGCTGCTGCGCCAGAAGATATAGAGGTAGCGATAGAACTACTTGCCTCAAAAAGAATTGAGGTTGAGAGTCTAATAACTCACAGACTCCCCCTTAAAGATACTCCCATTGGGTTCAAGCTTGTTGCAGAGGCTGGTAAGTCTGTAAAGGTCATAATAAAGCCAAATAGAACAGATCAATAACTGTAGAACTATTGAGAATTGTAATTTTATCACTTCTGAAATTCTATTTTTCGCAGTTCCATTTTACTTTATCGGTTCTACTACTGTAGAATTCAAGAAGGAGTTGCAAATGAGAATAAAGGCCTTCAAGGGATTAAGACCAAAAAAGGAACTTGTGGAAAAGGTAGCTTCCCCTCCTTATGACGTTCTTGGAAGGGAGGAAGCAAGGAAATTAGCAATGGGAAATCCTTTTTCATTCCTTCATGTGATAAAGCCGGAAATTGACCTTCCTGAAAATGTTGATATCTATGACGAGAAGGTCTACAGAAAAGGTGCCGAAAACCTGAGGAAATTCATTGGCCAGGGAATACTTGTGAAGGATGATGGTGATTATCTTTATATATACAGGCAGATAATGGAAAATCATAGTCAGACAGGACTCGTTGTTGGAGCTTCTTGCTGGGACTACATAGAGGGGAGGATAAAAAAGCACGAACTTACAAGGGAAGTAAAGGAAATGGACAGGACAAATCATATAATTTATACAAATGCAAATACTGGTCCTGTTTTTCTTATTTACAGGGATGGAAAATCAAGGATAAAAGCCCTCATAAGGAAATATACAGAAAATAGCTTTCCGGAATATGATTTCGCCTCAGATGGAATAAGACATACATTCTGGGTTGTGGGTGACCTAAATCTGGTAAAGGAAATCACGGATGAGTTTTCCTCCCTTGATAATTTCTATATTGCAGACGGACATCACAGGGCAGCTTCAGCAGCAAGGGTAGCGAGGATGAGGAAGAGCGAAAATTCAAATCATACGGGAAATGAAGAATATAACTATTTTCTTGCAGTTGTTTTTCCCCATGATGAGGTGAAAATCATGCCGTACAACAGGGTCGTGAGGGATCTTGGAGGCCTCACCTCTGAGAAATTTGTTGAAATGGTAAAGGAAAAATTTGAAATTTTAGATGGGAAACCCTCACCCGAGGAAAAACAAAGGATATCAATGTATCTTAATGGAAAATGGCACCTCTTAATTCCAAAGTCTGGCACTTATGGTCCCAAGGACCCTGTTTCTTCCCTTGATGTTTCCATCCTCCAGGAAAATCTCTTATCGTCTATTTTAAAAATAGAAAACCCGAGGAAGGATTCAAGGATAAACTTTGTAGGGGGGATTAAGGGAACGAAATATTTGGAGAAGCTTGTGGACAAAGGCGAATACAGGATAGCTTTTTCAATGTATCCAACTTCAATTGAGGAACTTCTTCGGGTTGCAGACCAGGGCAGGACAATGCCTCCAAAATCAACATGGTTTGAGCCGAAACTTAAGAGCGGACTAGTAGTTCACCTTTTAGAATGAGAAAGTTTTTCCTCCTTTTTCTTTCAATCTTCCTTATTGCTCAAGAAGTTCCGAAAATCACGGCTGATTATCAGAGAAAAATAGGAGATGTTCTTGAGGCGAGGGGAGATGTAGAGATAAGCTCATCCCAGGGGAAAGTATATGCTGATGTCCTCAGGGTTAACCTGAAGACAGGTGAGGCAGAGTTAAGGGGGAATGTAACATTGATAACAAAGAACAGCTTCATAGCCGGGAATGAGGCAAAATACAACATAAAAACAGGGAAGATGATATTCAAAGACGCTTGGGGATGGGCAAAACCAGGGATATTTATTCAGGGAAAGGAGATAAAAGGCGAATCAAAAAAGGAGTTCACATTTGAAGGGGGATGGTTCACCCCTTGCAATCAGACCTGTCCTGTGTGGGATTTAAGGGCAAGGAGGGGAAAATACATAGTTGACGACCATATATCAATGTGGGGAACTGTCCTGCGGATAAAGGGAATTCCTGTTTTCTATTTTCCCTACATCTATTACCCTGCAAAAAAGAAGAAAAGGAAAACAGGGTTTCTTATGCCGAAGTTCGGTTACAGCTCAAGCAAAGGATATTACCTTGGGGAAGACTTCTTCTGGGCCCCAAGAGACTGGTTCGATTTGACACTTTCCTATGACTATTTCTCAAACCTCGGGGGGATGACATCAGGGGAATACAGATATATTGCAAACCCAGGGAATTATGGGAAAGCCCTCATTTCATACTTGAAATACAAGGAGGGAAATTACGATTACCTCATAAAAGGGGCTGAGGTCCACGATATGGGTAAAAAATGGAAGCTCAACGGGAATTTTAACACTGTAAGCTCCTATGAATTCCTCTGGAATCTCTCCACGAATTATCAGACAGCTGTGCAGAGGAATTTCTATTCATCCCTCTATCTAACAAAATCCTGGATGGGTGGGAGTTTCATACTAAAGGCTGACGAGCAGAGAAGTTTCTATGGAGGAGAGCCTGTTATTTTCAGACACCTTCCTGAGATGAACTTGACAATGACAAGAAAAAGAATTCTTGGCTCCCTTTATTTTTCACACACCCTATTGGGGGATTATATACAGAAGGAAAAAAAGAAGGAAATGCAAACCCTCCAAAGGATTGTCTACACTCCCTCCCTTTACCTTACTCTCGCTCCGCTTCCCTGGGTATCTTTTGATAACAGCCTGAATTTTCACATGGCTTATTACTCGGACTCAAAGGAAGGAAATAAAAGGAAAGGAGAGCCTTTAAAAATCTTCACTTACTCATATACTGGGATACTCACAGGTCCTATTTTCTACAGAATCTTCAACACCCCTTCCCTTTCCTATTCTCCGAAATTCAAGCATATAATAGAACCGGTCATAACATTCACTTACTCCCCAAGGGTAAGCAGTTATGAAAATGTGATAAGCTATGACCGTTACGATTATTTCCCTCAGGCAAATTTTTTCTCCTTTGCTCTCAATAACAGAATAATGGCCAAAAAGAAAGTAGGGGATGAAAGAACACCTGTTGAAATATTTTCATTCTCAGTAGGGGGAAATTATTACCCAAATCCCGAAAATGTTCTATCCGCCCTTGGAACAAAAATAACCCACAAGTTTTCCTCCCTGAATTTGAATCTCAGGTTTTCACCAACTGAAAGGATATCGCTATATTGGCTGGGAACTCTTGACCCTTATGGAAAAGACTTTCTTTATAATTCCATAACCCTTTCCTTTAAACCAAAATCCTTCCCCTTATACGCCAACCTCAACTATTTCACAACCCAATCTCCCAAGGAAGAGCAGTTCAATTTCCTGACGAGCCAGATGAGACTCTCAGGAGGTCTTAAGATTTCCCCCCTTGGACTTAATATATCCGGTGTATGGGACTACGACATAAAGAGGAAAAATACAAGGCAATATACCCTCTATGCCACTCTTAATCTTCAGTGCATTATGTTCTTATTCAGGTTTTCCTACCTCCCGTTCAGGAAGGAGAAATATTTCTTCAATGTTTCATTTTCCCTTCCTCAGGTTGGGATTGGCGTAAACAGATTCGGAGGCTAAAGATGAAGGGACTTGTTCTCAGCGGAGGTGAAGGCACAAGGCTAAGGCCAATAACCTTCACCCAAGCAAAACAGCTTATCCCTGTTGCGAATAAACCGATACTCTTCTATGGGCTTGAAGCCCTCTCAAGGGCAAGGATAAAAGATGTGGGAATAGTTGTTGGGAATACTCACAAGGAAATAGAGGATACCGTGGGGAAAGGGCAGGATTTTTCTCTTAATATAACTTACATCCACCAGGAAAAGCCCTTGGGTTTAGCCCATGCTATTTTAGTATCTCAGGTTTTCCTTTCAGGTGAGGACTTTCTGATGTACCTCGGGGACAATATTCTGAAGGAGGAGCTTTCCCCTTTTAAGGAGAGATTTGAAAGGGAAAAAGCAGATGCTCTTCTTCTGCTTGTTGAGATAGAAAATCCGTCCCAGTTCGGTGTTGCTGAAATAAAGGGTGACAGAATTGTGAAACTCGTTGAAAAACCCAAGGTTCCACCTTCAAATCTTGCTCTTGCAGGAGTTTATCTCTTTTCTCCGAAAATTATGGAAGCGGCAAAAAGGATAAAGCCATCATGGAGAGAAGAACTGGAAATAACCGATGCGATAAATGAACTCCTCAAAGGTGGAGGGAAGGTGATATTCAAGAGAGCTTCTGGATGGTGGAAAGACACTGGGAAGCTTGATGACCTCCTTGAAGCAAACAGGCTCGTCCTTGACGGTCTCCAGGCTGATATAAAAGGGAGGCTTGAAAATTCAAAAGTTGAGGGAAGGGTAAAAATCGAAGAGAACGCAGAGATAATAAATTCCACGATTCTTGGGCCTGTAATAATAGGCAGGGGCTGCAGGATAAAAAATAGCTATATAGGGCCATACACTTCAATTCAGGAGAGAACCCTGATTGATAAGGTTGAATTGGAAAATTCTATTGTGCTTCAGGAGAGCGAGATTATAAGAATTAAGGGAAGAGTAAGCTCATCATTGGTTGGCAGAGGAGTTAAGATAATTCACAAGGACAATCATCCAAAGGGACTATCTTTTATGGTAGGTGAAAAAAGCACGATAGAGTTTAGGGATTGAGAAGGTTCATTTCCAGGTGTAAAATTTCTTCATGAGAAAAATTCTATTTTTTGCAATTCTCTTTTCTATGGTTTTTGCGGGGGAAATAAGGCATTTCCACGACAATGTTGGATTCTGCACAAGGGCACCCCAAATAGAAGCAATAGTGAAAGCAGCGACTGCATTTGAGAAGAATAGCCTGAAAAAAGAGCAAAAGAAGGGATTCTTTGCTGTTATCTCCCCCCACGATGACCATATCTATGCAGGAAGGGTATATGTTCATGCAATTCCAAAAATAGCCTCAGCAAAGACAGTGGTGATATTCGCAGTTACCCATCACATTGCACGGATGGCAATGAAAAATCCCAGAGACATTCTGATTTTTGATAAGTTCCAGAAATGGGAAGCTCCGTATTCTCCAGTGGAAATTGATACAAACTTAAGGGCGTATCTTGAGTCCAACTTAGAAAAGGATGATTTTATAGTCTCCAACAAGGCCCAGAAGCTTGAACATTCAGCAGAAGCCATGGTTCCATTCCTTCAGTATTACAACAGGAAAGTGAAAATCCTCGCTATGATGGTAACCGGTATGGGATTTTGGAGAATGAAGGATCTCTCAAGCCGCCTTGCCAGAGCTTTGAACTCTTATATGAAGGAAAATCAACTGAAACTTGGAAAGGACATTGCCTTCATAATTTCCACAGACACAACCCATTATGGCCCTGATTTCAACTATTCTCCCTTTGGCCTTGATGAGGATGCTCACAGAAAGGCTACCTCCCAGGACATTCAGCTCGGTAGAAAATTTCTTTCAGGAAAAATCACAGAGGACAAACTAAGACTTTTCACTGACAGGCTGTGGGGAGAAAAAATACCGTGGTGTGGAAAATTCTCAGTCCCATTTGGGATGCTCACAATATTGAATATTTCCAAACTTCAGGGGAAAAGCCTTGAGGGACTTCCATTAAGATATAGTGACAGCTACACCCTTGGAGTTCTTCCAGTTTTCAGAAAGGGAATTGGAACAACAGCTCCCTTTTCCTTAAAGCACTGGGTAGGCTATTGGGCAATAGGTTATAGATTGAAATAGGTCTAAAAGGAGTTCTTTAGAATATGCCAGAATGTTTAAAGAGAACTGGATTGTGGCGTGATCATATAAAATGATGGAAATAAACAAATCTTAATGCCCAGAGGATGGCAAAACTTAGGATTAAGACACACCGGATAAATATAGCGTTTGGAGGCGAGAACATTTTGAGGCGCCGTGGATGTTGAAGGTGATTAGGACAAGCTTCTTAAACTCCTCTTGCCTTCAGAGTTGCCCAGTCAACAGTCTTATCCAAAATTGACCTCCTTCCTTATCTTGATATTTCATTGGAAAAGACAAAGGAAAATATAAAAAATACCGATCCCGAGATGAAAATATCTATCTTTCCCTAAAAAACTGGCGAAGAATTGGACAGCTGGGTTGAATTTTTGAAGAAAAGTAGAAAAAAACTCTAAGCTTCCTATAATCTAAATGTGAGGATAAAAGTAAAACCTGAGGATTTTATTGTAAAGGAGAAACTGAAGCTTCAGCCCTCCAAGAGGGGAAAATATGTTCTCTACAGGATAGAAAAAATGGGATGGTCAACTCTTGAGCTCCTTTCTCATTTGAGAATAAACTACGGGCTTGAGATAAAACACGCAGGGCATAAAGATCGCCGTTCTCTCTCCGTCCAGTATGGAACATCTCTCCAAGATGTTGAAACAATTAAGGGGAATGGATTCCTTGTCCAGAAAATCGGCTATTGGTGGAGCGAAATAGAACCTTCTGATATCGAAAGTAACCAATTTCTTGTAAAAATAAGGGATGTGGAAAAGCCCTCGCTTCTTGATTCCCTTAAGAAATCAGCGGAGGGATTTCCGAACTACTACGATGAACAGAGATTTGGGTGGAGGACAAAAGAAGGGCTCGTTGGTGAACTTCTATTAAAAGGTGAAACTGAAAAGGCTCTCTTTCTTTATATGACTACAATAAGAAAGAGTGATTCTCCTTCTATGAAAGAAATAAAAAAATATGTTAAAGAGAATTGGAGAAACTGGGAAAGTCTGGAGAGCTTAGTTCCAGTCCAGTTTAAACCCGTTTTTAATAACCTGAAGGAAGGGAAGGATTTTCTTAAAGCGTGGTCTGCTTTTCCCCGGGGAATTCTTACAATAATTCTTACAGGAGTTCAATCCTGGTATTGGAATCTTTTGCTGAGTAGAAGGCTTAAAAAGGAAAGTAAGTTTTTTATAAAAATATCAGGGGTAAGGTTTGCTTGTAACCTTAACAAGGAGGGAGAGGAACTACCTCTTCTGGGGAATGATGACCATTCCCTTCAAATTTATTCAAGAATCCTGAAGGAAAAAGGAATAGGCTCACTGGGACTCAAGGAACTGGGCTTTAAATTTAAATCTACTATGAGAAAAACTTTTGTGAGAGTTGAAAACTTTGAAGGAGAAGTAATGGAGGATGAGCTTTATCCCGGGAAAAAGGCCATTTTCTTACGCTTTTCCCTTCCAGTTGGTTCCTATGCAACGACTTTAATTAAAGTAGGAGAGGCATATAACAAAGCATTAAGAGCAGGGCTACCGGGATTTGAACCCGGGTCTGATGGCTGAGAACCATCTGTCCTTGGCCCCTAGACGATAGCCCCACCTATGGCTGGGAAGCAGGGATTCGAACCCCGATTCGCGGATCCAGAGTCCGCTGTCCTGCCGTTGGACGACTTCCCAGCAAGGATTATTCTACCAGTTTTCTTTCCAATGTCAATACTTTTCTTGTGAGGGCCATACCATTAATTCAATAAAATTTACCTTATAATTAAATGTGTCCCTGAGTGGTTATCCCTGTAAAATATTCATATGGGAAAAATATATAAGATACTCGGAAAGTTTAAGGGAGGAGCTATTGCTTTCTCAGGAGGAAGAGATTCCCTTGCCCTCTCTCTTATTGCAAAAGAAGTTTTCGGGAAAGATCATCTTTGTATAACTATAAAATACCCTTATACTCACCGGTGGACGGTGGATAATGCTAAGGAAATGGCGAAGAGGTTCTTACTGAATCACAAAGTTGTAGAGCTTCCTATCCCTTATGAACTCAGGGAAAACCAGCCACTCCGTTGCTACTGGTGCAAGAAGAAAATGTTTCAGACAATAAAGAAATACCTAAAAGAAGATTGGGCAGTATTCGAGGGAAGCACAAAGGGAGAGGAAGACAGAGAAGGACTCAGGGCCGCCTGGGAAGAAAGAGTAATATCTCCATTTTTATTAGCTGAAATCGGCGAAAGTGGAATTAAAAAAATCCTGAAGGAAAGAGGAGTTGAAAAAATTCCTTCGGAAACATGCCTCCTTACAAGACTTCCCACATGGTCTAAGGTAAATTTAGAACTTCTGCGAAGGATAGAATCCCTGGAAGATTTTGTAAGGCAGGCAGGAATCAAAAAAGTAAGAGCACGATATCATAATAAACTTATAAGGATAGAAGTTGAGAATAAGGATATGGGAAAACTCTTCAGGATGAGAAAGGAGGTCTCAAAATACGCGAAGAATCTTGGTTTCAATTTTGTAACTATCGATCTGGATGGCTATAAGAAAAGCCAAAATAATTCCTTTCTGTGCAGTGGTGATTAATCTTTCATTAAAATCTTTGGTCCCAATTCTGGGTTTGTCCTTTTTGTAAAATGCATCAAGGAAGTCTCTTTATTATCAAAAAGGTAAGGTCGTCTTCAACAGAAAAATCCTTCATATAGTTGAGGAGTAGTTTCCCAAGGTTCTCTGGCTTTGTTCCCCTGTTCCGGGATAGGAAGGCTTTTATTCCCTCTATGCCGAATTCATCCTCGCACCTCATAGCTTCTGACAGCCCGTCCGTGTAAAGGAAAAGCATGTCACCACTTTCCATTTTTTCCTTCCCGCTTTCATACTCATTTTCCCTAATTCCGAGGACCATTCCTCCCTTGTTTAGCTCTATAAATTTTTCTCCCTTCATTAGGACCGGTGGATTGTGTCCTGCATTTGAATACACGATCTCTCCGTTTGAAGGGTCAAGAGAAAACAGAAAAAATGTTATAAAAGTCATCCTCTCAGTGTTTTTGATAGTTATTTCGTTAAGTTCCTTCATTATTGTTGAAATTTTCCCAGGGGAAAAACTTGCTATCGCCCTTAATGAAGACTGAATGGAAGCCATCAAAAGAGATGCTGGTATTCCTTTTCCAGCCACATCTCCAAGAGCCATAAGGTATTTATCACCGATTTTATAAAGATCATAATAATCTCCACCTACATATCTTGAAGGAATACTCTTTCCGTAGGCCTGGAAACCCTCTATTTTCATTTCCTTGGGAAGGAGATTTTGCTGGATTTCCTTGGCTATCTCAAGTTCCCTCTCCAGCCTGTGCTTTTCCACCGTTTCTCTGCGAAATAGCATGTTTTCATAGGCCAAAAGAGTTATCTGAAAAAGGGCTTTTATGTAATTTTCATTTTCACCGTTGATTTTCTCTGCATCAGTTCCTGATATGGCAAGGAAATTTTCCTGAAGGCTCAACAAGTGTTCAACACCCTTTTCTTTGAACATAAGGGCCGTTTGCTCCGAGGCTATTGTAAGTTCAAGGATTGTGCCAAATCCAAATTTTCCAAGGATCTCCACTAAGTCCTCTCTCCCCTTCTCTAAAACTTCCCTTAGAATAGGGGGAAGTTTTATCCCCTTAGATATTATGTATACCCTGTCCTTTGCCTTAACCCTTAAAATGCACCTTGAGATCCCGGTCTGCCCCATGACAGTTGACAGGAAAGTTTTGAAGAGCCTATCCTCGTCAAAAACCCTTATTATCTGTCTTGCATACTGAAGGAAATTCTCAAGCTCAAATTCTTTAAGCTGGAGAGCTCTCGTCAGTCTTTTAATCTCTTTATTATTCTCCACCAGTTTACCTCCCTTTCTCTCCCATAATTAACTTCATCGGTTGCCCTTTTTATTATCTCAAGCCCTAATCCGTCTTTTCTCCTTTCCCTTATATACTCTTTAAGATCAAATTCCTCATTCGGAATCTCTATTGAAGTTCCACCAAATTTGAATTCTACCTGAGCCTTGCTCCTTGAGACTTTCCAGCCTATCTCAATCCAACCATTTTCTTTCCCCTTATATGAGTGCTTTATTATATTAGAAAGAACCTCTTCCACAGCTAATGAGAAAAGCGTAGCATCTTTTTCCGGGAAGTAATACAGAAGCAGTATCTTTCTTGAAAGTTCAGAGACAGGATAAAGGAGTAAATAAGAGCTGGGAATTCTGAGTAGCACTTCAGCCATTAGAGAAAAAGGCCACAGCTCCTTTTAGCTCCGGAAAGAACTTGTAGATCTTTGTGAAACCAAGAAGGTCAAATATCTCATGAACCTTTGGGGAGGTGCAACAAATGATTATGTCGCCTCTGTTCTCCCTAACCTCCTCTATATAACCAATGAGAACTCCTAACCCTGCTGATGAAATATAAAGGAGCTCCGAGCAATCAATTATTATCCTGAATTTTCCCTCCCCTATTCCTTCTTTTATTGAACTGTCAAAATTCTCAACCGTCAGAGGATCAACCCTTCCCTTGGGTCTTATTATGAGAATATTTTCCCTTTCTTCCTTTTCTATCTCAAGCTCCATTTTCAACCTCTAACTCTGAAAAGAAGAAATTAACCTCAAATTTGACAGACTCTGAGGAATCTGAGCCGTGCACAACATTTCTCTGAATGTCAGTTCCATAAATCCTTCTTATTGTTCCTTCCTCTGCCTTTGCCGGGTCAGTCGCCCCCATTATTTGCCTCCATTTGTTTATGATTCCCTCTCCTGCCAGCACCATCACCACAATGGGACCAGAGGACATATATTCAATAAGGTCATTGAAGAAAATTTTGTCCTTATGAACATAGTAAAATCTCCCTGCTTCTCCCTTTGTAAGATGAACCATTTTCATAGCTGAGATTTTTAATTTTTCTTTCTCTATCCTTGATATTATTCTTCCTACAATCCCCCTTTCCACTGCATCTGGCTTTATTATAGCAAGGCTTCTTTCCATTGCCATCTCCTTAAAATAAATTCTGCTGCTTGGTTTCTTCCTCTTTGAAAGGGTCTATAACCCCATATACTCCATCATAACCGGGATCAACTCTCACATTACCTTCTCTCATATTTTTTATCCCATTTGCTACTCTCTCCCCAAGCATCTTCCTTATATCCTTCAGTGGAACCTCGGTCAGAATTGAGAACTCGTTACCGAAGTTCTTTATTGATGAGAAATATTCTGTAAGAATATGCTTTGAGTTTTTAGTTTTTCCCTCAGCCTTTGCCAATATTTCCGGTAATGGAATGAGGTGGATGAAATCCACTGCGTTTTCTGGCCTCTCTCCTTCTTTCCTGTCTGCAAGTTCCTCTACCCTGTGAGCCACTCCTATGGTCAGTTTTTTCCCACATTTTGGGCATATATTTTTAAGCTTCATAGCTTCCTTTGGGGAAAGCCTCACACCGCAATTTCTATGCCCATCATAATGATACTTTCCTTCTTGTGGAAAAAATTCAACTGTGGAGATAAACCCTTCCCTTGTTTTTATAGCATTTATTATATTGTGAAAGCCAAGCTCTGTGTCAAAAAGGTTGGATTCCCTTCCAATATTTGGAGGAGAGTGAGCATCGGAATTGGAAACAAGGGTAAACCTGTCAAGGGAGGAAAGCATCCAGTTCATTGGTGGATCTGAGCTGAGGCCAGTCTCAAGGCCTATGAAGTTTTCCGAAAGCTCACCACAGCATTCTTCAATGGAATCAAAACCTGAATTCGCTCCGAAAAGAGAAAACCATGGGGTCCATATATGAGCAGGTATTATAGCTGTTGATGGAGCATACTTCAGAACTATTTCTATTAGTTCCCTTGTATCCATTCCGAAGGTAGGTCTTCCATCTACTTGGAGATTTCCTTTTGAAGCCAGGGCCGAATTCAGTTTTTCCACATCCTCTATTGATTCCCCAAGAAGGACGACATGAATTTTCCTCACCTTATTCCCTTTCGAGTATATAAGGCTTACCTCTGTAGTGAGAAGGAAATAGACATCCTCCCTTTCCATATCAAGTTCAAATGGGAAAACCTCTTTTGACGGTTCCTTAAGTGTCAACAGACCATTATCCTCTCTCTTAAGAAGTGTTTTTATCCTGAAAAGCCAATCAGGATGAGTAAAATCCCCTGTTCCCACAACCTTTATGCCCTTAATTTTTGCCCAGGCAGCTATTGCGGGAAGGTCCATATCCTTTGAAGTAGCTCTTGAATACCTTGAGTGAATGTGAAGATCGGCAAGAAACTTCATCTTTATATATTCTCCCTTATGAAGAATTTAAGATAATTTTTGGGAATTCCCAAAAAAGTTTCCCTATATATCATATCGCATTTCTGACATCTCGGGTGCTTTTCAGCACTTTCATTTGCAAAGCTTTTCCTCAGCTTCCTCATTTTCTCTCCATTCCATATATCAAGAAGAGATTCTCTCTTAGCATCACCTATTATTATTTCACCAAAGAAGTCCTGGGGACATGCAGGAACCTTTCCGTCATAAAATATGCTCATTGAATAATAGGGAAATGTGCATGGGACATAGTTCAGCTTTCCCTTTCTGCTTATGTTATAAAGCCCTGCCCAGTTGTGAATCCTCCTGACTATGAACTTGTCAAGAGGGAGTCCCCTGAACTTTTCTCTGAAGTCTTTCCTTTTCTTTTTTATTTCATCTTCGCTTTCCTTCATGACTTCCATAACCTCTATAACTGTATATGGTTTTGTTCTTCCAAGTGTCTTCTTTATTTCAAGAAACTTTATTATATTCTCAAGAACCTGTTCAAAGACTGCCCCTACTCTGACTTTTTCATAAGTGCCCTTATCGTAACCATCAAAAGAGAAGGAAATAAAGTCAAGTCCTGCCTTTATTATCTCCCTTGAGTATTCTTCTGTAAGAATTGTGGCGTTAGTGTGGAGTCTCGGTCTAAGTTTGGCTTCAGCTGTTTTGTTCACCATTTCCACGAATCTTGGGTGCATAAGACTTTCACCCCTGTGAAACAAATTGACATCATAGGCAAATCCCCTTATCTGAGAGAGCAAACTCTCAAATAATTCCCATTCCATCATTCCCCTTTTCAAGGCATTGTAGTTTGTGCTGTTCGGGCACATTATGCATCTGAGATTACAGGCATTCGTAACCTCAAGCCATATTCTTGTTGGAGGAACAGGGATTTTTTCTGCCCTTCTTCTATAGTAATAGTATAGCTTCGCCAAATGGAATAGATGGTTCATATCTTTTCCATAAAGACATATTTTATAAAGGAGGGGGAAAAGAGCTTGAAGAATTTCCCTTTGTTAACATAACTCAGGTAAAGGTTCGCAGGACCAACACAGGTGAACCAACACGGAGGATGATTCCCGAGCTTTATATCTCGCCTGAGTTCCTCTGCTTCCCTGCTGAACCATATATCTTTAAAGCTTCTCTCAGTGAGGTTTCCAATCTTTCTGAATGCAACAGGACAAGGATGAACATCACCATTTGGATGAATCTGAACGGAAAGATAAGCAGCAATACATCGGAAGCTCTTTTTAACTGATTCCGGAGCCTCAATGAATTTGGGAAATAGCCTGAGATAGTCGTGAAAATGCGGCAGGTGTGAAGGAAAATCCTTTAAGATGGAGTTTATTTGTTTTGACAGAAGCGGGATATCCTGCGTAGAAAGCCCAAGGTCCTCCTCTGGAGAATATTTATCTATCTTGTGAACAGGCTCTGTTGTAACCCCGTCAACACCTTTATCAATTGCAAGCTTCACTGTATCGTGAAGATAGGAAAGGTTTTTCCTGTTCAAAGTTATATTGACATATACCTTTGGTCTTGGCCCTGCTTGTTTTACATTTTCTATAGCAGAAAGAACCCTTTCCCAGGCTCCGTCAACACCTCTTATCCAATCGTGAATTTCCTTCGGCCCATCTAAGGAGAAAAATATTGAGTCTATCCCTGTCCTTGCAAGTTTTTCAGCATTTTTCCTATCTACAAGCCATCCATTTGAGTTGGCCGCTACCCTGAAACCTAATGATTTCGCAAAAGAAAGAATTTCAAAAGACTCCTTCAGGAGGAAAAGCTCCCCTCCTGAGAAGGAAATATATTTTCCACCAAGTTCTCTTAGCTCTTTAAGAACTTCCTTTATCCTGTTCAATGGAAGTCTCTGTTCATCCTTTATTTTCCACAAATGGCAGTGACGACACCTAAGATTACACTTATATGTCAGTTCCCACTGAATTTTAATTGGGCCTAAAAGAGGGTTAATCCCTCCACCAATGAATTTTGCGAGGTTAAGATAAAATTTCATGAAATCATATTATAGTTACCCTTCCCCCTTTTTTCAATGATATAATTTTTTCCAATGCTTGAACCAACAATCGGCCTTGAAATTCACATTCAACTCCAGACAAGATCTAAAATGTTCTGTTCATGCAAAAACAGCTATGGTGACCCCCCAAACACAAATATTTGTCCTGTTTGTCTTGGGCATCCCGGAACCCTTCCTGTGCTAAACTGGGAAGCTGTAAAACTTGCAACAAAGCTCGCACTTGCTCTAAACTGTAAGGTTAATATGGAATCCTATTTTGCAAGGAAAAACTATTTCTACCCGGATCTTCCAAAAGGATATCAGATAACTCAGTATAAAAATCCCCTTGCCGAAGATGGATTTATTGAATTAAGAAACGGGAAAAAAATAAGAATAGAAAGACTTCATATAGAAGAAGATTCGGGAAAATCCATCCACACAGAAGATGGAACACTTATTGATTTCAATCGTTGTGGCGTTCCCCTCGCAGAGATCGTGACGAAGCCTGACATTTCCTCTCCAGAGGAAGCGCTTTTCTTCCTCCAATTCCTCAGGAAAATTGCAGTTTACACAGGGGTATCAGATGCAGATATGGAAAAGGGAAATATGCGGTGCGATGCCAATCTTTCCCTGAAACAAGAGGGAAGCAAGAAAATGGGAACAAAAACAGAGGTAAAAAACCTCAACTCATTTAAATTTTTATCCAAGGCTTTGAAATATGAAATCCAAAGGCAGAAAAAGATTCTTGAACAAGGAGGCAAAATTCATCTGGAAACAAGAGGATTCGACAGTAAGAAAGGAGTCACCTTCCTGATGAGGAGTAAGGAGGAAGCGCATGATTATAGATATTTCCCTGAACCTGATCTTCCTCCTCTCAAGCTTGCCGATTCTTTTATCCAGGAAATTAAAAACTCCATGCCTGAACTTCACTGGCAGAAGGAAGAAAGGTTCATGAGGGAATTCGGTCTTGATAGAAAAACCGCTGAAGTTCTCTGCGCGGAAAAGGAGATTGGGAATTTTTTTGAGGAAACGGTGAAATTTTACGGAAAACCGAAGGAACTCGCAAACTGGACAAAAACAGAGGTTTTAGAGCTGTGGAATCAGGGACTGAAAATTAGACCAGAATCCTTAGGGACCCTTTTGAAAATTGTGGACGATGGGAAGCTTTCAAGGCTCAAAGCAAAGGAAGTCCTTGAGGAAATGGCCAGTTCCGGAAAGAGTCCGGAAATTATAATGGAAGAGCGGGAACTCTCCCAGATAAGCGATGAGAAAAAGCTCAGAGTAACAGTTGAAGAAATAATAAAGGAAAATCCCGATAAGGTTGAAAAATACAGGAAGGGGAAAAAGGGGTTAATGGGCTTTTTTATTGGGGAAGCAATGAAGAGAACCGAGGGTAGGGCAAATCCTAAACTTCTAAATAAAATCCTCGGGGAGGCTCTAAAAAATGGTGAGTGAAGAAGATATAAAGAAACTCAAAAAAATCTCACTCAAATTGAGAAAACATATTATAAGAATGACCGGACTCGCAAAATCAGGGCATCCGGGAGGCTCACTCTCGGCTGCAGATATTGTCACTGTTCTCTTCTTTAAAGTGATGAGATACAGACCAGAGGAGCCAAAATGGAACGACAGAGACTTTTTTATCCTGAGTAAGGGACATGCAACTCCTCTTCTTTACGCTGCCCTTGCTGAGGCAGGTTTCTTTCCCAAAGAGGAGCTTCCTCATTTCAGAAATCTCAGTTCTCATCTTCAGGGTCATCCCGACAGGCTCATGACACCTGGCGTTGAAATGTCAACAGGTTCCTTAGGCCAGGGATTATCTGTAGCGAATGGAGTAGCTTTTTCCCGAAAACTTGATAAAAAATCCAGCAGGGTATATGTGCTCATGGGAGATGGAGAACTACAAGAAGGGCAAGTATGGGAGGCAGCCATGACCTCTGCCCATTACAAAATTGACAACCTCACAGGGATAGTTGATTTCAACGGTCTCCAAATAGATGGACCTGTAAGTAGAGTTAAAGGCGTAGAACCTGTGGCTGAAAAATGGAGGGCCTTTGGCTGGTTAGTTAAAGAAATAGACGGCCATGAATTTAGGCAAATAATAGAAGCTTTCAACTGGGCTGAGAACAATAAGGGAAAACCCTCTATGATAGTGGCTCATACTCTCAAGGGGAAGGGAGTATCCTTTATGGAAGGGAAGGTAAAGTTTCACGGCGTCCCTCCAACGGAAGAAGAAATGGAGAAAGCTCTAAAGGAATTAGAAAAAAAGGAGAAGGAACTTGAAGATGAAAGAATTTGAATACAAAAACTTGAGGAATGCATACGGAGAGATACTCGTTGAGCTCGGGAAAAAGTACAGCGATATGGTTGTGCTGGATGCTGACCTTGCATCTTCCACTAAAACAGCAAGATTTGCTGAAAAGTTTCCTGATAGATTTTTTAATATGGGAGTATCAGAACAGGACCTTATGTCAACGGCAGCCGGCCTTGCAATAGGTGGAAAGAGACCAATTGCATCCACATTTGCGATTTTTGCAACTGGAAGAGCCTGGGAACAGATAAGACAGTCCATAGCTTACGCAAAGACGAATGTGAAAATTGTTGCAACCCATGGCGGGATAACAGTGGGAGAGGATGGGGCAACTCACCAGATGCTTGAGGATTTTGCGATAATGAGAGTCCTTCCAAATATGAAGGTAATCTGTCCTGCTGATTATTACGAGGTCAAGGAGGTAGTAAAAAAGGCCTTTGAAGCAGAAGGTCCTGCCTACATAAGGCTCTCAAGGGCGAAATTCCCTGTGATATTTGACGAAAGCCATAAGTTTGAAATAGGGAAGGCACAAATTTTAAGAGAAGGAAAGGAACTCACAGCAGTGGGAGTCGGAATAACTGTTCATGCTTTGCTCCTTGCGGCTGAAGAGCTCTGGAAGCAGGGAATTTCAATAGAGGTAATAAATTCTCCTTCAATAAAACCTCTGGATGGGAAAACAATAGAAAAATCCGCAAGAAAGACCGGGAAAGTCTTCACCGCAGAGGAACACTCTGTCCTCGGAGGACTCGGGTCCACAATATCCGAGTATCTCTCCCAGAATTACCCTGTGAAGATGAAAATTTATGGAATTCAGGACACTTTCGGAAGATCAGGGAAAGCCATGGAACTTTTATCCTTTTATGGACTAGACTACAAAGGTATTAAAGAGGCAATTTTGAAATTCTTAAAAGACAGCTAAATGCTTAAATTCCTTGGGGTGTATAAATCCTATGCTCTACCTTATTATGCTATCTCTAACATAAACTTTTCCCTGAAGAAAGGCGAGTTTCTTTTTGTTACTGGACCATCTGGAGCAGGGAAAACCACAATAATAAAACTTATCACAAGGGAGGAAAAGAGATCTAAAGGAAAAATTCTATTTGAAGGAGTTGATATTTCAAGGATTCCAAAGAGAAAGTTACATATATACAGAAAAAGACTTGGAATAGTCTTTCAAGATTTCAGGCTGATACCTTATTTAACAGTATCTGAAAATGTCTCCCTTCCGCTTATTCTCAGGGGACATAGAAAGGAAGAGACAAAACGAATGGCGATTTCAGCCCTTGAAGAGTTGGAGATAATTCATAAAGCAAGAGAGTTACCATATTCCCTTTCTGGAGGTGAACAGCAGAGGGTTGCTATAGCAAGGGCAATTGTTGGAAATCCTGACCTCCTTTTGGCAGACGAGCCCACAGGAAACCTTGACCCAATGTTATCAAGGAAAATTATAAAAATTTTCCAGAGAATGAACTTAAAGGGAATAACAGTTATAATCGCAACCCATGATAGTTCTCTCATAGAGGAATTCGGTGAAAAGGTTATTTATCTTTCCTATGGGAGGGTAAAGAAAATACTATGAGGGCAATAATTTGCGGGATGAAAATTTTCTCAAGGGACATTACGAAAAACCTTTTTAATTTTCTACTTTCCCTTCTTGTAATTTCTCTATCCACGCTTTTCCTTTCATGGTTCCTCATAATGAGAAAAAACCTCTCCTTTTTTCTCGGGAAAATGGGGGAGGGAATGAGAGCAAGGGTATTTTTGAAGGAGGACATCGGGCAGGATGAGATCAAAGATATAATAAGAAGAATAGGCTTGATTCCCGAAATATCATGGACAAAACTCATAACAAAGGAAGATGCAGCCAAGGAGTTTAAGGAGCTTTTCCCTTCCTTTTCCAAGGCTCTCGAATATGATAATCCTTTCCCTCCAAACATAGTCGTAAAATTCAAGGAGGAAAAAGGCGAAGGAAAAATAAGAAAAGCCATAGGGAAAATCCGCTCAATCCAGGGAGTATCTGACATTATCTATCAGAAAGAGGTGGTGGAGAAACTGAACAGGATAATATTCATAGGGAAATCCGTAGGCGTCTTTCTCGGCGGGCTTCTCCTTCTCGCTTCCCTCTTAATAATAGCCAATCTTGTTGGGCTCAACATTTCGTCAAGGAAGGAAGATATTTACATCCTCAATCTTCTCGGGGCAAGCAAGGGATTTGTCTCATATCCTTTCATAATCCAGGGAGCTCTCCTCGGACTCTTAGGAGCAGGGTTTGGAATTCTTTTCTTCAAGCTTTCCTTCCTCGCCCTAAAACTACATCCTCAAAAGATATGGGGGAACCTTTCCTTTATACTTCCAGTTACAAACTTGGACCATAGGGAGGAACTTATCCTCTTTGCGTTGAGTGGGGCGATAGGCTTCATCGCTGCTTTAATTTCTGTAAGGAGGTATAGCATTGAGATATAAAGTTCTTTTGACCCATGAACTCTTCTCTGAAGTTCACAAAAAACTCAGGGAAAAATTTGAGTTGGAAATAGGTGCCGAAGGGAAAGAGGAAATTATGGGGAAAATAAGGGAAAAAGACGGCCTTCTATCTTTTCTGAGGGATCCAATAGACAAGGATGTCATAAATGCGGGAAAAAATCTGAAGATAATCGCAAATTATGCAGTTGGATATGACAATATAGATGTAAAATCCGCAAAGTCCAGAGGAATATATGTAACCAATACTCCGGAGCTTCTCACAGACGCAACGGCTGATCTAACCTGGGCATTAATCCTTGCCGTTGCAAGAAGAATCATTGAAGCTGACAAATTCGTAAGGGAAGGGGAATTTAAGGGCTGGGGGGCAAAATTGTTCTTAGGCATTGAGTTAAAAGGGAAAAAGCTCGGGATAATTGGACTTGGAAGGATCGGAAAGGCAGTTGCTAAAAGGGCAAAAGGTTTCGGGATGGAACTCCTCTATTACAAAAGAAACAGGCTGTCCCACAAAGAAGAAACGGAACTTGGGGTGAGATTTATGGACCTTGAAGAGCTCCTTTCTGTAAGCGATATAATCTCGGTTCACACCCCATTAACACCAGAAACAGGGAACCTTATCAACAGAGAAAGGGTTTATAAAATAAAGGAAGGAGCAATATTTATAAATACAGCAAGAGGCAACATCGTGGATGAGGATGCGCTCATTGAGAGGCTGAAAGAAGAAAGTCTTTTTGGCGCAGGATTTGATGTTTACAGAGGAGAGCCAAACATAAACCCGAAGCTTCTTAAACTGAAAAATGTTGTTCTTCTTCCTCATATAGGAAGCGCAACAACAGAGACAAGACTTGCTATGGCAAAACTCGCAGCAGATAATATAATTTCAGTGCTTTCAGGAAGAAAGCCTTTGACACCGGTATGGAGGTGAGTATGGAAATTAGGATCATTTTTGACAACTATCCCGCAGAAGAGGGATGGAAATGGGGTTGGGGATTTTCCGCGCTCATTGGGGATGACCTTTTATTTGATACAGGTTCTGATCCAGAGGATGAGCTAAAAAACTTGCAAAAAGTGACAGACCCTTCAAAAATCAAGGAAATTGTGATTTCACATTCCCATTGGGACCACACTGGAGGTCTCCTTGCTCTTGTAAATAAAAGTCCCCATGTGAAAATTTATGTCGGAGGAAGTTTCAGCGGGAAATTTGAGGAGGAGCTCAAAAGGAAAGGCGCAAATGTTGAAAGGGGAAGTGGATGGAGAAAGCTAAGGGAAAAAATATGGATAGGACCCGAGCTTCCGGAACCTGTTCCCGAACAGTTCCTCACAATAGAAGGGAAAGATAGGGTCTTGCTAATTGGCGGATGTTCCCATCCTGGAATAGAAAATTTCGCATTATTAACACAGGAAAAGTTTCACAAACCCCTCTATATTATGGGGGGATTTCACCTGTTTTCCTCCACGAAAGGCAGAATAAGAGAAGTAGCTGAAAAGTTGAAAAATTTAAAAGTAGAGAAAGCCTATCCCTCCCATTGCACAGGAGAAAAGGCTTACGGGATTTTCTCCGATTATTTCCAGGTAGAAAAGGCAGGAAGCGGAAAAGTTGTAAATTTCCCTTGAGTTCCTATGTCCTTATTATAAGATTAAGTTTCCCTGTTGAACTTAAGATAGGAGCACTTGGCGAATTTGATTTTCCTTCAGCGTATTATACTTATGCTGGGGCAGGAGGTTTATCCAGAATAAAAAGGCATTTTAGAAAAGAAAAAAAACTTCACTGGCATATTGATTATCTTACAGAAGCAGCAAAGCCTGTGGAAGCCTGGTTAGGTTCCCTTCCAGAGATAGAGCTTGTTAAAACCCTTGAGAAAATTCTTGACCCGTTCATAAGAGGTTTTGGAAGCTCTGACACAAGAAAATTCTCTCATCTATTTCTCGGAAAACCCCTCCCAAATTTTCTCCTCTCAGAAGGTTACAGGAGGATAAAGTAATTCTTTAAAACACTATTTTATCTGGAAACTAATAGTTGAAACTAAGGAAATCATCTCGCATTTCCCCATTAGTTTTGCCTCTGGCATCTTTTTTAAATGGGCTTTTATCATCCACATTCCCCAGTGAAGAACTCTTATCATAGCTACACCTTTTGAATCTGTCTCAGTGGCAAAAGCGAAATCGTCCTTTTTAGAAAAACCCTCGTATGTTGCATAAACGGGGATGAATGGAAGGGGTTTTCCTTTAAAAAAGACTCTGACTTTCATAAAATCATTCATCTTCAATTCAGAAGGGTCTGAAAGGAGCACAATTTCCATCTTAAGCCCTATTTTTCTGTCAAATCCTATTTTATCTTTTCCCGATTTCAGGATGGCCTTGGCAAATTCCTGATAGTAATCACTTACGAGAATTCTTCCCTTCACCATATTCATTGGCCTTTTAAAGTGCTCCACTCCTTTTTCTGTAATGGCCATTGTGTAAAAGCCCGGCTCTGTGGATGCATAGGCAATGTAATAGCCCTCCCTGTTAAAGTTCAATACAGACTCCTGGAATGCTCCCTGCGGGGAAAGCTTTATCAATTTTCCAGCAGGGGAAATTACCCCGTAACTCTGAAGCTCCTTTTTATTTATAAAATCCGCCACAGGGAACCTGTGTCCCCAGCCAAGGAAAATTATAGTGCTTCCCCCTATATGGCTATAATATCCCGTTGCATTTATCCAGAGAGTATGACCCTGCATTAAACCTACTATCAAGAATGCAAATATCAACTTCTTCATAGTTTTAGCCTCCTTTTATTTCCTTTTCAACTTCTTTGTCAAGCGCGTTTAACTCCCATTCAATCTTCAACCTCCATTCCTCAAGCTCTTTTTTCTGGACGGAAGGTATAAAATATGGGCCTTTTATTTTCATTTTTACCTTCGAGAAAGGAGGAAAAATGAGAAATTTATCCCAGGATTTAAAGTTTTTCCTTGGCTTTGAGGCATATGAACCGATAAACAAGGGCGCTCCTGTTTTTGATGCGGCGTATACACAACCGATTTTTAATCTGTGATAGGGGCCAAGGGGCCCATCCCCTGCAAATACAACATTTTCTCCTCTCTCAATGCATTTCAAAGCCTCAAAAAGGGCAGTCCCTCCGAACCTCGTAGAAGAACCCCTTATTGGGCGATAGCCAAGTCTTTCTGCTATGCTCGCGAGCAGCTCTCCATCTCTGTGCCTGCTTATTATTGGTCTTATCCCATTGCCCCTGAAATAATAAAATGGGAAAAGCATCTTACCATGCCAAAGGCAGTAGACTGCACCCCTTTTTTTCTCTCCCAGCCCCTTTAAAATATCCATCCCCTCAACTTTAACCCTTGCAGTTAAACAGAGAACCCTGAGAATGAACGTTAAAATCCTGCCCTTCATCTTAAATTGTATTTCTTTAGCTTTGCATATAAGGTCTTTGGGGAAATTCCAAGTAGTGAAGCCGCTTTACTTATATCTCCATCGGTCTCCTTCATTGCTGAGGTTAATTTCTCCTTCTCAGCCCAGTTCTTAGCCTTTTCAATAGCTTCCTCTAAGGTTCCTGAAATGTCAAGAAATCCCTTTACACTTTCCCGAAGGACAATATCTTTTGCTGAAATTCTTCCCTTATCTGAAAGGACAAAGGCTCGCTCCATAACATTTTTGAGTTCCCTTACATTTCCTTTCCATGAGTAGGAAATGAGTTTTTTTCTTGCTTTATCCGTTATCTCAGGGACTCTTATCCCTTGGGACTTGGCTATCTCTCTCAAAAAATGAACTGCCAGCGGGATTATGTCCTGCTTCCTTGCCCTGAGTGGGGGTATCTCTATTGGGAAAACCGAGATCCTGTAATAAAGGTCCTCCCTGAATTTTCCCTCTTCAACAAGCTTGTTTAAATCCCTATTTGTTGCAAAAATTAACCTTACATCAACCTCTATCTCCCTTGCGCCTCCAAGCCTTTCAAGCTTCTTCTCCTCTATAACCCTGAGAAGCTTAGCCTGAAGGGAAGGGCTCATTTCAGAGATCTCGTCAAGAAAAAGAGTCCCTCCCCTTGCGAGTTCAATCCTTCCTATCTTGGTTGTATAAGCTCCTGTAAAGGCTCCCTTCTCATATCCGAAAAGCTCTGACTCAAGAAGGGTTTCTGGAATCGAGGCACAATTTATAGGGACAAAGGACCTTTTCTTTCTACTGCTAAGAGCATGAATGGCCTTTGCGAAGACTTCCTTTCCGCTTCCTGTCTCTCCCAAAAGAAGAACATTTATCTCAGAAGACGCAGCCCTTTTTGCCTCCCCAAGAGCAGAAACGAAAGCAGGGGAGCTCCCTACAACCTCAACTTCCCCTTCAATTTCCTCAAGGACTGAGAGTCCTAATCTATTTTGCTTTTCTTCCGAGGCTCTTTTTATAAGTATTTCAAGATGCTCCGGATCAACGGGTTTCTGAAGGAAATTGTAAGCTCCCTTCTTGATTGCATCTACCGCCATAGATATTGTTCCGTAAGCCGTTATCACTATGAGGGGAGTATCCTCCTCAACAGCTTCTTCAAGAAGTGCTAAGCCCTCACCATCTGGAAGTTTTATATCAGAAACGACCACATCAAAGCTTTCCATTTTCAACCTTTCTCTCCCATTCTTGAGGGTGAAGGCCTGCTCAATTTTTATACCCTTAGCGAAAAGAAAATCCTTGAGTACAGAGGAAAGTTTTCTATTGTCCTCAACTAAAAGAACCTTCATCATTAAATTATATCTTAGTGCTGCGCAATTTTCCCTAAATGTTATGGGCTTAGCTTGACTTTGATCTTATTTTATGATAAGTTTCTTCAGTAAAAAACTAAGGAGTACAAAAATGTTTGCCGTGATAGAAACAGGTGGAAAGCAATACATAGTAAAAGAAGGCCAGAGAATTGAGGTTGAGAAAATTGATGTTGATGAAGGAAAGACTGTAGAAATAAAGGAGGTTCTCTTTATTGGAGAAGATGGAAAGGTTGTGGTAGGCCAGCCTAAAGTAAAAAATGCGAAGGTCAAGGCCAGGGTTTTAACCCATAAAAGGGGGGAAAAGATCGTGGCCTTCAAGAAGAAGGCAAAAACAGGATATAAGAAAAAAATAGGGCACAGGCAGTATCTTACAGTGCTCAAAATAGAGAAAATTGTAGCGTAGGGGGAGAAATGGCTCACAAGAAATCTGGTGGCTCTGCAAAGAATGGAAGAGATTCGAAATCAAAAAGGCTCGGAATAAAAAGGTTCTCTGGCCAGCGCATAAAAGCAGGTTCCATAATTGTACGGCAGAGGGGGACCAAATTTAAGCCCGGAAAGAACGTAGGATTGGGAAGTGATTATACAATATTTGCCCTCAAGGATGGTGTGGTTTCCTTCAGGCATTCTGCAGGAAGGGTATTCGTTGATATCATGCCTTCCTGAGCCTTAATGTTTGTAGACAAAGTAAAAATAAGGCTTGTTGCTGGAAATGGAGGAAACGGTTGTGCAAGCTTTAGAAGGGAAAAATTTGTCCCTAAAGGTGGCCCTGACGGCGGCGATGGGGGAAATGGAGGCTCAATTTATTTGGTAGCAGATAGGGGAATGAACTCTCTCATAAATTACAGATATAATCCATATTTCAGAGCTCAGGACGGTGCACATGGGAGGGGCAAAAAAATGCATGGTAAAAATGGGGAGGATCTCTATCTCAAGGTCCCGGTTGGAACAATAGTAAAGGACGTTGATACAGGGGAGGTCCTGTTTGATTTTACAGAACACGGACAGGAGTTTAGGGCAGTCAAAGGGGGGAGGGGAGGAAGGGGAAACGTTCAGTTCGCAACCCCAACAAACAGGGCACCAAGACTTGCGGAAAACGGCGAACAAGGCGAGGAAAAATTTCTGCTACTTGAGGTTAAAATTATGGCTGATGTTGGTATCGTTGGCCTTCCGAATGCCGGCAAGTCCTCCCTTCTAAGGAAAGCCTCAGCAGCAAGACCAAGGGTTGAGCCTTGGCCTTTTACAACAATCTCCCCCCATGTGGGAGTCGTGAGATTAGGTGAGGAAAGCTCATTTATAATGGCAGATATCCCTGGACTCACAGAGAACGCACATAAAGGGGTAGGATTAGGCATAAGGTTTCTCAAACACATAGAGAGAACTAAGATAATCCTTCTTTTAATTGATATTTCTCCATCGGCCCCTTCACCTTTAAATCAAATAGAAATTCTTTTAAATGAAATCGTAAGCTATAGCAAAGAGTTGCGGAAAAAAATAAGGGCTGTTGCAGTAAACAAAATTGACCTTATACCCGAGGAAAAAAGGAATTTTTCGTATATAATAAAGAAAGCCGATGAACTGGGTTGGTTTTTCTTCAAAATTTCAGCTCTTTCAGGGGAAGGGGTTGATAAATTGGTAAAGGAGCTTTATTCTTTGCTCAAAGAATGAGAATAGGGATTTTTGGAGGAACCTTTGACCCGCCCCACTTGGGACATCTAAGGGCAGCCGAGCTCGCAAGAGAGTCCTTTAGTTTAAATGAGGTATGGCTTATGGTATCCAATAAACCTCCTCATAAAATCGGAAAACCAATAATTCCTGTGGGTAAGAGGCTTAAGATGGCAGAGATAGCTTCATTGGATAATCCTTACATAAAGGTCTCGGATTTTGAAATAAAAAATGGCTTGAGCTATACTATAGATACTTTAAGGGAACTAAAAAAACATTACCTCCATGATTTTTTCCTTATTATAGGAGAGGATAGTTTCATTGAGCTTCCAACATGGAAAAATTATAAAGGCCTCTTAAGAGAGACAGAGATAATAGTAATAAAGAGAAAATGGAGGGAGGAAAAAATCCCTGAGTGGTTCCTGAAAACAGGAATGGAAGTTTCTGTATTAAAAGAGGGGGAAAAAGCCTCTGAGGGTAGAATATTTTTTATCTCTTGTGCTACCCTTCCGATATCCTCTTCAATGGTGAGAGAAAAGGTAAAAAGAGGGCTTTCCATAAAGTATCTTGTTCCCCAGAAGATAATAGAATATATCGAGAAGGAGGGGCTTTATAAATGAATCTCTCGGATGAGATAACAAGAGCCATAGAAGCTCTAAAGGAAAAAAAGGCTGAGGACATTGTTCTAATTGACCTTAGAGGGATATGTTCCTTCACCGACTATTTCATAATAGCAACAGCCCTGTCAACGAAGCATTCGCAGACACTCAGCGATTTCCTCATTGAGGAGGTCAACATCAATCCCCTGGGAATTGAAGGACAAGAAGCGGGAGAATGGATCCTTGTTGATTATGGTGATTTCGTTGTCCATATATTCATTGAAGGAAAAAGAAATTATTATTCCCTTGAGACATTTTGGATGGATGGGAAGCTGTACAAAATAAATAATGGAATTTATAGCTCAAGATAAGCAGTCAAAGAAGCTTATAGAAAGAATAAAGGAAATAGCACCAACTAAATTTCCTGTATTCCTCTGGGGAGAAAGCGGAGTCGGAAAAAATGAAGTTGCCAAGCTAATTCACAGTCTTTCAGGGAGGAAAGGCCTTTTTCTGATACTCGGATCTTTTAATATAAGGAATGAACTTGTGGAGTCGCTGTTCTTTGGATATAAAAAAGGTGCCTTCTCTGATGCATACGAGGACAGGGAAGGATTTTTGAAAAGGGCAGACGGAGGCACCATATATCTGGATATGATACAGGAGTTAGGAATAGAAGTTCAAATGAGGATTTTTAATGCTCTTGAAAACAAAGAATTCATTCCCCTCGGGAAAAGTGAACCCTCAAAAAGTGATTTCAGGGTAATTGCTTCCTCTCTATATCCTCTTGAAGAGCTCTTTGAAAGAGGTTTGATAATAGAAAAATTCCTTCATTTTTTTACATTTTCATTGCGAATCGCACCTTTAAGAGAAAGAAAAAGAGACATAATACCTCTGGTCAAACACTTTTGCAAGGGTAAAATGAAGATAGAAAAGGAGTCAGAAAAATCCCTTCTTGCTCATCCGTGGTTCGGTAATGTAAGGGAGATAAGGAACTTTGTAGATAAAGAAAGGGCTATGGGGAAGGAAAGAATCGGCAGCCCTGAGGTTTCTCCGGCTCTCTTTAAAAAAATGATTGAAGAGAAAGCTTTTAGTTTACCAAACCTTAGAGAACTTGAATTGTGGTATATAAAGAAAGTCCTTGAGCACTTCAAAGGAAACAAAACAAGGGCAGCAAAGGCTCTTGGAATAACAAGGAAAACTCTTCTAAGGAAGCTCAAAGATTGAAAATAATCCTTGCCTTAGGAGGAAGAACAAAGCTTTCCCAATCTAAAGAGATAGTTGAAAGGTTCATTAAGATGTCAAACAGGTTCCTTCCCTGCAGCATTGAATACATTAAAAACTTAAAAAACTGTAGAGAACTAAGGGAGAGATTCCCGGGAGCCATCCTCATAGGTTTCTCTCCTCAAGGGGAAGAGAAGAGATCGGAAGAATTTGCAGAATTAATTCGGGATGGAATAAGAGAGGGGAAAAAGCTTGTTTTTGCAATTGGAAGTGCGAAGGGTCTTTCTGTTGACTCCTGTGCTAAAATTATTTCTCTTTCAAAAATGACATTTTCTCACGAAACAGCGAGGATAATGGTGGCCGAACAGATTTTTAGGGCTCTTTGCTTGATATTCGGGCACCCCTATCCTAAATAGGAGGAGGAGAACATGAAAAAGAAGGAACTTGAAAGACTCAGGAAGAAACTTCTCAAGAAGAAGGAAGAAATACTCTCAAAGTTAGAGGAAATTGGAAAGGAAACCTCGGAGGAAGGAGAATCGTTAATTGAGTATTATGACAAAGCAACTTATCAATTCAGCAAAGAATACAAAATAGCCCTGGGACAAAAGGATGCGGAAATTCTCAGGCAGATAGAAAGGGCCCTACAAAAAATGAGAGAGGGAACCTACGGAATATGTGAGGACTGCGGAAAACCCATCCCTCCGAAGAGATTGACTGCCGTCCCCTGGGCTATTTATTGCATTGAATGCGCGGAAAAGCACGAGATGGAGAAAGAAAGCGAAGCTGAAGAGGATGAAAATTATTACTGAGGCGATATCAAGATTAGAACTTTCAGTTTTTCCTTCTAAATGTAAGATTTGTGGTGCTCCCTTAAAATCGGGCGAAAGGGTAATTTGCAACTCCTGCATAAAGGAATTTGAAAGACATTCAGGGGCAAAATGTCCTGTGTGCGGAAAGTTCTATTTTTCCGAAAGCGCAAAGGACCTTATATGCGGAGAATGTCTGAAATCCAGGCCTAAATTTGAAATTCACAGGTCAGCGGGAATTTATGAAGGAAAATTAAGGGAAACAATCCTTATTTTTAAATATTCGGGATATGAGCATCTGAGCAAGATTCTTGCAAAATTCCTTGTTGAAAATATCCAGGATGTATGGGATGGAGAATGTATTGTTCCAATCCCATCCCACCGAAAAAAGCTAAGGGAAAGGGGATTTGACCATATCTATCTTATAGCTAAGGAGGTGGGAAAGATAAAGAAGATCGAAGTAAGGAAGATTTTAAGGAAAACAAGATATACTCTTCCCCAGGCTGGTCTTCCAAGATCAGCAAGGCTCAAAAATGTAAGGGGAAGTTTCTCAATAAGGAAGGCATATCCCTGCAAAAAAGTCGTACTCATTGATGATGTGTGGACAACAGGCTCCACTATAAGAGAGGCTACCTCGATACTAAAGAAAAACGGGTATATAGTAAAAGCCGCTACAGTGGCAAGGACTGTTTAAATGTCTACATCTCATATTTGATTCCTAACATAAATGCCCTTGGTTTTGAGGGACCGTAAATGTATCCTGCATCCCTGAGAGGACCTCTATCTATATCCTTCTGGAAGCTGTTGAAAATGTTATAAACCCCCCCGTAAATTTCTACTTCTTCATTTCCAATGTTTATAACCCTTGATATGTTTATATTAAATACAGAATACGGCTCAGTTGTCTCAAGTCTATCCTCAAGAATATAGCCATGATAATGGGGGAGTTTCATTCTACCGGTGTATTTGTAGCTTAAGTTGCCCTTGATTTTAAAAGGAAAAGTTGCTGAAACCCTTATATAGCCGTAAATACGAGGGGTCTTAAAGAGTTCTCTCGAACCGAACTCAGGTTCAGGTTCATCAAGCAGGGTTTTTTCCAAAGTTAGCCCACTGTCAAATTCCAATCTTCTTCCTACCCTGATACCAATGTCAAATTCTCCTCCATAAACCTTTGCTCCCTCACCGTTTGTCCTGAGAAATATCCTTGAGTTTCCAGTGCTCCCCACATCCTGAAGCTGAAATTGATTTTTCAGCCTTGTATAGAAGAAACCTGAGCTCATGAGGAAGGCTCTTCCGTTTTTTGATTTCATGTAATCACCACCAATATAAAGGCTGTACGACTTTTCCTCCTTAAGTGCAGGGCTGTTCTTAACTACGAAACCCTCTCCTCCAATCATGGTTATATGGAGGTCCTCATCAAAGACCTGTGGGGCTCTGAATCCTGTGGAAAGGGTGGCCCTTAACCCAAGGCCTTTAAAAGGTTTCAAAAGAAGGCTTGCCCTTGGGGAGGCAATTATTCTTCCCACCTTGCTGTGACGGTCAAACCTTGACCCAAATAGAAAATCAACCTCTTTTCCCAAGGAAAGGTCATCCTGAAGAAACACTCCATAATTTATATACTCATCATCTATCATTCTTCCATAATCAGGAGCTTCATCCTTTAAGTGTTCCCTATTGTAGCTTCCTCCGATTGTAAACAGATTGGGACCCAAGGAAAATGTATACTGGGCCAATCCTATCGTTAACGGATCATAGGTATTCCCGTATGCATTGGGGTCTTTTCCCGCTCCATAATAACTGTTCCTTTGATGAAATGTCTGAGAAAAGGAAAGTCTGAGTAAATCGCTCCCAAAGCTTTGTTCCCAGGTGAGGTTAAAATCCAGCCTGTTTGTTCTTATCATCTCAGCGATCATGGCTTCGTGTGGTGGAACATCAAGACTGTCTCCTCCTCTCCTATATTCATGAATCCTCGCAAAGGAAAACTTTAATTTGCCATTCATTGAGGGAAAATTCCTGTAAACATTGGCTCCAAAGGAAGTATCCCTCAAGATCCCAAGGTTTGAGAAGCCATCGCCATTTACATCAACAGGCTCTCTATGGAAATAGGAACCAAATGCAAAAGCTTTTGTGTTCTTATCCTTTGATACAAAACTTGAGGTAAGACCAATTTTAAAGAATGGCTTGCCCATCATGGTCTCCTCCTGTACCTTGAGAATGGTCCTGTTTTTCTCCGGTTCTCTTGTGATTAGATTCACAACCCCCCCTATGGCATTGCTCCCATAAATTGAGGAAGCTCCCCCTTTAACAACCTCTATCTTCTCTATCATTTCGGAAGGTATCTGCTCAAGCCCGTATACACTCGCAAGGGAGGATATGACAGGGAGACCATCAATAAGAATCTGGGAGTATTTCCCCTCCAGTCCATTAAGTCTTACCTGGGTATAATTGCAGTTTTGACAGTCCACTTCAACTCTCACTCCTGTTGTAAAGGAAAGAGCTTCGGCAAGATTTACTGGCTTCATCTCCTCTATTTTCTTGTGGGAAATTAAATAAGTCTTTACGGGAACATCCTCAAATTTCATCTTGGTAGCAGTGGCTGTAACAGTAATTTCTTCAGAGAGGTTTTTTACAAGAACAAAGGTAGTTGGAACCTTTGACCTTTTTCCTATGAATATTTTCTTAGAAGCATAATTTGAAAATCCATCCTTGAATATTTCAATGTGAACAGCTGAGTTTAAGGGAAGAACCACAGAGAAAATTCCATTTTTATCAGTTTTCACAGCCTGCGAAAGCTCTGGAACAATAACACTTGCTTCAGGGACAGGCCTGTTCTCCTCATCCACAACCCTGCCCATAAGTCTCGCACTTCCTCCATTTATCCAGAACAACCCTAGGCTCATTGAAGAGGCCACAAGAGAAAGTGTAAAAAACAGAGTAGAGATTCTCTTTATCATTTTTTACTCCATTATAGCTTAACCTATAATTTTAAGACTAATCTATAGATTTGTCAACCCCCTATTTTAGGTTTAGAATTTACAAATGAAATTGATAATTCATCATTGGGATGCGGATGGAATCGCTTCCGCAGTTTTGTACACAAGAATCAATGAGGGGAACTTCTCATATTTTACCCCCGAGATAGGAAATTACTTTATTGACGGCGAGGACAAAAGAGCCATAAAATCCTTTAATTGTGAAGAAGCTGTTCTCCTTGATATGAGCCTCCCTGAGGAAGATTTGAATTTCCTGAACTTCTTATTCCCTTTTAGGGTAATCGATCATCACCAGGGAAAAAAAGTCAAAGGGATTGACATATATAACCCAACAATAGAGGGAAAAGGAGAATATCTTTCCAATACTCTCGTTCTTTCTGAAGCCTTTTCCCTTCCTCATTCTGAGCTTGTTTACCTTGGTATTTACGGCGACGCAGGTTTCAAATTAAAGAAGGGAGACAAAACTCTTAAAGAGATAAAAGGCTTTTTCGGAAAGAATTTTGGAAGGTTCAAGAGGAGCGTAAAAATAGTGGACATTCAGTATAAAACAGGAGACAGGGAAAGGGTATACTCTGCTGTAAGATTTCTTCTTGAAAATTCACTCCTTTCCATACTCTCTCACAAGGACTTCGCTGATGTCGAGCGCATGATTGATGAGGAAAAGAAGAAGGAGATAAAGAAGTTGAAGATGGCGAGAAATACCAATTTCCTCTTTACCTCATCAAGATTTAGAATAGTCTCTGACCTCGCAAGAAGCCTTTATTCATTGTATCCAAATAAAATAAATGTGGTTTTAGGGCTTCAAGGGAAGAGGTACAACTTCTACCTGAGAACAGGACATGTTGACCTTTCCCTCCTTGTCAAAAAAGCAAAGGATTTAGGATACTTCGCCGGGGGAAAAGTGGATGTAATAGGAGTTGTGCTGGAAAAGAAAGAAGCGGGTAATTTTGTGAATCTTGTGGAAGACTTTTTTGGGAAAATGGGAATATCCTTGGGACTAAAGGACCTATTTGAAAATTTTGAACCTTAATACGCAGAATTATATAATTTATTGTAGGAGGTAAAAATGAAGGAGTATATTACTCTATCAAGATTTATAATCGAGGAACAGAGAAATTATCCAGGGGCAACTGGGGAATTTTCAAGTCTCTTCAGTGATATTACAACTGCCTCAAAAGTGGTTTACCGGGAGGTAAATAGGGCAGGTATAGCCGAGATATTGGGTTCAACGGGCAGTATAAATGTCTTCGGGGAGGAAGTGCAAAAGTTAGATGAATTCGCTTTAAAAACCTTTGTTGGAGTCCTCAGCAGAGGAGGATACCTTGCTGGAATGGCATCTGAGGAGACAGTCTCAGTTATAAAAATGCCGGACGATGTTCCAAGGGGAAAATACCTTTTCGCCTTCGATCCCCTCGACGGTTCTTCTAACATAGATGTAAATGTGAGTGTTGGAACAATTTTCGGAATCTGGAAAAGAAAGGACGGGGAAGGGGATGCCAGCGAAGAAGATTTTCTCCAGCCTGGAAAGGATATAATTGCCTCAGGTTATGTTGTTTACGGCTCATCAGCTATGCTCGTTTACACAACAGGTCGGGGTGTCCACGGCTTCACCCTTGATCCTTCTGTTGGCGAATTCATCCTGTCCCACTACGATATAAAGATACCCGAAAAGGGGAAACTATATAGTGCAAATGAGGGCTATTACAATCGGTGGTCCAAAGCAATGAAAAATTACATTGAATACCTTAAGGAAGAGGATAAAGAAGCGGGAAAACCATATTCTGCAAGATATATAGGCTCTTTAGTCTCGGACTTTCACAGAAATCTCCTGAAGGGCGGAATTTTCTTGTATCCAGCAGATTCCAAGCATCCCAAGGGAAAACTCAGGCTTCTCTATGAAGCTTTCCCTCTATCATATATAGTAGAACAGGCGGGAGGCGCTGCAACAGATGGAAAAAGGAGAATCCTTGATATAGTCCCAGAAAACATACACCAGAGGATTCCTCTTATCATAGGAAGCAAAAGAGATGTTGAGAAATTTAGAGAATTCGTAGAAAAAGAAGGGGAATAAAAATGAAAGTTTTTAACACTGAGAAGGGACCAAAACCAATAGGTCCCTATTCTCAAGCTGTAAAGTCAAAGGATTTTATTTTCCTCTCGGGTCAGCTCCCTATTGCGCCTGCAACAGGTAATGTTTCCGGCTTCTCAATAGAGCAGCAAAGCGAACAGGTATTTAAAAATGTAAAGGCAATCCTTGAAGAAAGCGGAAGCAGTCTAAAAAATGTGGTTCAAGTGACCATTATAATGTCAAACCTTGACGAATTTCAGAGGATGAACAGGGTCTACGGGAGTTTTTTTACTGAAAACTACCCCTCAAGAACAGTATTTCAGGCTGCAAGAATTCCAAAGGATGCAAAGATTGAGGTCTCTGTTATAGCTGAGTTTGAGGAGGAAAAAGAAGGGTAATGCCCAGATATCTTCTTAAAATTGCTTCTGAGGTTAGGGTCTGGGAGGAGGAATGCTGGGCCGCTGATCAGAAGGAAGCAAGGGAAATATATGAAAGGAAAGGATTCGCAGTCCTTGGAATAAAGAGGAAATGGGGAAATTTAAGGCTTAAGAAATTTTCCCTTAAATGGAAGGATAAAATAATATTCACCCAGGAATTTCTCGCGCTTGCCAAGGCCGGAGTGCCATTTATAAAAGCCCTTGAGCTTATAATGAGAAGAACGAAAAATCCAAGGCTCAAGGAAATAGTCTCGGGTGCCAAAGAGAGGATAATAGATGGTGCTGCGCTCTCAGAGGCTTTCACTCCCTATTCAAAAGACTTTGGCATGCTTTTTGTGACATCTCTTGCAGCAGGGGAAAGAAGCGGGAAGATAGAGGATACCCTTGAGAAATACCTTGAATACGCAAATTTTATGGACAATATTACATCAAGGATAAAAAGTGCCCTTACTTATCCTGCGGTAGTTCTTACGGTCTCTTTCTTCTTGGTGTTTCTACTCACAACATTTGTCATCCCTAAGTTTGCCGATTTCTACAAGGGAGCCAACATTGAATTACCCTTAGTCACTCTTTCTATCCTTTCAATATCATCTTTTATGGAAAATAACTGGCTGGCTATACTTATTTCCCTTTTTGTTATCTATTCTATCTACAAATATTCGTTAAGATTCGAAAAATTCAATATCTGGACTGATAAACTAAAACTTTCTTCCCCTTTTTTGGGAGAGGGCATAGTGCTTATCTCTTCATCCATTTATTTCAGAACCCTTTCTTTTCTCCTTGCTGGAGGAATACCTATAGTGAATGCCACTTCTACAGCAGCTTCTTCATCTCCCAATGCTTATATAAGAAAAGCTCTTAATTTAGTGCCTGAGGAAATAAAAGAGGGGGGGAATTTAACCAACAGCCTTGAGAAAATAGAAATACTCCCAGATATAGGAGTTGAAATGGTGAGGGTTGGGGAAGGTTCGGGTCAGCTTGAGGAGCTTCTTTTTCAAGCTGCGGATTTTATAGAAAAGGAATTCGACTTTAAGATAAAGAGCTGGCTTGCCATTCTCGAACCACTTATAATATTATTTCTTGGCTTAATTGTTGGGATAATGCTCCTTTCTGTTTATCTCCCTATTTTCCATCTGGCGAGGGGGATAGGATGAGAATGGATGTTGAACTTGCAAGATTATTCACTCCTGAGTTGATCTACAGAATAAAATTTCTCCCCTTAGGCTGGCAAGACAGGAAGCTGAAAATTGCCATGGTTGATCCCGACAACCCTCTCTTTAGAGAAGAGATAGAAAGCTTTATAGGAGCAAAGATAATACCTTCAAAAATCAGTGAAGAAGAATTTGAAGAGGAAATTAGAGAAGCCGACCTTGTAAAAGGAGTTCTTGAAGAAGCCTCAGAGGCTTTCTCTGGAGAAGAGATAATGGGGGTAGGAGAGGAAGAGGTTTCGGTTGAATCCTTATCCCTTCAGGAATCCTCAATAGTCAAGCTCGTAAATTCAGTGGTATTCACAGCAGTCCATAGAGGTGCCTCAGATATTCACATTGAGGTTACAGACAGGAATGTCAAGGTTAAATACAGAGTAGATGGGGTTCTTTACCCTGCAATGGAACCCATCCAGAAGAAATTCCACTCGGGAATAATCTCAAGAATAAAGGTTATGGCCGATCTTGATATCGCGGAGAAAAGAATCCCCCAAGATGGAAGGTTTCAGCTCAGGATAAAGGGGAAAAAGATAGATTTCAGAGTATCAATCCTTCCCGGTATACACGGTGAAGAATGTGTTATAAGGATTCTTGACAAAGAACACCTTGCAAGTTCCTTCAAGAAGCTTACCCTTGATAAATTGGGATTTGATGAGGATGTTGTAAGAAGTATAAGGAAGCACATAAACTTTCCATACGGGATGTTTCTCGTAACAGGACCCACTGGTTCAGGAAAAACCACAACCTTATATGCTGCGCTGAGCGAAATAGTGACAGAAGAGGAGAAAATAATAACCATTGAGGACCCCGTAGAATATAATGTGCCCGGAATCCTCCAGATACCTGTGAACGAGAAAAAAGGACTTACCTTTGCCAGGGGGCTTCGTTCTATCTTAAGGCACGATCCTGATAAGGTTATGGTGGGGGAAATAAGAGATCCAGAAACAGCGGAAATAGCAGTTCAGGCTGCCCTCACGGGTCATCTTGTCATGACAACAGTGCATGCCAACAATGTCTTTGATGTAATAAGCAGATTTGTTCACATGGGGATAGACCTCCACAGCCTTGTTTCTGCCCTCAATGCCACCCTCGCTCAAAGGCTCGTCAGGAAGTTATGTCCTCATTGCAAGATTGAGGTAAAATACGACAAATCCACACTTGAGGAAAATGGGTTTGACCCTGAAATATACTCAGGTCACACTTTTTACAAACCCGGTGGTTGCGATTTCTGCAATCGGACAGGCTACAGAGGAAGAATGGCGATAGGAGAATTTTTGGAACTATCTGATACAATTAAGGAAATGATTGTCGCAAGAAAACCTTCCAGGCTCATAAAGGAAGAAGCGAGAAAGTCCGGTATGGAATTTATAAGAGAAAAGGGCATGAAGAAAGTTATTGAGGGGGCAACTTCTCTCAGAGAGTTAAATAAAGTAAGTTTCGCCAGCCTTGAAAAATGAAGCTTTTTAAGAAAAATAAAATCGTTCTCATAGAAGAAGATGTGATCTATTTTGCCCGGAAAAAAGGAAAAAATATAATTGTAGAAAATGAAAAGCTGAGTGAGGGAACTATTGACCCAAACCCCTTCAAAGAGAATGTTTTTGGAGAAGAACTTAAGGAAAAGCTCAAAGAGCTTAAATCCAAGACTGGCATTGAGGGGAAGGTTGACCTGCTTCTCCCAGGTGGAGCTTCATTCATAACAGTGATCGATCTTCCCGAGCTCCCTGAAGATTCGCAAGAGAGAAGAAGAATGGTAAGCTTTTATATGGAGAAAAGGTTCCCAAGAAAAGGGGAGCTTTTTATAGCAGAAAACAAAATCGGACAAAGAAAAGTCCTTGTGGCTGTAGCTTCAAAAGAAGCCCTGAATTCCTATACTGCACCTGTAAAATCCTCAGGATTAAAGCCAGTATCAGTAAAGCCTTCTTCAATCTCAGCTTTAAATTATCTTCTTGAGAGGGAAACAAATGCGAGCTTTATCCTGATCTTTTTCTTATTGAGAAGAATAATTTTCATTGGGGTAAAGGATGGAAATCCTGTGGTTTATCGCACCCTTAGAAGCCCCTACACTGAGGAAGAAGCCTCTGAAGAACTCAGGATTGTTAAAAAATTTATGGGAAATAAGGTCAAATTATTCGGATGTGGGGAAAATATCCCTGAGTGGGAAGGATTGGAAAAGTCCGAAAAGGACTGTTTTTCAATGATGATTGAGGGGGAACTATGCTAAAGAAAATAGAACTTGATTTTCTTGAAAGACATAGGTTCAATTTAGAAAGGCAGGGCAGGAAAATTGCTTATTATTTTCTACTCTTGCTTCTCGTATTTTTCCTGTTCTCTTCTTTGCTGTATTACATCAGGGGAAAGAACAAGGCAAAGAGATTTCTGGACCTAAACTCCGAGGTTTATTCAACAGAGGAAAAGGTTACAAAAAATAAGAAAGAGTTGAAGAAAAGGAAGGCTATAATATCTCCTGAAATTAAGATCCTGAATTCTGCCATTGAAAGGAAAGCTTTTTCCTTCACAGAAGCTTTCTGGATGCTCGAAAACTCTCTTCCAAAGAGAAGCTATATAACAAGAATAACCATATCTTCAAATGCAAAGGTGGTACTTACCGGGGTTTTCCCTGGCTCCTCTGCAATTAAAGATTTTATTGAATCACTATCAAAGGGAAATAAATACCAAGTTTATCTCACTAGGGAAGAGCAAGGAAAGGAAGGAAGAACTGCCAACGTTGCCTGGGACCTCAAGGGGGGAAAATGAAAAAAAGATTAACAGTTCTTATCATTGTCGATATTCTTCTGCTTGTATTCATTTTTATACCTTCCTACAGAAAATATAAAGGAATGATCGCAGGGATAAAAGAGATGGAAACAAAAAAAGAGAGCCTCTCTAAGGAAATTGAAGATATAAATAGAAGTGAGAAAAAACTCAAGCTGGAATTTGTTAAATTAAAGGAGTTTAAATCTTCCTCCCTCTTTCAGGGAGACTCGGGGCGCGTTTTCCTCAGAAGCAAGATAAATGACGCCTTCTCAAGAGCTGGGATTCCCTTCCCTGGTATGAACTTCTCTCAGCCTTCCTCAACTGCAGGGAGCGTTTACAAGGTGAAAATATCTCTCCCAAGAATAAGAACCCATTATTTAAAGCTGAGAAGGTTAATCTATTATCTTGAGAACTCAAAAAAACTGATAATAATAAAAAACATCTCTATCTCAAGAGAAAAAGGAGGAAGCATTTCTGCGAACATAAATCTGGAGGCATATTTCAGTGAGACTTAAGGTTTATTTGCTACCTCTTATGCTCCTGTCTGTCCTTGAATTGAAAACAGACCTTCTCGTAGTTAAAAAATTCAAAATGCCTGTCAGAGATATTTTTTATACCTATACTATTAGAAAAACACCTCCTCCTATCCGAAGTATTCAAATCCCTATGGAAAACCCTGAGGTTATTGAATACTATGGAAATACCAAGGGACAAAAAGGGGTAGTCGCTGTGCTCAGCCTGAATGGGGAGGTATACACAGTAAAAGAGGGCGAACTTATAGCAAAAAGATACAGGGTTTTGAAAATTTATTCTAACAAGGTTGTTCTAAAAGATGAAGAGAAAAGAAAAAATATCACAGTAAAATTAAAGGAGGGATAAATGAAAAAATTACTGATTTTTCTGGGGATAGTGTTCATTTTTTCAGGATGTATGACAATTTCTCCTTATGCAAAACAGGGAAAAATATATCTAATGATGGGAAAATTTGATGAGGCAGTGAAAGCATATGAGGCTGCTTTACAATCAGACCCTATCAATCCTGAATATAAGGCAGGTTTATACAGAGCAAAACTCTCCGCTTCTATACATTACTGGATGAAAGGAGAAAAAGCACTCTCAATCGGAGATAAAGCCTCTGCTCTTAAGTTTTACAGGAAAGCCCTCACATATCAGCCGAGCAATGAAGCAATAATAAAGAGGATAGAAAGATTAAGCGGGGGGAAGGTTAAAGAAAGGAGGCGAAGAGCATACGCTGGCCCAAGGGCAAAAGTTTCCTTGAATTTCACAAGGACAAATTTAAAGACAATTTTCAAAGCCCTCGGCAAGTATTCAGGAATAAATTTTATATTTGATGAGGGTTTCAGAAATATAAATTATTCAATATCAATGGAAAATGTGGACTTTGAGGACGCCCTAAGACTGCTTTGTGCTTCAACGCAGAATTTTTATTACAAAATAGACGATAAAAACTATCTCATCATCCCTGATAATCCTAAGAAGAGGGAACAGTATATAGCAAAGAAGGTGAGGATATTCTACCTCAGATACACGAGCGTGAAATCAATGAGGCTTGCCCTTGGAATGATTCTCTTAGGGAGAAGGAGAACTATGAGCATTTCTTATGATGAGTTTATGAATGCAGTTATAGTAAAGGGAACTGATGACCAAATTGAATATGTGGAAAAGCTTATTGACAGGCTTGACAGACCAAAGGGAGAGGTAATAATCCAGGCTGAGGTTCTGGAAGTAAACAGATCAAAGCTTGCTCAAATGGGACTGGACCTCAATAACTATTCCATAGGAGCTGGCATTATTGCCCCTTCTACAGGAACCTCGAAAGAAGGAGGCTCTCCCCAGGGAAATATCACTTTTAATACCTTAAAAAACCTCACAGGAGATGATATCGCCATAGTTATGCCAGCTGCCTATCTGAAATTTCTTGAGACGGCAACTGAATCGAGAATAATGGCAAAACCATTATTAAGAGGACTTGACGGGGAAAAGGTAACCCTCAAGATCGGAAACAGGGTCCCCATACCCCAGACAGTATTTTCTCCGATAGCTGCTGGAGGGATGAATATCCAGCCAGTTACATCCTTCCAATATCAGGATGTTGGGATAGTAATGGAAATGGAACCAAGGATAAACAGTAAAGATGAGGTAACCTTGAAGCTCAAGATAAATGTTTCATCAATAGCAGGACAAGGTTACAATAATCTTCCCATACTTGGAAATAGAGAAGTGGAAATGACTGCAAGAGTGAAGGGTGGAGAAACCGTGATAATAGCAGGGCTTCTCAGAAATGAGGAGAGCCAAACAGTGAAATCACCTCCATTCTTTGCAAGACTCCCAATCATAGGGTGGATTTTCTCAAACCTTGAAAGGAAAAAGGACATGACAGATGTAGTTATTTCACTCACTCCTTATATAGTTAATTACACAGAACCCACCGTTGAGGAGCAAAAGGCCATAGTCTCACCAGGAGGTAAAGGTTTGACCCTTAAGGGCGAGAAGAAAGGTGAAGCTCGGGCACCTGAAGAGAAAATCCCGAAAAGAAGGCTGAAACCGAGTGAAGGTTCCTCAATAAACATCTTCCCAAAAAGAATCTTCATAAGGAAAGGGACCTCATTTACCACATCAATTTCTTACAATGGCGAGCCCGTATCCTCTGGCGAAATTGTCCTGGAGTTTTCTCAGGGTCTCCAAGTAGATGATATAACTCCAGCTGTGGCATTATCCTCTGCCTCATTCATGAAGAACATCACAGGAAACAAGGTTGTACTCGCATTTACACTGGCCGGAGGGAAAACATTAGAATCTGACCAGATTGCTCTCATAAGATTTAAAACGACCAACAATAAGAAAGGTAACATAAGTATATTATCGGCCTCTATGAGAAACTCATCACAGGAGGAGATATTAGTCAACTTGCCCGAACCAGTTACTATTATCCCGACCAAATGAAAGAGCGCCAGGGGAGCGTGGAGGAAAACAGGGAAATTGCTTCAGGATATTTTTCCTTAATAGTTTCAGGGGATTTTCCTACTTCTTCCCCCGGGCAATTTGCAATGGTCTCTGTTTCCGACACTTTTGAGCCATTTTTAAGAAGGCCCTTCGGGATAGCAGACCAGGGGAACAACTGGATAAGGTTTATTTACAAGGTTCAAGGAAGGGGAACAGAGCTCCTTTCAAGACTAAAGAAAGGTGAAGTTCTATCTCTTATAACCCCATTAGGAAAAGGATTCTTCATGGAAAAAGGGAGGGTACTCCTTGTTGCAGGAGGGACAGGTATAGCTCCTCTCCTATATCTTGCACAAAATTTCGAGGAATTCGTCCTTCTCTACGGAGCAAAAACTAAGAGCGCACTTCTCAGAGAGGAGGTAGAAAAAATTATAGGTAAAGCCCATTCTTTAATTTACACAACAGAAGACGGCAGTTACGGTTTGAAAGGTCTTCTAACCAGCCATATACCTGAGGAGAAATTCTCTATGGCCTATGTTGCAGGGCCTTATAAAATGATGAAGGAATTCTCCAGAATTTACAGTGGCGAGGCTCAATTCTCGTTTGAGGAAAGAATGGGCTGCGGTTTTGGTGTCTGTTATAGTTGTGTTGTCAGAGTGAAGAGGGAAGGGAAGGAGGAATATGTTCGTTCTTGCAAAGAAGGGCCTGTATTCTTCGGGAAGGAGGTTGTATGGATCTGAAGGTTAAAGTTGCCGGAATTGAGCTTCAAAATCCAATAATCCTTGCATCTGGGACAGCAGGTTATGGGGTTGAACTTGAACCATTTATGGACCTCAGCAAATTGGGAGGCATATCAGTCAAAGGCCTTTATCCCTACCCAAGGGAAGGGAATCCAACCCCAAGAATATGGGAGGCACCCTGCGGCATCATAAATTCTATTGGACTTCAGGGCATAGGAATGGAGAGATTTGCAGAGGAATATTTGCCTGAGCTTTCAAAGCAAAAAACAGCAATTTTCATAAATGCCTGCGGTGAGCAGGACGAAGAATACTTTAGGGTAGCCGAGTTTTTTGACCCATACGAGGAAGTATCCGCAATAGAACTGAATCTTTCATGTCCAAATGTAAGGGAAGAGGGAAACTGCCCTGCTTTATGGCCTGATTGGAGCTACAAAATAGTGAAGTGGACGAAGCAAAGCACAAGGAAACCCATTATAGCAAAGCTTTCACCAAATACCTCTTCCATGGTTGAAGTAGCCTCAGCATGCAAGGAAGCAGGAGCAGATGCTCTATCCCTTGTTAACACATACCTGGCGATGGCTGTGGATTTCAGAACAAGAAGGTCAAGACTCTCAACTTTATTCGGCGGACTTTCGGGCCCTGCGATAAAGCCCCTCTCTTTGAGAGCAGTTTATCAAGTTGCATCTTCCCTTGATATAGATGTTATAGGAATAGGAGGGATAACAAGAGGAGAAGACCTTTTAGAGTTTCTCCTTGTGGGTGCGAAGGCAGTTCAGATAGGCTCCATTACTCTGAGGGAACCTGCTGCCGCCATAAGAATCCTGAACGAAGCAGTTAGCCTTATGAAAAAGGAAGGTTATAACAGCTTTAAAGAAATAACTGGGAGGCTAAATATTGTATAAAAGAGTAATAATTGCCCTCGATGTTGACAGCCTTGAGGAGACAAAGAGATTCATATTTCCAGAAGCTCTAATATATAAGGTGGGATGGAGGCTTTTTGCCAATGAAGGGTTCAGGGTTTTTGACTTTATGAACAAGAAGGGGAAAAAGGTATTTCTGGACCTTAAGATAGGGGATATTCCATCCACTGTTGAGGCATCTTTAAAGAAAATCCTGACTTTTAACCCTTATATGATTACAATTCACGCAATTTCGGGTGCAGAAACGATAAAAAGGGCAGTGGTGCTGAGGAACGAAACAAATAGGGGAACAATCATCCTCGGAGTTACCCTTCTTACGAGCCTTTCTGATAAGGAAGTCAGAAAAATGGGATTCTGCAAAGGGATTGAAGATGCGGTGAACAGGCTTACAGAGATAATTGAAGAAGCAGGGGCAGACGGGGTAGTGTGTTCCCCAATGGAGCTTGAAATGATTTCCTCTACAAAGCTCCTGAAAATTACCCCTGGAATAAGGCTTTCCGTTCCCAGCGAGGACCAAAAAAGGGTGGCCAGCCCTTATGAAGCTTTCCAAATGGGCGCTGACTTTATTGTTGTGGGAAGGGAAATCCTTACAGCCAGTGACCCGCGCAGGCGATTCTTCGATATTCTCAGAGACGCGGGATTTCTTGACTTTGCCGGCTAAAGAAGAAACATGAAAAAATTGACCTTGCTTATAAGGGAAATGAGACCCCATCAATGGGTGAAGAATCTCTTTGTCCTTGCCCCCGCCATTTTCTCAAAGGAAATATTCTATAAATCAATATTTTTAGAAGCGCTCATAACTCTCATCCTTTTTTCGCTACTTTCTTCCTCAGTTTATATAATGAACGATTTTTTTGACAGAGAAGCAGACAGGGTCCATCCTGAAAAAAGGAAAAGGCCAATAGCCGCCGGTCAGCTTCCTGCCATTCCTGCCCTTATATTTTCAATTATCCTATCTCTTTCTGTCCTTTCTTTCTCCTTCCTCTGGAGAAGTGGAACCTTCATCGTGCTTCTTACTTATATACTGCTCAATCTCATTTACTCTGCTTATCTAAAGAGGATTCCTATAGTTGACGTTTTCTTCGTGGCAATTGGGTTTGACCTCAGGGAAGCGGCAGGAGGACTTTCCTCACACATTTATCTTTCCCCATGGATGTTCGTTGTAACCTTCCTTTTAGCCCTTTTTATAGCTTCTATAAAGAGAAAACAGGAACTCTGGAAATTGAAGCAGGAGGCAGGAAACCACAGGGAAATCCTCAAAGAATATGATCTTCCCTTCCTGGATAATTTAATAACTATAATTGCCTCTGCAACCATGATTTCCTATGTCTTATACACTTTATCCCCGGAAATAAGGGGAAAGTTTAGCGAGAATCTCTATCTTACATCTCCATTTGTTCTTTATGGCCTTCTTCGCTATCTTTATCTTGCTCACATGAAGGGGCTTGGGGATGACCCCATGGAAATAATTCTCCACGACCTTTCATTTCAGGTAAATCTTCTTCTATGGGGATTTTCCCTTTTGGTTATAATATACTTTGGATGGTAAAAAAATTTGATTCTCTTCTCTACTCATCTTCACTTGATGATCAGATGAAAGCATTAAATTCCCATGATTTTCCGAAAGAAAAAGCTATTATAATGCTCCGAAACAGGAATCTCTACCCTCAGGTGATTGAGGAAATCTCCTCAAGGAAGAATCTCATTGATAGCGGAAGGGTTAAATTAATGGTCGTTGCCCATCCGAAAACTCCCCTTCATCTTGCTCTTGATCTAATACCTTATCTTATGCCAATGGAACTCCTCGAAGTCTTAAAGAGCCCAACAGCAAAGCCTGCTGTAAGGAAAAAGGCCGAGATGATTTTGATGGAAAATCTTAGAAAATATCCTGTTGGACTTAAAATATCCATGGCAAGGCTTGCCCCTGCAAGAGCACATCACATTTTTCTCAAGGAGAAAAGCGAGGATGTGCTGCGGGCCTTTGTGAAAAATTCATATATGAAAGAAGAAATTATACTCAGACTTTTAGAAAGGAAGGATCTACCGCAATCTTTTATAAACTTTCTTTATTACTCAACTAAATGGGGAATTTCAAAGAGAGTTAAATTAAAAATAGCCCTTTCTCACTCTTCCCCGATACCCATTGTTTTAAGAATAATAAATGAGCTTAATCCTCAGGAATTGAGGGAAATAAAAAGGGATCCTTCCCAGCCTGATATTGTCCTGAGAAGAGTAAACATAGCTTTAGGAAAGGAGGAATAGCCATGGAAAAACTCAGCTTTGAGGAAGGTTTAAAACGCCTCGAAGATATAGTTGAAAAACTTGAAAAAGGGGAGGTTCCCCTTGAGGAGGCGATAAAACTTTATGAAGAAGGGATGAAACTTGCAAAAGAGCTGAAAGAAAAACTCGATGAGATAGAGATGAAGGTGGAAAAGCTTATGGAAACTGATAAAGGATTCAGGACAGAGGAATTCCATCACAGGAAAGAAGATGAGGATTGAAGAGGAGATATCTAATTTTCTTAAAAAATTTGAGAAAAAACTTACAGAAGAAATAAAAAATGAATATCTTCTTTATCCCCTTCTTCCTCCAGGTAAAAGGACGAGGCCCCTTCTTCTTTATTCTGCTTCATATCCTTTGATGAACGATACAGTAATGGTTCTTTCCATTGCAGTAGAGCTTCTTCATACTTCCTCACTCGTCCACGATGACCTTCCCTTTGTTGACGATTCAGCTGAAAGAAGGGGAAAGCCTGCTTCCCACATAAAATATTCACCCGGAATTGCGGTAATGATAGGAGATGGGCTCCTTGCCGAAAGCTTCAGGATAGCATCAAGAATAAACTGTGAGGCTGTTTCGCTTCTTTCCCAGGCAGCAGGGATGGAAGGAATAGCAGGAGGTCAGATATTGGACCTAAAAAAGGAAGATACCCTTGACGGTATATACAATATTTATGAGAAAAAAACCGTAAAACTTTTTCGCTCATCCTTTCTTCTCGGGCTTCTGGCCTCTGGGAGGAGGGCTCTTTTTAAAGAGGGGGAAAAGATATCAAGGGAAATAGGATTCCTGTTTCAAATAGCAGACGATATAATAGACAGGGAAAAATGTGGGAGCGAACCCAATATAGCAAAAATTGTAGGTGAAAAAGAGGCGTTAAAATTAGCAAAGAAGCATTACATCAGTGCTTTGGAGGCTTCGGATAAATTTCAGGGGAGGGAAACTATAAAGTGGTTGATAAAGAAAATTATAAAGAGAGTATCCTTGAGAGAATAAATTCTCCCCAGGATTTGAAAAAGTTAGAATGGGGAGAACTGAATAAGTTAGCCGTTGAGATAAGAGAAAAAATAATAGAGGTTATTGCAAAAACAGGGGGGCATCTCGCCTCAAACCTCGGTACTGTCGAGCTAACCCTTGCTCTGCATCTGAGCTTCGATGAACCAAGGGACAAAATAATCTGGGATGTTGGACATCAGACTTACACCCACAAGTTGATTACCGGAAGGAGGGATAGATTTCATACTATCAGGCAATATAAGGGAATAAGTGGATTTACAACTCCTGAAGAGTCAGAATATGACATATATGGTGCTGGTCATGCCTCTACTGCTCTTGGTGCTGCCCTTGGTATAGCTGTTGCAAGGGATTTAAAGAGCGAGAATTTCAATGTCGTTGCCGTTGTAGGAGATGGTTCCCTTACAGGGGGAGCGGCTTTTGAAGCTTTAAATCAAATAGGTTACCTGAAAAAACCTCTGATAATAATTCTTAATGACAACAAAATGAGCATTTCCCCAAATGTTGGGGCAATAGCAGGATATCTTAATTTCATGATTTCAGGACAGTTTTACCTGAAGTTAAAGGAACATGTTGCAAGCATTCTTGACCATCTCCCTGGGGGAAAGAAAATGATAGAGATGGGGAGGTCTATTGAAGGTGTTCTGAAGAAGATACTCGTTCCTGGTATGCTTTTTGAGCAGCTTGGCATAAAATATATGGGACCAATAAGCGGTCATTCTATAAAGTCCTTGGTTAAAAGCTTTGAGGATGCCAAGAAATATGATTACCCTGTTATTCTCCACATAGTTACAAGAAAAGGGAAGGGATATGTGCCGGCTGAAAAGGCAGCGAATCTCTTTCACTCTTCACCAAAGTTTGAAATTTCCACGGGAAAATTCCTGAAAAAGGATATTCCTTCTTATTCAAAGATATTCTCACAGACCCTGATTGAGCTTGCAGAAAAGGACAAAAGAATTGTGGCAATAACTGCTGCAATGCCAGAAGGTACAGGGCTTATAGAATTCGGAAAAAGATTCCCTGAAAGATTCTTCGATGTGGGGATAGCCGAGCAACATGCTATTCTTTTCTCAGCAGGCCTCTCAAAGGAAGGACTACTCCCTGTGGCTGCCATATACTCAACATTTCTCCAGAGAGCTTATGATATGCTTTATCATGACCTTTCCATAATGAATCTCCAGGTGACAATCGGGATAGATAGGGCTGGAGTAGTGGGGAGTGATGGTCCAACGCATCAAGGGATATTCGATATGGCCTATCTGAGGATATTTCCGAATTTCGTTATAATGGCCCCAAAGGACGAAAGTGAACTCCGTCACATGCTCTACACATCCATATATAATCCAGGCCCCTCAACACTGAGATATCCCAGAGATTATGTCATAGGAGTCGCGCTTGAACCATTAAAAAAGCTAAAAATAGGGAAGGGAGAGCTCCTTGAGGAAGGAGAGGATCTTCTAATACTTGCAGTTGGAACCATGGTGCATCCATGCCTGAAGGCAGCGGATATTCTAAGAAGGAAAGGAATTAAACCCACAATTGTAAATGCAAGGTTCATAAAACCCCTTGATAAAGAGCTGATCATTACCCTTTCAAGGAAACATCCCTATATTGTAACCGTTGAGGAAGGAATAATAGATGGTGGCTTTGGCTCAGGTGTAAGAGAGCTCCTTGATAGAGAAGGGATATATCCACCTTTTATGAGAATTGGAGTTCCCTCAATGCTCATACCAAACGGTCCAAGGGAAAAACTCCTTGAAGACCTTGCCCTTACAGGCGAAGGGATAGCAAGGAAAGTGAAGGAATTTCTTGAGCACGGGAAAAAAGAGGGCTGACCTCCTGATTTTTGAGAGAGGACTTGCACCTTCAAGGGAAAAAGCAAGATCCCTTATAAATACAGGAAAGGTATATCTCAGAAACTCAAGGGTTGAAAAGCCTTCCCAGATAATAAGTGAAAAAGAGGAAATCTTCATAAAAGAAAGCATCAAATATGTTAGCAGGGCAGGAGCGAAGCTTGAGAAAGCAATTGAGGACTTTGGCATAACCCCGGAGGGGAAGATCTGTCTTGATATAGGGGCATCAACAGGAGGTTTCACGGACTGCCTTCTTCAAAGGGGAGCTTTGAAGGTCTATGCTATAGATGTCGATCCACGCCAGCTTCATTATAAGCTTAGAAAGAGGAAAAATATTTTCCCGATAAAACTCAATGCGCGATACATAAAAAAGCAGGATCTCCCTGAACTTCCAGATATGGTTACAATAGATGTTTCTTTCATATCTGCCATTAAAATTTTAAAACCACTTTCGGACTTTCTTCCCGAAGATGCGGACATTCTTGTCCTCATAAAACCTCAGTTTGAGGCTGGTAGAGAAAAGGTAAGAAAGGGAGGAATCATCAGAGACAGGAATGTTATAATTGAAGTCGTGAAGGGATTTTGTAAGGAAGCTGAAAATTTAGGGTTTTATCCCCATGGGATTTCAAAACCAATAAAGGGCAAAGAAGGAAATCAGGAAATATTTGTGCTATTTAGAAAGAGTTTCTATGAATTTCCCCTTAAAAAAACACTGGAGGAAAAAATTTGAAAGCAGGGATCGTTGCAAAACTTCACGCAATGGGAATAGAAAATTATCTTGAGAGGCTCGGTAAATTCTTAAAGGCAAGAGGGATAGAAATAGCTGTGGAAGATGGAATAAACCAAATATCTGATCTCAGTGGTGAGACCTATACCAGAGGGGAAATTCCTTTCCGTGTTGATTTTCTCGTTGTCCTCGGCGGAGATGGCACCCTCCTTTCTGTGGCAAACCTTGCAGCAAAGGCAGGAATACCACTTATAGGAGTAAATTTAGGATTTCTCGGCTTCCTAACAGAGACGAAGAAAGAGGAAATGGAAGAAGCCCTCAAGGAATTTTTGAGCGGAAAGGCATCCGTGGACGAAAGGGAATTGCTCGAGATAAGTTTCCGTTCTAAAAAGAGTTTTGCCCTAAACGATGCTGTAATAAATAAAAGTGCCCTCGCAAGAATAATAACAATAAGGGTTGGGATTAACGGTGAGGAAATCTCAAGGCTCAGGGCGGACGGAATAATAGTCTCAACACCTACGGGTTCCACTGGATATTCTCTTTCTGCAGCTGGACCAATAGTCAATCCCTCTGTCTCCGCAATTTTAATAACTCCAATCTGCCCCCATGCTCTTACCCAGAGGCCAATAATTATCCCCTCGTCCTTAAAAGTTTCACTGAAGCTCATTTCCGGAGAGGAAGTTTATCTCACCCTTGATGGACAGAGAGGAGAGAAGGTGAGGGAAGGGGAAATCGTTGAGATTAAAAGGGCCACGCAGAAACTTAAGCTTATAAGGCCTTCGGGAAGAACCTATTATAAAATGCTGAGGGAAAAACTCGGCTGGGGAAACTGAGACTTCAGAGGTTAAGTCCTGCTCATTTGCTTTTGTGAAGAAAAGGAAATAATAGGAGTGCATATAGAGATTTTTTTCTTTAGTGTCTCCATCCGTTTGATTTATTCTCCGTGCTAAAACTTATTCTCTCTATTTGGAGAAAGACTCTCTTAAACTCATCTTTGCGTAGGTTAAAATTTTAAAGGAGGGGCGTAAACTCTTCCTGGCGAGGGTGTGGCTTCTCAACTTTGGCTTCAAGTGCCTTGGTGTCAATTGCCGCCCTCGCCACACCTTTTCCTTGTGGCCAGTAGGAAATTTTTCGTAAACGCTACGCAAATGCCGGGGAAAAGGGAACAAAACAAAAAAGGAGGGACAAAATGCAACAACTTACAACCGCAGTCAGGAGCGGAAGCGAAGAAGTTGTAGCTGGTATTGATCCTTCACGCTACAGCTTTCAGCTTGCTCTCCGCTCCCGGTCTCAAGAATATTTTAATAACAAATTCGAGATTTTTCCACAGAGGATAAGGGAGCTTATAGGTGAGCTTAAAGCTTATGGACTCAAGCGTATAGTAATTGAAGGGGCTCATCTTTTAGGTTACACAACCCTTTGGGAATTTCGAAAAGCTGGATTTGAGCTCTTTGAACTTCCTCCATACAGAGCTCATAAACTCAATCATCTTCTCTGCGAAAGCCATAACGACGTAGATGATGCAGAAGCGGCGGCTACAGCAGGACTTCATTTTGAAAGAAGTGTTGTGCCTCTCTTTCTCGATAAGAAAAAGCAAATTCTTTACACCCTCTGTAGATTTCGCCACCAGCTTGTAAAAGAAAAAACCCGTCATATAAACAGACTCCACAAACTACTAAGCGAAAGCTATGGCTGGGTTTATAAGAAGCTTAAAAGAAGCTATCCGCTGGAGAGCAAATACGGAAGGAAATTTTTCCAGAAGTATCCTTCGCTTAATACGGCGATAGAGAAAAAAGTCGAATTAAAAGAAGAACTGGGGGAAGAAATTTACAGATTAGTAGTAAAAAGTGGAAAATGGCAGGCAGGGATATATATGCAAGAGCTGGAATATCTAATAAAACAAGAGATTGAGATGATAACAGATGGAGAGAAAAGGGTAAGGCAAATTGAACAGAAAATGAAGAAGGCTGCTGAAAGCGTAGAAGAGGCAAATATGCTTATGAAAATTCCAGGTGTAGGTGTCATCTCAGCTTCGATTCTTCTTACATCCGTAAAAGACATAAAGAAATTTGAAAAGGAATCGTGTTTTGCTGGCTACTGTGGGGTTGGACCAAAAATGTGGCAGTCAGGAGAAGCAAAGGCAAAATCGGTGAAGAGAAGAAGCTACAACAGAAAACTAAGAGCAGTATTTTATAACATAGCATTTTCAGCTATGAGGGTAAATTCAAAGGCCAGGGCATATTACAAGAGAAAAAGAAAGGAAGGTAAAACTCATCGCCAGGCCCTGGCTCATCTTGCAAGACATTATGCAAGGATAATTTATAAGGTCTGGAAAAGAGGAGAATATCATGAGCTACAATGATTAAAAAAATAAGTCAACCTGGAGGGTTGACATAGGAAATTGACTACACCATCTGACCCTGATTCGTCTATTTGATTAAGTGCCAGAAAGCTTCAACATTGTTTTCGCAGTTTTTAGAATTGTTACCATATCTAAAATTAAATCCCGATTTTTGATATAAAATAAATCATATTCCAGCTTTTTCTTATGGTCTTCTATGCTTTCTCCAGCATATTTATGATTTACCTGGGCCCAGCCTGTAATTCCTGGCTTCACTTCCAATCTCAAACGATAAAAAGGTATTTCTTTTTCAAGTTTTTCTATAAAAACTTTCCTTTCCGGCCGGGGACCTATTAAGCTCATTTCTCCCCTGAGAACATTTATGAGCTGCGGAATTTCGTCCATTCTGAATTTTCGCATTATTCTCCCTATTCTCGTGATTCTGGGGTCATTTCCGATAGCGAATCTGGGTCCTTCTTCTTCTGCATTAGGAATCATAGTCCTAAATTTTATTAAATTAAATTCCCTACCTCTATACCCCATGCGTTTCTGCTTGTATAATATGGGGCCTTTTGATTCTAAGCAATGTATTAAGGCAAAAGCAAAACCTATGGGGAAAAGCAATATCAAAAGGAGTAGGGCCCCCAAAAAGTCCAGGAAGCTCTTGACCTTAAGATAAAATATTTTTTTTGCTTTAAGGTGATGGAGAAGCCAAACCTCATCCACATATTTCAGGGGAATTCTATCGGTTTTTTTCTCTATAAATGAAATTAAATCTATTGCTTCGGTTCCCTCGATGATCTTTTGAATAATATAAGGCATATCCTTGCGGTTTTTTAGCGAGGCGTCATATATTATAAGATCCGGGTTTTCAAGGTCTCCCTCATCAGTTAAGATTTCTCCCATTATTGGTTTCAGGCTGTAGTTTGTTCCGACTTCAGCAGGGGAGACCGCGCTGAACCAACCTATTGTTAAGGGTTTGCCCTTTATCTTCTCGGACAATTTTAATTTGCGCTCAAGAAGGAAAATCGCAGAAAGCAACCAAAAGATGTTAAAGTAGGCAATTCTTCCTATTCGGGAAGAAAAGAAGAAAGCAAATTCTAAAAAGGATGTAATAACAAGCATAATAAAGACTTTTCCAACAATGAGTAAAAGCTCATTTGTATTTAAGGATTTTTCCTCTTTATGAGAGAAGGATATGAGGTCAAAAATATAGGAAAGGATAAAAATAGAGATTACGACTAAGATTATATTGAACTCCTTTGTTTTTATAAAGGGCAAAAAGGTTCTTATATTCCAGAAGTAGAGAAATAAGGCGATTAGCACAACCAATGTGAAGACTGCCAAATGAAATAAGTAATAATAAGACCTTTTTTTCAGCTCTTGCCCCCAGGAGCCTTTCTAAATAAATCCACAAAATATGCAAGGAATATGGCAATAAATAATCCCAAAAAAGTAGTGATTATTATCACTACTTTAGAGAATGAATTCCCTTTTACATAAAGAGGAACTCTGAGAGATTTTAGTTCCTCGCATAAATAATTTATTTCTGCGCTTATTTCGTAATAGGCCCTGTCTATATAAGGGTTGCTGGAATTATAATTTCCCAGGTTATTGTTTAACAGAGCGCAGATGACTCTTTCGGAGTATACTTTTTCTGTCTTTGAGGGAGAAGTCGTCTCTTTTATCTGAGGAATAACCATTTTAAGATAATCAATGATTGTGTTGTGATATTTTTTAAGGCCAGAAAGGTCTTCAATATTCACATGGAGATTGTTTAGCTGGACTTTCACCCCTCTCAATTGGGTATCTATATCCAAATAAGGAATTAGTTCCGGCGTAATGTTTATGATTGACGGCGCGGTTTGTGTTTTTCCCTGCTCTTTTTTTAGCTTTTTTAGATCTTCTTCTTGTTTTGTTAAATTATTAACCTGAGTTCTTAACTGTTCTATTTGTGCATTTAATAAATAAATTTGAGAGGTATGATAGCTTATCTCATCCAAAAATATGTTTTTTGTTATTCCTATTAGCCTGGAGACAAAATGGGAAAGGGCAGAGTCTATCGCCTCTTTCGTGCCGGTAAGCTCAAGAGATTTTATATTCTCTCTTTCAAATCTAAGCGAACCCTCCTCTTGTTTTTCTTCTACTCTTGTTTTTTTGTAATATGCTTTCACCCTCACAAATTTCTTCAAAACAGGCTCTATGTTAGAGGAAAAGAAGTTCTTTTCAAACACTTCCGGGAAAGAGGTATGAGGGAAAAAAGTTTGCGTAAGGGAAATCCGAGGCATTTCTAAGCTGATTGTTTTAATTCCCCAGGTAACCTTGTGCTTTTCTTCTTTGTTCTTGAAGAACCAGAATCCAGAAGAAAATACAAAAGAAAGAACGGTAATAATGATTATCAGCCATCTCTTTCTGTAAAGTACTAAGAAAAGCTCTTTTAAATCTATCTCGTCTTCATGATAATCCTGCTCACTCATTGTTTCCTCCTATCTTTTTCTTTCCCCCTTATTCCCTAAGGAACAATTCTACCATATTCCCTTCACTTGAACACCAAGTTCTCTGGGGTCTGAGCTCAGGCGGAAATCCGAAGGTCTGAACCAGGGCTTAACTCTGAATTCAAGGAAGCCTTCCCCTTTCACTGCAAATTCTTTCTCTCTTTTAGTAGGGGTGAGAATAATTTTTTTCAGGAATTTCCCCTTCCAGAATATATTGACCACCTGCTTATCATATTTTGACCTATCAAACGGGTAACCGCTTGTTAACTCAATTTTTTCTCCACGAAAAACTCCATATATACCGGCTGCTCCTTTTGTCCACTTGAAGTTTCCTTCTGAATACCAGAAGCCGTAGTCATAAAGTGCGCCCTTTTTCACTGCCCATTTTGCAGGATGAAGAGAATTGAAAGTAACCAAAGACGAAACTATAAACACTGCCGCCAGAGCTGGAGTAAACCATTTCCCCAATCGGAATTTTCCCGGTTTTATCCCTGAAAGCAAAATCCAGAACAGAATTGCAACCTCAGGGTTCCACAGAGCATTGTTGAACAGAAAAACGAAAAGAAGGATATAAAAAACCTTTTTTTCTGGCGAGGACTTTCCAATCGCAAAAGAGGCAAGAAACAGAAAAAAGAACAACCCTCCTATAATGCCTAACTCCGAGAGAGGAGCAAGATAAAGTGAAGGAGCCACATCATTTCTTCCGTGCTTGAATTTATACATATTGTATAAATAATAATTGCCCGCACCGACTCCGCTCACCGGGAATTCTTTCATTGCAACAAAAGCTTTGCGTGATAGTGTAATTCTACGGCTGGTAATAATATCTAACTTTTTTATTATGCCGGGCATTCTTTCTGCCGTTTTTATCCTGCTAACAATTCTCTTCTTCAATATTCCGGAAAAAGGAATAAAAAGCACTATAATAAGAGCAAAAGTTCCTATTCTTATAGTTTTGTTAACATTCTTGCTGGCCAAGAAAAATAAAACCGAAAAAACTAAAAGAATAAATCCGCTCCTTGAACCCGAGAAAGCTACCATAAAAAGAGGGGGAAGGAGAAAAAATAGGTCTTTTATTTCCTTGTAATTGAGAATTATTAAAGCGAAAAGAATGCCACCAAATGTGCCCGCACCAGGAGTATCTGAGAACCCTCCATTATAGGCTATCCCATGACGAGTTCCCGGGGAAAGCATAAATTTACTGCCAGAGATCTGGACAACTGCTATAAGGAAAGAAATAAAGGTTCCAAGAGACAGATACCTATAGGCCTTTCTCCTGTCTATTCCTTCGAGGAGAAAAAGCGCAAGCGGGCTCAAGGAGTATATTGCAAGAGTCAATATGGGAAAGAAAGCACCAAAAGAGAGTCTTTGTCCTGTAGTTGTAATAGGAGTGTCTCTTAAAAAGGCTAATGGAGAAAGGGTTATATTTGACCATCTCAGGAAAAGGAAAAGAAAAGAGAGGGCAAGTATTAACAGAAAGTCCCCGTAGAATGGGACCTCAATCTTGTAACCTCTTATTATTTTCCCGACGAAAAAACCAGAGAGCAAGAAAAGAGAGGGGGCATAATAATTGAAGGGAAATCCAGTGGGCAGGAAGTAAGAAAAGGCATTAATAAAGGGAAGGATAAAAAGGAAAGCATAAATCCCTCTACCCTTAAGACGGGAAAGCAGATATCCCAGAAGAAAAAAAGGGATACTAAGATAAAGCCCCTCAACCCTTCCTGTGACAAAGAAAAGAAAAATAAGAGAAAAGATAGATAAAATTCCCCACATAAAACCCTTCGCTTTCATAACAGAGACAATTTTATCCCTGTTCCTCCGAATGTGCAATATCCTCTGATGGGGTCAAGGCGAATTTCCCTTCTTACTCCTCTTCTATTCCCTCCTTTTGCAAAGGAGGGTTAGGGTGGATTTTTTACTCCTATTCCTCCCTTTCCTATCCCTCCCTTTCTCAAAGGGAGGTTAGGTAGGATTTTTATACTTCCCCCTTAATCCCCCCTCTAAAGAAAGGGAAAATATAAGGATTTTCCCCTTTTTTAAAACAAATCCCCCTCGCTCCCCCTTTTCCAAAGGGGGAAATATAAGGAATAATTCTTCCTACTTCCCACTTCTCCCCCAAAGGAGGGTCAGGGTGGATTTTTCCTTCTCACCCTTGACTTTATCCTCAAAAAGGATTATCCTAAATTAGGATGTTTGTTAATAGGGAAAACGAAAAAATTCTATTAAAAAAACTATTCTCTTCCTCAGGGTTTACAGTCATCTATTTAATAGGGCGAAGAAGGATAGGAAAAACAACACTTATATTTGAATCGTTGGGAGATGTGCCATATGTTCTTCTTCCAAAGGATGTGGGTGAAAAAGCTATAAGGGACCACATAAAGCTGTCCCTCGGCTATGAGAGTTCCAATTTAAGCGAACTCTTCAGGCTGCATTTCTCCGACAATTCCGTCCTCTTTATAGACGAAATCCAGAATCTTGCGGGTTTTCCCTCTCTTGTTTCTGAGCTCCAGCAGGGAATAGATTTTTTGGATAGAAAGGGGACAAAAGGGCTGTTTGTAGCAGCAGGCTCCAGCATATCCATGACCTCTCAGCTTTTCGAAAGCGGAGAAAGTCCTCTTTACAGGAGAGCCCATGCAAGATTAAGCCTTCCAGAACTACCTTTAAAAGACACTCTCCTTTGGGGAAAGAAAATCTCGGGAAACTTTGAACAAGCCTTAACCCTATATCTTACCTTCGGCGGAATCCCTTATTATTATAGTATTTCTCAAAGGTTTTTCTCCATAGATGTAAAAACTCTCGTAAAAGAGCTTTTCTTCTCTGAGTTATCCCTTCTCGAGTCTGAAGTAGAGGCGGTGCTTTCCTCTGAATTTAAAGGTAGACACTCTATATACAGAGACATAATTTATGCTGTTGGGAGAGGAAAAACCCGCGAGAGCGAAATAGCATCATTCCTTGAGGTAAAGCAAACTACCCTGCACAAATACATAAATTTTCTGGAAACTTATGGTTTTCTTGGAAGGGTCAGGCACATAGACAAAAAAATTAAAAGCCTTTACATTAAAGACCCTGTCCTAAACTTACTTTTCTCCTGTAGAAAGGATAACTTCAAGAACTGCTTCGAAGTATTCTCTGGAGGAAGATTTGAAGAAACAATTAGAGGAAATATAAATTTATTCTCTCCATTTCACATTGAGGATTTCGGAAAATATGTAGGTAAAGCCAGCTCAGGAGAAAATTTTGACATAGATGTGATAGGCATAAATAGAAAAAGAAGGGAAGTCCTATTCGCAGAATGCAAATGGAATCTTTCAGTAGATGGCCTGAGGGTCGAAAAGGAATTAAAATCCAGGGCGAGGCTTTTCCCTCTTATGAAAGGGAACAGAAAAGAGCATTATGCTATATTCGCCAGAGCATTCAGGAGCCTTCCGCACGAAGCAATGGCAATTTCCCTTCCCGAGCTGGAAAAGGCCTTCCTAAGATAACTTCTCTGGCCTCCTCTTCCCTCCTCTTCCATTCCCTCCTTTTATTATTCCTCCCTTTCGTAAAGGGAGGTTAGGAGGGATTTTTATACTTTCCCCTCTCACGAATCCAGATTGAAAGAGAGAAGAAAAAATGATAGAATATCCTCTGATGGTAACAGGAAATGAAGCTTCAACTGATGGTGAAAGGAAGAACAAAGAGGAGCTTTGCGAAGATGGTTCCGAGTATGAAAGAGATAACCACTGAAACATTAAAAAAGTAATTGAAAGGTGACAAATGTGGCAATGCAAAACCTGACCCCGAATTCTTTCCCTATTCCGGGACGGAAACGACTTGAAACTAAAATTTAAATTCTGTAAACTAAACATAATGAAATTCATGAT
>WFSJ01000060.1 GCA_015486055.1 Acidobacteriota bacterium
CAGAACAATGGAACCACCTTTTATCCAATTTTTGATAAATACGATTCACCCTCAATAGGCGCCCTTGCAGTTGACCAAAAGAACCCTAAGATTGTATGGGTAGGAACAGGAGAGTCGTTTAACGCAAGGCTATCTCATCCAGGGGATGGAATTTACAAAAGTGTTGATGGCGGAAAGACCTTCGTGCATCTTGGCCTGGAGGACACCCAGCACATTTCCAAGATAGTTATAGATCCCAGAAATTCAAATGTAGTGTATGTGGCGGCAATGGGACATCTTTTTTCTCCGAACAAAGAAAGGGGTATTTTCAAGACAACCGACGGAGGAAAAACATGGAGGAAGATCTTTTACATAAATGAAAACATTGGAGTTATAGACCTTGTAATTAACCCGAAAAACCCTGATATTCTTTACGCTGCTGCCTATGAAAAATACCGTTACCCCTGGAATTTTGAAGCAGGTGGAGAAGGGAGCAGGATTTACAAAACCACAGATGGCGGAAAAACCTGGAAAAGACTTTCTGGTGGCCTTCCCCATGGAAAAATAGGGAGGATCGGGCTTGCAATTTACCCCAGGAATCCCAACATTGTCTATGCTGTAATTGAAAACCTGAATCTGAAGCCTGGAGCAAAAATTCCGAAGACTCCTGAGGAATACATTAAGATAAAGTTCAACAAAATGGGAGACCCTTACTGGAAATTTATAAAAGGTGGTGAACTATACAGAACAATAGATGGGGGACTTCATTGGGGAAAAAGAAACAGCTCTAAGGATAACGTTAGTTCAAAAGCAGAATATTCCTTCAATAAAATAAAGGTGGCTCCGGATGACCCAGACAAAATTTTCATATTAAGCGAAAGCCTTAGATATTCCGAAGACGGGGGTAAAACATGGCATAATCTGAAATGGCCTAAGATAGATCGATTCTCAAAGATGTTTGGGGACGTAAGGGCTATGTGGATAGACCCCAATGATTCCCGTCATATGCTAATAGGAAGCGATGGTGGACTCTATCTTACCTATGATGGAGGAAAGACTGTGGATCATCTTTACAATATCCCCCTCGGGGAAGTATATAGAGTCGAAGCTGACAACAAGACACCGTACAACATTTACGTAAGTCTCCAGGACCATGAGATATGGAAAGCTCCTTCCAATTCCTGGCGGGGAGAGATAACACTGGAGGACTGGAATCTGGTGGGGAAATGGGATGGAATGTATTGTAAGGTTGATCCAACAAATAACCGCTGGGCATATACTACAACGCAGTTTGGAGGGCACCAGAGAGTAGATATGTTGAATGGAGAAAGGGTGGATATAGAACCCAAAAGAGAAAAAGGAAAATCTCCTTATAGATTTGGCTGGACTCCTCCCATACTTATATCGCCGCACAATCCACAGATAATTTACGCAGGATCACAGATGCTTCTTATGTCTATTGACAGGGGCGACCACTGGACAGAAATAAGCCCTGACCTTACGACAAATGACCCGGTCAAAATAGCTGGAAAGGGGCACATGATGTACTGTACGATAACAACAATTTCTGAGTCCCCCCTTAAAGCAGGGCTCATATGGGTTGGAACGGACGATGGACGAGTTCACGTAACCAAAGATTTCGGGAAGAACTGGCACGAATGCACCGCTGCAATAACTGCCCTTGGTTGTCCTAAAAACTACTGGGTAACAAGGGTTTTTGCCTCGAATTATTCTCCTTCCCGTGCATATGTTACAAAATCAGGTTTCAAATTCGATGATTTCAGGCCCTTTGTCTATCGAACAGATGATTATGGAAAAACATGGATAGATATAACAGGAAATCTTCCAATGGCAAGCGTAAATGTCATCTATGAAGACAGAAAGAATCCAAACCTGATATTTGCAGGAACAGAAAAGGGTGTTTATGTAAGTTTCACTGGAGGAGTGAACTGGATTCCCTTCAACAACAATATGCCCCATGTCCCTGTTATGGACCTTCTGATACATCCCAGAGAGAACGACCTCATTGTAGGTACCTATGGAAGGGGAGCATTTATAACAGATATTTTCCCTCTTCAGGAAGTTACAGATGATATCCTTAATAAAGATGTTTATCTTTTTGATATAGAGCCGAAACCTCAGTTGAACTATTCCCAGCGAAGATTCTGGGGAAACTTCGAACTTATGGGTGATAGACCTATTACAACGCCTAATGAGACCAACGGTCTTGCCATTTATTATTACTTCAAAAATACATCAAAAGAAAAGGCAGAACTTGAAATACACAATTGCTATGGAAAGCTCATGAAGAAAATAGACATCAAGCACAATAGAGGACTTCACAGGGTCTACTGGAATACTGCGAAGGCATCCCCTGGTCTTTATAAGGTAGTTCTAAGGGCTGGGGATTTGACCATTACTAAGTATACAAAGGTTACCCCACGCTGGAGGTGGCCCGTAAAATGAAAAGTTTATTTACTCTTAGATTTTTCCTGTAGCTTTTTTTGTAATCTTATAGATGAAGGGGTTACAGAAAGGCCTCCAAGGCCTGTGTCGCGAAGTTCATGGGGAAGGCTTTTTCCAACCTTAAGCATGGTTTCAACGACTTCGTCAAACGTAACTATGGGGTCGTAGTTTGCCAGTGCCATATTTGCTGAAGCAAGAGCATTTGATGCTCCCATTATGTTTCTGCCCAGACATGGCGCCTCAACCCGAGTAGCAATGGGGTCACAGATCAGACCGAGCTCGTTCTGGAGTGCAAATGAAGCTGCATTGATACTCTGTTCCAAACTGCCCCCTCCCAGATACAAAAGGCCTGCAGCAGCCATTGCAGATGCGGCTCCGGTCTCTGCCTGGCATCCACCAACTTCTGCTGAAAAGGTTGCGTGCTCGGATATGAATATCCCAATTATGCTTGCTGCAAGCATTGCCTTTACAGCTTCATCTTCGCTTTTTCCCATCCAGTCCGCAGCCCCGAGTATTGTACCTGGAAGCGTTCCACATGCACCTGCTGTTGGAGCGGCCACTATAACTCCCATGGAACTTTTCACCTCCATCATCGAGGTTACATAGAGTATCATGGTATTCATCATCCCGGCATCCAGTAAAGCCTTTGCTTCCATCTTTTCCTTAAAAACAGGGGATTGAGCCGGCAAAATCCTGTCCTCGTAGTAGGTTCCTTTAAAACCGAGTTTTATAGATTTGTCCATTATCTGTACAATACTGCGCATCTTTTCCAGAACTTCCTCTTCGGAGATTCCCCCGCGTACGCTTTCATATTCTACAGCAAGCTGCCAGATACTAAGTTTCTTAGCCTTTGCATATTCCATCATCTCCCTGCTATAAATAAAGGGCACCTTGATATACCTTCGCGAAAGCACAGGAAAAACCGGCCTCAGATAACGGATAAACTTAACCCCTGGAGTTGATTCTATTTTTCTAATTTCTTCTTTAGAAAAAGGCCTGTGACTTTTGATCTCGACGAAATTTTTTCCGCCCTTCCTGTAAAATATAAAATCATATTCTAAAGAGGAGGGAAGTGAAGAGCGAACTTCTTCCAGATTATCGGTGTAAATAAGCAATTCGTGAAAATCTCCATTTATGGAAACCTCTGCACCATCTATTTCTGTAATCTCAATTGCTCCACCACCTGTTGATATAGCAGTAACCGAATGCGAAATCTCTGAATTTGAAATTTTCATCCTGTAGGTATTGGGATGCTTTGCACCATAGCTTATATAATTAACCTTAATTTTTATACCGGCCTCTCTTATCCCTTCCTGATAATTCAACATCCTTTCGTCATCCATACTCCATCCGAGAAGGCCACTGTAAAGGCCCATGTCGCTCCCCTGAGACTCATGGGTGGTTACCAGAGAACCGTTGGGGTCATAGTCTATTATTACCTCTTCTATCCTTCTCCCTATTAAATCCCTAGCAAGAAGTCCTATACGACAGGCTGCCGCTGTATGGGAGCTAGAAGGACCTCGCATAACAGGACCTATAACGTCGTTAAAAATGCTCGATACTGCCATAACCCTTCCTGTTTTTTTATTACTGTAATGATTATATCATCGTCTCAAGATTTTTGTGTAAGAATTTTATTCTTTCTTTCTCCTTGTATAAACCAGTAAAGAAAGCTCCTCAACCTGCGTTTTTCTCATTTTTCGTTCATCTCACAAACTTAATTAAATCACGCCTGTACCGCTTCCCTTTTTGAAGAGCAAAAGAATGCAAGCTTTAGTGCTACGATAGTTACATTGAAACATCAGTTTTACCCTACAAAATCGCAAAGAATCTTAGGCTAAAAAGCGAATTCATTCCTGTATAGATATTCTCCTGTCCTCCAATATCCGAAGGAGTCCACATTAAGCAGACAGGGGCAATTTCTGCCCCCGACTGCCAAGAGTGAGATTAATTGGAGTAGTTAGAAAGTGCAATTATTATAGGAAAAAACAAGAAAAAGCCAAGAAAACGAATTTACTCAAGCTCTACGGATGTTTTATGGCGTGATTTTTTTACGACACGGATGAAACATCCCTCTCCATCGTGTCAGGCATCCATAACCTTAAATCTCTATGAAGCATAAAAATTCTTTCCTCATTTATTGGGAATGGAGGGAAATGTTGCAGATTATAGGAATTCAACTCAAAAACTATCCACTTTTTAGGGGACTACAACAAATTGCTCAACTTAGATGGGATTAATTCGTATAATATTATCGTAAGGAGGGTATTATGAAAAAAGCAATAATAACATCCTTAATTTTCTTGCTAAGCTCTTTCCTTTTAATCGCTGGGACGACAGGGGAAAAACCAGATCTTATAATTACAGGGATTA